>NZ_JBFTEF010000004.1:0-467416 GCF_041023745.1 Massilia sp. X63
AGCGCTGCACCCCGCGGTCGTGTCCGTGCCGGTGCAGGCGTTGCCCTCGACAGGATGGGCAACACGAGACGGCCCGCGCGCCTTCGATCGCGGCGCACACGCGGTCCAGGTCGACGGCCGGCCGCAAACGTTCAAGCAATTGTTCACGCTGGCGCCTGCTGAGCTGCGCCAGAGGTTCCAGCCATTTCCTGAAGCTCGCCGCCTGCATCGCCGCCTCCGCTGTCGATCGGACTTGTCAGACAGCGAATTGGCTCGACAGTTCAGGACGTCCAACAGCGAATGGGGACAGCGCCTTTTTTGCTGGTGGGTGCGCACGGCGTTTGGGATCTGGTGTGCGGTGAGGCCAGTGTCGCGAACCTCCATCCTCAGCGCTGAAACAAGTGCCTTGCGCACACAACCGACTGCACCCTCCACGGATGTTGCTTGACAGACCAATGTTGCCCTTGTTTAATACGCGCTTGCACTTTTGCAGGAAGGCGCCGCGGCGTCCAACGTATACGAGGGTTAGAGTGAACAAGACAGAACTGATCGAAGAAATCGCGAAGTCCGCGGACATTACCAAGGCCTCGGCCACGCGCGCGCTCGACGCGATGATCAATGCCGTGACGGAGTCCCTGAAGAACAACGACAGCGTCACGCTGGTGGGCTTCGGCACCTTCACCGTCGGTGAGCGCGCTGCCCGTACCGGCCGCGATCCGCGCACCAAGGAACCGATCAAGATTGCAGCTGCAAAGGTTCCGAAATTTAAGGCTGGTAAAGCTCTGAAAGATGCTGTAAACTAATGCCTTCTCTGCGGTGACACGCAGAGGCACTACCTGCAAAGGTAATGCAATGTAGTGAATTCTTGTTGGAGCGGTAGTTCAGTTGGTTAGAATACCGGCCTGTCACGCCGGGGGTCGCGGGTTCGAGCCCCGTCCGCTCCGCCAACATCCACAACATTATTCTGGAGCGGTAGTTCAGTTGGTTAGAATACCGGCCTGTCACGCCGGGGGTCGCGGGTTCGAGCCCCGTCCGCTCCGCCAGAACATGTAGGAAAGTAGTGCTCCCCCTGCGGGGAGCACGGCTTGGGCGAGAAGGGATTGACTTGCAAGGCAATCCGCGGCCCGCGGCACGTGGGCGAGCCCCGTCCGCTCCGCCAGAATTCAGTAAGATCCGAAGCCTGCAAAGGTGTCGGAAGACGAGAAGAGGCGAACGCGAGTTCGCCTTTTTTTTTAACCTGTGCTGTTAAAGCATTCTCAACCTTGAATGGCTGACCATGTTTGATTTTGTCCGTAACAACAAGCGCGTGATGCAGGGGCTGCTGCTCGTGCTGATCGTGCCGTCGTTCGTGTTAGTCGGTGTCGAGAGCTACCAGAACCGCGGCGACGCCGCCGCCGGCGTGGCGACCGTGGCCGGCCAGAAGGTGACCCAGCAGGAATGGGAAGAGGCCCAGCGCCGCCAGATCGACCAGGCGCGCCAGATGATGGGTCCGCAGTTCGACCAGAAGATGTTCGAGACGCCGGAAGCCAAGCAGGCGATCCTGAACAACCTGGTGGCGGAACGCGCCATCAATGCCGAGATCGCGCGCAACCACATGACCGTGGGCGACGCCGCGCTGGCCAAGACGATCGCCGAAGTGCAGTCCTTCCGCAAGCCGGACGGCAGTTTCGACATGGAGCAGTACAAGGCCGCCCTGGCTGCCCAGGGCATGACCCCGGCGATGTTCGACCAGCGCCTGCGCCGCGACCTGACCGTGCAGCAGTTGTCGGGCTCGATCCAGTCGACCGCGTTCGCGCCGCGCAGCGTCACCCAGCGCCTGTCGGACATCAACGACCAGGAGCGCGAAGTCCAGGAAATGCTGTTCCCGATCGCGCAGTACCTGCCGCAGGTGAAAGTCACCGACGCGATGGTCAAGGCCTATTACGACAAGAACGCCCAGCTGTTCACCATCCCGGAACAGGTGAAGGCCGAGTACGTCGTGTTCGACGCCGACGCCGTCGCCGGCCAGGTGCAGGTGAGCGACGCAGAGATCGGCGAGTACTACAACAAGAACCTCAAGGCCTACAGCACGCCGGAACAGCGTACCGCCAGCCACATCCTGATCACGGTGGCGCGCGACGCCAAGCCGGCCGACCAGGCCGCCGCCAAGGCCAAGGCCGAAGCGGTGCTGGCCGAGGTGCGCAAGAACCCGGCCAACTTCGCCGAGATCGCCAAGGCGCAGTCGCAGGATCCGGGCTCGGCCCCGGCCGGCGGCGACCTGGGCGTGGTGGAGAAGGGCGCCTTCGTCAAGCCGGTCGAGGACGCGATCTACGCGCTCAAGGAAGGCGAGACCAGTGGCCTGGTGCAGTCGGAGTTCGGCTATCACATCATCAAGCTCACCGCGCTGAAACCGGCCGCGCAGAAGCCGGTCGACGCTGCGAAGGAAGAGATCGCCGCCGACCTGAAGAAGCAGAAGATGTCGAAGAAGTACTCGGAAATGGCCGAGACCTTCACCAACATGGTGTACGAGCAGTCGGAAAGCCTGAAGCCCGTGGCCGACAAGCTGGGCCTGAAGATCGAGACCGTCGACGGCCTGACCCGCAAGCCGAACCCGCAGCTGGGCCAGGCGCCGTTCAACAACGAGAAGTTCCTGGCCGCGATCTTCGGCGTGGATGCCGTCAAGAACAAGCGCAACACCGAAGCGGTCGAAGTGTCGCCGAGCGTGCTGATCTCGGGCCGCGTGCTCGAGTTCAAGCCGGCCACCAAGCGTCCGCTGGCGGAAGTCGACGCCCAGATCCGCCAGCGCGTGACCCTGGAAGAAGCGGCGCGCCTGGCCAAGGCCGCCGGCGAGCAGAAGCTGGCCGCGGCCAAGGCATCGGGCGACGCGACCGGCTTCGGCGCCCCGACCGTGGTGAGCCGCACCAAGGAGCCGAGCATCAACACGACCGCTGCGATCGCCGTGCTGAAGGCCGACGCGACCAAGCTGCCGGCCTACGTCGGCGTGGAAGTCCCGGGCCAGGGCTATGGCGTGTACCGCATCGGCAAGGTCTCGCAACCGGCCGCCCCGGACGCCAACCGCCGCAAGCAGGAAGCCCAGCAGATCTCTGGCCTGGTCGGCCAGGCCGAGATGTTCAACTACGTCGAGGCGCTCAAGGCCAAGGCGAAGGCGAAGATCAACGTGCAGCCCTCGCAGCTGGGCGTGAAGAACGACGGCGAGTAAGCGACGACCGATCGCCCAGATGTAAGAAAGGCCCGGCTACCTGAGTAGCCGGGCCTTTTTGCTTTGGCGCTGTCATCTTCAACGATGGATGAGGGTTGAACTGCTGAGCTGTTTCCTGGTCGCCAGGAGCGCCGGCGTTCAGTGTGCGACAAGATTGAATCCCGGCCTGCGCCGGGACGACGACTCTGCTGCCTGTAGCCTGGATGAAGGCGCTGGCCGTTCAGGCCGCGTGCAGCTGCCGCGCGGCCGCCACGAAATCCGCTTCCGAAATATCCTGCAGCGCCAGCGACGCCGCCTTTGGAAACTGCGCGAAGTTGCGGTCGATCGAGCGCAGGTAGGCCGGATCGTAGTGCTCCTGCAGCAGCTGGGCCACCAGTTCGGGCATCGCGCCGCTGTTGGCCATGTCGTGCCAGGCCTTGATCTTCTCGTGGCCGTGCAGCTGCACCAGATGATCGAGCTGGGCGGTGAGGGCGTCGGGGTTCTTGCAGAAGTGTTCGTAATCCTCCATCAGCAGCCGCACGCGGTTCTCGCGCGACAGCGAGAGCGCGATGCAGGGCGAAGCGCGCATGCGCGTCATCACCGCATCCGGCACCCGCAGGTTGCCGACCTTCTTGCTTTCGGATTCCACGAACACCGGCCTGGATGGATCGAAATGGCGCAGCGTGTTCCAGATCTGGCTCTCGAACATCTTCTGGGTCGGCTGCGGCGCGTCGGGCAGGTGGCCGAGCACCGAGCCGCGATGGGCGGCCAGCTTTTCCAGGTCGAGCACCTGGGCGCCGATGCGGTCGAGGGTCTCCAGCAGCCGGCTCTTGCCGCTGCCGGTGGTGCCGCACACGACGCGGAAGTCGAGTTCGGGCGGGTTCTCCAGCGCCGCCGCCACATGCGCGCGGTAGGCCTTGTAGCCGCCGTCGAGCTGGATCACCGGCCAGCCGATCTTGGCCAGGATGTGGGCCATCGCGCCGCTGCGGTTGCCGCCGCGCCAGCAGTAGACCAGCGGTTTCCAGTCGCGCGGCTTGTCGGCCCACAGGGCCTCGATGTGGCGCGCGACGTTGGCGGCCACCAGCGGGGCGCCGACCTTCTTTGCCTCGAAGGCGCCGACCTGCTTGTACAGGGTGCCGACGCGCACGCGCTGGGCGTCGTCCAGCACCGGCGCGTTGATGGCGCCGGGGATGCGGTCGAGCGCGTATTCGGACTCGCTGCGCGCGTCGATGATGGTGTCGAAGGAATCGAGTTCCGGAAGGATGTCGGCAAAGCTCAGGACGGCAGGGTATTTCATTGTTTTTTCACGAGGGGCGCGAATTGCGGCCAGATGTTGTTCAGGATGATGGGGTGGGCGGCGGCGGTGGGGTGCAGGCGGTCCTGCTGGAACAGGGCCGGCTTGTCGGCCACGCCCTCCAGCATGAAGGGCACCAATGGCGACCTGGTCTCTTGCGACAGCTTCTTGTACATGTTGAAGAAGCTCTCGGTGTAGGCGCGGCCGTAGTTGGGCGGCATGCGCATCCCGACCAGCACCACCTTGGCCTGCTTTTGCTGCGCCATGTTCACCATGGCGCGCAGGTTGCCCTCGGCCGAGGCCACCGGCAGGCCGCGCAGGCCGTCGTTGGCGCCCAGTTCGAGCACCACGACGTCGGGCTTGTGCTGGTCCAGCAGGGCCGGCATGCGGGTGCGGCCGCCGATCGTGGTCTCGCCGCTGATGCTGGCATTGACCACCTTCGCGGCGATCTTTTCGGCCTTGAGCTTCTGTTCGAGCAGGGACACCCAGCCGGCGCCGCGCGCGATGCCGTATTCGGCAGACAGGCTGTCTCCCACCACCAGCACGGTTTTTGGTGCAGAATAGGCGCTCGCCGCTGCTGCCAATGTCAGGCAGGCAGCGACAGACAACTTCTTAAGAAAAACTAGCATGCGTGATCACCCCGAGGCGTACAAGAACGGTCTGGCCAATGAAACCCTGAGGCCGGCGGCAATCGCCGTCAGCGGCCTGTCGAAGCGGGTGGCGGACGCCAGCGGCGAACTCACCATCCTGCAAGACATCGATTTTACCGTGCAACCGGCAGAGACGCTCGCGCTCGTCGGCGCTTCCGGCTCCGGCAAGTCGACACTGCTCGGCCTGCTCGCCGGCCTCGACACCCCCTCCAGCGGGAAGGTGCTGCTGGACGGCACCGATATCTTCGCGCTCGACGAAGACGGCCGCGCCGCCTTCCGCAAGGCCAAGCTGGGCTTCGTGTTCCAGTCCTTCCAGTTGCTGGCCCACCTGAATGCGCTGGAAAACGTGATGCTGCCGCTGGAGCTGCGCGGCGACAAGGATGCGCGGGCAAAGGCCGAGGCGATGCTGGGCCGTGTCGGCCTGTCGAGCCGGCTGCGCCATTATCCCAAGTACCTGTCGGGCGGCGAGCAGCAGCGCGTCGCCCTGGCGCGCGCCTTCGTCACCGAGCCGCCGCTGCTGTTCGCGGACGAGCCGACCGGCAGCCTGGATGCCGCCACCGGCGAACAGATCATCCAGTTGATGTTCGAACTGAACCGCGAGCGCGGTTCGACCCTGGTGCTGGTGACGCACGACCCGGCCATGGCGGCACGCTGCGGGCGGACGATCACCATCGCCGCCGGCCGCCTGGCCTGAGTTCGTAGGGGGTACGGCTCTGCCGTCCACCCTACCGTCACCCAGCGTCGGCAACCAGCAGGTTCAGCACCGCGCGCGCCGCAGCCGGCAGTTCGCCGGCGGTCAGGCCGATCGGGCCGACGCCGTGCGCCACCAGCAGGTCGGCCGCGGCGCCGTGGATCCACACCGCGCCGGCCGCCGCTTCCCATGCGGGCCAGCCCTGCGCCAGCAGCGCGCCGCAGATTCCCGCGAGCACGTCGCCGCTGCCGGCCGTCGCCAGGCCGGCGTTGCCGGTCGGGTTGACCAGGATGGCGCCGTCCGCCCGCGCGATCACCGAGCCCGAGCCTTTCAGGATCACGGTCGCCCTGGTGCGCAGCGCCATCTCGCGCGCCGCTTCCAGGCGGTCGGCCTGGATCACCGCCGCCGTCATGCCCAGCAGGCGCGCGGCTTCGAGCGGATGCGGGGTCAGCACCGCCGGGGCAGTGCGCCCGGCCAGGCGACCCAGCAGCTCCGGGCTGGCGCCGATCAGGTTGATGGCGTCGGCGTCGATCACCAGCGGACTGTCGCTGTCCAGCGCCTTGGCCAGCAGGCGCATGGCGCCGGCCGAGCCGCCCATGCCGGGGCCGATCACCAGGGTGCGCCGCTCGAACGCGAAGTCGTCCGCAGGCCGGAACATGATCTCGGGCTGCACGCTGTCGTAGCCGGGACCGGGGTCGAGCATGGCCACGAAGCTGCGGCCGGCGCCGGCATACAGGGCGCCGCGCGCGGCCAGCACCGGGGCGCCGGCCATGCCGTGGGCGCCGCCGATCACCGCCACGTCGCCGAAGCTGCCCTTGTGGGTGTTCTGGCGGCGTGGCGCCAGGTGCCGGCCGAACACGTCCGCCGACCCGAGGCGCGCGGCCGGCGCGGGCAGGCATTCCAGCGCCACGTCTAGCGTCGCCACCCGCACCTGGCCGGCGTAGTCGCGTCCGTCGCCGGTGTGCAGCCCCGGCTTGTTGCCCAGGAAGGTGATGGTGTGGGTGGCGCGCACCGCGATGCCGTCGGGGCCGATCACGGCGCCGGTGTCCGCATCCAGGCCGCTGGGCACGTCCAGCGCCAGCACCGGGCAGCGCAGGGTGCCGAGCGAGGCCACCAGCGCGCGGTATTCGCCCTCGAGCGGGCGCGCCAGCCCGATGCCGAACAGGCCGTCGACCACCAGCCCCCATTCGGCATCGGGCGGCAGCATGTCGATGAAGCCGACCGTGCCTTCGCGCGCGCGTTCGTGTGCGCTGGCGGCCTCCATGGAAGTCTCGTGCTGGCCGGGCAGGTGGAGCACGGTGGCGTCGATGCCGGCGTCGGCCAGGATGGCGGCCGTCTCCAGCGCATCGCCGCCGTTGTTGCCGGGGCCGGCGAGCAGCAGCACCGGCAGGTCGCGGCTGTTGCCCAGCAGTTCCAGTGCGAACTGCGCCGCGGCTTCGCCGGCGCGCCGCATCAGTGTTCCCGGTTCCAGTCCGGCATAGGCCGCGCGTTCAATGTCGCGCAGCTGCGCGACGGTGTAGAGGTCGTTTTCCATGGCCGTATTGTCATCCATTTTGCCGAAACGGTCGCGCGTCCGGACTACAATAAGCGTTTTGAGCGACGCGGCAGGAGCACATACATGGATTGGCAGTTCTGGATCGACCGAGGCGGCACCTTCACCGACATCGTGGCGCGCAGGCCCGACGGGCAACTGGTGACGCACAAGCTGCTGTCCGAGAACCCGGAGCAGTACCGCGACGCTGCCGTGGCCGGCATCCGCCACCTGCTCGGCGTGGCCCCGGGCGCGCCGCTGCCGGTGGCGCAGGTCGAGGCGGTCAAGATGGGCACCACGGTCGCCACCAATGCGCTGCTGGAGCGCAAGGGCGAGCCGACCGTGCTGGCGATCACCCGTGGCTTCCGCGACGCGCTGCGCATCGCCTACCAGAACCGTCCGCGCCTGTTCGACCGCCACATCGTGCTGCCGGAACTGCTGTATGCCGAGGTGGTCGAGGTCGACGAGCGCATGGGCGCGCACGGCGAGATCGTGCTGCCCCTGGACGAAGCGGCCACCCGGGCCGGCCTGCAGGCGGCCTACGGGCGCGGCCTGCGCGCGCTGGCCATCGTGTTCATGCACGGCTACCGCTACACGGCGCACGAGGCCGCGACCGCGCGCATCGCGCGCGAGATCGGCTTCACGCACATCTCGGTGTCGCACCAGGTCAGCCCCCTCATGAAGCTGGTGGCGCGCGGCGACACCACCGTGGTCGACGCCTACCTGTCGCCGATCCTGCGCCGCTACGTCGACCAGGTGGCGGGCGAGCTGCCAGGCGTGAACCTGCAGTTCATGCAGTCCAGCGGCGGCCTGACCGACGCGCGCGCCTTCCAGGGCAAGGACAGCATCCTGTCCGGGCCGGCCGGCGGCATCGTCGGCATGGTGCGCGCCAGCCGGCTGGCCGGCTTCGAGCGCGTGATCGGCTTCGACATGGGCGGCACCTCCACCGACGTGTCGCACTTTTCCGGAGAGTTCGAGCGGGTGTTCGAGACCCAGGTGGCCGGCGTGCGCATGCGCGCGCCGATGATGAGCATCCACACGGTGGCTGCCGGCGGCGGTTCGATCCTGCACTTCGACGGCGCCCGCTACCGCGTGGGGCCGGACAGCGCCGGCGCCAATCCCGGCCCGGCCAGTTACCGGCGCGGCGGGCCGCTGGCGGTCACCGACTGCAATGTCATGCTCGGCAAGATTCAGCCGCGCCATTTTCCGCAGCTGTTCGGGCCCAGCGGCGGCCAGCCGCTCGACCTGGAAGCGGTGCGCGCCGGCTTCGCCGCGATGGCGGACCGGATCGGCGCAGCCACCGGCAGCAGGCCGGCGCCCGAAGCGGTGGCCGAAGGCTTCATCCAGATCGCGGTCGGCAACATGGCCAACGCCATCAAGCAGATCTCGGTGCAGCGCGGCCATGACGTCACCGACTATGCGCTCACCAGTTTCGGCGGCGCCGGCGGCCAGCACGCCTGCCTGGTGGCCGACGCGTTGGGCATGAAGACGGTGTTCATCCATGCGCTGGCCGGGGTGCTGTCGGCCTATGGCATGGGCCTGGCGGACCAGACGGCGATGCGCGAGCAGGCGGTCGAGCTGCGCCTGAACGAGGCCGGCAGCGATGCGCTGGCCGTGCGCCTGGCCGCGCTGGGCCTTGATGCGCGCGCCCAGTTGCTGGGGCAGGGCGTGGCCGCCGAACGCATCGTCCTGGTCGAGCGCGTGCACCTGCGCTACGAAGGCACGGATTCGGCCATCGTCGTGCCCTTCGGCGAGGTG
The DNA here is from genome assembly GCF_041023745.1 of Massilia sp. X63. Taxonomy (NCBI): domain Bacteria; kingdom Pseudomonadati; phylum Pseudomonadota; class Betaproteobacteria; order Burkholderiales; family Oxalobacteraceae; genus Massilia; species Massilia sp. X63. The sequence continues at coordinate 9,082 of NZ_JBFTEF010000004.1, forward strand.
GAGGACATGCAGGCCGCCTTCGAGCAGGCCTACAAGCGCCGCTATTCGTTCCTGATGCCGTCGCGCGGCCTGGTGGTGGAAGCGGTGTCGGTGGAGGCCATCGGCCGTTCGGACGCACCGGAGGAGGCGGCGGCCCAGGCGGCCCAGGCGGCATCTGGCGGCGCGGCGCCGACCCCGGGCGAGACGGTGCGCATGTTCAGCGGCGGCGCCTGGGTCGACACCGGCGTGTTCCTGCGCGACGGCGTGAAGCCGGGCGACCGCGTGCGCGGGCCGGCCATCATCGCCGAGGCGAATGCGACCACGGTGGTGGAGCCGGGCTGGGAGGCCCAGGTCACGCCGCACAATCACCTGGTCCTGCGGCGCGTGGAGGCGCTGCCCGAGCGGCGCGCCATCGGCACCACGGCCGACCCGGTGATGCTCGAGATCTTCAACAACCTGTTCATGTCGATCGCCGAGCAGATGGGCCTGCGCCTGCAGAACACGGCTTATTCGGTGAACATCAAGGAGCGCCTCGACTTCAGCTGCGCGATCTTCGACGCCGACGGCAAGCTGGTGGCGAATGCCCCGCACATGCCGGTGCACCTTGGCTCGATGGGCGAGAGCATCAAGACCGTGATGCGCAAGAACGCCGGCCGCATGCAGGCCGGCGACGTCTACGTGCTGAACGATCCTTACAACGGCGGCACCCACCTGCCCGACGTCACCGTGATTTCGCCGGTGTTCGACGAAGCCGGCGCGGAGATCCTGTTCTACGTCGGCTCGCGCGGCCACCATGCGGACATCGGCGGCACCACGCCGGGCTCGATGCCGCCGGACTCGAACCACATCGAGCAGGAGGGCGTCCTGATCGACAACTTCAAGCTGATCGACGGGCGCGACGGCGTGCTGCGCGAGGAGGCGATGCGCGCACTGTTGACCGGGGCGCGCTACCCGGCGCGCAATCCGGACCAGAACATGGCCGACCTGCGCGCCCAGGTGGCGGCCAACCAGAAGGGCGTCGAGGAACTGCACCGGATGGTCGCGCACTTCGGCCTCGATGTGGTACGCGCCTACATGGGTCACGTGCAGGACAATGCCGAGGAAGCGGTGCGGCGCGTGATCTCGGCCCTGAAGGACGGCCGCTACAGCTATGAGCTCGACAACGGGGCGCGGATCGAGGTGGCGATCCGGGTCGACCGCGCCAGCCGCAGCGCCGAGATCGACTTCAGCGGCACCTCGGACCAGCTGCCGAACAACTTCAATGCGCCGTCGAGCGTGTGCATGGCGGCGGTGCTGTACGTGTTCCGCACCCTGGTGGAGGACGAGATCCCGCTGAATGCCGGCTGCCTGAAGCCCTTGAAGGTGATCATCCCGCCGGGCTCGATGCTCAACCCGCATTATCCGGCCTCGGTGGTGTCGGGCAATGTCGAGACCTCGACCTGCATCACCAATGCCTTGTACGGCGCGCTGGGCGTGATGGCGGCCAGCCAGGGCACGATGAACAACTTCACCTTCGGCAATGCCCGCTACCAGTACTACGAGACCATCTCGGGCGGCTCCGGGGCCGGGGAGGGCTTCGACGGTACCGATGTGGTGCAGACCAACATGACCAACTCGCGCCTGACCGATCCGGAAATCCTCGAGTTCCGCTTCCCGGTACGGCTGGAGAGCTACGCCATCCGCCACGGCTCCGGCGGGGCGGGGCGCTGGCACGGCGGCAACGGCGGGGTGCGGATGCTGCGCTTCCTGGAACCGATGACGGCGGCCATCCTGTCGAACAACCGCATCCATGCGCCCTTCGGCATGGCGGGCGGCGCGCCGGGCCAGCGCGGACGCAATACCGTGCTGCGCGCCGACGGCACGGTGGAGTCCCTGGGCCACATCGGCAAGGTGGGCATGGAGCCGGGCGACCTGTTCGTGATCGAGACGCCGGGCGGCGGCGGATACGGCGCGCCCTGACGCTTGTTCACGAGGCGCCTTGAAGGCGAAGCGCGCCCGTCTTCCGCCCGCCTGGTCCTGGTGGCCGCCGCGCCGAGGCCGGCCCGGCCTAGGTCGAGATACCGTACTTGCGCTTGGCCTGCAGGAATTCGTCGCCGAGGGCGGCCAGGCGCGGATGGCCCGGGTCGATCGCGCGCAGCCGCTCGATCTGCTCGTGCGCCACTTCGCCGAGCGCATGGTCCCAGCCGAGCTCGTTCACCTGGCGCAGGATGCCGCCAGCGACGGCCACCATCACCTGCAGGTTGCCCGGCGCCATGTGCAGGGCTTCGAGCAAGGTCTGGACGGCGCCGCGCACGTCGCCCATGTTGCGCTTCTCGTCGGCCACGCCCAGCAGGATCTGGGCCTGGGCACGCAACTGCTGGCCCATGCCGTCGGCCAGGTCGGGGCGGCCGGCGCGTACGAACACGTTCATCGCCTGGTCCACCGTCACCTGGTTGCCGGCGTCGCCCATCACGCTCAACATGACGTTCGAGGCCTGCTCGTCCATCCGGTGCTCGAGGCAGGCCTGGGCCAGGCCGATCTTGATGGCCGGCGACAACCCGCTGCTGGTGCGCGCCGCGCTGACCGCGTTCGTGAGTTCGGCCACGGCAGCGCCCAGGTTGCCCATCTTTTCCTGTAGCAGGGCGTTCGAATAGGCCTTGCAGGCATCGACGTTGGCGCTGCCGCGCAGCGAGCGCTCGAGGTCGCGGATCACGCCGCCGGCGCCCGCCACGTCGCCGCGCGAGACCATGGCCTTGACCAGGTTGACGTGGTCTTCGGGATTGCGGAATTCCGAATAGCGGGCCTTGCTGACGACCTGCTTGAACGATTTCTCGGCCGCCTCGGCGTCGCCGTTCTCCAGGGCGACCTCGCCCAGCTTGCGCAGGCGCCGCACCATGTGCGGCGAGATCGTCACGGCTTCTTCCAGCACCTTCTGCGCCTCGTCCTTCGCGTCCAGCTGCTCGTGGCAGCGCGCCAGCAGGTCGTAGGCCGCCATCAGGCGCGGATTGGCCTGCACCAGCGCCGCCAGGGTGTCGCGTGCGTCCTCGACGGCCCCTTGCGCGAGCATGGTGCGCGCCAGGCCCAGCCCGGCCCAGCCCAGCGGACGCTCGGCCAGTACCTGGCGGTAGATCGCGCCGGCTTCGGCAGCTTCGCCGTTCGCCACGTGCAGCTCCGCCTTCAGGCGCAGGAAGTCCAGCGCATAGCGCGGGTGGGCGCTGGCGGCGCCGGCGCAGGCACGGATGGCCTCCCGGGGCTTGCCCGCCGCCGCCAGTTGCCAGACCGGGAGCAGGGCGCTGCGGCGCTCCAGCGCGCGCTTGATGCGGGTGCTGAGCATCTCGACCGTGAAGGGCTTGAGCACGTAGTCGGTCGGGGTCAGTTCGGCGGCGCTGACCACCTTGTCGTACACGCCCTCGGACGTGAGCATGATGAAGATGGTCGAGGCCGTGATCAGGCGATGGTGGCGCAGGTCTTCCAGCAGCTGCTGGCCGTCCTGGCCGTCGCCCGCGGCGCCGCCCAGGTCGTATTCGCAGAGGATGATGTCGTAGCCGCGCCGGGCCAGCTGCTTGATCGCGGTGCTGGCATTCATCGCCGACTCCACCCGGGTGATGCCGGCCTGGTTCAGCATGTTCTGCAGGCTGGCGCGCATGCCCTGGTTGGGGTCGACGATCAGGACCGTCAGGTTCGCATTCTCTTGCATCTCGCTTCCATTCCCGTGGTGTGCGCGTCGCGGCGCACCTCTTGTCATTATGTAGCCCTCACAATACCGATAAGTTTCATCCGGATCAAGAAATGTCCGTTCCGCAAGGTCAACCCTGCCGGGAATGCAACGCTGCATTGCAACACTGTATAATGGCGGGCTATCTTCCACCCAAGCAGCGACGCTGCATCAACCAACTTCTCAGCCATGTTGATTCTGCCGGGTTCCAACGCCCTCTCCGCCTTCCGTAGCCAACGCCTCCTGTCGCAACTCCAAGCCGTCGCACCATCGATTGCCGCAGTTCAGGCCCGCTTCTACCATTTCATCGACAGCAGTGCAGCCTTGAGCGTCGACGACACCGAGCGCCTGTCCGCCATGCTCACCTATGGCGAGCCTGCGCCTGAAACGGTGTACGAAGGCGTGACCGAGGAGTTCTTCGTCATCCCGCGCCTGGGCACGATCTCGCCGTGGGCCTCGAAGGCCACCGACATCGCACACAACTGCGGCATGGCGCACGTGCAGCGCATCGAGCGCGGCGTCGGCTACACCGTGGTCCTCAAGGGCGGCATTCTCGGCACCGGCTTCAAGGCGCCGAAGAAGCTGGCAGAGAACGAAGTGGCGCTTGTGGCCGCGCTGCTGCACGACCGCATGACCGAAACCGTATTGCGCCACGCCGACGAGGCCCAGCGCCTGTTCGCCGAACTCGAAGGCCGCTCGCTCGAGACCGTCGACGTGGTCAAGCAGGGGCGCGAGGCGCTGGTGCGCGCCAACACGGAACTGGGCCTGGCGATGTCGGACGACGAGATCGACTACCTGCACGACGCCTTCACCAAGGCGCAGCGCAATCCGACCGACGTCGAGCTGATGATGTTCGCGCAGGCCAACTCGGAACACTGCCGCCACAAGATCTTCAACGCCGACTGGATCATCGACGGCGTCAAGCAGGACAAGTCGCTGTTCGGGATGATCAAGAACACCCACCAGCTGAACCCGCGCGGCACCGTGGTCGCCTACAGCGACAACTCCTCGATCATCGAGGGCGCCAGCGTGACCCGCTTCTTCCCGCGCCAGGGCCAGGAATACGCTGCGTCGGACGAGCTGACCCACATCCTGATGAAGGTCGAGACCCACAACCACCCGACCGCGATTTCGCCGTTCCCGGGCGCCTCGACCGGCGCCGGCGGCGAGATCCGCGACGAGGGCGCGACCGGCCGCGGCGCCAAGCCGAAGGCCGGCCTGACCGGCTTCACGGTGTCGAACCTGCTGCTGCCGGATGCCCAGCGTCCGTGGGAGAACGCGAGCGACGTCACCAAGGGCGGCGAGGCGCGCAGCGATGCCGTCTACGGCAAGCCGGAACGCATCGCCACGCCGCTGCAGATCATGATCGACGGCCCGATCGGCGGCGCCGCCTTCAGCAACGAATTCGGGCGCCCGGTGCTGGGCGGCTACTTCCGCACCTACGAGCAGAACGTGGGCGCGGCCGGCAACGTCTACGGCTACCACAAGCCGATCATGATCGCCGGCGGCATCGGCAACATCTCCGCAGGGCATACCCACAAGGACGAGATCCCGGTCGGCAGCCTCTTGATCCAGCTGGGCGGCCCGGGCATGCGCATCGGCATGGGCGGCTCGGCGGCTTCGTCGATGGCCACCGGCACCAACACCGCCGACCTGGACTTCGACTCGGTCCAGCGCGGCAACCCGGAAATGGAGCGCCGCGCCCAGGAAGTCATCAACGGCTGCTGGCAGATGGGCGCGGACAACCCGATCATCTCGATCCACGACGTCGGCGCGGGCGGCCTGTCGAACGCCTTCCCGGAGATCGTCAACGACGCCAAGCGCGGCGCGCTGTTCGACCTGCGCAAGGTCCCGCTGGAAGAGAGCGGCATGGCGCCGAAGGAAATTTGGTCTAACGAGTCGCAGGAGCGATATGTGTTGGCGATTGCGCCAATGGACCTTGATAAATTTGCATCGCTGTGCGAGCGCGAGCGCTGCCCCTACGCCGTGGTCGGCACCGCCACCGAAGAGCGCCAGCTGCGCGTGATCGACCCGCAGGCGGCGGGGTCGGCCAACGAGTACCCGGTCGACATGCCGATGGACGTCCTGCTCGGCAAGCCGCCCAAGATGCTGCGCGAGGTCGAGCACGTCCAGTACGACTTCCCGGCCATCGACCTGACCGGCATCGAGCTGGCGGAGGCCGCACGCCGCGTGCTCCTGAATCCGACCGTGGCCGACAAGTCCTTCCTGATCACCATCGGCGACCGCAGCGTGGGCGGCATGACCGTGCGCGACCAGATGGTCGGTCCGTGGCAGGTGCCCGTCAGCGACTGCGCGGTCACCGCCATGTCGTATGAAGGCTTCCGCGGCGAAGCGATGGCAATGGGCGAGCGCACCCCGCTGGCCGTGATCGACGCCGCCGCCTCGGGCCGCATGGCCGTGGGCGAGGCGATCACCAACATCGCCGCCGCCGCCATCGACGACATCGGCGACATCAAGCTGTCGGCCAACTGGATGGCGGCCTGCGGCCAGCCGGGCCAGGACGCCGCGCTGTTCGACACCGTCAAGGCGGTGGGCATGGAACTGTGCCCGGCGCTGGGCGTCTCGATCCCGGTCGGCAAGGATTCGCTGTCGATGCGCACCACCTGGAACGACGCGGGCGAGAACAAGTCGGTGATCTCGCCGGTCTCGCTGATCGTGTCGAGTTTCGCGCCGGTGGTGGACGTGCGCCGTTCGCTGACCCCGCAGCTGCGCACGGATCTGGGCGACACCGCCCTGGTGCTGGTCGACCTCGGCCGCGGCAAGAACCGCCTCGGTGCGTCGATCCTGGCGCAGGTGTTCCAGCAGATCGGCGACAGCGCGCCGGACGTCGATTCGCCGCAAGACCTGAAAGCCTTTTTCGAGGCGATCCAGCGCCTGAACAAGGAAGGCAAGCTGCTGGCCTACCACGACCGTTCGGACGGCGGCCTGTATGCGACCCTGGCCGAAATGGCCTTCGCCGGCCGCGCCGGCGTGTCGGTCAACCTCGACATCCTCACCATGGAAGGCGAGCACGCTTCCGATTGGGGCGACGCCAAGAACTGGGCCACGCAAGTGGGCGAGCGCCGCAACGAGATGACCCTGCGCGCGTTGTTCAGCGAAGAGCTGGGCGCCGTGCTGCAGGTGCGCGCCGAGGACAAGCAAGCCGTCATGGCGGTGCTGCGCGAGCTGGGCCTGGGCGCCTGCAGCCACATCATCGGCAAGCTGAACGACCGCGGCGTGATCGAGTTCACCCGCGACGCCAAGCTGATCTACAGCGAGAAGCGCAGCAGCCTGCACCGCCTGTGGAGCGAAACCAGCTGGCGCATCGCGCGCCTGCGCGACAACCCGGACTGCGCCGACCAGGAATACGATCGCCTGCTCGACGAAACCGACCCGGGCCTGTCGCCCAAGCTCACCTTCGACCTGAGCGACAACGTAGCCGCGCCCTTCATCGCGACGGGCGTGCGGCCGCGCGTGGCGATCCTGCGCGAGCAGGGCGTCAACTCCCACATCGAGACCGCCTGGGTGATGCACCAGGCCGGCTTTGCCGCGGTCGACGTGCACATGAGCGACCTGATCGCGGGCCGCGCCAGGCTGGCGGACTTCCACGGCGTGATCGCCGTCGGCGGCTTCTCCTACGGCGACGTGCTGGGCGCGGGCGAGGGCTGGGCCAAGACCATCCTGTTCAACCCGCAGCTCTCGGATCAGTTCGCGGCTTTCTTTGCGCGCCAGGATACCTTCGGCCTGGGGGTGTGCAACGGCTGCCAGATGCTGAGCAACCTGAAGTCGATCATTCCAGGCGCGCAGGCGTGGCCGAAGTTCACCCGCAACAAGTCGGAACAGTTCGAGGCGCGCTTCGGCATGGTCGAGGTGCTGGACTCGCCGTCGATCTTCTTCGACGGCATGGCCGGCACCCAGGCGCCGCTGGCGATCGCCCACGGCGAAGGCTTCGCCGACTTCTCGCTGACCGGCGACATCGACAGCGTCGTCAAGTCGCTGCGCTACGTCGACAACCGCGGCCAGGCCACCGAAGCCTATCCGTTCAATCCGAACGGTTCGCCGGGCGGCCTGACCGCCGTCACCACCGCGGACGGCCGCTTCACCGCGATGATGCCGCACGCCGAGCGCGTGTTCCGCACCGCCGTGCACTCGTGGGCCCCGGACGGCTGGCCGGACGAGTCGCCGTGGATGCGCATGTTCCGCAACGCGCGCAAGTGGGTCGCTTGAACGCTTGATGCGACGCCAAGCGCCTCCCCGGAGGCGCTTTTTTCATGGCTGCTGCGGTTCAGGTGGCCCAGACCGGTTGGTCCTTGGTGCCGTTGCCGACCGGGGCCGGCTGGCCGCCGCCGGCGCCGCTGGCGGCGCCGGCCTCATCGCCGCCACCGCCACCCCCGCCACCACTGCCGATGCTGCCGCCGCTGGCGATCTCACCGGCGCCGCCGGCGCCACCACCAGCCGCGGCCCCGGGCACCGGTGCGGTTTGCGGATCCGCCCCCGGCATGCCGGCGCTGCCGCGGCTGGTCTGCGGCGCGCCTGCCGGCATCGCGTTCGCTTCCGGCGGCGATGTCAGGAAGTCGCCTTCCTGGCTGTCGCCGCCATGCGCACCACCGGTGTAATGGCCCGCGTTCGACTGCACCGCGCCGGCGCCCGGCTCCTGTTGCGGCACGTCGTAACGCCACAGTCCGCCCTGATCCGCGCCGGTCTTCCCGCCGCCCGCTGCCTTCGATTTATCCTTGTCCATCGTCTTCTCCTATGCATGGATGACACCGTAGTCATGGTAGTCAGTTGACACCGCGCTGCAATAGGACTGGCGAGCAGGGACGCGTAGGAGCATCACGCAGCGGCGCATGCTCGCGGGAAAATGTGGCTATGAATCAATAACTTACGTGGCTGAGTTCACGCAAGACCGCAGCTCGGCCGACCGCGCATCATGGAAGCACGACGGACTGGTCCGTCGCCCATCTCACACGGAGGAAGCCATGAGCTTGCGCACCGGCTCGCTGCAGTTCGTTCTTCGATTCATTCTTGCCGCAGGATTCATGCTCGGCTTCGGCGCCGGCCCGGCGTCGGCCCAGGAAGCCGACGCGTCCCAGGCGGCCGCGAGCGCCTGCGCCAGCCTGGTTGCGGCCGAGGGCGGGACGCCGGACGCCCTGTTGGCGGATTGCAGCTGCGCGCCGAAAGGCTGCGTGCGTACCCAAGGCTACTGGGGGAGCAAGCCGGACGTCGTCTGGCCCAAGTATGACCGGCATGCGGTTTTCTATGGCAGCGGCCTGAGCTGGCAGCAGGTGCTCGATAGTCCGCCGCAGGGCGATGCCTACTTGATTCTCGCCCACCAGTACATCGCCGCCGCGCTGAATCTCGCGGCCGGCGCCTCGGCCCCGAACAGCCTGCGCTCGGTGGTCGTGGCCGCCAACATCTGGTTCAACACGCCCAAGCCCGGCGTGTGCGTCAAGGGCGCCTGCCAGCTGCAGCGCGCGTGGGCAAGCGTGCTCGACGAGTACAACAACGGCGACTATCCGGGCGCCCCGAAGCACTGCGTCGAAGACTGAGCCCGAGCGGCGGGCGAACACGCGGCAATAAAAAAAGCGCTCCCTCGGGAGCGCTCTTGGCATCAAGCCAGGGGCTGATTACTGGATCTTGGCCTTCTTGACCAGGCTTTCGCGGTACTGCGCCAGCTGGCGCTGCTGCAGCTGTTCCGCGACCTGCTGCTTGACTTCGTCCAGGGCCGGGACTTTGGCCGGGCGGACGTCTTCGAGCTTGATCACGTGGTAGCCGTACTGGCTCTTGACCGGGGTGTCGGTGATGGCGCCTTTTTGCAGGGCGACCATGGCTTTGGAGAACTCAGGCACGTAGTTGGCCGGGCTTGCCCAGTCCAGGTCGCCGCCGTTGGCCGCCGATCCGTCCTTCGAGTGCTGCTTGGCCAGGTCTTCGAACTTGGCGCCGCCCTTCAGCTTGGTGATCAGGGACTTGGCTTCGTCTTCGGTCGGGACCAGGATGTGGCGTGCGTGGTATTCCTTGTCGCCCACTTGCGCCTTGTACTTGTCGTACTCGGCCTTGATCTGGGCGTCGGTGATCGGGTTCTTCTTGACGTAGTCGGCCAGCATCGCATTGATGATGATGCTCTGGCGGGCGTTGTCGATGGCTGCCTTGACCTCGGCGCGGCCGCCGATGCCTTGCTTGTCGGCTTCCTGGATCAGCACTTCACGGCCGATCAGGTCTTTCTTGATCGCTTCGCGCAGCTGCGGCGAATCGGTGGCGCGGCCTTGTGCGACCACTTGCTTGACCAGCTGGTCGAGCTTTGCCGCCGGGATGGGCTTGCCATTGACGGTCGCGACGTTTTGCGCGAAGGCGGGCGCGGCGATCATCGCGGTCACGGCCAAACCGATAGCCAAGGACAGGCGGGCTTGCTTCAAAATCATTGTTAAGGTCCTATCTAAACACGAAAAGTTCGCCGCGCGGCGGCAAGAACCGGTGCTGGCTCAGCACCGGCGGGTGTACATCTTACTGCACCTTTGCCTTTTTGACCATTTGGTCACGGTAGTCCGACAGCTTTTTCTGGGCCAGGGCGTCCTGGATCTGCGGCTTGACTTCTTCCAGCGACGGCAGCTTGGCCGCGCGGGTGTCGTCGAGCTTGATGACGTGGTAGCCGTTGGCGGTCTTCACCGGCTTGTCGGTGACGGCGCCTTTCTGCAGGCCGGTGAAGCCGGCGGCGAATTCAGGCGGGAACGAGGACGGGGTAGCCCAGTCCAGGTCGCCGCCGTTGCCGGCGGTGCCGGTGTCCTTCGACTGCTTGGCCAGTTCTTCGAACTTGGCGCCGCCCTTGATCTTGGCGATCACGGCGTTGGCGTCGGCTTCGGTGTCCAGCAGGATGTGGCGCACGTGGTATTCCTTGTCGCCGGTCTGGGCCTTGAACTTGTCGTACTCGGCCTTGACTTCGGCATCGGTCACCGGGTTCTTGGCGATGTAGTCGCGCGCGAGCTGGTTGACGACGATGGCCTGGCGGGCGTTGTCGAGCGCCTGCTTGACTTCCGGCTTCTTGTCGTAGCCCTGCTTGATCGCTTCCTGCATCAGCACTTCGCGGGCAATCATCTCTTCCTTGATCGCGAGGCGCAGCTGCGGCGAATCCTGGCCCTGGCCGGCCGCGACCAGCTGCTTGACGGCTTCCTCGACGCGCGACGTCGGGATGGCTTTGCCGTTCACGACGGCGAGGTTCTGGGCGAAGGCAGGTGCCGCGGCGACGGCGATCAGCGCTAACAGCAGGCGTGCTGGCTTAAAAGTCATTTCTGGAATTCCTGTGGGAAGGGATGTGCTTGGACGAGATTTGATTTGATTAGTTCTTGTACTTCAAGTTCTGGTACTTCGCGTTACATATTGTCTGCCACGATTCTTAAATCAAGCTGAAACGATGAGCTCAAGCCGGTTCCGAGGGTGCGAGCGCCGTGATGGCCAGCGCATGGATTTCCGCCTTGTTAATCATTTCGTGAACGGCATCATACACAAGACGATGGCGCATGACCAGCGTGAGGCCCTGGAACTTGTCGGACACGATTTTGACGCTGTAGTGGCTGCCGCCGGACGCGGCGCCGGCATGGCCGGCGTGCAGGTGCGAATCGTCGCTGATCTCCAGGACGGTGGGGGACAATTCGGCCTGCAGGCGGGCGCGCAGGCGTTCGGTACGGTTAGCTTCCATTTTTTGCATCCTCCTGGATATGTTTGGATAGGAACAGCGACTGGGCGATGATGAAGGCGAACAGGATGCCGGTGATGCCGAACAGCTTGAAGCTGACCCAGGCGCCGGTATCGTTGCGGAAGACCACGAAGGCCATCAACAGGTTCAGCAGGCCGAGGCCGGCGAAGAAGGCGATCCAGGCATACAGGACGCGGTTCCAGACCGCGTCCGGCAGGCTCATCGCGCCGCCGAGCGCCGAGCGCATCAGGTTCTTGCGGTAGATCAGCTGCGCCAGCAGCAAGGCGGCGCCGAAGGCCCAGTACAGGATGGTCGGCTTCCACTTGATGAAGGTGTCGTCGTGGAAGTAGATCGTGGCGCCGCCGGCCACCACCACCACGCCCAGCGACAGCCACAGCATGCCGTCGACTTTCTTGCGGCGCGCCAGCAGGTAGACGATCTGCAGCACCGTGGCCAGGATCGTGACCGCGGTCGCCAGCAGGATCGGCGACTGCGAGGCCGGCACCGCGCCGCCCGAGATCAGGAAGCCCAGGTAGTCGGTGACCACGCCGTGGGCCCAGTCCTGGTTGCTTTCGCCATATTTATAGATGCCGAAGAACAGGATCACCGGCAGCATGTCGAACAAAAACTTGATCATCTCGGCGTCCTCAGGCGGGTTCGAAGCGCAGCGCGGCCGAGTTGATGCAGTAGCGCAGGCCGGTCGGCGGCGGGCCGTCCGGGAACACGTGGCCGAGGTGGGCGTCGCATACCGCGCAGATGATCTCGGTGCGCAGCATGCCGTGGCTGCGGTCTTGCTTCTCGATGACATTGGCGGGGTCGAGCGCCTTGAAATAGCTCGGCCAGCCGCAGCCGGACTCGAACTTGGCGTCGGATTCGAATAGCGGCGTGTCGCAGCACACGCAGCGGTAGATGCCGTGCTCGTGGTGGTCCCAGTACTTGCCGGTGAAGGCGCGCTCGGTGGCGGCATGGCGGGTCACCTGGTACTGCATCGGGTCGAGCTGGGCGCGCCAGTCGGCGTCGCTCTTGGTCACGCGTTTGGAAGATTCGTCGTTCATGTCGTTCTCGCTTGTTGCTTGTCGCTGGGTTGGTACTGGTCTTGCCTGCTTCAGGAGGAGCAGCTTACCTCGAGGTGGGCTGCCCAGTCGGGCGGCAGCGCCGCGTAGGCCTCGTTCTCGGGCTGCTCGTCGAAGGGGTGTTCGAGGACGGCGAGCAGCTTGTGCACGCCGCCGAAGTCGCCGTTCTGGGCCTGTTCGATCGCGCTCTGGGCCAGGTAGTTGCGCAGCACGTATTTCGGGTTAACGCGGTGCATGGCGGCGCGCCGCAGCGCGTCCTGGCTGTGCTCGAGGCGCAGGCGGGCCCGGTACTGGCCGGCCCAGGCGTCGAAGGCCGCGCGGTCGAGGAACAGGTCGCGCAGCGGCGCGTCGTCGTGCGCGCCGCCGTCCAGGCGCAGTTCGCCCAGGCGGCGGAAAAACAGCGTGAAGTCGGCGTGGTTGGCCTGCAGCAGCTGGAACATGGCGTCGAACAGGGCGCTGTCTTCCTCGCGCGCATCGAACAGGCCGAGCTTGGCGTGCAGCAGTTCGTCGAGCTTCGCGCCGAAGGCGGGGCGGTAGGCGTCCAGCGCTTCCTCGGCGTCCTCGGGCGTGCCGATCAGTGGCAGCAGCGCGTTGCCGAGCGCGTAGCAGTTCCAGTGCCCCACCGGCACCTGGTTGGCATAGGAATAGCGCCCGCCCTGGTCGGTATGGTTGCAGATATGGTTGGCGTCGAAGGCTTCCATGAAGCCGAAGGGGCCGTAGTCGAGCGTCAGGCCGAGGATCGACATATTGTCGGTGTTCATCACGCCGTGCATGAAGCCGACCGCCTGCCAGTGGGCGATCATGACCGCCGTGCGGCGCGTGACCTCGGCCAGCAAGGCCTTGTAGGGATTGGCGGCGCCGGCAAATTCCGGATACCAGTTCTTGATGACGTAGTCGGCCAGGGTCCGGAGTTCGTCCTGCTTGTTGCGGTAGTGCCAGTGCTCGAAGGAGCCGAAACGCACGAAGGACGGCGCCATGCGGGTGACCACGGCGGCGGTCTCGATGGTCTCGCGCACCACCCGCTGGTGCGAGCCGGTGAGCATCAGGGCGCGCGTCGTCGGTATCCCGAGCGCGGCCATGGCTTCGGAGCACAGGAACTCGCGGATCGACGAGCGCAGCACGGCGCGCCCGTCGCCCATGCGCGAGTAGGGCGTCAGGCCGGCGCCCTTGAGCTGGACTTCCATCGCGCCGTCCGGGCCCGGCAGGTCGCCCAGCACGATGGCGCGCCCGTCGCCGAGCTGGCCGGCCCAGACGCCGAACTGGTGGCCCGAATACACGGCGGACAGCGGCTGGGAACGCACCGCTACCTTGTTGCCGGTTAACACGGCGACGAAATCCTCCTGCGCCAGCGCCTGCGGGTCGAGCCCTACGAGCGCCGCCGCGGGTGCGCTGGCAGCGATGAAATAGGGCGACGGCAAGGGCGTCGGCATGAGTCGGGTATAAAAAGCCGGCGGCAACTCGGCGAACGCGTTGCTGAAGGGGAGTTCGTCGGCAGTGATGGCAGCTCCTTCGGTGGTTGGTCGAACACGCTGATGCCGGTAATGCATCCGACATTGGCAGGATTCTACCGTACCGGGCCGATTCCATCGGCACGGCTGCTGTGGCCATGCTGCGCCGCGCAATCGAATTGCGTTGACGCAAGGTCAAGGCAGCATCGACACTCGACATCAAGCAGCCACCAGGAGAACCGATGACCGCCGCTTTGAACACCGCATTGAACACCGTTCCCGCCAGCCCCCTGATGGGGCAGATGATGGACCAGCCGCTGCTGGTCTCGAGCATCATCGCCTTCGCCGCGCGCCACTACGGCGCCGGCGAGATCGTCTCGCGCCGCGTCGAAGGCGACATCCACCGCTATACCTACCGCGAGTGCGAGGCGCGCGCGCGCCGCATGGCCCAGGCGCTGCAGGGGCTTGGCGTCGGCATGGGCGACCGGGTCGCGACCCTGGCCTGGAACGGCTACCGCCACATGGAACTGTATTACGCGGTGTCCGGCTCGGGCGCGGTGCTGCACACGATCAATCCGCGCCTGCATCCGGAGCAGATCGCCTACATCATCAACCATGCCGAGGGCCAATACCTGTTCTTCGACCTGACTTTCCTGCCCGCGATCGCGCAGATGGCGCGCCACTGCAAGACGGTCAAGGGCTATGTGGCGATGTGCGACCGCGCCAACATGCCGCAGGACAGCGGGATCCCGCTGCTGCTGTGCTACGAAGACCTGGTCGACGCGGCTTCCGGCGACTACGCCTGGCCGCAGTTCGACGAACGCTCGGCAGCCAGCCTGTGCTACACCTCCGGCACCACCGGCAACCCGAAGGGCGTGCTGTACTCGCACCGCTCGACCGTCCTGCACGCCTATGCTTCGGCCATGCCGAACGCCCTGAACGTGTCCAGCCGCGACACCGTGCTGCCGGTGGTGCCGATGTTCCACGTGAACGCCTGGGGCTTGCCGTATTCGGTGCCGCTGGCAGGCGCGAAGATGGTGTTTCCGGGGCCTGCGCTGGACGGCAAGTCCTTGTACGAACTGTTCGAGCTCGAGGGCGTGAGCTTCTCGGCCGGCGTGCCCACGGTCTGGCTGGGCCTGGTCAATCACGTGCTGCAGAACGGGCTGCGCTTCTCGCGTTTCCGTCGCACCGTCATCGGCGGCTCGGCCTGCCCGCCGGCCATGATGGACACCCTGATCGACGAACTGGGCGTCGAGGTGGTGCACGCCTGGGGCATGACCGAGATGTCGCCGCTCGGCACCGCCTGTACCCTGCAGGCCAAGCACCTGGCCCTGCCGAAGGAAGAACAGCGCGCCGTGCTGCGCAAGCAGGGGCATGCGATCTACGGGGTGGACCTGAAGATCGTCGACGACGACGGGGCCGAGCTGCCCTGGGACGGCGCGAGCGCCGGCCACCTGCTGGTGAAGGGGCCGTGGGTGGTATCCGGCTACTTCCGGGGCGAAGGCGGCGAGGTGCTTGCCGACGGCTGGTTCCCGACCGGCGACGTGGCCACCATCGACCCCGACGGCTATCTGCAGATCACCGACCGCAGCAAGGACGTGATCAAGTCGGGCGGCGAGTGGATCGGCTCGATCGACCTGGAGAACATCGCCATGGCGCACCCGGCCGTGCTGCAGGCCGCCTGCATCGGCGTGGCGCACCCGAAGTGGGACGAACGCCCCTTGCTGGTGGTGGTCAGGCGCACGGGCGCCGCGCTGACGCGCGAGGAATTGCTGGACTTCTTCGAGGGGAAGGTCGCGAAGTGGTGGATCCCGGACGACGTGGTGTTCGCCGAGGCGCTGCCGGTGGGCGGCACCGGCAAGGTCCAGAAGAACAGGCTGCGCGAGCTCTACCAGGAGCACCGCCTGCCGACGGCGTGAATCGGCGTGGTCCCGCCCTCAGGGGGCGGGCACGCGGTTGAGCAGCGGCTCGCCGCGCTCGAAGGCGCTCAGGCTGTCGATCGTGGTCTGCATGATCTGCCCGATCGCCTCGACGGTGAAGAAGGCCTGGTGGCCGGTCACGATCACGTTCGGGAACGAGACCAGGCGCTGGATCACGTCGTCGCAGATGATGGTCGAGGACAGGTCCTGGAAAAACAGGTTCGCTTCCTGCTCGTAGACGTCGATCGCCAGGCCGCCCAATTTCCCGCTCTTGAGGGCCGCGATGGCGGCGTCGGTGTCGACCAGGCCGCCCCGGCTGGTATTCACCAGGATGCTCCCGCGCTTGGCGCGCGCCAGGTTGCCGGCATTGATGATGTAGCGGGTGGCGTCGGTCAGCGGGCAGTGCAGCGATACCACGTCGCTGCGCGCCAGCAGTTCGTCGACCGCGACATACCTGCCGCCGCCCTCTTCGAAGGCCGGGTTGCGGTAGGGGTCGTGGCCGAGCATGGTGCAGCCGAAGCCGGCCATGATGCGCGCGAAGATGGCGCCGATCTTGCCGGTGCCGATCACGCCGACGGTCTTGCCGTGCAGGTCGAAGCCCATCAGGCCTTCCAGGTCGAAGTTGCCGTCGCGGGTGCGCGCGCTGGCGCGGGCGATCTTGCGGTTGACGGCCAGCAGCAGGCCCACCGCGAACTCGGCGACCGAATACGGCGAATAGTCGGTGACCCGCACCACGGCAATCCCGTGCCTGGCGGCGGCCGCCACGTCGATCTGGTTGTATCCGGTGGAACGGGTGGCCACCAGGCGGATACCCTGGCGCGCCAGCGCGGCCAGCACTTCGGCGTCGACGCTGTCGTTGACGAACACGCAGACGGCTTCGCAGCCTTCGGCCAGGCTGGCCGTCGCCAGGCTCAGGCGATCCTCGAAAAAGCGCAGTTCGTGGCCGGCATCGGCGTTGGCGTGCGCCAGCATGCTCTTGTCGTAGCGGCGTGCGCTGAACACGGCAGTCTTCATGGGTCCATCCTCCTTGTGCGGTGCGGGCGCCGCCCCGGTTCCGGTGTCCTGGCGGCATAGCATACAAGCTGGCGCAAGCGCCGGCCGTCCTGTTGCCGGACGCCACCGGCGTGCATCAGGCGGGGCGCGGCAGCACGTGGCGGAAGGTCGGCTCGATGCCCAGCGCGTGCAGGTGGCGCACGATGTCTTCCAGGGTCGCGTCTTGCAGCAGCAGGCCCTCCTGGGCCGCCGTGGCGCCGGCCGCGGGCAGCGCGGGCTGGAGCGGGGGCGCAGCCGGCGTCTCGGCCTGCTTCAGCGACACCAGCGCGTCCATGAACTGCTGCTTCCCGATGCTGTCGAGTCCTTCCAGGAAGGCCAGCTGGGCGGCAGCCGGCGGCGCCATCTCCAGTCCGGCCTCTTCGGCAAACGAGGCGCCCATGCCAGGGTGGATGAAGGCCGCCCATTTTCCCGACCGCGCATTCAGGCTGGGCGGCAGCTGCACCTGCCCGTTCGGCTGCAGCTCGAGTTCCGGGAAATGGGCGTCGCGCAGCATCGCCAGGAAACGGCGGATGTCGCCTTCCGGCAGCGCTTCGGCCAGCGAAAGCCAGAGCCGGTAGCCGGTGTCGCCGGTGATGCTGACCGCCGGCGCCGGGAAGCCGAAGCGTTCCTGCAAGGTGTTGGCGACCGCGCACAGGTCAAGCCAGTGCCGTTCCGGCCCCGCTTCGCGGCGCCGGGGGAAATCGATGACGATGGCGCGGCGCAGGCCTTCGCCCGAGACCAGCGCGACGGGCGGCTGCCCGTCCAGCGCGGCGGGCGCCGCCGCGTCCGGCATCAGGTAAAGGCGCAGCAATTGGGCGAAGAGTTTGTCCATGGACGGCAATGGGTAAGTGCACGGAGCGCTATTCTGGCATACCCGCCGCCGGCAGCAAATAATACGAACGTTCTTTTAGTTGAGGTATAGTGAATGGGATCCGCCGCGCCGGCGGCCCGGCCATTCACGAGACGAACAAAGGAGAAGCAAGAGACATGAGCGCCGACTACACCGTCCAGGGCAGCGTTGCCGTAGTGACCCTCAATAACCCGCCGGTCAACGGCCTCGGGCTGGCCACGCGCAGCGCCGCGGTGGACGCGATCCGCCGTGCGGAAAGCGACGCTGCGGTCAAGGCCATCGTCCTCACCGGCGCCGGCAAGGCCTTCTCGGGCGGCGCCGACATCCGCGAATTCAATTCGCCCAAGGCGCTCACCGAACCGACCCTGCACAGCCTGATCCGCGTGGTGGAAGACTGCAGCAAGCCGGTGGTGGCGGCGATCCACAGCGTCGCCATGGGCGGCGGCCTGGAGCTGGCGCTGGGCTGCCACTACCGCGTCGCGCTGCCGGGCGCCCAGATCGCGCTGCCGGAAGTCAAGCTGGGCCTGCTGCCCGGCGCCGGCGGCACCCAGCGCATGCCGCGCGTGGTCGGCCTCGAGATGGCCCTGAACATGGTGGTCTCGGGCACCCCGGTGCCGTCCGAGAAGCTGGCCGGCACCGGGCTGTTCGACGCCGTGTTCCCGGCCGGCACCGAGCTGCTTGCGGCCGCCATCGCCTTCGCCAATCAGGTCGCCGACCTGCGTCCGCTGCCGAAGGTGCGCGACCGCCAGGTCGAGTATCCGGACCCGCAAGCCTTCATCGCGTCGGCGCGCGCGTCGGTCAAGGCTGCGGCCGGCCCCTTCCCGGCGCCGCTGGCCTGCGTCGAGACGGTGGCCGCCGCGGCCACCATGCCCTTCGAGGACGGCCTGAAGTTCGAGCGCGAGTGCTTCCTGCAACTGATGCAGACGCCGGAATCGAAGGCGCTGCGCCACGCCTTCATGGCCGAGCGTGCGGCGGGCAAGGTGCCGGACGTGCCCGCCGACACCCCGGTGCGCCGGATCGAGCGCGCGGCCGTGGTGGGCGCCGGCACGATGGGCGGCGGCATCGCCATGAACTTCGCCAACGCCGGCATGCCGGTGACGATCCTGGAAACCAGGCAGGAAGCGCTGGACAAGGGCCTGGCGACGATCCGCAAGAACTACGAGAACAGCGTCAAGAAGGGCAAACTGACTGCCGAGAAGTGCGCGCAGCGCATCCAGCTGATCACGGGCACGCTCGACTATGCCGACATTGCCGACGCCGACATCGTGATCGAAGCCGTGTTCGAGGACATGGGCGTGAAGGAGGCGGTGTTCCGCCAGCTCGACGGCGTGGTGAAGCCGGGCGCGATCCTGGCCTCCAACACCTCGACCCTGAACCTGGACCGGATCGCCGCCTTCACCGCGCGCCCGCAGGACGTGATCGGCCTGCACTTCTTCAGCCCGGCCAACGTGATGAAGCTGCTGGAGATCGTGCGCGGCAAGGACACCGGCAAGGACGTGCTGGCCACCGCGCTGGCGCTGTCCAAGAAGATCAGGAAGACCGGCGTGGTGTCGGGCGTGTGCGACGGTTTCATCGGCAACCGCATGCTGGAACAATACCTGCGCCAGGCCTTCTTCCTGCTCGACGAAGGCGCGCTGCCGGAGCAGGTCGACGGCGCGATCGAGCGCTTCGGTTTCGCGATGGGCCCGTTCCGCATGAGCGACCTGGCCGGCAACGACATCGGCTGGGCCATCCGCAAGCGCCGCGCCGTCGAGTCGCCGCACATCGCCTACTCGAAGACCGCCGACCTGCTGTGCGAACAGGGCCGCTTCGGCCAGAAGACCGGGGCCGGCTGGTACGACTACCAGCCGGGCGACCGCACGGCCCATCCCTCGCAGCTGGTCCAGGACATGATCGTCCGCCATTCGCAGGACATCGGCTTGGCGCGCCGCGCCATCGACGACGCCGAGATCGTCGAGCGCCTGGTGTACGCGCTGGTGAACGAAGGTGCGAAGATCCTCGACGAGGGCATCGCGCTGCGCGCTTCGGACATCGACATGGTGTACCTGACCGGCTACGGCTTCCCGCTGCACCGCGGCGGCCCGATGTTCTACGCGGACGCGGTCGGCCTGGAAAACGTGCTGGCGGCGATCCGCAAGTTCGCGCAAGGCCGCCACGGCGAGGCCTGGACCCCGGCGACGCTGCTGGAGCGCCTGGCCACCGAGGGCAAGGGCTTCAACGCGTGAGCGGCGCCATGCAATCGCGCCGCATCCTGCTGGCTGGGGCAGCCGTGGTCGGCATCGTCGCCCTGACGGGTTACGCCAGCCCGTACTGGCGCCTGCACCAGTTGCAGTCGGCGGTGGCCGAGCGCGACGCCGGGAAGATTTTCAGCCTGGTCGATTTTCCTGCGCTGCGCGCCAGCGTCAAGCTGCAGCTGATGGAGCAGCTCGGGGCCGGCGGCCTGGCCGGGGCCGCCCGCGACAATCCCTTCGCCGCCTTCGGCCAGACCATGGCGATGGCCGCGATCGATCCGATCGTGGACGCGGTGGTGTCGCCCGCGGGCGTCAGCGCCATGCTGGAAGCGGGCGAGCTGCGGGTCCGGCGCGGTTCCGGCGACGGGCAGGATGGGCCATCGGCCCCGCCGGCGCAACAGGCGGACACAGATGAACAGCCGCGCTACGCGCTGTCGTACCGCAGCTGGGACCGGGTGGCGGTGGCGAAGGAGGGCGGCGACGGCGGCGCCTTCATCCTGTACCGTCATGGACTGTGGGGCTGGAAGCTGGGCGGCATCGAATTGCCGCGCCGGGCCCCGTCGGCCGGGTGAGTTTCCGCGTGTTTTCCGGCTTCGCGCGCTGCTAAGATGGCGTTTTTTTGCGCACGGGAGAGAGCATGTCGAATCTGGAAAGCAAATGGTGGTTCGTTGCCACGGTCAGTGGCGTCAGCGCATTCGCTGCGCGATTCGTGCTCGAGATGGCCGGTATTCCTTCTCCGTCCGGCTGGGCGCAATGGACGCTGTTTTTCTTCTGCCTGCTCGGCTTCTGGCGCTGCCTGTCCTTCCTGGCCTGGGGCGCGCTGCTCCTGATGGCGCCGACCAACCCCCTGCTGGACAAGCCGGGCGCCCGGCCGCCGCGCCGCGCATCCTGAGCGTTCTCACCGCATAAAAAAATGCCGCTGTCGCCAGCGGCATTTTTTATTGGCGCAAGCCGTGCTCAGTCGTGCGCGTAGATGTTGGTGTCCTTGGTCTCGCGGATGAACAGGCCGCCGATGATGACGGTTGCCAGCGCGATGACGATCGGATACCACAGGCCGTAGTAGATGTCGCCTTTCAGGGCCACCAGGGCGAAGGTGACGGTCGGCAGCATGCCGCCGAACCAGCCATTGCCGATGTGGTAGGGCAGGGACATCGAGGTGTAGCGGATGCGGGTCGGGAACATCTCGACCAGCATGGCCGCGATCGGGCCGTACACCATGGTCACGTAGAGCACCAGGACGAACAGCAGCAGCACCAGCATCGGCTTGTTAATGGCGGCCGGGTCGGCCTTGGCCGGATAGCCGGCGCTGGCCAGGGCGCCGGTTACCTGCTTCTTGAGCGCGTCTTCCTGGGCCTTGGACGCCGGGTCGAAGTTCAGGTTATCCGGCGTCATGGTGGCGTTGAACGACTGGTAGGTGGCGTCGCCGACCTTGACCGCGGCCACCGTGCCGGCCGGGGCTTCCTGGATGGTGTAGCTCACCGAGGCTGCGGTCAGCATGCGGGTGGCGATGTCGCAGGAGGACGGGAATTTCTTGGTGCCGGTCGGGTCGACCTGGAAGTGGCAGGTGGCCGGGTCCGCCACCACCACCACCGGCGAGCTCTGGATGGCGCGTTCGAGGGCCGGATTGCCGTAGTGGGTGATCGCCTTGAAGATCGGGAAGTAGGTCGCCGCGGCCAGGATGCAGCCGCCCAGGATGATCCACTTGCGGCCGATCCGGTCGGACAGCGAACCGAAGATGATGAAGAAGGGCGTGGCCAGGGCCAGGGCGATCATGATCAGGATGTTCGCGGTCGGCTCGTCGATCTTCAGGGTCTTGGTCAGGAAGAACAGGGCGTAGAACTGGCCGGTGTACCAGACCACCGCCTGGCCCATGGTCAGGCCGGCCAGCGCCAGGAAGGCGACCTTGGCGTTCTTCGGCTTCAGGAAGGCTTCCGACAGCGGCGCCTTCGAGGTCTTGCCTTCGGCCTTCATCTTGGCGAAGGCCGGCGACTCGGCCATCGACATCCGGATCCAGACCGACACGCCCAGCAGGATCACCGAGACCAGGAAGGGAATACGCCAGCCCCAGGCCTGAAACTGTTCCTCGCCCATGGCGGTGCGGGTGCCCAGGATGACCAGCAGCGACAGGAACAGGCCGATGGTGGCGGTGGTCTGGATGTAGGAAGTGAACAGGCCGCGCTTGCCGTGCGGCGCGTGCTCGGCCACGTAGGTGGCGGCGCCGCCGTATTCGCCGCCCAGGGCCAGGCCCTGCAGGATGCGCAGGCTGACCAGGATGATCGGCGCCGCGATCCCGATCGTCGCGTGGCTCGGCAGCAGGCCGACCAGGAAGGTCGAGGCGCCCATGATCAGGATGGTCACCAGGAAGGTGTACTTGCGGCCGATCATGTCGCCCAGGCGGCCGAACACCAGCGCGCCGAAGGGACGCACGATGAAGCCGGCCGCGAAGGCCATCAGGGCGAAGATGAAGGTGGTGGTGGGGTCGCCGATGAAGAACTGCTTGGCGATGATGGTGGCGAGCGATCCGTACAGGTAGAAGTCGTACCATTCGAATACCGTGCCGAGCGAAGAAGCGAAGATGACTTTCCGTTCTTCCTTGGTGAGTCCGGAGGAGGGGGCTGCAGCGCTCCCTCCGGCGGCCATGCCGGGTGTGATTGCCATGTGTGTCTCCGTATAGTTTTATGTGACCGGAATTGCTGATTGTTTGTCAGCTGTCGCGGAGTGTGTTCCGGTTTCCTTACACGATAATTACTCGAAACTTACACGAGACTTACAGATGAGCTGTGCAATTGCGGCAATAATCCGGGTTCGGGCATGTTTACGCTCCCGGGCCGGCATGCTGCGGCGCGCCATTCGACTTGTCTAAATATTTACGAACGACCGTACTTATCGTGCTATGCTCAAATGGCTGCGCGCGCGGTGGGCCAGCGGTCGCGCCGGGACAGGCGCCGCAGTCGTTCGACGTCGTTGAAAGGATTGAGGAATGATCAAGCATATCGTGATGTGGAAGTTGAAGGACCAGGCCGAGGGCGCCGACAAGCTCGCCAACGCGCGCGAGTTGAAGCGCCGCCTGGACGCCTGCGCGGCCATCGTGCCGGGACAGCTGAAGTTCGAGGTGATGCTGGCCCAGCCGGGCCTGGAGGCGACCTACGACGTGGTGCTGTACTCCGAGTTCGCGGACCGCGCCGCGCTGCAGGCCTACATCGAGCACCCGACCCACAAGGCGGTGGTGCCCTTCATCGGGGCGGTGCGCGAAGGCAGGCAGTGCATGGACTACGAAATCTGATCACGGAGGCACGGCATGCGCACCACCCAGGAACTCTTTTCCCTCAAGGATAAAACCGCCATCGTCACCGGCGGCTCGCGCGGCCTCGGCCTGCAGATGGCCGAAGCCCTCGGCGAGCAGGGCGCGCGCGTCCTGATCTCGGCCCGCAAGCAGGACGAACTCGACGCCGCCGTCGCGCATTTGCAGGAGCGCGGCATCGACGCCAGCGCGATCGCCGCCGACCTCGCCGACGAGGGCGCGGTGCAGGCCTTCGTGCAGGAGGCGATCGCCCGCCTCGGCCACGTTGACATCCTGGTCAACAACGCCGGCGCCAGCTGGGGCGCGCCGGCCGAGGACTACCCGCTCGAGGCCTGGGACAAGGTGATGGACCTGAACGTGCGCAGCATTTTCCTGGTCACCCAGGCGGTCGCCAAACTGTCCATGATCCCGCGCCGCTACGGGCGCATCATCAGCATCTCGTCGATCGCCGGCCTGGCCGGCAATCCGCCCGGCACCATGCAGACCATCGCCTACAACACCTCGAAGGGCGCGGTGGTGAACTTCACCCGTGCGCTGGCCGGCGAATGGGGCCGCTATGGTATTACCGTGAACTCGATCGCGCCGGGCTTCTTCCCGTCCAGGATGACCAAGGGCGTGCTGGCCGCGTTCGGGGCCGAGAACCTGGCCAAGGATGCGCCGCTGAACCGCCTGGGCGACGACGAGGACCTGAAGGGTGCGGTGGTGCTGTTCGCTTCCGATGCCGGCAAGCACATCACGGGGCAGACGCTGGCGGTCGACGGCGGCGTGTCGGCAGTTTAAGCGCGGTCCGGGCGGCCCGCGCGCTGCAAGGGGAAGGGGAGAACATGAAGGATTTTCGCGGCAAGGTCGCCGTCATCACCGGCGCCGCCAGCGGCCTGGGGCGCGAGTTCGCCAACACGGCGGCAAGCCTGGGCATGAAGCTGGTGCTGGCCGACATCCAGCCCAAGGCGCTCGAGCACGCCGCCGAGGAACTGCTGGCGCAGGGCGCCGAAGTGCTGGCCATGGTATGCGACGTCAGCAAGGGCGCGCACGTGCAGGAACTGGCCGATGCCGCGATCGCGCGCTTCGGATCCGTGCACCTGGTGTTCAACAATGCCGGCGTCGGCAGCGGCGGCCTGGTGTGGGAGAACTCGGAGCAGGACTGGGAATGGGTGCTGGGCGTGAACCTGTGGGGCGTGATCCACGGCGTGCGCGTGTTCACCCGCGTGATGCTCGACTGCGCCCGGCGCGACGCCGACTTCCAGGGCCACATCGTCAACACCGCCTCGATGGCGGGCTTGCTGGCGCCGCCGGCGATGGGCGTCTACAACGTCTCGAAACACGCGGTGGTGGCGCTCACCGAGACCCTGCACCACGACCTCGGGCTGGTCGATGCGCCGATCGCGACCTCGGTGCTGTGCCCCTATTTCGTGCCGACCGGGATCGCCCATTCCGAACGCAACCGTCCGGACGAACTGGCCAGCCACGAGCGCCGTACGCCCAGCCAGATGGCGGCGCAGATGCTGACCGAGAAGGCGGTCGAGTCGGGCAAGCTGACGGCCGCCGACGTGGCCCGCATCGCCTTCGACGGCATCCGCGACGGGCGCTTCTACATCTATTCGCATCCGCAGATGCTGGGAACGGTCGAGGAACGCTTCGCGGCGATTGTACAGGGGCGGCCGCCGGCCGATCCGTATGCGGCGACCCCGCAGATCACCGAGATGCTGCGCGCGGGCGTCAAGGGCAGGCGCTGAACCGTCGTCCCGGCGCTGGCCGGGATCCGTTCCTGTGCGCCCCCTGCAGGGTCATGATGCTCTTGTTCAAGGTGTACTCGCCGTTTCACAGTCCGCTCGGGCTGGCCGGCACAGGCAGCTGGATCGGCCAGCGCACTGCCTTCAGCGTACTGGTGTTGGGCTTGGCGAAGCGCACCGAGATCGTGGGCGCAAGCGGCGGCTGCCAGCAGGGCGGCCACGGCCGGGCCTTCAGTGAGATAGTCATGCCTTGTTCCGTTATGGGGGGGGCCATAAGGAAACGATAAGGGCGCGCCAGGCCGCCGATATGGCGGGCAAATGTCATTACCCCACCAAAGGGGCGGTTCAGCCGGCGATGGCGAAGAACTCGGCGCCGGGCAGCAATTGCTCGGCCTTGGCCTTGATCACCTTCTGCACTGCGGAATAGGTGGAGCCGCACACGACCAGCGTGCGCGCAGCCCCGTCCGCGGATGGGGCGGCGCCCGGCTCGCGGCGCACCGGTATACCCATGAAGTCGGGCTGCGGGAAGCGCGTGTCGAAGATGCCGGCCACCCGGCCGCGCGCGTCGCCGAGATCGGCCAGCGCCTGCGCCATGAAGGCCGACAGGCCCCAGACCCAGACCTGTCGTTCGGGTCCGGCGTCGAGGATCTTCTGCTTCAGGCGGCCGACGACGTCGGCAAAATGTTCCCGGTAGTCGAGCACCGCATTGTGGCCCGCGGGCCGCGGGGTGCACAGTGCGCGCAGCGCCGGCATGCTCGGCGCGGCCTGGGTCTCGAAGGCCAGGATCTCGAAGCCGACGTCCTGCAGCAGCTTCAGGAGCGAGCGCGAGGTGAAGTAGTGGAGGTGCTCGAGGTGGTTCAGCGAGAAGCGCAGCGTCGACGGCGCATGCCTGCTGCCGAAGTCGGGCACCTCGATGAAGATGACGCTGTCCTGGAACTTGCCGAGTTCGCGCAGCAGCACCGCCGGATCGAGCAGGTGCTCGATCACGTGCGAGAGCAGGAACAGGTTCTTCCGGTCCGCGCGCGCGTCGAACAGTTCCGGGATGCGCGCCGCATCGGCATTGAAGTCGAGGGCGACGAAGTCGAGCGAGGCGGCGGCGACGCGGTCGACGAAATCGACCACCGTCGCGCGCGCCTTGCCGGTGGCCCGGCGCGCCTGTTCGGCCAGCTCGCCGGGGCCGCCGCCGAATTCCACCACCTGTCCGCTGATGCTGGACAGGTCGAGTTGCCGGGCGACGAAGGGGAAGCGCATGTCGCCGTTCACGTACTCGGTCGGCAGTGCGACGTTCGAGTTGTACAGCAGCGCCAGCGGCACGTCGTGCTGCAGCCAGCCGTGGCCGCAGGCCGGGCAGACGTGCTGCTGCACGCTCGCGCCGGGATGCAGCAGTTGCGCCTGCATGTCGCAGAACGGGTTGGTGGCGCGCGCCATGGCGGCGCCGCAGATCGGGCAGCCGACGGCGCCCGTGGTAGTCGATGACATGCTGTTTCCTCGGTGCTGGCCTGGCTTATTGCGCATTCGGCTGGGCGCCGGCCGGCGCCGCCGTCTGTGCCGCGCGCTCTTGTTCGTACTTGATCAGCTTGTGGATGCGCGAGTTGACGAAGTAGCGGATGTGGTTCTGGGTGGAGTAGAACACGTCGGTCTGCCACTCGCCGCAGATGAGTTCCTTGCCGGTCGGGTCGTCCGCCGGCTGGAAGATGGTATCGGCCACGATGCGGTGCAGGCCCGAGGTATTCGGCCCCGACTGGTGCCAGAGCGAGCTGTTCATCAGCACGAAGTCGCCCGGCGCCAGTTCCGGCGTGATGGTCGGCCATTTGATGTCGAAACTGTCCGGATTGATTTCCCCGGCGTCGCCCAGCACGCCGAGCTTGTGCGAGCCCACGTGGAAGGTCAGCGCGCCGTTGGCGGCATTCGCGGCGCTCAGCGGCGTGAAAATGCTGCACTTGTTCAGGTTGCCGAGGTGGTAACAGCTGTCCTGGTGCAGGAACACCGGGGCGGTGCTGAAGTCGTCCTTGATGACGAAGCGATGGTTGTACAGCGCCACGTGTTCGCCGAACACCTGTTTCAGGACGGCGGCGAAGGCCGGCTCGCGGTACATGTGGGCCAACAGCGGCGGCAGCATCTCGGTCAGGGCCACCGGGTTGGCGCGGTTCACCTGGCGCCCGCCGCGCAGTTCGGCATCGTAGAACCGTTCCCATTCGTCCCGCCACGCCCGCACGACGTGCTGCGGAATCGCGTTGCGCACCACGAAGACGCCGGCCTTGCGGAACACGTCGGGATCGAATGTTTCCGAGTCGAGGGCGGCGATGAGGGCTTGGTAGGAGCTAGACATGTCGATCGATGTTAAGGTCTGCATGATGGGCGCTGGGTGGCCGTTGCGGCTGCGCCCGGGCGAAGACGCACCCCGCGCAGGCGGAATATTGCCGTACGTTAATTATGCAGGGATTTTACACCGATCGGTCGCCGGAGGTCAGGCCGAAATACGCTGCTGTTCGGCCCTTGTGCAGGGATGGCGCCGCTTCACGCCTGCGGCTGCACCACCCGTTCGTGCAGTTCCGGCGGCGCCTCGCGGTACAGCTTGACGACCGTCGAGGTGCGGGTGCCGTAGCCTTCCATCTCGATGCAGACCGGCGACAGCATGCGCTCGACCTCGATCGGCATGCCGGTTTCCGGCAGGCGCAGGTCGGGTGCGCGGGTGGTGTCGGCCAGCATCTCGAAGTAGGCGTCTTCCGGCGCGCCCTGGCACAGCAGGCTCGCGAACTGGGCCTTGGTGCGCAGCACCTTGGGCCAGGGGGCGTCCAGCAGGCCGTTCGAGATGCCGTAGATGCGGCCCGGTTCGAGCGGCTTGCCGTTGCGCGGATCCTCGAGTCCGCGGTTCGAGTACCAGTACAGGGCGTCGCGGTCGCCCAGCACCAGGTTGTAGCCGTTGTAGACGTCGCCGCGCGCGACCACCTGTTCAAGATAGTCGGCCGCCGACAGGCTGCCGGTGAGGTAGCCGGCCACCAGCTCGCCGCGCGAAGGGGCATTCTCGCGCCGCTCGGCGGGGCCGCGGATATTCGTCAGGGCCGCGAACTTCGGGCCGTTGCCGCCCTCGGTGGTGACGCCCATCCAGCTGCCGCCGCCCTGCAGATCGCGTCCGGCGATCACGTGCGGGTGCTCGGGCCAGGGGCCGGCCGGGGTGGCCGGGCGGTCGTAGAATTCGTCGCGGTTGGCCGCGGCGATGACGGGGACGCCGGGCAGCACCTGCCAGGCAAAAACGATCAGACACATGGGCTCAAGTCCGTGAACACTTCGGACCGGCGCGGTCCCTCGATATGGGTGGCCAGGCCGGCATCCAGCGCGGCCTGCTCGACGACGGCGGCGAAGCCGCCCGGTACGGACGGATAGACTTCCATCCAGGTCTGCAGGCCGTCGCGGGCTTCCGGGCGGCGCTTCAGCTGCGCGGGCAGTCCCAGCTGCGCCTGCATGGCGCGCACCCGGGGAAGCAGCTGGGCGGCGTCGCCGTCGCGCACCTTGTAATAGACGTACAGGTCGATCATCTCAGATGTCGAGTGCGTCGAGGTGGTAGGGCATGTGCTGGAAGCGCAGGGCCGGGCCGCCGGGCGCGCCGTGGCGCACGTCTTCGCCGAGCGCGCCGAGCTTCATCTCGACCAGCAGGTCGGCGCCGCCCAGTCCGTTGGCGGCGGCATTCACCACCATGCCGCAGGGCTGGCCGGGATCGGCCATCGAAAACACCTCGTCGCCGGCGCGGGCGGCCGGGTTGTCGACCGTGGCCAGCGCCGTGCGGCGCTTGAGCTTGCCCAGGTACTGGCTGCGCGCCACGACTTCCTGGCCGGGGTAGCAGCCCTTCTTGAAATTGACGCCGCCCAGCAGTTCCAGGTTCACCATCTGCGGCACGAACTGTTCCTGGGTGGCGGCGCCGATCTGCGGCACGCCGGCGTGGATCGCGGCCAGCTGCCAGGCCTGGTTGCCGCCCAGGGCAAGTTCGCCGGCCAGCCCGGGCAGGGCGGCGGTTGCGGTCTCGGCCGTGGTCAGCCACAGGTAGCGCGGCGCGCCGCAGGCATCGTGCAGGCGGATCACGGTGCCGAAGTCGCCGTCGACTTTGCCGTCGACCGCCTCCGGCAGCGCCGCGACATGGCGGCGCAGTGCGGCCTCGCCGCGGGCGCCGCCCACGCCCAGCACGGCCGCGAACGGGGCCTCGGCGGTGGCGTCGCGCAGCTTGGCCTTGGCGCGCAGCACGAACATCGTCAGGCGCTTCTGCAGCGGCGCCTGGATGGCGCGCGGCAGCTGCAGGTAGACGGTGTCGGGTTCCGCCTGGCTGCTGCGCCACACCAGGAAAGTCGCCTGCAGGCGGCCTTTCGGGGTGCAGTAGCCGGCCAGCCGCGCTTCCTGGCGGCCCAGGTGCTCGACGTCGTTGGTCAGCTGATTGTGCAGGAAACTGGCGGCGTCCGGGCCTTCGGCGGCGATGATGCCGAGATCGGTGACCGCGGCCACGAAGCCCTCGGCCAGTTCGGCGGCGCTCAGGGGGCGGCCGAAGTCTTCCACTTGCGAAGCTTCGTCAATATGGAAGCGGGCGCCGAGCGCGGAAAGGGTATCTGTCCAGTTGAGCATAAATCCAGTTAGTATTATCAATTGAACTTGCAAATAAGCTTTATCATTACGGGCTCATTATAAAGATGTCGGCAAAATCGCGCCGAGGGCGGTCCAATCCACTTTCCAGGCCACGGCGACAACCACAACAACCTATGGCATTCATTAAAAAACTCCTGGTGACCGGCGTGATGGCCTCGGTGGCCGCGGTCGCCGGCTTTTCATGGTGGGCCAAGAACCCGCTCGACACGCAGGGCAAGGTCATCGAGTTCACCATCAACCCGGGCAGCGGCGTCGGCGCCGCCGCCCAGCAGATGGCCAAGGCCGGGGTGCCGGTCAATCCGCAACTGTTCAATATCCTGGCGCGCGTCACCGGCGAGGCTGGCCGCATCAAGGCCGGCAGCTACGAGCTCAAGCCGGATACCTCGCCGCGCCGCCTGCTGACCCAGCTGGTGCGCGGCGAATTCGCCCAGGAAGCCGTGACCATCGTCGAAGGCTGGACCTTCCGGCAGATGCGCGCGGCCCTGGCCGCCCACCAGCGCCTGCGCCACGATACCGTGAAGCTGACGGACGAGGAGCTGATGAAGAAGATCTCGAGCGAGTACACCAAGCCCGAAGGCCTGTTCTTCCCGGATACCTATCTGTTCGCCAAGGGTTCGTCGGAACTGGCGATCTACAAGCAGGCGCACCAGGCCATGCTGAACCACCTGAAGGCGGCCTGGGAGACGCGTGACCCGAGCCTGCCGTACAAGACCCCGTACGAGGCCCTGATCATGGCCTCGATCATCGAAAAGGAAACCGGCCAGAAGAGCGAGCGCAACATGATCGCCGGCGTGTTCGTCAACCGCCTGAAGGTGGGCATGATGCTGCAGACCGACCCGGCGGTGATCTATGGCATGGGCGAGCGCTTCGTCGGCGACATCCGCAAGAAGGACCTGCAGACCGACACCCCGTACAATACCTATACCCGTGCCGGCCTGCCGCCGACCCCGATCTCGCTGCCGGGCGTGCAGTCGCTGGCGGCCGCGCTGGCGCCGGCCAAGACCGAGGCCCTGTATTTCGTCTCGCGCGGCGACGGCACCAGCCAGTTCTCGGACAACCTGAACGACCACAACCGGGCGGTCAACCAGTACCAGCGGCGGATCAACCAATGACGCAAGGCGGTACTGCAGTGAGAAGCAAGTTCATTACCTTCGAAGGCATCGACGGCGCCGGCAAGTCGACCCACATCGGCTTCGTCGCCGATTTCCTGGCGGCGCGCGGCAAGACCGTGGTGTGCTCGCGCGAGCCGGGCGGCACGCCGCTGGGCGAGAAGCTGCGCGACCTGCTGCTGCACGAGAAGATGCACCTGGAAACCGAGGCGCTACTGATGTTCGCCAGCCGCCGCGAGCACCTGGCGCAAGTGATCGAACCGGCCCTGGCCAGGGGCGACTGGGTGCTGTCCGACCGCTTTACCGACGCCAGCTTCGCCTACCAGAGCGGCGGGCGCGGCCTGGACCGGGCCAAGCTCGAAGCGCTGGAGCACTGGGTGCATCCGGACCTGCAGCCGGACCTGACCCTGCTGTTCGACGTGCCGCTCGCGGTGGCGCGCGAGCGCCTGGACGCCACCCGCACGCTCGACAAGTTCGAGCGCGAGCAGGCGGACTTTTTCGAGAAATGCCGCGCCGAGTACCTGCGCCGCGCGGCGCAATTCCCCGAGCGCGTCGTGGTGGTCGATTCGACCCGGACGATTGCCGAGATTCAGGTGCGCCTGGCTGAAGTGTTGGAGAAATTGTTGTGACGATGTACCCCTGGCAGCAAACGGCCTGGACACGCCTGCAGCAGATGCGCGCGCGCCTGCCGCACGCCATCCTGTTCCACGGTCCGGCCGGCATCGGCAAGGCCGACTTCATGGAAACCTTCGCCCAGGCGCTGCTGTGCGAGAACGCGCGGCCCGACGGCCACGCCTGCGGGGCCTGCGCCTCCTGCGGCTGGTTCGCCCAGCACAACCACCCCGACTACCGCCGGGTGCGCCCGGAAGCGCTGGAAGACGAGCCTTCCGCCGAGGGCGAGGACGGTGCGGAATCGTCCACAGCGGCGGCCGGCAAGGCCAAGTCGAGCAAGGCGCCGTCGAAAGAGATCAAGATCGAGCAGGTGCGGGCGCTCGGCGACTTCATGAACATCTCGACCCACCGCCAGGGCCTGCGGGTGGTGGTGCTGTATCCTGCCGAAGCCTTGAACATGCCGGCCTCGAACGCCCTGCTCAAGACCCTGGAAGAGCCGCCGCCCGGGACCGTGTTCCTGCTTGCCTCGAACAGCCTGGACCGCCTGCTGCCGACGATCCTGTCGCGCTGCCGCAAGTTCGCGCTGCCGATGCCGGGCCACGACGAAGCGCTGGCCTGGCTCAAGCAGCAGGGCGTGCCTGACGCCGACAGCTGGCTGCGCGAGCAGGGCGGCGCGCCGCTGGCGGCCCTGGCCGAGGCGGAAGCCGGCAGCCGCGAGGACCTGGAAGCGCTGCTGCACTTCCTGGCCAATCCGGCCGTGGACGGCGCCCTGCGCGCGGCCGAGAAGCTGTCCAAGGCGGCGCTGCCGGCCCTGGTCGCCTGGCAGCAGCGCTGGCTGTACGACGTGTTTTCGATGAAATTGTCTGGCCGGGTGCGCTATTATCCGCGCTACCAGAAGGAGCTCGCCGCCCTGGCGGCGCGGGTGCCGGCCGCCAGGTTGAACCGGGCAGTCAAGGCCGCCACCGAGCGCCGCGCCGTGGCCGACCATCCCTTGTCGGCAAAATTGTTTGTCGAAGACATGTTGCTTGAGTACACTTCATGCTGCGCATGAAAGGAAACCGATGAACGCCACCCCCGCAGAGCAGCAGGCCCCGCAGGCGCCGCGGCCGTCCGTGCTGTCGCTGGCGATCAAGGAAAAGGCCGCGCTGTACGCGGCCTACATGCCCTTCCTGAAGAACGGCGGCATGTTCGTGCCGACCACCAAAGCCTACAAGATCGGCGACGAGATCTACCTGATCCTGTCGCTGATGGACGATCCCAACAAATACCCGATCGCCGGCAAGGTGGCCTGGATCACCCCGGCGGGCGCAAACAACAACAAGGCGCAGGGCATCGGCGTGCATTTCCCGGCCGACGAGGCCGGGCAGCGCGCCAAGCTGCGCATCGAAGAAATCCTCGGCGCCGCGCTGCGCTCGGCGCGCGCCACGCATACCCTCTAGTTCACTTTCTTATCCTTGCCGGCCATCGACCGGCTTTCTACCTTTATGCCGTCCTACGTCCACCGCCTGGCCACGCGCGACGATCTGCCCGTCATCGTCGACATCTACAATTCGACCATCGCCTCGCGCGAAGTCACCGCCGACACCGAACCCATCACCGTCGCCTCGCGCGAAGGCTGGTTCGCCGACCATACGCCGGAGCGGCGCCCGCTGTGGGTGATCCACGCCGCCGACGATACCGCGGCCCAGCCGGAAGTGCTGGGCTGGCTGTCCTACTCGAATTTCTACGGCCGCCCAGCCTACTCGGGCACCGCCGAGGTGTCGATCTACATCGCGGAAAGCGCGCGCGGCCAGGGTATCGGGCGCTATTGCCTGGAACTGGCGATCGCCCACGCGCCGCAGGTGAAGGTGCACACGCTGCTGGGCTTCATCTTCGGCCACAACGCGCCCAGCCTGGCGCTGTTCGGCAAGTATGGCTTCGAGAAGTGGGCGCATTTCCCGCGGGTGGCGAACCTGGACGGGATCGAGCGCGATTTGATCATCCTGGGCAAGCGGGTGGCATAAGGCGCGTTGCGCGCCGCACCGCCCAGTGGCGCAAGGCAGGCTCGCTGCCTCGCCACGCCCCTCCGGTTACAATACCGGCATGTTTATCGATTCCCACTGCCATATCAACTTCCCGGAGCTGGCTGCCCGGATGCCCGAGATCCTGGCCAAGATGGCCGAGAACAAGGTGACGCATGCGCTGTGCGTCTCGGTCGACCTGCCGGACTTTCCGCAGGTGCTGGCCCTGGCCGAACAGCATCCGCACATCTTTGCCTCGGTGGGCGTGCATCCCGACTACGAAGACACGCCCGAGCCCACGGTGCAGCAACTGGTCGAACTGGCCGATCACCCGAAGATCGTCGCCATCGGCGAGACCGGCCTCGACTACTACCGCCTCGAGGGCGACCTGGAGTGGCAGCGCGAGCGCTTCCGCACCCACATCCGCGCCTCGCGCGAGACCCGTAAACCCCTGATCATCCATACCCGCGCCGCCAGCCTCGATACCATCCGCATCATGCGGGAAGAGGGCGCGGGGACGGACGCGGGCGGGGTGGCGGGCGTGATGCACTGCTTTACCGAGTCGCTGGAAGTGGCGCAAGCCGCCATGGCGCAGGGCTTCTATATTTCCTTCTCCGGCATCGTCACCTTCAAGAGCGCCAAGGAGTTGCAGGAAGTGGCGAAGGCCGTGCCGCTCGAGCGCATGCTGATCGAGACCGATTCGCCCTACCTGGCGCCGGTGCCCTTCCGCGGCAAGATGAACGAGCCGGGCTACGTGGCCCACGTGGGCGAGTTCATCGCCAATCTCAAGGGTGTGTCGCTGCGCGAGGTCGCGGCGCAGACCAGCGAGAACTTCTTCAAGCTGTTCCAGACTGCAAAGGCCTGAACCCATGAGCATCCCGCGCCGCGCCATCCTCGCCTGCTGCCTGCTGGCGGCAGCACTGCAAGGCAACATGGCCGCGGCGCAGGCGCCCGGCGCGACGCCGGCCCAGCTCGCGTCCTTCTTCCGGGCGGTGCAGGTCGATAACGTGTCGACCGTCCAGGAGATGGCCGGCAAGCAGATCGGACCGAACGCGATCAACCCGGTCGGCGGCGAGCCGGCCCTGGTGCTGGCCGTGCGCGAAGGAGCGATGCGGGTGTTCGACGCGCTGCTGCTCCAGCCCGGCATCGACCTGGAAGCGCAGGCGATGAACGGCAACACGGCCCTGATGATGGCCGCCTTCAAGAACAACCTGCGCGCCGCCGAGGCCCTGCTGGCCAGGGGCGCGCGGGTGAATCGCGCCGGCTGGACGCCGCTGCACTATGCCGCGGCCGGCGGCAGCGAAGACATCGCGCGCCTGCTGATCGCCCGCAAGGCCAGGCTGGATGCCGCTTCGCCCAAGCAGAGCGGCGCCTACACGCCCTTGATGATGGCGGCGCGCGAGGGCCAGGCCGGCATGGTGCGCTTGCTGCTGGAGCAGGGCGCCAAGCCGGCCCTGAAGAACACCGAAGGCCTCACCGCGGCCCAGATCGCCGAACGGGCGGGGCGCAGCGACATCGCGGCTGCGATCTCGGCTTTCACGCCTTGAGAGTTTTCCAGGGGAATTTGCATTTCCATCCAGAACTAGACGGTAAACACCCCGCAGTTCGGCGCATCGGCGGCAGGCGTTCTTGGCCATAATGCTTTCACGGTACAACGACCATGAAAGATAGACGGGGCCAACCATGCTGAACGAACGCGAAATCGAAAGCTGCTACCTGGGGCAGTTCATTCCAGTGCACTACCATCACAATATGCTGATGGACCAGAACCGGATGCACAGCTTCAAGTCCGCCATCCATTACGCAGTCAAGCCGGGCGCCAGGGTGCTGGAGCTGGGCGGCGGCACCGGCGTCCTGTCGTTCTTTGCGGCCCAGGCGGCGTCGCGGGTGTACTGCGTCGAGTTCAATCCCGACATGGTGCGCGAGGCGCGCAAGTTCCTGGCGATCAATCCGAACGGCCACAAGGTCGAGGTGATCCATGCCGACGCCTTCGAATACCTGCCGCCCGAGCCGGTCGACGTCGTCATCTGCGAGATGATCCACGTCGCCATGCTGCGCGAAAAGCAGGTCGAGGTGATCGAATCCTTCAAGCGCCGCTACCTGGCCAAGTTCGGCGGCCCGCTGCCGGTGTTCCTGCCGGAGGCGGTGATCATGGCGGCCCAGCCGATCGAGCAGGAATACGATTTCGAAGGCTTTCATGCGCCGATCGTGCAGTTCCAGGAGACCGGCGTGGTCTACCCGGGTACCGTGGAGCTGGGCCAGCCGGCCGTGTACAGCCTGATCGACTTCAGCCAGTCGGTCGACCACGTGTTCGCCTGGGAGGGCGGGATCCTGATGGAAAAGAGCGGCACGCTCAACGCCTTGCGCTTCATCACCAAGAACGTGCTGGCCATCGTGCAGGAAGAGTCGAACACGATCGACTGGCTGAATCACTACATGACCCTGCCGCTGGCCCAGCCGCTGAAGGTGGAGGCAGGCGACCTGGTGCACGTGGCCTTCCAGTACCGTGCCGGCGGCTCGATTCCCTCGCTGCAGGCGTCGCTGCGGGCGCAGCTGGTGAACCAGCGCGTGAGCGAGCGCGCACTGGCCTACGCCTGAAGTCCGATTGGGCGTGCTGGCCGGCTGCGCCGGTCCGCACGTGCAATCGGATGTGCTCGGGCAGCCACATCCGACCCCATCCACCCACGCTTTTTCCCCGTCCACCCCGCCTTTTTCCCCGTCCGTCGCAGACGGATTGTCGCTTCGACCACCTTGCCTTACCCTTCTCCTGCCCGTCAATCGCAAAGGAGCGAGAACAATGTTAGGTTTCCTGCTATGGTTGCTGCTGCTGTTCCTGTGCTGGCCCATTGCCCTGCTGGCCCTGGTGCTTTACCCCCTGGTCTGGCTGCTCCTGCTGCCGTTCCGGCTGCTCGGTATCGGCGTCGATGCCGTGTTCGAGCTGCTGCGCGCCATCATGCTGCTGCCGGCGCGCATCCTTGGGGCCTCGCCGGGACCTTGATTGTGTCCGGCTGAGTGTGGGTCAATTAACAGACGACAGCGTTTCGATCTTCTACTGTGGAGCTGCCCGCCTTCATCGGGAAGGCGGGGCTTTTGACTTTGAGGAAACGACTATGCGCTTGGATATTTACCGCAGACCAGAAAGCGACGGCAAGCTGTCCTACCTGGCAGTGCCGGAAGCCCGCAACATCCCTGAAGAAGCCACCAACACCGACTGGGAAATCGAAGTGCGCGCCATCGAAGTGGCGGACGACGCCGACCAGCTGGAAGACTACGACATCGACAACGTGGCCAGCCAGATCAGCGAAAAGGGGTATGCGATCACCTCGGTCCAGCACTGAGTTAACACGTTTCCCACCGGGATAGCCTGGGGCCGGCAATGCGCCGGGGCTCCCACTGCAAGCCCAGCGCCGGCGCTCCGCCAAGGAAATGCCGGCGCAACATAGTTTCCCAGAATCACGACCCGGGCTTCGACGGCCCCGGGGCCGTTGTGGTATCCTGCGTCCCTTATCGGGCAAGCCAGCAAGGACGGAGGACACAATGAAGTGGTTAGTGGTCGGGTTTTATTTTCTGTCGATCCTGCATATCCACTTCCGCGGACGGGTGCGCCTGCCTTTCCGTCGCCAGCTGTTCGACCACTCGTCGTTCATGGCGCCGATTAACATCTTCATGCACAAGTTCTCGCGAGTACCGAGCACGCCCTTCATTCCGGTGAGCGAATTTCCGGAGCTGGCGCGCCTGCAGGAAAACTGGCCGGTCATCCGCGCCGAAGCCGAGAACCTGCTGGCCCTCAAGAAGATCAAGGCGGCCGAGCAGAACGACGACGCCGGCTTCAATTCCTTCTTCAAGAACGGCTGGAAGCGCTTCTACCTGAAGTGGTACGACGCCAGCCATCCTTCGGCCGAGCGCCTGTGCCCGCAGACCTATGCGCTGCTGCAGTCGATCCCGTCGGTCAAGGCCGCGATGTTCGCCGAGCTGCCGCCGGGCGGCAAGCTCAATCCGCACCGCGATCCCTTTGCCGGCTCGATGCGCTACCACCTGGGGCTGGCCACGCCGAACGACGACCGCTGCTTCATCGAGGTCGACGGCGAACGCCACAGCTGGCGCGACGGCCAGGGCGTGGTCTTCGACGAAACCTATATCCACTGGGCGATCAACGGCAGCGAGAGCGACCGCGTGATCCTGTTCTGCGACGTCGAGCGCCCGATGCGCTACCGCTGGATGGGCGCCTTCAACCGCTGGTTCGGCCGCACCGTGATGACCGCCGCCGCCTCGCCCAACGAGACCGGCGACCAGGTCGGCCTGGTGAGCAAGCTGTTCCGCATCTCGTATTACATGGGCCAGTACCGGCGCCGCTTCAAGGCCTGGAACAAGACCGCCTACAACATCACCCGCGTGGCGCTGGTGATCGGCTTGGCCGCTTTCATCTACTGGATCTGACCCGCCGCACCCGCTTCCTCCCGGCCTGAATCCTGGCGCGTGCCGCAGTTTGGCGCTTCGCAGCAGAATAGGGTTTTGACCGTTACTACAGGGAGGAAGGCATGTCGAAAGTCCTGGTGCTGTATTACTCGACCTATGGCCATATCGAGCAGATGGCCGCTGCGATGGCCGAAGGTGCGCGCGCCGCGGGCGCGACGGTGGACGTGAAGCGGGTGCCCGAGACGGTGCCCGAAGAGGTCGCGCGCAACGCCCACTTCAAGCTGGATCAGGATGCGCCGATCGCCACCGTGGACGAACTGCCGGACTACGACGCCATCATCATCGGCGCGCCCACCCGCTACGGGCGCATGCCGTCCCAGATGGCGGCCTTCCTCGACCAGACCGGCGGCCTGTGGGCGCGCGGCGCGCTCAACGGCAAGGTCGGCGGCGCCTTCACCTCCACCGCGACCCAGCACGGCGGCCAGGAAACCACCCAGTTCTCGATCATCACCAACCTGCTGCACTTCGGGATGATCGTGGTCGGCCTGCCGTACAGCTTTGCCGGCCAGATGACCCTGGACGAGATCACCGGCGCCAGCCCCTACGGGGCCAGCACCATCGCCGGCGGCAAGGGCGAACGCCAGCCGAGCCAGAACGAACTGGACGGCGCCCGCCACCAGGGCGAGCTGATCGCGCGGACGGCGAACAAGCTGTTCGGCTGAGGCGGAGCGGGAAGCACCGTTCTTCCAAACTTAAGCAAAGCTAGCCGTTGTTATCCAAAGCTGCCGTGCCGTTGGATTCCTGCTTCGCCGGGGCCGGTTTCGTCTCGCGCTTGCGCGCAGGACCAGCGCCATCCCCTCCACAGGCAGTGGCGGCGGAACTCGCCGCGATGTGTTGCAGGTTGACCGCGGCATTCACGTCGCGGTCGTGTCTTGCACCACAGCCGGGACAGGTCCAGTCGCGCATGCCCAGGCTGAGCGCTTCGAGCAGGTGTCCACAGGACGAGCACAGCTTGCTGCTCGGGTACCAGCGGTCCGCAGCCAGCACCTGGTCGCCGCGCCAGCCGGCCTTGTATTCCAGCTGGCGGCGCAGTTCGGAAAGTCCCATGTCGGCCACCGCCCGCGCCAGGCGGCGGTTGGCCAGCATGCCCTTCACGTTCAGGTCCTCGATCCCGATGGTATGGAAGCGGCGCGTGATGCTGGTGGTGAGCTTGTGCAAGGAGTCGGCGCGGACGTTGGCGATCCGGACATGCAGCCTCGCCAGCCTGTTCCTGGCCTTGCGCCGGTTGCTCGATCCCTTCACTTTCCGGGACAGCGCCCGCGACAGGCGGCGCAGCCGCGCCAGCAGGGTGCGCAGCGCCTTCGGCCCGGGCCACTTCTCGCCGGTCGATAGCGTCGCCAGCGTCGATATCCCCAGGTCGACCCCGACCGCGCCTTGGTTTTCGGCAGGCGGCAAGGCGCGATCTTCAAGGGTGTCGACGGTGATGCTGGCGTACCAGTGACCTGCGCGGCACGCGATGCAGGCCGACACGATGCGCCCGCTGAAGCGCAAGGTTTCGCGCATGCGGATCCAGCCCAGCTTCGAGATGCGGATGCGTTGGCCCTCGACGGCAAACTGGTCGTTCGACAAGGTAAAGCGATCGTCGCGGCCCTTGCGGCGCAACTGCGGGTAACGGCCCCGCTTCGCAAAGAAATTCTCGAAGGCCTTGCCTAACTGGATGATCGCCATTTGCGGCGCGTTCTTGGTCACCTCGAGCATCCAGGGGAACCGGTCGCGTTTGATGGCGTTCAGCTGGCGCCGCAGAGACAACTGCGAAGGGGCCGGGAGCGCCGGATTGTCCCGGCGCGCCAGGTACTGCTTCTGCCACTCGGTTAGCGCCCAGTTGAAGGCGAAGCGGGCAGTGCCGGCGGCGCGCGCCAGATGGGTCGTCTGCGCGTTGTTCGGGGCGAGCCGGATCCGGTGCGCCGCTAGCACTGCGCCTCCTGCACGGTTTGGCGCACGCCGTCGATCAGCTTGCGGTTCCTGTGGCTGCGGCTGCCGACCAGCCTCCCCGACGCTTCCCAGCGGCGCAGGGTGGTTGCCGAAACGCCCAGGGCTTTTGCCGCCGGAGTGATGGATACGAGCTTACTCATAATGAGTAAGACTGGTAGCGAGTGGTCAGGTTCCTGGCTAACAGAAAAAACCCTGGCAGTCCGTCAGGCTGCCCGACGAGGCCGTGCGCCGCGCCGGCGCAGGACGGCCAGGGCCGCCATCGCGATGCCGAACAGCCAGGCGCCGCCGGGCTCGGGCACTTGCGCGGTCTCCGGCGCGGGCGCTTCGGTCGTGCCGGGCGGCGGGGTCGGATTCAGGTCCGGCTTGGGGAGGAAGGGGGCCGGGTCCGGGGCCGGCACTGGCAGCAGGCCCGGGCCGGGCAGCGGCACCGGAACAGGCTGCTCGGCGCCGCCGCCACCCGATTGTTCGCCTCCCGGCAGCGGGTTCGGCGTGAACCCGGGGAGCTCCGGGACCGGCTCCGGGGCCGGGGCCGGTCCGGCCGGCGGTTCGGCGCCGGGAAGCGGCGCAGGCGGCATTGCCGGCAGGGATGGGGTTCCGGACCCATCGGGCTGGGGCGTGCCGCCCGGGACGCCGGGCGAACCGGGCAAACTGGGCAAACTCGGCGAACTGGGCGAACCGGGCGTCGTCGCATCGCCGGAGGGGGGCGGCGCGCCGGCCGCACCGGCGCTGCTGCCGGTCCCCGGCGGGGCGTCCGGTGCAGGAGCGGGGCCTGGCGGGCCGACAGGCGTAGCGCCAGGCCGCGGCCGGCTGCCCACGCTGCCCACGCTTCCCGCCGCGCCCGACAAGCCCGTGATGGCCGACAGGCCGGCCGCTTCCAGGGGCGCCGCGTAGCTGCCGTTCGCGAGGGTGGTGTCCGCGCGGGTGCCGCCGGGCACGGCGAAGATCGTGCCGCGGTTTGTCGCGCCGGCCTGTCCGGTGTGGCGGGGAATTCCGTCTGCGCTGACCAGCGCGACCGGCACACCGTCCGGGCCCAGTGCGTAGCGCTCGCCTTCATCGACCTCGACCGGATTGTCGAGCTCCTCCATCGTCGGCTGGTGCGCTTCGATCGGGTATTGCGCGACGTCCGAGATGCGGTTGGCGCAGCGCGCCCGCATTTCGCTGCGACCATCGCTCAGCAGGGTTTCGCCCTCGGCCAGCATCACCTTGCGGGCGGTCCAGTAGACCTTGCCGCCCTTGCGGTACGAGACGTGCACCGCGCGCGGCTTCTCGACCACGACCGGATGCGCCTGGTCGACGTCGAAGCTGGCGTAGTGCATGGCGACCACGCGGTCGCTGCGGATCACCCGCGTCAGTTCGGCCTTGCCGGACACGCCGCCGGGCACCACGGAATACGGATAGATGCGGCGCAGCTTGCCCGGCTGGCCATCGGCGACGGCAAACACCGGCTGCGGCGCAACGGCGGGCAGGGCAGCCGCAAGCCGCTCCGGCTCCCAGGGCGCGGACCACAGCGCGGCCCCGGCGACCAGCGCGATGACGCCCATTGCGACGAGGCGCTTGTGCAGGCTGGCTCGTGATGCCAGACGACGAACGGAGGGATAGCTGCGGTCCATGAAGGGCGATAGTAGGATTGATCCTACAGGGTAGTGCATTTCCGATGATAAATCTACATTTCTTCAGTGGAAAAAGCCGGAATTGTTGCATCGACGCCAATGTTCGGGCTATCTGCCACGATATCGAACAGGCATACGTCGCCGTAGGTCGCGCGCCCGCTGTGTTGCGGCGGCCCGGATACGCTACACTGTCGGTTCATACCAATTCATCAATACGAGGATGGGGACTATGCGACTATTTTTCGGCACCGCCAAACAGGTGGCATTCGCTGCCGCGGCATCGGTGATTTCCTTGAGCGCGCTGGCGCAGAACTGGCCAGGCTCGACGGTAACGGTGGTGGTGCCGTGGCCGCCGGGCGGTCCGTCGGACATCGCGGCGCGTCCGCTGGCCAAGGGCCTGACGCAGAACCTGGGCCAGTCCTTCGTGATCGACAACCGCGCTGGCGGCGGCGGCAACATCGGCACCGCGGCGGTGACCCGCGCCAAGCCGGACGGCCAGACCCTCCTGATCACCTCGAGCGCGCCGATCGTGATCAACCCGAGCTTGTACAAGAACATGAGCTTCGATCCGCTCAAGGACCTGGCGCCCGTCACCAACCTGCTGCGGGTGCCGCTGGTGCTGGTCGCCCACCCCTCGGTTCCGGCCAAGAACCTGAAGGAACTGATGGCCTACATCCAGTCGAAGAAGGGCCAGTTCTCGTACGGCTCCTCGGGCAACGGTACCCCGCAGCACCTGACCAGCGAACTGTTCGCCAGCGTCACCAAGCTGCAGATGACCCACGTGCCCTACAAGGGTTCGGCGCCGGCGATCTCCGACCTGCTGGGCGGCCACATCCCGATGATGTTCGACAGCACCATCGCCATCATGCCGCACATTAAGAGCGGCAAGGTCAAGGCGATCGCGATCTCGAGCGCCCAGCGCTCGCCGCTGCTGCCGGACGTGCCAACCTTCGCCGAGGCCGGCCTGCCGCAGATCGAATCCTATGCCTGGTATGGCATGTTCGCGCCAGCCAAGACACCGAAGAACGTGGTCGCCAAGATCAATGCCGAGGCCATCAAGGTCATGAAGGCGCCGGACTTCCAGAAGGTGCTGGCCGATACCGGCTCCGACTTCGTCGGCGACACCCCGGAGAATTTCGCCAAGTTCGTGCAGGCCGAGCATGCCCGCTGGTCCAAGGTCGTGAAGGAAAGCGGCGCGACGGTCGACTGATCCGCCTGCTACTTCCAAGAAAAAACGCCGCCTCGGGCAACCGGGCGGCGTTTTTTTACCATCTGGTCAAATGCTAGGCACGCGGGCGCTGCTTGTGGAAGACCAGCGGGCTGTAGGGCACGGCCGAAGGCGGCGGCTGTTTCAGGATATTGTCTTTCATCGCGCCTACCACGTGCATCTCGCAGGGCTTGCAGTCGAAGCGCAGGGTGTAGCGCTCGTTGCCGCTCACCAGGGTCATCGGCTCGGCCTTGACCTGGCCCTGCACCCCTTGCACGCCCTTGGCCTGCTTCGGGCACAGGTTGAAGGAGAAGCGCAGGCAGTGCTTGGTGATCATCAGCGACACCTCGCCCGGCTCCTCATGGGACTCGTAGGCCGCGTCGATCAGCTGCACCCCGTGCTTGTGGTAGAAGGCGCGCGCCTTCTCGTTGTAGACGTTGGCCAGGTAGCTCAGCTGCTGTTCCGGGTAGACCGCCGGCGGCTCGCTCGGCGCCTTGCGCTGCGGACGATCCCAGGCCGCCAGGCGCGCGGCCTCGTGGGCGGCGACGGCATCGCGGCGCAGCGCATTGATGGCGGCGGCCGGCACGAACCAGGGCTGCGACAGCTGCAGCTCGCTGGAGGCGGCCTCGAACATGGTGTTGCCGAGCTTGGCGATGCTGGTGCGCAGCGCGGCTTCGGCCTGTGCCGCCTGCTGGGCCGGCTGCAGGGCGATCGTGGCGGAAGTGATGGTCTCGATGCCGTCCTCGTCGCGGATGGCCAGCGCCAGGCCGTCCGGCTGTTCGGCCAGCGTCAGGTCGACGCGCACCTTGCGCTCCGAGGACTTCTTGCTCAGCGCCGATTCCCAATGGTGGTCGCGGTTGCGGTGCACGATGGTGCCGACCTTCAGGCCGGCCAGGCTCTTGACCACCTCGTTGGGGAACACGCGCCAGCGCTGGCTCTCGGCATCCTCGCCCAGCTTCTCGGCGGTGTTGGCCTGGAGGCCGACCGTGTCGCGCTTGTTCATGTAGTTCAGGCCGTCGCCATTCGCCATCGGCGCATTGGTGGCCAGCTCGATGAAGTCCGGGCCGATGCGGGTGACCGTGCCCAGCTCGACGCCGATGTACTTGGGGGAGTCGAAGGCGCCGATGTCGCCCTGGCGGCCGAGCGCGAAGTAATCGGTGTGGCCGCGGTGGAAGTTCTTGTCGACGTCCGGGGTGAACAGCACCCGGGTGGCGCCGCTGGAGGCGCGCGCGAATTCGGGACGGCGCTCGAGCAGCTCGTCGAGCAGCAGGCGGTAGTGGGCCGTGATGTTCTTCACGTAGCCCATGTCCTTGTAGCGGCCCTCGATCTTGAACGAGCGGATGCCGGCATCGACCAGCGCTTCCAGGTTGCGGCTCTGGTCGTTGTCCTTCATCGACAGCAGGTGCTTTTCGTAGGCCACCACGCGCCCCTGGCCGTCGCTCAGGGTGTAGGGCAGGCGGCAGGCCTGCGAGCAGTCGCCGCGGTTGGCGCTGCGGCCGGTATCGGCGTGCGAGATGTAGCATTGGCCCGAGAAAGCCACGCACAGCGCGCCATGCACGAAGTATTCGAGCGGGGTGTCGACTTCGCTCTTGATTCTACGGATCTGCTCGACGGTGAGTTCGCGCGCCAGCACCAGCTGCGAGAAGCCGACCTCGCCCAGGAATTTTGCCTTTTCCACCGTGCGGATGTCGCACTGGGTGGAGGCGTGCAGCTGGATCGGCGGCAGGTCCATCTCGAGCAGCCCCATGTCCTGGATGATCAGGGCGTCCACGCCGGCCTGGTACAACTGCCAGATCTGCTGGCGCGCCAGTTCGAGTTCGCTGTCGTGCATGATGGTGTTCATGGTCACGAAGATGCGCGCGCGGTAGCGGTGGGCGAATTCGACCAGGGCCGCGATGTCCTCCAGCGGGTTGCTGGCATTGTGGCGCGCACCGAAGGCCGGGCCGCCGATGTAGACCGCGTCGGCGCCGTGGAGGATGGCCTCGCGGCCGATCTCGGCGGTTTTGGCGGGCGACAGCAGTTCAAGCTGGTGGTCGAGCAGTGACATGGCGGGAATCCTGGATGCGAAGGGCGAAATTATAGCCAGATGCAGGCCCGAAGTCATGCGCGATCGTCGCGGTGGGCGCGATCGCCGCCATTCTGTGTGCGACAATACCTGTAGGAAATCACATGATTCTGCCGCCATGCACACCGCCGCCATTCCCCTCCCGCTGCAACTTCGTCCCGCCGGCCCGGCCGACGAGGCTTTCCTGTTCGCGCTGTACCGCTCCACCCGCGCCGACCTGCT
This sequence comes from Massilia sp. X63, assembly GCF_041023745.1. Classification (NCBI taxonomy): domain Bacteria; kingdom Pseudomonadati; phylum Pseudomonadota; class Betaproteobacteria; order Burkholderiales; family Oxalobacteraceae; genus Massilia; species Massilia sp. X63. The sequence continues at coordinate 53,888 of NZ_JBFTEF010000004.1, forward strand.
GGGGCTGCTGGCCGATCCGCGCTACATCGACGGCTTGATCGCCATGCAGCAACAGATGCAGGTGGCCGGCTATCGCAACAGCTATCCCGAGGCCCTGTACCAGGTGCTGGAACTGGGCGGCGCGTCGGTGGGCCGGCTGGTGACGGCGCAGGTAGCGGACGCCCTGCGCGTGGTCGACATCGCCGTGCTGCCCGAAGCACGCGGCCGCGGCGTGGCGGGCGAGGCACTGCGGCGCCTGCAGCGCCAGGCCACGCAAGAAGGACGCGCGCTCACGCTGGCGGTGCGCAAGGACAATGCCGGGGCGCGCCGGCTGTACGCGGCCCTGGGCTTCGTCGTCGACACCGAGGACGCCGCCAGCCTGCAGCTGCGCTGGCGCCCCGCCACGCAAGCGGAGACGCTGTAGCCCGCTGCCCTGGGAGCGCCAGCCGGCGGTTTCCGCTGGCTTGGAACCGACCTCGTCGGTGGTCGGATAGGTGGCGGACGAGCCCAGGCGCAGCGCAGCAGGCGCCGTGGGCGGCCGGCGGGACGCGCCTGGTGATCAGGCGCGGTGAGGAACTTCAGTCGTTGCGTGGGTAGCGGCGCCGTTCGGTGCGGCGGCGCCGTTCGGGCTGCTCGATGGCGCGCAGCAGGATGTCGCGCGGGATACGGCAGTTGTCCAGGTAATCGAGGGCGAAGCGCAGGCCCCGGGTCTCGGCCAGAAAGAAGGCGTACTCGGCAGTTACTGCAGTATCTTCGTCTCTTCGTCGTTGCGGCATGGTTCGCTCTCCGCGGGAAGCGCCCTCAGGCTGCCACCCGCTTGTCCTGTCGGCAGAGCTTTCGCCCTGCCTGGCCGGTACCCCCGATGTCGTACCGGATTGTTGCCAATAGTATATCGATTGCCCGGATGCACACGCTCGATCTTGTTAGCGATTGTTACATTGGAACGATGGCCATCGGGGTGCGGTTGACACGGATGACATGGCAACCGGGTCGCCGCCATGCTTGAGACAGCGCAATTGCCCACCGGCTCCACGTCAACCGGCTCACTGCCGCAGCAAGCGGCGGATCGTGCTGGCCAGTTCTTCGGCCGAGAACTTGGCGACGTAGGCATCGGCCTGCACGTTTTTCACGTGCTCCTCATTGGTGGTGCCCGACAGCGAGGAATGGATCACCACCGGCAGATTGGAAAAGCGCGCGGTTCTCTTGATGTTGCGGGTCAGGGTGAAGCCGTCCATCTCCGGCATCTCGAGATCGGTGAGCACCAGGGCCACCTTGTCGTGTACGCTCAAGCCTTCGGTTTCGGCGCCGGCGGCGATGCTGTTGAGCTGTTCCCAGGCTTCCTTGCCGCTCTTGGTCATGATGAAGGGCAGCCCCATTGCTTCCAGGCCCTGTTCGATGAGCGCACGCGCCACCACCGAATCGTCGGCCGCCAGCACTACCGAGCCCGGCTTGATCCGGATCTGCGCGCCGACCGTCTGCCGGCTGATCTCCGGGTCCGCATCGGGATTCATGTTGCGCAGGATGGTCTCGACGTCGAGTACCTGGGCCAGGCGCCCTGGCTGGCCGCTCTCTTCCGGCAGGCGGGCGATGCTGGTGACCATGCCGCTGCCGGCGGCGCGCTCGGCCGACATCACCTGGTTCCAGTCCAGGCGCACGATTTCCTCGACGCTCTCGACCGCGAAGGCCTGGGTGGTGCGGGCGAATTCCGTCACCAGCATGATGTTCAGGCCGGTCTTCGGCTTGACGCCGGCGATCGCCGGCAGGTCCAGCACCTGGATGATCTGGCCGCGCAGGTTGACCACGCCCAGCACGTGCGGCATCGAGCCCGCTACGGCGGTAATCTCCGGCATCGCGACGATCTCGCGGATCTTGAACACGTTGATGCCGAACAGCTCGCTGTGCTCGCCGTTCTCGTCGCCGCCGAGGCGGAATAGAAGCAGCTCGAATTTATTGCTGCCCGTCAGGTTGCTACGCTCGTCGACTTCCTGTTGAACCGATTTCATATTCCGCCATGATAAAAGTAATGCCGATAGGCAAGCATTTTACGTGCGAAATATGGTCGAGCGTAAAGACTGCGCAAGTTCCTGCTTGTCTTTCCCCGGCGCAGGGCGGGAAAACAACAGTCGCCGGGCGGCAAGGCTCAACGCGCCAGCTCCGGAACCCCGCCGGCCTTGGCCGGGGCGCTGCGGTCGGGGGCCACGAAGGCCAGGCCTTCCTCGAAGGAACGCAGGATCATGTCGACATAGGCCTCGACCATGGCCCGCTTGGGCAGCTGTTCGTCGTAGGGCAGCAGCACGGTGACCATCAAGGCCTCCGGCAGGTCGGCGCGCAGCCCGGCAACGGCCGCGCACCAGGCCTCGAAATTGTCCTGGCGCGGATAGGTGATGAACACGGTCGAGACCAGCTCCGGCGTGCCGCCTTCCGGACGCTCCAGCGGCGTGCCGACCACCAGGCTGCGCGCGTCGACGTCGCCCTCGCGCAGCGCGCGCGTCAGCAGTTCGGTCAGGAATTCGTCGCGTTCCGAGGGCAGGCCGGCGCACAGCACGATCGAACCGTGCGGCACGTCGAGCGAACCCTGCCAGCGTCCGAAGCGCGCTTCGCGCATCTGGCGCAGGTGCGCGCCGATGTTCGCATCCAGCAGCGGCACCGGCTTGCGGCGTCCGCGCGCGCTGCCGTCGGAGGCCGAGGCCACGGTGTCGGCGATGTTCGCGATCACCAGCCGCATGCGCGCCTCCTGCGCCTTGTCGATGGCGCCGGTGCCGAGGTCGGAGACCGCCATGCGCAGTCCCGGCAGCAGCACGTGGTCGCAATAACGCGCGAAGCTGTAGCGCCGCACGTAGGCGCGTGCGTCCTTGGTGAGCTCGTCGGCCTCGCCGGCCAGCACGCGCTGGTGGAAACGCTCGGCATCCGACATGTTGGGCGCATCGCCCAGCAGGATGGTGATCGGGGCCAGCGCGCGCACGTGGCGGCCTGCCACCACCAGGCACAGGGTCAGCGGGGTGGACAGCAGCAAGCCGACCGGCCCCCACAGCGCGCCCCAGAACAGGGCCGACACGATCACCGCGAGCGGTGACAGGCCGGAACTGTGGCCGTAGACCTTCGGCTCGATGAAGTTGGCCAGCACCAGCTCGAAGGCCAGGAAGATCGCCATGCAGGTCACCGCCAGCGACCAGCCGGGATCGATCGCCGCCACGAACACGGCGATGATCGCGCCGGCCAGCAGCACTCCCAGGTAGGGCACGAAGCGCAGCACGCCGCTCAGCACGCCCCACAGGATGGCGTGCGGGATACCGGCAAGCCACAGCGACAGGCCGATCACCACGCCGAAGGTGGCATTGACGACGAACTGCGAAAAGAAGAAGCGCGACACGCCCTGGGCCGCGTCGCCCAGCGTGCGGATGGTGCGGCTGACCTCGGCCTGGCCGGCCAGCCGCACCAGGCGGTCGCGCAGCGAGCCCTGTTCCAGCAGGATGAAGACCAGCAGGATCAGCACCACGCCGGCCTCGCCGATCGGCCCCCAGACCAGGTTGATGACGCGGGTCAGCGTGTCCTTCATGGTGCGCGGGGTGCGCACCTCGACCGGCAGCGGCTGGTTGGGTGTGACGACCAGGTTGCCGCGCCGGATCCGCGCCGCTTCCGCCGCCGGGACCGGGGCCACCGCGCTGAGCTCGGCTTCGAGCCGGCTGATCGGGCGCTCGATCAGCTCGCGCACATTCGCCACCTTGGTCTTGATCGCCTTGCGGTACTGTGGCAGGTCGCGCGTGATCGTCACCAGCTGGTCGAACAGCACCGCGCCGACGCCTCCGACGCAGGTGGCCACCAGGGCCACCGACAGCAGCACCGCCGGCATGCGGGCCAGGCCGATCCGGGTCATGCTGCGCACCAGCGGCGCCAGTACCAGGCTCAGGATCAGCGCGAGCGCCAGCGGCTCGAGCACTTCACGTCCGAAATACAGCAGGGCGACGACGCAGGTGGCGCTGACGACGGTGCTCGCGGTCAGGCGCAGAGAGGGTGGCGGGACATTCATGCAGGCGAAGGGCGGAGTGGAAAGCGGCTTGGGTACCGGCGGTCGGATGAATAACCGGCTATGTATAAAGCAAAATGATGCGTTCGCCAAGTGTCCAGTGCAATCACGCGCATCCGGACGCAAAAAAGCCAGCCACGGGCTGGCCCGGGCTGGCTCTGGCGCTGTCCGGCCCGTCCGGGCCGAAGCGGATTACTGCAGCAGCGACATGACCATCGACGACATGCTGTTCGACTGCTTCAGCATGGCGGTGCCGGCTTGCAGCAGCATCTGGTTCGAGGTCATGTTCGCGCTCTCGGTCGCGAAGTCCACGTCCATGATCAGGCCGGCTGCGGCCTTGCTGTTGGTGCTGATGTTCGACAGGTTGTTGTACACGTGCTCGAGGCGGTTGGCCGCGGCGCCCAGGCCCGAACGGACCTTGTTGACCGATGCCAGGGCGGTTTCCAGCTTGCCGATCGAGCCGTTCGCGCCGCCGGCGGCGGTCAGTTCGGTGCCGGTGGTGGCGCTGCTGTAGTTCGCGGTTGCGGCGCTGACGTCGGTGACCACCGAAGCCATGTCCGTGCCCAGGTTGACGCTCATGGTCTCGCTCGACGAGGCGCCGATCTGGAAGGTCATTGCCGAAGCGGTGGTGCCGCCGACCAGCAGCTTGGTGCCGCCGAAGGTGGTGTTCTTCAGGACGTTCGACAGTTCCAGGCCCAGGGCATCGTATTCCGACTGCATGGCGCTCTTGTCCTTGTCGGTCGACGAGGCGTCGGCAGCCTGGGTGGCCAGGTCCTTCATGCGCACCAGCATGTTGCTGACTTCGTCCAGCGCGCCTTCGGCGGTCTGCAGCATCGAGGTCGAGTTCTGGGTGTTGCGCATGGCGACAGCCATGCCCGAGGTCTGGGCTTTCAGGCGCGAGGCGATCTGCAGGCCGGCGGCGTCGTCCATGGCCGAGTTGATGCGGTAGCCGGTCGACAGGCGGGTCATCGAGGTCGACAGCGAGCTCTGGGTGCGGCTGATCGAGTTTTGTGCGGACAGTGCGGCGTTGTTGGTATGGAGGCTCAGCATGGTGTCGGTTTCCGTTTAAGGGTGGTTCTGTTTGTGGACGGATGCTTCATCCGCGCTCACAAGTACAGGGCGACCAATTTTCGGAAAGCATTAAGTGCCGTACGGAAATTTTTTACGATATTGTTGTTGATGTCAAAAATGTCATGGAGCCGGGCGCGCACGCCTTGTCGAACCAACCAGTCGTTGACTGCACCGCCATTATTCGTGGCCATTGATACAAGTCCAAGCCACAGCCCGGACGCAGGCAGCCATCAGCGTCATTCCTCGGGGTCTGGCTTGACGCGTGCAAACTTGTAGTCGGCGGCCGACCGCTCGAGCGCCAGGCCGAGCGTGTCCTTGAGCTCGTCCGGTGGGGCGCCCTCGGCCAGTTTTTGCTTGGCGAAGGTATTGCGCAAGGTGCGCCCGCCGGCCCGGGACTGGTCGATGCCGGCACGCTCGAAGGTGGCCCGGACCTGCATGTACACGGTCTTCTTGATCATCTTGCGGCCGTCGACGTTCGCAGGGAACACGAAATCTCCGGGGATGCCCATCTCGGCGCGTTCCTTCAGCCAGGCCCGCAGCTCGACGGCGCCTTCGCGCGCCAGCAGCGCGACGTGTTCGTGGCTGGTGTCGTGTTTCTCGCTCGGCGTGATGGTCAGTTCGATGGCGCCGTCGATATCGGTCTGTTGCCCGACCTCGTCGAGCAGCAGGCCGATCGCCTCGGATACGCGCAGTCCGGCCAGCGCCATCACCAGCTGCATGGCACGGTCGCGCCGGCGTTTCCAGCCATCGAAGGGCGTCCTGCGCCGCAGGCGCGCCGGCGCCAAGGGCAGGGCGTCGAAGAAGCGGCGCAACTGGTCCTCGGAGAGTGCCCGACTGGGGTCGTCGCTCATGAACTCGCTGCGCTCGGTGGCCAGGATCGCCTCCCGTGCCGGATTCGGCGCAGCCGCCAGATGCTGGTAGCAGCGCTCGAGCAGGCGCAGGTAACGGTAGGCGATCTTGCTGTTGATGACGCGGCCGTGTTCGTTGCTGCGGGTGATGAAGCGCTTGAGATCGCCCTGGTCGATGGTGGAGAAGGTCTTTCCCTGTTCCGCCATCCAGTTGCAGAAATTCCGGAACATGTATTTGTAGATCGCGACCGACTGCGCCGAGACGGTCTTGACCTTGCCGTCGGCCGGAAGGCGCTTCGCGGTTTCGGCAAAGTCGAGCGTGACAACAAAGGCGTCGAAGGCCTTGATCGGGTTGTCGTCCCACAGTGATGGCTTGGCCATGATGAAATCGTTAAGGAGGTGACGCTCACTGTAGCACAAAAAAGTAACTAACCAACGTGTTTTGAACATCAATACAGAAAACCGCCACCAGGGCGGCGGATAGCCAGCAGGTCTCGATGAAAGAGCGGACAGGACCCTGCGAATGGCATACAAGCGGGAAGGGAGCTTGGCGCGGCAACGACTGCCCAAGCTAACTTGCCGTTCGCCACGTGCCGTACTTGACGCCCGAAGCACAAGCAAAACGCACGAAGCGCGAAGGCCGGGAACTTATGTGTGCTGATGAAGACCCTTGCCGTGCTCATTTTATTAATGCAGACCCCATGCGCAGCTTGCTTACGGCCCGGATACTTGTGTCATGGCTTACGTATGGCGTGACGCGTTCCCCGGCGACAACGTCTGCGGCCGGGCCAGCGCGCGTCGAGAGCCCGAAGGAGGCCGCTAAGGACCGGTGACCGTCCGCCAGCGATACCTCTGGCGGGCGGCGTGTGCTGACGACCTGGTCTGCGTGACACCCAAAACGCGCTCCAAGGCCGCTGCCGATAATCGGCTGGCGGCGAGCGGGCTGGCGGGTACAGTGCAGACGCCGGCTTCCACATCCATTTGCCGGCGGGAGCGGCGGCTGCGAAGCCTTTATTCGCTTCCAGCCACCGCGGAGCGCCTTCGTCGGCCTAGAAGCCGTCCAGGCCGATAACGAAGGGAGCACGGTCCATCACATCGTCGTGCAATGCGGCGATCATCTCAAACAGACGCAGTTCGTGAACAGGCTGGCGGGCAGCGCAGATGATCGCGGCAGCTCGCAGCGTGGAACGCGAGCAAGCCTGGCGTGCGCCGCGCCGCTGGTTTCGGGCGGCATCATCGGGCGGGCCGGCGGCTGCGCAAACCGGGTTGGCCTGACTTGCGTCGACGATCGGCCTCGTCGAATGAACAAGGAGGGGCGCTCGCCAAGGCGCCGAATAATCGGCGCCAAAGCTCTCGGAAGTAACTTTGGCAGTTTTGTATTGTAGTGGTTCATAGTAGGGCGGTTTTCAGGCAGGCCTCCGTCTGAGAGTTTTACTTCCTCTTTTTGGAAGTAAAACTAGCACTTCGCTGACACGTGTACTAAATTGTTCAGAACAGTGTCAGATCAGACTATCCGGAGGGGCCATGGTCGCAGCTAAGACTCCGCGTTCAACACAGAGGGCGCGGGTACTTGACGTCTATCGCGGACGTGGCCGTCAAAACAGCAACCTCTGGCTCGGGTATAGCGTCAAGCGGAACCAGGATCTACTCTTCCACTCCGATCGTAGTTTTGTCCACTGGCTAGCTTTCCTCGAAAGTGACCCATCAGTCGTTGGGTTTTACCCAATTTCCCAAGATTTGAGTGGCGCACTCGAAGTAGGTCCCGAGTGTGCAATGGTCGTTGACAAGTCTAAGCATCAACTCGAGGTGCATATCGTCGCCGCGGCCGCGCGGAAAATCGAGACAATCCAGACTGATTCCGGACTTGCGACGGTACGCGAAATCAGTTACGACGAACTACGAGCACGTTCGCGCCTTGCCATTCACTGGCTCAAGGCAATCAACTACGCCGGCATGTTGCGGTACAAGAACGTCAATCCCCTTATGAACCAGCTGGCTTTAGCGCTCCTGCACCGGCACTCTGGGACACTCGAAGACCTTGTGGAAGATCTGGCTGGTCATGATCGTGCTACCGTATTTGGCGCTGTCGTGAGAGCTGCAATTCACGGACGTCTAGACCTTGACCTTTCTTCGAACGGATTGTGCGGAGCAAGCCACTGGACAAATCGAATGTCGCGGGGAGAGTAGTGCGATGGGCACAAGGCAGTCGGTCATTAAGGACGCTGTACCACTCGAGTTGTGGCCCTGTGTGCTGGACGTGGAGTTCGAACATGAGCAGCGGGAACAGTTCCAAGCCCAGGTAGAGGCAATGCGTCTGTACTTCTCCTGGGTTCCCGTCGCCCAGATCGAAGCGCGAACCGGTGTACATCAAACGTGGTTACCCAAACTCGCCAAACGGTGCCTTGAAATCGCAGGTGACGGGCGAATCCAGGGATTCCGAGCATGCATCCCGTTCTCTCGCACGAAAGATTATTGCAGGGTCAGCAAACTGCCGCACAACCCACCCGGGATTCCATCTGGAATGGCCGGGGCTTTGGGCATGGTGCTCCGACGATTTCCCGATATCGAAGAGCAGCTGGTTCTGTACATCAAGAACGAAGCGAAGCATCTGGCTGTTCCAGAGTACAAGCTCAGGCCATGCGATCTTCACCGAATCTTTCTGCGCTTCCTGAGCGACAAAGGTGTGCAGTCCAGCGAATGGCCATTCACAACAAGGTACAGGGGGCTACGCTCGATTCAGGGATATATGAAGAAGACACTGGACAGGCATTTCGCGCGAAGCGCTGCAATTCGGGGCGATAGCGCGGCACGCGCTCACCTGAATGTAGGTCGGGGAGTTGCACCACTACTCAGCTTCGACGAACCATATGATGCGGTCGAAATCGATACCTACAAAATCGAGGCGCATCTGACTGTCGCCTTCCAGACGCCGGAGGGGCTTGAGACCGACCTTAGGTTGGATCGATTGAACCTGATTGCTGTCGTTGACCGGTTTAGCAGCGCTGTACTGGCCTATACAGTTGTGTATCGACCTGAGATCAGCGCTGACGACATCCTAAAAGTCATTCGTAGTGCAGCGTGCGGAGTCTGGAGTCCAATGGACCTGACCATACCAGGTTTGGCCTACCCCGAAGGGGCAGGTCTTCCAAGTGGAGTCATCGATGGTACGCAAGGAGCCCTCTGGAGCGCGACGATGTTCGATGGTGCCCTGGCACACTTGTCTTCGGCTGTTCATGCACGTGCGCGTGCTGCGCTGGGATTCGTGATCAATTGGGGCCCGGTCGCACATTTCGAACGCAGACCGAATGTTGAGAGAACATTCAACCAGATCGGCAGAACACTGTTCAAGCGACTCCCGTCGACTACCGGCTCGCATCCAAAAAGCGGCCGTGCGGATGAGGCCGAGCGTAAGGCGGTTGAGCATCGCATTAGAGCGGCAGACGTAGAGCAGCTGCTTGACGTGACTTTTGCACAGCACAATGCTACTCCTTCCGAAGGGATATCAAACCTGACGCCACTTCAGGCAATTCGGTACTTTCTTGAGCGGCCAGAACGTTTCGAGTGCCGCAAGCGACCTTCCAGCATGGCCGCAGAAGCAGGGTTTGGCCAGTATGAGGCGGCGGTCGTTCGGGGCAATCGCAGCACCGGTCGACGACCCTATGTTCAAGTCGACCGCGTGCACTACACCAATGAAGTCCTGGCCAGCTCTGGTCATCTGATCGGAGAGCGATTGTTGTTGGAAGTGGACGAGGACGATATGCGTCAGGTCAAAGCATTCCTTTCGAATGGTGGCGAGCTCGGCGTATTAAAGGCCCACGGTAAATGGGGTGTCACAAAGCACAATCGGCGGACTCGGAAAGCGATCAATAGCCTCATCACGAAGAGGCTGATCACGGTAACGACGTTTGATGATCCATTACAGGTGTACATGCGTCATCTGGCAAGCAAAAAAGGCGGACGCTCGACATCGGCCCCAAAACCGAAGCAGGTCACGGAGATGGTCCGCGTGAGCAAAGACGCAGGGTTGGATACGACAGTTATACGCGCGCCTTCCCCAGCGCCCGGTAATTCCGGCGCAACCCGTCGCATTCGCGACGAGACACGCGGCCGACTTCTGGACGAGCCGACGTTTGACTTCTTCTCCAAGGTTAAGAACCGGAGGTAGCCATGCCAGCCGACAAACGTGACAACATTCGTCTTAGTGGCTCCGCGTTTGACGCAGACATGCGGGAGCGCTTACTCGCTGGCCACCCGATAAGGGAAGGGGAATACACTCTTCCCACGCCAATGATGCAGCGCACATATGCACTTGTCCGCGAACTTGTATGGGCACGCCGAACTGGTACGGTATTTTATTCGTCTCCACGAATGGGCAAAACTCGCTGCGCCCGTGCGATCCGTGATTTGTTGCGAGCAGAGTTTCCCAATATTTACGTGACCTTGCTCAGTACACGCCCGAGCGGGCGTCCAAATACCTCTCACATGCTGCGTCTGATTCTGGAAGCGGAATCTCACGTTCTTTCAAAGCGTCCCGATCCCAACCTACTTTTTGGAAATGCGGTAGCCGATATCCGCGTGAAGGCTGGCCGGATCGGGGCAAAGCAGTACGTGTTGCTCATCGACGAGATGCAACTTCTGAATGACGCCGACCTGCAGCAGCTGGTTTGCTTTCACAACGAGCTGGAAATGCAGCACCTGAAGATGACTGCGATATCCTTTGCACAGCCTGAAATCCTGCATCGGCGAACCAGCCTTCTCGCGAACAACGCCAGGCAGATAATCGGCCGCTTCCTGAGCGATACGCTTCAGTTTGACGGGTGCTGTAGTGAGGGGGATTTTGGCGATCTTCTACGGTGTTACGACTTGGCGTCGGAATACCCGGAAGGTTCCGGGATAACCTACACGCAGTTCTTCTTCCCAGTAGCGTTTCGCGCCGGGTTCCGCCTCGAGACATACCGTACAGCACTGTGGGACATCCTGCACCGGGCGGCCGGAAGCATTGCAGATCAAGGCGTTCCAATGGAACACATCTGCCTAACGATTGAGGATCTGTTGCTGTCTCTTCGACGGCAGGATCACCCTGGCTTTCGTATCGACGGCGAGGACATCGACGCCGCAGTATCGGCATCGAGGTTGCGTTCATTTAGTGACGTGCTGAACTAAACCAGCGAGGTGTCATATGCGCAAGCGTACTGGGGCACTAAGGCTTACTTGGGACCCAATGCTGCAGTTTCCTTTTGAATCTGGTTGGTCACTCTTCCGTAAGGTTATGACACTCAATAACCTGGATGAGCTCGAGCTGGGCGATTTGATCTCGCGCCCGAACATGCCAAGAACGAAATCGCGCATACGAGACTGTGCCGATAGCAGCTGGATCGATTTCAACCGTTTCAGTGAGTTGCTCGAAGTACCGGTTAGGGAGCTCAAGAACGGGTTTTGGGATCAGCTAGGCATCAAGGTCGCGGGTGGTGAAAGGAGTACGTCACGACTCTGTGGCAACTGCTGGCATTTGCACCAATACCACTGCCTGTTCTTTGACCTAGCATGGATAAAGAGCTGTCCGTGGCATGGCTGCGAAGTCTGCCGTCCGAACACACTGGGAAGGCCAGCCAGGCCCGCTGAAGTTCTTCGAAGTGACCTGGACCAGCTCTCGCTTGATACGCTATTGTCAATCGTGCCAATGCAGCCTGAAGAGCGGCATCGGGTGATTGGCCATGTCGTAGAGTATCTTGATTGGTGGCGTGCTGTGCAGGTGAAGGTGCCGGTTGCGGATGTGCTCCTGCATCGTCTTGTCAGCACCTCCGAGCTCACCGTGCAAAGTAGCCTAGAGTTGAGATGGCAAGCTGGCTTCGCCCAGGCGCAGGCTCCACTTTGCTACGGAACCTGGATTCTCAAGGACACGTCTTCGTTGACATGCCGGTACTTGAAAGTAACCGACGCTGGAAGAAAGCCTAACGTCACAGAAGATGAGACAACGATCCGGGACGACACCGGCAAATGTTACCGCGCCATTCGCCGACACATATTTCGCAGTTATGTGCGTCGACATCGAAAATGTTTGTCTGCGCTCTCAAAGCTAGACCAAGACGATCGATTGTCTCTGGCGCGAAGTAGCGTATGTGTAACCTGTCTGGCATACGTCGTGTGGAGGATGACTACCGAAAGCCTCATGATCATGAAGGGACTGTACCTTCCTCGGAGAAGCAATTACTCGCTACGGATGTCCGAGCCGTGGTCTCACAGCCCGTCAGATGACCCAACCCGGCTCAGCTTTTCCTACATGCAGTTCTTTGGCTTGTGGGCGGCAATGATCGATTGCCTGGGGAGGGGAGGTCTCAAGGTGACCATGCAAGAGACCGTAGCGACGCCGCAGGTCGTGTTCGCGCAGGACAAATCGCGTCGCTTTGACTCCCCCCTGCGAACTTTGCACTGCCTCTACCCCGATCCAACTAGTCTGGCGTTCCGTGCCGGACGTCCATGCAAAAAACCTTGGACCCTGATTTCAAACGAGCAGCAGTGCGTCCAGCGAACTTGGGAGTGGCTGAACACATTACGGCCGACGGAGAAATCATTGTTCGAGATCTACTTGGAGACCAGCCCGGATGCCGTGCAAAAGTTGCACCAGCTGTGGACCTAGGCTATAAGCTAGCCCGGCATCATCTGCGCAGATCGCCGAAGCGCTCTCCAGGTTCAAGATAGCGAACTGCAGATTGAACGTCGCGCCATCCAACGTATTCCATCAACGTCTTCAAGTCCCAACCGTTCGATGTCGCCCACGTAGCGAAGCCCCGACGTAAAGAATGGCCACTGTACTGATCAGCCGATTCGACGCCCGCAGCAAGGAACAAAGATCGCAGTAGAGGTACCAAACTATTGATGTGCAGTCCTTGACAGCTGATGTTGCCCCAGCGGTCGATGCCACGGAACACTGGTCCTTCTTTGATTCCTGAGAGCGTCGTCCAGGCTACATAGGCGTCAACTGGACAAAGCTTTTTCAGTGCCGGAGTAGTGAAAGTTAGCCCTTGAGCATTCCGATCGCCTTTGGAAGAAGGCAGAAAACACGTCATTCCTTTCCCGGGAACGGCCTTGGTATGCTCGGCAAGGAGGCGGGTTAGCTCATCACCTCGAAATCCACGCCAAAAACCTAGTAACAGGAGCGCACGGTCTCTCGTGTGTCTTAGCGCATCGGGACGGCGGCCATGACTCGTTGCCAGTCCAATCATTTCGTCGAGCCAAACCACGATTTGGTTGATCTCCTCCAGCTGAACTGGCCGCGCCTGCTTCTGCTGCGCGGGGTGTAAAGATCGAATACCCTTGAGCACTTTTCGTACTATCGGGGCTTTAGTAGGGTCCGCAAACCCGTGATCGTGGTGCCATGAAGCCAGGGCAGCCAAGCGCTGGTTCAGGGTGCTGATCGACAGCGTGCTCGCATGCTCTGCGAGATAGCGCGCTATCGTGTCTCCACTTGCCGGGAGGAGGCCTCCCCACTGGACTTCGAAGTGCTCGACCGCCGAGCGATAACTTCGCTGAGTGTTTTCGCGCGACGCCGCGTTGACGTAGGTGTCGATCGTGCTCATAGGGTATTTACTAGAGTTGCCACGTGCCCAGGTGGCGAAGCGCATCGGCTCCGCGGCGGATTTCACCGTCTCGCATCCGATAGCGGAAACGGTCGTCGCGAGCGTAAATCTGCCGCTGCCAGTTGCCCAGAATGACGCCATTCATCAAGGCTACTTGGGCCTCGTCGGCATCGACAACCCCGTCTGGTCCCTCGAAGGTTCCGATCAATGCCAGGTCGTGAGAGAGGGTGAACAGAACTTCGGTTCCGCGAAGTGCATAGCCGGGGCCGCCAAGACCGTCGGTCATTGGTCGATCCGCCCACTGCAGAATCACTGGGTGATCCGAGGTGATGAAACCGCCAGAACCGGGCAGAGCGCGTGCGAGAAGCCACCGTCGTTGCCCAAGCAGGGGCAGCACCGAATCCACAAGCTTCAACTCCTGGCCAACATGGTGGGTGGTCGACACGGAGATCGAATATTCGTCTCTGTCGATAAAATCCCGCATTCTTTCATAGGGCAGGATGTCCTCGGCCTGCAGGGCGCCGGCACGGGCGGCCTGGGCAAAGCTCGATTCGTATCGCTCTTTCGTTGCAAGCGTTAAGTCCATCACCCGCTTCATGACTTGCTCGAGGCTTCGCCGAACGTTCTCGCGCATTCCAGGATTTCGTACTGCCAGCAGTGCAATCAAGTTGAGCACTAGGTTCCGATCCTCCGGGTTCTTGATTTCCCGCTCGCGGCAAATGCGTTCAAGTGCCTTGTCGAGCTTAGCTTCAAACACCGCGATGCCAGACTCAACATAGTCAGGTGAAATTCCGTCGATATCCACCCGGTTGAAATCGCGTCCTGCTGCTACGTTGCGGGGAACTGTCGAGAACTGGCGCCCCGTCTCGAAATCAGTGACATGCAGAGTTGACTTCTTGCTTCGGCCTTTCGTGAAGCCCTTGAGGTAGCACTGTGGAACCCAATGCTGATTTCGCGAGATGTTGGACGTCATATTATCGGTGTAGCCGGCTGGCCTCGATCTGTAGTGTTGACGAGCCATTTTAGCGCCTCAACTGGGTTCACACTGGATAATTTGAGATTATCCAAGGTGATTAATCGTCATAAAATACGATGCGACTGCGACTAAAATAGTACATAATTACATAGTACGTACAATCGTACGAAATTTGACCGGAGGATACCATGGCGCGCGCAGGGCTTTACAAATCAGACGTACAAAGGGCTCGTGACAGCTTGATCTCGCAGTCGATCTATCCTTCCATTGACGCTGTACGGACGGCACTTGGCAATACAGGTTCCAAGACCACTATCCATAAGTACCTGAAAGAACTTGAAGATGAAGAGGGCGCTGGCCCGCGGAAGGTTTCGATTAGTTCGGCATTGCAAGATCTGGTTGAACGCCTTTCGTCTCGTCTCTATGATGAAGCTGAAGAGAGTGTGGCAAAGGCGAAAAACGTGCTGGACCGCAGGGAGCAGGAGTACGTTCATGCCAATCGGCTCCTGCAAGACGACTTGTCTGCCGCGCGCGAGGCTCTTCAATCACTCGAGGCACAACTAGACCGGGAGGCCGAAAGCCACGCCGAGACCCGCGCAGCGCTCCAGGCAGAGATCGTTGCGAGACACACGGCTGAACAGCAGGTAATCGGCCTGAATGAAAGATTGGGGGAGAATGAGCAGCATCGGCGGTCGCTTGAAGAAAAGCACGCGCACGCACGCGAAGCTTTAGAGCATTACCGCCAGTCGATCAAGGATCAACGCGATCAAGATCAACGACGCCATGAACAGCAGATGCATCAAGTCCAAGCTGAACTTCGTCAGTTGCAGATGGTGGTGTCTGGGAAACATGAAGAAGTCACTCGTCTGAACCAGGAGGGCGCCCGGCTTGTCGCGGAGTTGTCGCACACGAAGCAGTCACTATACGAGCAGCAGTCACAGGGGCGCAAAATGGAGCAGACGATCGAGCAGTTGCGAACTCTTCAACAGCAGGCGGTCGACATGGAGCGACAACTTGTCAGCAAAACCGCCGAGCTGGAGGTGATGACTGAGCAGCTCAGCGGCGTGGAATCGCAGATGGCGTCGGCGAAGGCGAGGGTGCACGAGCTAGAACTGCAACTCGCCGACGCTAACGCCAGGGTTCAGGCCCAAGAACAAATCGGAGAGCAGCTGCGCCGATACATCGACAATATTTTGATCACACCGCCAGCAGCGATCCATCCAAACAATTGACGCCCACGCTACGCTCACAAAGCCTGAGGACCGTACGAAGCAGAACGCTTCTTCGCAACCGATCAGTACTTATAAAAATTTGGCGATGACGCGAAACTCCTCGACGGCATGCGTCGCGTCGTCATGCTCAACCAGGCAATGAGTGATATGGTCATGGATCAGAGTCTTCTTGGCCGAACGAATTGCAGCCTCCACAGCTTGAAGCTGTTGTGCAATGTCGACGCAGCTACGTTCATCTACCAGCATGTCGATGATGCTTGTAAGATGGCCATTCGCGCGTTTCAGGCGTTTTACAATCGCTTCATGAGAATGATGCTGTGACATGTTGATTCTATCCTCCTAGGGGGATATACTACCCGAAATTAAGATTCGTCCCGACAACCTTTCTATGCGCTGATGAAGAACAAGCTTCTCATCTTGTTACTGTTTTTACTTCCGTGGCAGGCTATTACTGCTGCGGAGCGTAATTACGCGCACGTGATTGGCGGTGGTCAAGGCACGGTCTATTTCATTCAGCACTACACCGAGCACGTTGATCAGGTCCTGCATCATCACGACGATGATGACGATAACGGCGGCTCGCACCAGGACGACACTGGAAAATCCTTGCGGCATCTGGCAGATATCGATCACGGCTTTAGCATCAACGTGCTGTTGCCCGCACCGCCTGCTATCGCATGGCTTCCCCAAGTGCGTGTCGCACCGGTATTGCGCCCGGATTCGTTCTTCACCCGCACCACGCTTCCCCCTTTGCGTCCTCCTCGCCCCTTGGTCTGACCCGCGGGGTAGCTGAAGCGTCACGGCCGTCGTCCGTGCCGCCGTGCCCCGCTATTTCTGATTTCAGATCATTTGCGGGGCTTTCATGCACAAATCTATTCAGCGTCCACACGCCTCGTCGTGTGGCCGTTCGCTGGACCTATCCGTCCAGCGCACGAGGTGTTTCGGCACCGACCAGGGCGCTCGCTACCTGCGCCTGTTCATTTCGATTTCGCTGGCGTCTGCCTTTTCCATGGCATCGGCAGCCGACAGTCCTTCATTTGGCGCCTTGCTCCGGCAGGCTCAGTCCAATGCCCCACTGCTGCTGGAACAGGCCGCCAACGTACGGGCAGCCGCGGCCGACGTAAGGCAGTCACAGGCCTGGCTGAACCCGACGCTCAGCGCGACTGCCGAAGATCTCGGTGCGCCCAGGCAGGGCGGCGTCAGCCAGCGGCAGGATACTTATACGCTAACCCAGTCGTTCGAAATCGGGGGTAAGCGGGGAGCCCGCATTGCCGCCGAGCGCGGCAGGGCGGCAAGTGCCGTGGCACGCGAACGGCAAACCCGGGTCGTGTACGCCGCCGAACTGGCGGTCGCCTACGCCACGGCCGAAGCCATGCAAGGACGCAGCGAGGTCGCTGAGGCCGAGGTGCGGCGGGCGCAGGACGACTTGCGCGCTGCGCAGGCCCTGGTTCAGGCCGGACGCGAGGCCCAGTTGCGGCTCTCGCAGGCCCAGGCCAGCCTGGCCGCGGCGCAGGCCGAAGTGCAGGCGGCGGCGGCCGCCGCCAGCGCGGCACTGGAACGCCTGACCGCGCTGGTCGGCGCGACCGAACCCCTGACGCGCATCGTTCATCCGCTGCTCGACGCCGCGGCGCCCATGCCCACGCCGACCTGGGATCCCACCGCCTCGCCGGCGCTTGCCACTGCCGTCGCCGAGCGCGACGCGCTGGCGGCGCAGGTGCGCGTCGAGCAAAAGCGCTGGCTGCCTGACGTCGGCGTATCGGTCGGCATGCGCAAGTACGGCTGGACCGACGACAAGGCGGCCACTGTCGGGATCAGCGCGACGATTCCGTTGTTCGACCGCAACAAGGCCGGCATCGACGCCGCGCGCGAGCGCGCCGGCGGCGCGGCACAGAGGGTCGAGGCTGCGCGCCTGGACGCGGTCGCCACGCACCGCGCGGCGCTCGCGCAGGTCCGCGCTTCAGAGTTGCGCGTGAGCGCCGCGGAGCAGGGCGAGCACGCCGCAACCGAGGCCTACCGCTTGGGCCGCCTCGGCTATGACGCCGGCAAGGCCTCGCTGCTGGAACTGCTGGCCATTCGCCGCGCGCTGGCAGAGGCGCAACAACGCACCCTCGATGCCCGGCTCGAACGTATCCGTGCCATCGCCACCCTTTCAACGGCTGAAGGCCGCATCGCATTTGGAGAAGCACAATGACCGAACAATCCCGCCGGCCCACCTGGCAACTTACGGCCATCCTCGTGGCCATCACCGGCGCGCTCGCATTCGGCGCCGCGCACCAGCTGCAACCAAAAGCGCAAGTCCAGCCAGCGTCGCAGCCTGTCGCGAGCACGTCGGCCGGATCGGCGAAGCCAGCCGACGAGATCAAGATTCCAGCCGACTACCTGAAGGTCGCCGGTATCGCGGTCGAGCCGGTCGCGAGCGGAGGGCTCGAAGCCGAAATCCTGACCGCCGGCGCCGTCACGGCGGCGCCGAACAGCGAAGCGGTGCTGCTGGCCCGCGCGCCCGGCAACGTTACCCGGATTGAACGCCAGATCGGCGACACGGTCAAGGCCGGCGACGTACTGGCCCGGGTCGAGAGCCTGGAAGCGTCGACCATGGCGGCCGAGCGTAATGTAACGCGTGCCCGTGCCGATCTGGCGCGCAAGGCCTATGTCCGCGAGTCTCGCCTGTTCGAACAGGGCGTCACGCCGCGCCAGGACATGGAAGCGGCGCAGGCCGCGCTGGCCGTCGCCGAAGCGGAAGCGAAACGTGCCCAGTCCGTGGCCCGGGCCGCCAACCTGTCCACCGACGGCGGCACGGTTGCTGTCGTCAGCCCGATCGCGGGCAAGGTCACGGCGCAAATGGCGACGCTCGGCGGCTTCGTCCAGCCCGAAACCGAGTTGTTCCGCGTCTCGGGTTCGGCGCCGCCGCTGATCGAGGCTTCCGTGCCGGCCGCCGACATCGGCCGGATTTCGGTCGGTGACAAGGCAGCGGTGGTGCGCAGCTCTGGGACACCGGTCGAGGCCACCGTGCGCTCGGTGACGCCGACCGTCAGCGGCTCCACGCGCGCCGCCACCGTCCTGCTGACCCCGACTCAGGGCGGGCAGCTGGTGGTGGGCGAGGGCGTGCAGGTGCGCCTGCACGTCAAGGACGGCGGCGCCGGCATGACCGTGCCGGAAGACGCGGTGCAGAATATCGAAGGCCGCGACGTGCTGTTCGTCCGCACCAAGGATGGTTTCCGTCCGCAACCGGTACTGGTTGGCAATCGCAGCCGCGGAATGGCCCAGATCGTGTCGGGCGTTCAGGCCGGCGATTTGGTTGCGACTCGCAATGCCTTCCTGGTCAAGGCCGACATGATCAAGGCTGCCGAGGAAGAATGATGATAGACGCTATCCTTACCACCTCGGTCCGCTCGCGCTGGGTGATACTGTTTATCACCATGGTGGTCGCGGTGATCGGCGGCTGGCAGCTCAACCTGCTGCCGATCGACGTCACCCCCGACATCACCAACAAGCAGGTCCAGATCAATACCGTGGTGCCGACCCTGAGCCCGGTCGAGATCGAGAAGCGCGTCACCTTCCCGATCGAGACGGCCTTGTCCGGCCTGAACGGCGTCGAAAACGTGCGCTCGTTCTCGCGCAACGGGTTCAGCCAGGTCACCGCCATCTTCAAGGAAGACGCCGACCTCTACTTCATGCGCCAGCAGGTGTCGGAGCGGCTGGCCCGGGCGCGCCCGGACCTGCCGGAGGGCGCCGAGCCGCAGATGGGGCCGGTCTCGACCGGCCTCGGCGAAGTGTTCCACTACAGCGTCGAGTACACCCATCCCAACGGCAAGGGCGCGCCCGTACGCGAGGGTAAACCCGGTTGGCAAAAGGACGGCAGCTTCCTAACCGACCAGGGCGAACGCCTGACCGAGGAGGTGGCCAAGCTGGCCTACCTGCGTACCGTCCAGGACTGGATCGTGCGCCCGCAGCTGCGCACCACTCCCGGCGTGGCCGACGTCGATTCGCTCGGCGGCTACGTCAAGGAATACGTGATCGAACCGGATTCGGCGAAGCTTGCCGCCCTGGGCATTTCGATCGCCCAGCTGACCGAAACCGTGGAAGCGGCCAACGTCTCCGTCGGCGCGAACTACATCCGCCGCTCGGGCGAAGCCTACCTGGTGCGGGCCGACGGCCGCATCCGCAACCAGGACGAAATCGCGCGCGCCGTCGTCACCACCCGCGACGGCGTGCCGGTCACGGTCGGCCAGGTCGCCAAGGTCACGATCGGCGGCGAGCTGCGCCGCGGCGCGGCCAGCCGCAACGGCTATGAAAGCGTGGTCGGCAGCGCCCTGATGCTGGTGGGGGAAAACAGCCGTACGGTCGCCCATGCCGTCGGCGTCAAGCTCCAGGAGATCAAGGCGACCTTGCCCGAGGGCGTCACCCTGGTGCCGACCCTGGACCGCTCGCAGCTGGTCGTGGCCACCATTTCCACGGTCGCGAAGAACCTGGCCGAAGGCGCGCTGCTGGTCGTCGTCATCCTGTTCGCGTTGCTGGGCAACTGGCGCGCCGCCGTCATTGCCGCGCTGGTGATTCCGCTGTCGCTCCTGATGAGCGCGATCGGCATGAACTCGCTCGGCATTTCCGGCAACCTGATGAGCCTGGGCGCGCTGGACTTCGGCCTGATCATCGATGGCGCCGTCATCATCGTCGAGAACACCCTGCGCCGCCTGGCCGAGCGCCAGCACCACGAGGGCCGCACCCTGGTCCTGAGCGAGCGGCTGGAAGAGGTGGTGGCGTCCTCGCGCGAGATGCTGCGCCCCACGATTTATGGCCAGCTGGTCATCTTCCTCGTGTTCTTGCCTTGCCTGACTTTCCAGGGAGTGGAGGGCAAGATGTTCTCGCCGATGGTCATCACTCTGATGCTCGCGCTGGCCTCGGCCTTCGTGCTGTCGCTGACCTTCGTGCCGGCCCTGATTGCGGTCATGATGAAGGGTCCGGTTTCGGAGAAGGAGGTCAAGGCGATCGCCGTGACCAAGACCCGTTACGAGCCGCTGCTGCGGCGCGCCGTCGCCCGTCCCGCGCCTTTCATCGGCGCCGGCGTGGCGGTGCTGGTCCTGGCCGGGGTCGCGTTCAACTTCGTCGGCCGGGAATTCATGCCCACGCTCGACGAACAGAACCTGAACCTGTCATCGGTGCGCATCCCGTCGATGACGATCGAGCAGTCGGCCGCGCTTGACTTGCCGCTCGAGCGCGCGGTGCTGGAACTGCCCGAGGTGCTGACCGTGTATTCGAAAGCCGGTACAGCCAGCCTGGCCGCCGACCCGATGCCGCCCAACGCCTCGGACAACTACATCATCCTCAAGCCGAAGAGTGAATGGCCGGCGGGCGTCACTACTAAGGAACAGGTCGTCGAACGCATACGCGAAAAAACCGCATTCCTAGTCGGCAATAACTACGACGTGACGCAGCCGATCGAAATGCGTTTTAACGAACTGATCGGCGGCGTGCGCAGCGACGTGGCCGTGAAGATATACGGCGAAGACCTGGACCAGCTGGCCGACACCGCCAAGCGTGTCGCGGCGGTGTTGCGCAAGGTGCCCGGCGCGGCCGACGTGCGGGTGGCCCAGACCGAGGGTTTCCCGACCTTCGACATCGCCTTCGACCGCGCGGCCATCGCGCGCTACGGTCTGACCGTTAAGGAAGTGGCCGATACCGTCTCTACCGCCCTGGGCGGGCGCGCCGCCGGCCAGATCTTCGAAGGCGACCGCCGTTTCGACATCGTGGTACGCCTGCCGGGCGAGCTGCGCAACGACCTCGACGCGCTGGGCGCACTTCCGGTGATGCTGCCGGTAACGGACGGCCAGCTGCGCGGTTCTGTACCGCTGCGCGAACTCGTGCAGTTCCGCTTCACGCAGGGGCTGAACGAAGTCAGCCGCGACAACGGCAAGCGCCGTATCTACGTCGAGGCCAATGTTGTCGGCCGCGACCTGGGCAGCTACGTGGACGAGGCGCAGGGCAGGCTGACACAGGAAGTCAAGCTGCCGGCCGGCTCGTGGATCGAGTGGGGTGGGCAGTTCCAGAACCTGCGCGCCGCGACCGAGCGGCTGGCCATTATCGTGCCGGCCTGCTTCATCCTGATTTCCGCGGCCCTGTACATGGCGATCGGCAATGCCATGCTGACGGCAACGGTGCTGACGGCGGTGCCGCTGGCCCTGGCGGGCGGCGTGTTCGCTCTGGTCCTGCGCGGGATTCCGTTCTCGATCTCGGCAGCGGTCGGCTTCATTGCGGTGTCCGGCGTGGCGGTGCTCAACGGTCTGGTCCTGATTTCTGCGATTAATAAGCGTCTGCAGGACGGCTTCGCGCCGGATCGCGCGGTCATCGACGGCGCGATGGAACGCCTGCGCCCGGTCCTGATGACGGCCCTGGTGGCGTCGCTGGGCTTCGTCCCGATGGCGATTGCCACCGGGACCGGCGCCGAGGTACAGAAGCCGCTGGCGACCGTCGTCATTGGCGGGCTAATCACGTCAACCATCCTGACCCTGTTCGTGCTGCCGGCAATCACCGGCATGGTGCTCAAGCGGCGCAAGCCCAGGCCCGTCCCGGCCGAGCCGGCCACGACCAGCCCGGCTTGAGGCGACCAGGTTCAACAATCAGGGCAACGCCCGAACGGCATCCGCGGCGGGGCCGGCAACACCGCCGCATATAAGGAGATACACAATGAAAAAACTGATTGCAAGCCTCGGCCTGGCCGGCCTGCTGGCTGCCAACCTGGCCGCCGCGCATCCCGACCACGACGCCGCGCCGATGAGGATGCGGGCGGTCGAGTTGAGCGCCAAGGCGACCGCCTCGGGTGCGTCGATTCAGGTGACCGAGAACGGCAAGACCGTCTCGACAGCGGGGGCGACCGGCAGCCTGACCCTGGCCGGCGCCGGACAAAAGTCCATCGTTTTGACCCCCGCCGGCGGTAATACCATGGTGACCACCGGCACTGCCAAGATTGCGCCCGGCACCAAGGCACAAGCCACCATCGTGTTCGACGAAACAACCATGTCGATCATCGACGTGACGGTGAACTGATCCACTGGCTGTGTTGCGCTCCGGTGCCGAGGCATCGGAGCGCGCTCCGCCGGCTTTGCGCCGCGGGCACAGCAAAACAAACGAAAGGCGGACGAATCATGTGGAAGGTATTATCGAACCGGACTTACCGGCACCTTTTCCTCGCGCAAGTCGTCGCATTGCTGGGTACCGGCATGCTGACGGTCGCGCTGGGTTTGCTCGCCTACCAGTTGGCCGGAGCCAACGCCGGTAGTGTGCTCGGCACCGCGCTGGCGATCAAGATGGTCGCCTACGTGCTCATTGCACCTGTGGTGGGCGCGTATGCCAACCGCCTGCCTCGCCGCGCCTTCCTGGTGACCATGGACCTGGTACGGGCCGGCGTGGCCGTCTCCTTGCCCTTCGTGACCCAGGTCTGGCAGATCTATATCCTGATTTTCCTGCTGCAGTCGGCCTCGGCCGCCTTCACGCCGACCTTCCAGGCGACGATCCCCGATGTGCTGCCCGAGGAAAACGACTACACCCAGGCACTGTCGCTGTCGCGCCTTGCCTACGACATGGAAAGCCTGGTCAGCCCGATGCTCACGGCCGCGCTGTTGACCGTGATTTCGTTTCACTGGCTGTTCGGCGGCACGGTCGTCGGTTTCATTGCCTCGGCCTTGCTGGTGATATCCGTCCGGCTACCGCGGCCCGCCGGCAAAACCCCGACGGGCGGCATATTCGCCAAGACCTTCCGCGGGATTTCGATCTACCTGCGCACGCCGCGACTGCGCGGCCTGCTGGGCCTGAACCTGGCGGCTGCTGCGGCGAGCTCGATGGTGATCGTGAACACCGTCGTCTACGTCCAGGCGCGGCTGGGACGTCCCGCTTCCGACGTGCCTTTCGGCCTCGCGGCCTTCGGCTTCGGGTCGATGCTGATGGCACTTACCTTGCCGAAGCTGCTGGAGAAGCGCGCCGACCGGCCGCTGATGCTGCTCGGCGCCGCGCTCATGACCGCGGGCCTGGCGGGCGGCGCTGCGGTGGCGGCCGTCGGCGGTCCGTACGAGTGGCCATTCTTCCTTCTGACCTGGTTCGTGATCGGCCTCGGCTACTCCACCACCCTGACTCCCAGCGGCAGGTTGCTGCGGCGCTCCGCCAATCCCGACGACCGTCCGGCGGTGTTCGCCGCCCAGTTTTCGCTCTCACACGTGTGCTGGCTGATTACCTACCCGATCGCCGGGACTGTGGGCGCGGCATTGGGCATGACCGCCACTTTCGTGATCCTGGCCGTCATCGGCGCTGCCGGCCTCGCGGCGGCGGCAATATGCTGGCCGCGCGACGATGCCGATGTCCTCGAGCACGAGCATGGGCCGGGTTCGGACACTGAAGCCCGTAATCCACACCTGACCGAGGGCGAGCAGACGGAGCCGCGTCGCCATCGGCACGCTTTCCAGATCGACGACCAGCATACGAGGTGGCCGGAATGAGCCGTGCAAGCCTCACCCGGTGTTATGCGGAATAAACCGGTGCTGCTAGGCGAGCGCACGGTGCGCATGCTTGCTGCACTGCTGCTGGTGTCGCTGTTGGGACTGATTGGGTGGCACTCCCAATCGACCTCGCACGCAGCACCGGCGCATGCGCACGCTGCCGCCGAACCCGGCCATGGCATCGACGTGGGGGAGGGCGACGGTTCGCACCGCCATCACCAGAGCGGCGACCATTCGCACGACGTGCCGCTGCGGCCGGCAGGCATGCGGGACGGGACGCCGCCTGATCGCGGATGGTTGGCCGCGAGCGCAGCCGCCATGCTGTCCATCGAGATTGCGCCGCCGGTGCCGCCACCGCGGCACCGGCGGCATGCATGAGGTCTCGGCGGCTTCAGCCGTCTATTTTTATTATTTTGGAGAAATTATGTTGTTAACTGAACGGCCAACCGCGGGACGCGCATCTACGGCCTCATCTGTCCGCTGGACGGTAATGGCGGCCTGTTCCGTGCTGCTCTACTTGCTGCTGACGGCAACCGCGCATGCGCACGGTATCGCCGAGGGCGACAAGGGCTATATATCGGAGATCACGGGCGTGCACTTTATTGCCTTCATGTACCTTGGCGCCAAGCATATGTTCACCGGATACGATCACATCCTATTCCTGTTCGGGGTGATTTTCTTCCTGTACAAGATCAAGGACATCGGCTTGTACGTGAGCCTGTTCGCCATTGGACACTCGAGCACGATGTTGCTCGGCGTCTTTACCGGAGTAACCATCAACGGCTACCTGATCGACGCCATCATCGGGCTGTCGGTCGTCTACAAGGCGCTCGACAACGTCGGTGCCTTCCAGCGCTGGTTCGGTGTGCAACCGAATACCAAGGTAGCAACGCTGGTGTTCGGCCTGTTCCACGGTTTCGGCCTGGCGACCAAGATCCAGGAGTATGAGATCTCTCCCGACGGTCTGTTCGCGAACATGATCGGCTTTAACGTCGGCGTCGAGATCGGCCAGTTGCTGGCCCTGGCCACCATTCTCATCGGCATGGGCTACTGGCGGCGCACGGCCAGTTTCTTCCGACACGCCTATACCGCCAACATCGCCATGATGTCGGCCGGATTCATGCTGGTGGGCTATCAGCTCACCGGTTATTTCACTGCTTAACGTAGGAATTTTCATGTACAACACTGATATGCCATCTCGCGCGGACCTGCCGAGTACCGCCAAACTGATCCGTTCCACCATCCTGGCGCTCGTGACTGCGGCTGCTGTCCTGGTCGCCGTCGTGCTGCCGTCGGAATACGGCATCGATCCGACCGGGATTGGCCAGGCGCTCGGACTGAAGAAGATGGGCGAGATCAAGACCCAGCTTGCGGCCGAAGCGCTTGCCGATGCCCAGGCCGATGCGCTCGCCGCTGCGCCAGCTGCGGTCGCCAACGTTCAACCTGCCGCGGACGCGGCGTCGCCCGCGGCGAACAAGGGGGAAGTGAGCGTGACGCTAGCGCCAGGGGCCGGCACCGAGGTCAAGATGGAAATGGACGGCGGCGCCAAGGTCAGCTACGCGTGGCAGACGAATGGCGGCAAGGTTAATCACGACACGCATGGCGAACCGCTGAACGGGCCTGCCAACGCCTTTCATCGCTACCTGAAGGAAAACGACGTCACTGCTCGCAGCGGCGAGCTCACAGCCCAGTTCGCCGGTTCGCACGGCTGGTACTGGCGTAATCGCGGCAGCGAGCCGGTGACCATTACCGTCAAGGTCAGCGGCGAGTTCAAAAACCTCAAGCAGAAGACTTGAGCCGCAGCGTTGCCATCCGCCGCAGCATCCATACCCATCATTTACGAGGAAATACGATGAAACACCATCCACGCTTTACTATCGCCGCCATCCTCATTTTCGCAGGTGCATTGAGCGCTTGCGAGAAGGACGGCAGCCACGGCCACAGCCATGACGATGGGGCCGCCGCTCCCGCCGCTCCCGCCGCAGTTGCCGCCCCGGCGCCCGCTGAGGGCGAGGGCGCGACGAACGAAGCATCCGCGCGGAGCGACGAGATGCGCGTTAACCTTGCGCCCAACCAGGGCACTGAGGTCAAGCTGGTCATGAACAAAGGTCAAAAGGTTGACTATTCCTGGCAATCTGAAGGAGGCCCGGTGAACCACGACACGCATGGCGAACCACCGGGCGGTGGCAAGGCGCACCGCTATGGCAAAGCGGTCCAGGTGCCGAGTGACAGCGGCAGCTTGGTTGCGGTCTTCGATGGCGAGCACGGCTGGTTCTGGCGCAACAGGAACGATCGCGCGGTCACGATCACCTTGAAGGTCAGCGGCCAGTACCAAGCCATCCAGCAGAAGTAACCACGGGCACACGTTCCCGGCCGCGCCACTTGTTCGGCCGGAGGGCACGCGGGCGCGGCTCGAAGCAAGGGCGACCATAATGTTTGGATGGCTACACTGAATAAGGTCTAAAGTAGGAAGTAATTTTGGCAGGAAGATGGTTTTGCACCATCTGCCAAAATTACTTCCGAAAATCTGACAACATTACTTCCGAGAGCTGCCAACATCGTAGCGACGGCAGTCCGGATCCACAGGCGCTCATGTTCGCATAATCTATATTATGTCAAATGCGCCATCTGAACAGCACCGCAATCCACTGCCCGTACAGGGATCAACCGCTCTTTCGCCCCCGATCGTGCCACAAGGCCAAATTCTGATTCTCGCAAGAATCCAAGCACAGCACCGGATCTCTATGGATTAAGCGATCCTCAAGCTCCGCAACGGCCGTCCCGGCCAGCCGGCGTTCCTGCATGCCACAGAATCGCCGACGCATCGTCCGCCTGCTTCACCGACATCGATCCCGCGGTCGTCACCGCCGCTTCGTGACCGCGCAGTTCGTCGAGCGCGGCCTGCAGTCCCTGCGCGATGCACAGCGCGAACAGGCTCTCGGGCGTATGCAATCCGTAGCTGTCGACCAGGCGGTAGAAGCCGTCGGTCATGCACAGCAAGCTGGAACCGGCCGGCGCGTCGGCGCTGACGGTACGTGCACCGAAGGCGCCGTTTGGACGCAGGCACAGGGAGTTGGTGCCGGCCGCCGTGTTCTGGAAGACGCGGCGCGCCCGCAGCAGCGGCAGCAGACGCCGCTTGCGCTCGCCGGCGTCCTCAATGCCTTCGGCCTGGAGCCTGGCGATTTCGGCCCGCAGGATGGCTTCCTGCGGGTTGACGAAGGGATCGAGATCGCGCACTTCGCCGTCGGGCAAACGCAGCAGAACCTTGCAGTCGCCCAGGCAATACAAATCCAGGCGGAAACCCGCGCCTGTTGCCCGCGCGCGCACCCAGCTCATGGCGGCGATCGGCCATGCGTGGACAGGAATGTCCTGGCCTGTGCCACGTTCAAGGAATTCCCGGCACGTCGCATCGACGGCCGCGTGCACGGCGGCGTGCTGTTCAAATCCGGCATCGATGCAGGCTGCCAGCGCGGCCGCGAAGCGGCTCACGAACCAGACGACGTCCCCCTGTGCGGGATCGATGTAATCGCGCTCGGCCACCGAGGTGGCGCCATCGATGATCACGAGCTCGGGCGCGGACGGCGTGCCGAAGTTACCGGCCCAATCCTCGTTGTGCTGCGCGGTGGCGCCCGATGAAACAAGTTCGATCTGCATGCATTCTTCCAGACGTCGGAGACGGCATTGCCGGCCTCTTGGACAGGGGTAATCATACCCAAGTGTACGGCGCAAAGTGAACTCGACATTATATATGCTAATGTCGAGTTGAATATGAGTAGAACTATTCTTGATAAACGTCGTGCTTGGCATGCGCGTGCTATTAATTAAAGTGGCTAGCTGCGCTATTTTTTTGATGCCTGACGTGCCCAGAACGTGCCTTCGCCTGCCGTTCGGTGTCCCGGGCGGACCGCGCTGCTCCGACGGTGGCTGGTTCCGTCGCCGACGGCCTCTGTCCAGAACGCTCGAAGGCAGCGGGATGGCCGCTGCAGGATCGTGCGCCCGCGGGAGTCGCGAGCATCGAGCGTCCCTGCTTGCCCTTCTCTGCCGTGGTGAGCAGGTGAACTACCCTCGCCACTTCTCGAGGCGTTTGTTGGAAAGCGCCCTCTCGCCGATGAACACTTGTGCAGACCTAAGGAACCGCCCTCTCTTGCGGCGAGTGCTAAGCTCTTTTTACCACGGGACGGCGGCAACAAGCACGCCTGTTGCGGCGAGCATACGGCAGGCCGTGAGGCCGCACGCCGCCGTCTCGCAAACAAGCGGCGCCGATGGGAAGCATTCCGCTGTGGGCACAGGCCGGTTTCTGGGGATTCGTGGCCGGCGCCGCCGTCCTGATCGGCGCCGCGGTTGCCTATTTCACGCAGGTGCCTCAGCGCCTGATCGCGGCGGTGATGGCTTTCGGCAGCGGCGTGCTGATCTCGGCCCTGTCCTTCGAACTCATGGACGAGGCATACCAGAAAGGCGGTTTCGGCGCGACCGCCATCGGCTTTCTCTCGGGGGCTGCGGTCTATACCCTGGCCAACTGGCTGCTGGCCCGCTACGGCGCCAAGCACCGCAAGCGCTCTGACGGAAAACAACCGTCCGAACAGGAAGACAGCGGCAGCGGCGCCGCGATCGCCGTCGGCGCCCCGCTGGACGGCATTCCAGAGTCGATCGTGATCGGCCTGTCCATGCTCAAGGGCGGGACCGTCAGCACCGTGGCGGTCATTGCGATCTTCCTGTCGAATATCCCCGAAGGACTGTCCAGCGCGGCCGGAATGAAGAAGGCGGGCCGCTCGGCCGCCTACATCTTCGGCGTGTGGGGCGCCATCGCGGCGGCCTCCGGCATCGCATCCCTGGTCGGCTACACGGTGTTCCGGGGGTTCTCCGCCGGTATCGTCGCGGCAACGACGGCAATCGCCGCAGGCGCGATCCTGTCGATGCTGGTCGATACCATGATCCCGGAAGCCTTCGAGCAGACCCACGATTTCGCCGGCCTGATCACGGTGGCCGGGTTCCTGGCCGCTTTCGTCCTCAGCAAGATGGGCGTTTGAGCGCCGATCCCACGGCACACACCGCACATGCCCTACGCCCTTGCGCCCCGCAAGCGCAGCGCATTCGCGATCACGGACACCGAACTCAGGCTCATGGCGAGGGCGGCGATCATCGGCGACAGCAGCTGGCCGGTCAAGGGGTACAGCGCCCCGGCCGCGAGCGGAATGCCCAGGGCGTTGTAGACGAAGGCAAAGCCGAGGTTCTGCCGCATGTTGCGCACCGTCTGGAGCGACAGCAGCCGCGAGCGGGCGATGGCGCGCAAGTCACCCTTGATCAGGGTCAGGTGCGCCGAATTGATGGCGACGTCGGTGCCGGTTCCCATGGCGATGCCGACGTCGGCCTTGGCCAGCGCCGGCGCGTCGTTGATGCCGTCGCCGGCCATCGCCACGACCCGGCCCTCGTGCTGCAGGCGCTCGACCAGCGCCAGCTTGTCCTGCGGCTTGACCTCGCCGTGGACTTCCTCGATGCCGAGCCGCGCCGCCACCGCCCTGGCGGTGGTTTCGCCGTCGCCGGTCGCCATCACGACCCGGATGCCGGCCTCGCGCAGCGTCGCCAGCGCCTCCGGCGTGGTCGCCTTGATCGGGTCCGACACCGCGACCAGTCCCATCAGGCGTCCTGCTTGCGCCAGGTACATCACGCTGGCGCCCTCCTGGCGCAACTCCTCGGCTGTGTGCTGCAGCGGCGTCCAGTCGATTCCCTCGCTTTCCATGAGCGCCGTATTTCCCAGCGCGATCGGGCGACCCTGCACGCTGCCGCGTACCCCGATCCCGCTCGCGGACTCGAAGGCGTCCGGCTTGTCGAGCCCGAGCGCGCGCTTCCTGGCCTCGGCCACGATCGCGTGCGCCAGCGGATGCTCGCTGCCCTGGTCGAGGCTGGCCGCGATGCGCAGCACCTCCTGTTCCTCGAACCCGGTCGCCGCGGCGACCCGGTCGAAGGCCGGCTTGCCTTCGGTAAGGGTGCCGGTCTTGTCGACGATCAGGGTGTCAACCTTCCGCATCGCCTCGATCGCCGCCGCGTCGCGGAACAGGACGCCCTGGGTGGCGGCGCGCCCGGTCGCGGCCATGATCGACATCGGCGTGGCCAGGCCGAGCGCACAGGGGCAGGCGATGATCAGCACCGCCACCGCGTTGACGAAGCCGTACACCCAGCTCGGTTCGGGGCCGAACAGTCCCCAGCCGAACAGCGTGACCATGGCCACCAGCACCACCGCCGACACGAAGTAGCCGGCCACCACGTCCGCCAGGCGCTGCATCGGTGCGCGCGAGCGCTGGGCGCTGGCGACCATCTGCACGATCTGGGACAGCATCGTCTGGGCGCCCACTCGCTCCGACCTGATCATCAGGCTGCCGCTGGTGTTGATGGTCGCGCCGATCACCTTGTCCCCTGCCCGCTTGGTCACCGGCAAGGGCTCGCCGGTGAGCATGCTCTCGTCGATTGCGCTTTCGCCTTCGATGACGACGCCGTCGACCGGAACCTTCTCGCCGGGCCGCACGCGCAGCTGGTCGCCGACGTGCACGTGCGACAATTCCACGTCTTCCTCGCTGCCGTCGGCGCGCACCCTGCGGGCGGTCCTGGGGGCCAGGCCCAGCAGAGACTTGATCGCGGCCGAGGTCTGCGAGCGCGCACGCAGTTCCAGGATCTGGCCCAGCAGCGTCAACGAGACGATCACGGCCGCCGCTTCATAATAGACGCCGATCCGTCCGTGCATCTCGAAGGTCGCGGGGAACAGGCCGGGCGCGACGGTGGCCAGCACGCTGTAGCCATAGGCCGCGGACACGCCGGTGCCGATCAGGGTCCACATGTTCGGACTGCGCTGGCGCAAGGACGCGATCGCGCGCACCAGGAAGGGCCAGCCGGCCCACAGCACGACCGGCGTGCTCAGCGCCAGTTCGATCCAGCTCTGCGAAGCCAGCCCGCCGTCGAACAGCCGGTGCCCCGCCATCGCCAGGACCGCGACCGCCACCGTCAGCGGCAGGGTCCACCGGAACCTGCGCCGGAAGTCGGCCAGCTCCGGATTCTCGTCGTCTTCCAGCGCAGGCATCACCGGCTCCAGCGACATCCCGCATATCGGACAGTTTCCCGGAGCGGGCTGGCGGATCTCGGGGTGCATCGGGCAGGTATAGATGGTGCCGGCCGGGGCGTCCGGCGCGGTCGCCTGGGGAGCGGCATGACCGTGATGGCAATGTCCGTTGCCGGGCTCGCGGCCCGAATGCTCATGTGAATGCGCGTGTACCTCGTGTTTCATGCAACCCCCAGGCGAAAGATTGTTGTTCTGTTAGGCCGGCGCCGACATCGGCGCCGGGTATGGCTAGCCATTTTCCTTTGCGTGGTTCAGCGAGTATTTGGGAATCTCGACGACGAGATCGGCCTCGGCCACGATCGCCTGGCAGGAGAGCCGCGACTGCCGCTCGACGCCCCAGGCCCGGTCGAGCATGTCTTCTTCGGCGTCGCTCGGCGGCGCAAGAGAGTCGCCGCCCTGCCGGACGATCACATGGCAGGTCGTGCAAGCGCCTACTTTTCCGCAGGCATGTTCGATCTCGACATGCTTGTCGAGCAGGGCATCGCAAATGCTCGTACCCGGGGCGACCTCGAGTTCCGCGCCGTGCGGCGCACAGTCGGGATGCGGGAGAACCAGGATCTTAGGCATGATCGCGCTCCCTGTTCCGTGCCTGCCCCTTGCGGTAGCGGCAGAACAGGCAGGACCGGGCTGGCGCACGCGCTGGGCCGGCGGGCGCGCGGGGGGGCGAAGCCTGCGCAGGCGCTGCATGACTTGCATAGCTTGGCATGTCCGGATCTGCCTGGGCAGTACCTGGCGATGCGCTGATGGGGTAGTGCATGACGTACCTCGCGAAGTGTGAATACATCCACTATAAACCTTCCAATAATGGAAAGGTCAAGCCCCGGCCGATGCGTTGGCACAAGGCGTGATCCCGCCATCCTCGGCACACTGTGGGCCAGCCGCGAACCAGCGCGCAAAAGTGCATCCCGTTCGGCCTGGAAGCCGTCACATCGTGAAAACTGTCGTGCTATACTCGCCGCAATAATGAACCGTCTACTCACGACATTGCTGGTATGGCTCCTGATGGCCGCGCTCCCGCTGCACGCGGTGGCTGCGTCCGCCAGAATGTCGTGCGCGCCGCTCCAGCAGGATGCTGGCGCGGCAGCGATGACCGGCCACAGGTCCCACGACCCTGCCGGCGACGCGCATGCTCACCATGACATGCAGGCCATGGATGCGGCCGACGCCGCAGCAGACCACGGTTCTTCCGATGCCAAGACCGGCAAGCTGTCGCACTCCTCGTGCAGCGCATGCTCGGCTTTCTGTATCGGCGCCCTTGCTCCCCCCTCTTCCTCACTGTCCCTTCCCAGCTTCGACGGCTCGGACGCGGTCCTTGCCGCCTCCGCCGACCTGGTCGCCGGTTTCATTCCCGACGGCCCGCAACGCCCCCCAAGGCAGTAATCCGCCTGATCGACCAAGCCTTTGCGCCGCCCATTGACTGCGGCTGCGAAGCGTCTTGGAGTTCGGTGCCCCCGCGCACCCGATGACCGATTTCGAGGATTGAACAATGAAACGCAAGCTGTGGGCTGCCTTTGCCGCCCTTTCCGCTGCTGCGCTTGGCGCCCAAGCCCAGCAGTCCACGCCGACGCCAGACCCGGCCGATCCATCCGTTGCCGTGCCTGCGACCGTGTATGCATCGGTGCTGGCCGCGCCTGTGGCGCCGGCAAACGGCAGCCAGACGCCGGCGCAGACGCCGGACCAGGCCTGGCGCGCCGCCAATGCTGCGCTTGCCAGCCAGACAGGCCATTCTGGCCATTCTGGCCACGCTGGCCATGCTGGCCACCATTCCCCCGCTCCCGCGCCGGCCCAGCCGGCCCAGGCGGCACCGCGCCAGGCGGCGCCGGTTGCGCCTCCCGCAGACCACCACAAGCATCACTGAGCCGAGGCCGATCCATGCGAACAAAACAACAACACCCAGCCCTGCGGGCGATCGCGCTCGGCGCCATCGCCCTCACGCTCGGCGGTTGCGCCAGCTTCTCCAGGGACGGAGGGCTCGACGCCGTGTCGTCCATGAGCAGCGAGCGCATCGGCCAGGACATCCGCCTGGCGCGCGGCACGCAGGCGCACACCGAAGCGCAGGCGGAACTGTCCGCGCTGCTGAAACAGCCCTTGAGCGCCGACAAGTCCGTGCGCGTCGCCCTGCTCAACAACCGCGGCCTGCGCGCTTCGCTGGCCGAACTGGGCGTCGCCGAAGCCGACCTGGTGCAGGCCGGCCGGATGGCCAACCCATCCTTCAGCTTCGGCCGCATGTCGGGCGGCGGCGAAACCGAGATCGAACGCAGCGTCATGTTCGATCTGGTCGGACTGTTGACGATCCCGCTGCGCCGCGACATCGAAGCGCGCCGCTTCGAGGGCGCCAAGCTGGTTGCCGCGACCGACGCGGTGCGCACTGCCGCGGACACCCGCAAGGCCTGGTTCAACGCGGTTGCGGCCGCGCAATCGGCCCGCTACGCCGAACAGGTGCGCGAGGCGGCGCAGGCCAGTGCCGAACTGGCGGCGCGCATGGCCAAGGTCGGCAACCTGAGCGCCCTCGACCAGGCCCGCGAGCAGGCTTTTTCGGCCGAAGCCGTCGCGCAACTGGCGCGCGCACGGCACCGGGCCACGGCGGCGCGCGAGCAGCTGGCCAGGCTGATGGGGGTATGGGGTGCGGACCTGGCCTTCCAGCTGCCCGACCGGCTACCCGATCTGCCGGCCGCGCCGCGCGAGGCCGGGAATATCGAAGCACTCGCGATGCAGCAGCGCCTCGACGTCCGGCTGGCGAAGCTGGGCACCGAAGCGACCGCGCGGGCATTGGGCCTGTCGAAGGCGACCCGCTTCGTCAACGTACTCGAGGCCGGCTATAAGAACACCAGCAAGTCCGACTCGCCGCGCGAGAACGGCTATGAAATCGAGCTCGCCTTGCCCCTGTTCGACTGGGGCGGCGCCCGCACTGCGAAAGCCGAGGCGCTCTACATGCAATCGCTGCATCGCACCGCCGATACCGCCATTACGGCGAGGTCGCAGGTGCGCGAAGCCTATTCGGCCTACCGGACCAGTTACGACGTGGCCCGGCACTACCGCGACGAGATCGTCCCGCTGCGCAAGAAGATTTCGGAAGAGACCCTGCTGCGCTACAACGGCATGCTGATGAGCGTCTTCGAACTGCTGGCGGACGCGCGCGCGCAGATCAATGGCGTGAATGCGGCCATCGAGGCCCAGCGCGACTACTGGATCGCCGACACCGACCTGCAGGCTGCGATCAGCGGCAGCGGCGGCGCCACGCTCGGCATGGCCGGCGGCGCCAGCGCCGAAGCGGCCCCGGCACATTAAACAAGGAAACAAGCAATGAGTTCTCGTCGAGATTTCTTCACTGGCGCAGCAGCACTGGTTGGCGCCGGCCTGGTCAGCCGCGCGGGCGCGGCCACCCTGCCCGAAGCACCCATCATGACGACGGCCGCGACGCAGCCGCCCAAGGCGCCGCCGAACGGCCGCCCCTACAACCCCGTCGTCACCCTGAACGGCTGGTCGCTTCCATGGCGCATGAACAACGGCGTCAAGGAGTTCCACCTGGTCGCCGAGCCCGTGGTGCGCGAGATCGCGCCCGGGATGAAGGCCAACCTGTGGGGCTACAACGGCCAGAGCCCGGGGCCGACCATCGAGGTGGTCGAAGGCGACCGGGTGCGCATTTTTGTCACCAACAAGCTGCCGGAGCACACCAGCATCCACTGGCACGGCCAGCGCCTGCCGAACGGCATGGACGGGGTCACCGGCCTGACCCAGCCCGGCATCCAGCCGGGCAAGACCTTCGTGTACGAGTTCGTCGCCCGCCGTCCCGGCACCTTCATGTACCACCCGCACGCGGATGAGATGGTCCAGATGGCGATGGGCATGATGGGCTTCTGGGTCACGCACCCGAAGAATCCGGCCCAGCACCGGGTCGACCGCGACTTCGTGTTCCTGCTCAATGCCTACGACATCGAGCCGGGCAGCTATACGCCGCGCGTGAACGAGATGCTGGACTTTAACCTCTGGACCTTCAACAGCCGCGCCTTCCCGGGCATCGACACCATGAACGTGCGCCAGGGCGACCGTGTGCGTATTCGCTGCGGCAACCTGACCATGACCAACCACCCGATCCACCTGCACGGGCACGAGTTCGAGGTGACCGGTACCGACGGCGGCTGGACGCGGCCGGAATCGCGCTGGCCGGAAGTCACGACCGACGTCGCGGTGGGCCAGATGCGCGCGATCGAATTCATCGCCGACGAGCCGGGCGACTGGGCCTTCCACTGCCACAAGTCGCATCACACCATGAACGCCATGGGCCACGACGTGCCGACCCTGATCGGCGTCGACCACCGCGGCGTCGCCGAGAAGATCGCCAAGCTGGTGCCGGACTACATGGTCATGGGCGAGAAAGGCGGTTCGATGGGCGACATGGAAATGCCCCTGCCCGACAACACCCTGCCGATGATGACTGGCCAGGGGCCGTTCGGCGGCGTCGAGATGGGCGGCATGTTTACCGTCCTAAAGGTGCGCAAGGACCAGAAAGCCGGCGACTACACGGACCCGGGCTGGTACAAGCACCCGGCCGGCAGCGTTGCCTACGAATGGAAGGGCGAGCCGCCGGCGGCGGTGCGCCACCAGGATGCCGGCGGCCATTCGATGCCTGCGGCAAAGACGCCCGAAGTCGAAGTGACGGTGCGCAAGCCCAAGGGCCACCAGGGCCATCACTGACAAGATCGCGGAGCCGCAGCGCATGCGCCATCGACCGATTCAAGCAGCAGCTACAACTCAACCGACATAATCGAAGGAGACATCATGAACGCATTCCCGACACTGGCCCTGGCCATCGTCCTGGCCGCCGCCAGCACCGCAAGCACCGCCGCATTCGCCCAGGACTCCCATGCCGGTCATGGCGCGCTTGGCCAGCAAGCTGCCTATGCGGCCCCTGCGCCGGCCGCGGCGGCCGAGCTGACCGAGGGCGAAGTGAAGAAGATCGACAAGGACGCCGGCAAGATCACCTTGCGCCACGGCGAAATCAAGAACCTCGGCATGGCCGCGATGACCATGGTCCTGCGGGTCAAGGACGCCGCGATGCTCGACCAGCTCAAGGTGGGCGACAAGATCCGCTTCGCCGCCGACCGCGTGAACGGTGCGGTGACGATCATGCAGATGCAGCCGGCCCAGTAAGCCGGCCTCGCCACGCCCCAGCCACGCCCCATCAAGACAGCGGTTCCCCGCGCCCCGACCGGCGTGGGGAACCGGGAGAACCGAATGCACATCAAGAAACTCATCAACGCTGCGCTCGCTTCCGCGGCCCTTGCCGCGGCCCCTGCCGCCCTCGCCCATGCCAAGCTCGAGGCCTCGTCGCCGCAGGCGAACAGCGTGGTCAGCCCGGCGCCGGCGCAGCTAAGGCTGCAGTTCAGCGAACCGCTCGAACTGCCGTTCAGCAAGATCAAACTCGTCGACGAGCAAGGCGCCGTGTTCGCCCCCGCGAAGATCGGGGCGGACCCGGCGAACGCCAGGGTGCTGGTCGCCACCATGCCCGCGCTGCATGCGGGCGCCTACCGGGTCCAATGGAGCACCGTCACCCGCGACGGGCACAAGGTCAAGGGCGAGTTCAATTTCCGGGTAAAGTGAGTGGAGGCTGAACTCGGGTTGCTGCAGCGCGCCGTCACCGTCATCCTGAACCTGTCGTTTGCCGTGCTGGTCGGCGGCAGCGCGGCCTCGTTGTGGCTGCGCGCCGCGCAGTCGCCGTGGGCGGCCGCACTGCTGCCGCGCCTGCGCCGCGCGCTGCTGGCCGCATCCGGCGCGGCGCTGCTGGCCGATGTGGCGATCCTGTGGGTCGAGGCGGCCTCGATGGCGGAAGTGCCACTGGCCGAGGCCCTGCCTGCGGTCGGGTCGGTGCTGTCGGCAACCCGCTATGGCCTGGCATGGATGATCGGCGCCGCCGCGCTGGCCGTGACGGCGGCAAGCTGCGCCGCCGGCCTGCACGCGCCGGCGATCCGCATCGCCTCCCTCGGCGTGCTGCTGTACAGCCGCAGCATGGTCAGCCACGCCGGCGCCGCCGGCGACTTCGGCTGGGCCATCGCGGTCGACTGGGTCCACCTGGTCCTGACCAGCATCTGGGTGGGCGAGGTGATCGTGGCGGGCCTGCTCGCCATGCGCCCCCTGCCCGACGATGATGCCGCAAGCAGGTCCGACTGTGCGCACTACGTCGCAGCGCTGTCGCGCAGCGCGACCGTGGCCCTGGCCGGCATCGTCGTGACCGGTGCGATCAGCGCCTGGCGCGTGCTGGACAGCCCAGCCGGCCTCGTCGGAAATCCGTATGGGGGCACCCTGCTGGTCAAGCTCGCACTGGTCCTGTGCGCCGCCGCACTAGGGGGCGCCAACCGCTTCCTGGTGATGCCTGCGCTGCTTGCGGCGCTGCAGGGCGCGGGCCAGCCGCAACGCACGGCCAGCCGCCGGTTCGCGCGCATCCTGCAGCTCGAAGCGGCGATGCTGCTGGGCGTGCTCATCGCGGCCGCCTTCCTCACCTCGACCCCGCCGCCCATGGCGGACGGAACGATTCAATAACAAGCATGACAACCCAGGAGCACACATGTTCAAACACGGTCTGGCAGCATCCCTCGTCGCCACCGCACTCTCCGGCGTGCACGCCGGCGCCTTCGCCGCCTCGCCCAAGGAGACGGTGGCCGCCTTCCACGAAGCGCTCGGCAGCGGCGACAGGGCCAAGGCGCTGGCGCTGCTGTCGCCCGAGGTGGCGATCTACGAAGCCGGCTACGTCGAGCGCTCGCGCGACGAGTACGCCAGCCACCACCTCGCCGGCGACATGGAATTTGCCAAGACCTCGGCCCGCAAGCTCCTCAAGCAGACCGAGCGCGTCGACGGCAATACCGCGATCGTGTGGGAAGAAACCGAGACCACCGGCATGTCCCGGAGCAAGCCGGTGCACGTCTTCGGCACCGGGACGATGGTGCTGGAGAAAAAAGGCGACGGCTGGGCGATCGTGCACGTGCACTGGTCGTCGCGCAAGGCAAAGTAAGGGAAAATAAGGGAAAATAAGGGAAAATAAGGGAAAGTAAGGCAAAGTGAGGCGAAGCGAGGCGCGGCGCCTGCCGGACCGGGAGGGCCGGCGCCACGTCTCCGCGCCCTCACTGACACTGCTGCCGCATCATCTCCATGTGGCGTTGGCGCATCTCGGGTGTCATGGCCTGCATATGCCGCTCCATCATCGCCTGGCGTGCCTGCTCGTCCGGGGCGTCGCGCATGCCGCGGTACATTGCGCACATTGCCTCCCTGTCTTGCGGCCGCATTCCGCCTTGGCCGCCCATCATTGCGCAGCAAGGCGCGCTCCGGGTCGTCGCCGTGCCGGCCATGCCACCCTGC
Source organism: Massilia sp. X63 (assembly GCF_041023745.1). Taxonomy (NCBI): domain Bacteria; kingdom Pseudomonadati; phylum Pseudomonadota; class Betaproteobacteria; order Burkholderiales; family Oxalobacteraceae; genus Massilia; species Massilia sp. X63. The sequence goes on from NZ_JBFTEF010000004.1 coordinate 92,533, forward strand.
GCGCCGGCGTGATGCCCGGCATGCCGGCTGTCTGCCGGAACTGCGCAGCCCACGACGAAGCCCGCTGCAAGCAGCGGGGCAAGGATGCGCTTCCCTACGGTCTTGTTGACTGGCATGTTGGCCCTCCTTTTTTGCACACGTCGGGTAACTACACTGTACTGGGCGCCGCCACGATGTCAAGCGGCGGACGGCCGCCCGGCTGTCCGCGCGGCACGCGTCGCTGTCAGACCTTGAAATCGTCGAACGCCACCCGCGACGCGTCCACGCCCATCTCCTGGAGCATGCTGCGCGTGGCGGCCAGCATTGCCGGCGGACCGCACACGTAGAATTCGAGCGAAGCAAGATCGCGATGGGCGCGCAACAAGCCGTCCCTGGCGGCTTCGTGTACCAGGCCCGTCGCCTGCCCATCGCCCGCCTCCTCCGACAGCACCAGCTGCCAGTTAAAGTTGGGATGCTGCCGGGCGAAGGCTTCCATTTCCGCGACATAGGGTGCATCGCGCAGGCTGCGCGCACCGTACCAGAAATGCAGGGGCTCGCCGGCGCCCTTGACCAGGAGTTCATGGATCATGGCGCGTAGCGGCGCCATCCCGGCGCCGCCGCCGATGAACACCTTCTCGCGGCCGCCCGGCTTGAGCGCGAAGTCGCCGAAGGGCCCGCTGAAGCGGACCTGGTCGCCCTCCCTGAGCGTGTACATGTAGCCGCATCCCCGGCCCGGCCGTTCTCCCGGCATGAAACGGACCAGGAAGCTCAGCTGGCCATCGATCTGCTCGACCGGGACCGAGATCGAGTAGCAGCGGCGCACCGGCGCATCGTTCGTCAGGGGAGCCAGGCTGCCCAGCGCGCGCCAGTCCTCGCGGTGATGTTCGGGAACGTCGATCTGGCTGGCCTCGCGCGCATAGGCCGGCACGTGTACCTGCACGTAGGCGCCGGGGCGGCAGGCGATCGGGTGCAGCGGCTTCAGTGTGATCTCGCGCAGGAAGGGCGTCAGCGCCTTGACCCCGGTGACGGTGGCGCCATGCTCCGCCTGCAGCGCGGCGGTATTTCCCACCTCGATGTCGAGCCTGCCCTTCACCGGCAGGTTGCATGCCAGCCGGTATCCGGCTGCAAGCTTCTGCGGCGACAGCAAGGCCCGGTCGGCCGCCGTGGGTGCGGGCGCCTGGCCCACGCAGCGCACCTCGCACAGGCCGCAGCTTTGCCCGCCGCCGCAATTCGAGGGCAGCTGCAGGCCGGCGCGCGCCAGTGCGCGGAACACGGTATCGCCGTCGGCCGCCTCGATCGAGCGCACCGGCTGCGCGGCGCCGCTAAGCAGGTGCACGCGGCGCTGGCGGCGCCACCGTGCCGGCACGAATTCGGCCAGGCGAACGCTGGTGAACAGGAGCCACACCCCGGTCAAGGCCATCCACAGGCCGCCGATCGCGCTCGACACGAGCAGCGGATTATTGAAGTTGGTGCGCTCGCTGTAGTCCATGATGTGCAGCATCCAGAAGATATCGAACAGCCGCCAGGTGCTGTTGCGGTGCTCGAGTACGTTGCCGGAAACGCTGGAGACGTACACCGTGGTGTCGTCGGCATCGTCGAAATCCACGCGCCACACTGGTTCCTTGTGCGCGCGCGTCTCCAGCGAATAGTTCAGCAGACGCGGCCTTGCCGGCCTGCCGCTGCCGGAGTACGACGCGCTGGCGATCGCCTGTGCCAGCGCGGCGTCGACCGCCACGACGCGGCCGTCGGTGGCATTGACCAGCCAGCTGCGCTTGTCGTTCTGGAGCTGGTAGACCGGCCGGTCGAGCAGCCAGGCGGAGCTGATCGCCATGACCTTGTCGGCGCTCGCCGCCAGCACCGCCTCCGGCGCCAGCACGCCCGTCGGCCAGGCCGCCGGGGCCGGCGGCTTGATGCGGAACTCGCGCCCCTGCACCTTGTCCGCGTCGAGCAGGCTCATCATGACGCCACCCGACATCCACAGCAGGAACTGGATGCCGATGACCAGTCCCACCCACTTGTGCAGCTTTCTCATCCAGTGGCTCATGCCCGCTTCCTCCGCTGAAAGCTGTAAAAGAGCAGCCAGATGCCGCTCAACGCGAACGCCAGGCCGCTGAGCGACGCGACCCGCAGCAGGGTGTTGTTGACGTCGGCGCGCTCTTCGTAGTCCATGATGTGGAACATCCAGAGGAAATCGAACCAGCGCCACAGTTCATGTCGCCGCGCGACCAGCTCACCCGAATACGGCGAGAAATACAATGTGCTCTTGCCGGGCTCGTCGTAATGCACCGCCCACAGCGGCACCGGCCGCGCGCCGACCTCCTGCGGCGCCCGGGTGATCCACTCGATGCCGCGGATGCTGCCCTCGCCGACGTAGGCCGCCTCCGCGAGCGCGACGATGGCGTCCCGGCCGAGCGGACTGATGGTCTTGCCGCTCGCCGCGTCGACCAGGCTGGTCTTGTTTCCCTGCTTGAGTTCGTAGACCTCGGCGCCGAGCAGGCGCTTCAGGCGAAGCGAGGTAATGCCGGGGTGGGCGGCGTGCAGCTGCACCTGCGCAATCCGGCGGCTGGACGGATCGAGCTGTTCGGTCGGCACGTGGGCCAGGTGGTCACCATGCACGACTTCGAGCGGCACGACGACCATGTACAGGCCGCTGATCATCCATAGCAGGGCCTGTATCCCGATGACCAGGCCGATCCATTTGTGGGCGCGGCGCACCCAGAACGATGATTGCATAGTATTGACAGTGAAGTGAATGACCCGGCCCGGGCGGCGGGCCGGGGCCAACGGATGTGCGTCGCGCCGGTCAGAACCTGTAGCCCAGGCGGATGTGCCAGCGGCGTCCGAGCAGGTCGTAGGTCATGGTGTCGGTATTCCCGTCGGTCCAGCTCTGGATGTACGGCGGGCGCTTGTCGAACAGGTTGTCGACGCCGAACGAGAGCGTCGTCGCCTTGCCGAATGCGTACTTGAGGCTGGCATTGTGATAGAGGACGCTCGGCGCGCGCGCACCGATATCTTCCGGCGCGGCATTGATGTCCTCGGCCTTGCCGATATGCTGGACCGTATACGATCCCGACCACGGCCCCCTGGCCATGGTCAGCGAGGCAGTCGAGCGCCATTTCGCGTAGCTGCCGCGGCCGCCGGTGATCTTGCCGGCGTATTCGATCACCTCGCCGCCGGGGAAAGGCGCGACATCGAAACGGTTCAGGCGCGAGACGTCAGCCTGCAGCGACGAGGTCCAGCCAAGCAGCGAGAAGTCGAGCAGCGCGCCGACGTCGATGCCCGAGACCCGCTGCCGGGCCGCGTTGGCCGGTTGCGACGACAGGAAGTTGATCTCGCCGGTACGGGGATCGCGCGTGAAGCTGGACGGGCTGCAGAAGATGTGGCTCAGTCCAGGCGAGTTGTAGCACACCGACAGCTTGGTCGACCCCGGTACGGTTTCGATCGCATTGTCGATCTCGATGTTGAAGTAGTCCAGCGTCAGGGTCAGCGACTTGGCCGGCGTCCAGACCGCGCCGACCGTGAAGGTGTCCGCTTCTTCCGGCTCCAGCTTCGGATTGCCGCCGCCGGTGGTCAGGATCGATGGACCGAACTGGCGGAAGCCCACCGGCACGCCGGATGCCCGGCAGTTCTGGTAGACCGCCGAATTCGGGTCCATGGTATTCCAGTTGTTGCATGGGTCGGTGGTGGTGAGGTTGCCTTCCGAGACACCGCCGAACAGCTCGGGAACGTTGGGAACACGGAAGGCGGTGGAGCGGTTTGCGCGCAGCTTCAGCGACGGGATGACCTGCCAGTCGAGGCCGAGCTTGTAGGTGCCCTGGGAGCCGAACAGGCTGTAGTCGGAGTAGCGCGCGGCGGCGTTCAGGTTCAGCGACTGCACCAAAGGCAGCTTGGCCAGCAGCGGCACCGACAGCTCGGCGAAGATTTCGCGTGCGCTGTATTCCCCGGCGATCGGATCCATGGCGTTGGTGTTGGCCGCCCCCGACACGATCAGGCTGTCCGGATCGCGCCAGCCCTGCTCGCGCCGGTATTCGAAGCCCGAGGCGAATCCGACCGGACCGGCAGGCAGCGCAAACAGCTCGCCGCTGATGCCGGCATTGAAGCTCTTCTGGTCGTTGCCGCCATGGTCGCGCGTGGTGAAATGGATGTAGTCGAGGACCGCCGGGCTGAGGTTTCCATAGCCGAGGTAGTTACCGCAAGGCGCAGCCATCGGGCTCTTGCCGCAGGTGGCGGCATCCAGCGTCGCGTCGACGCGGTCGAGGTTGATGATGTTGGTCATCCCGTCGATGCCGGTGTTGCGGCCCCAGTTCAGCGATGCCGACCAGTCCCAGGAATCGCCCAGCCTGCCCTTGAGTCCGGCGACGATGCGGAAGGTGTTGGTCTCCTGGAAGAAGTGGCGCGGTCCGACTTCCGCCACACGGCGCCGTTCCAGCGTCAGGTCCTGCCCGGTGGGATTGGTCGGGTGGCTCGCTGCGATCCTGATCGGGCGGTAGACGCCGATGGCGCCGGGCGTTGCCAGCTGTTCGGACTTGCGGTTCGTGAACATCAGCTCGGTGAACAGGTCGACCTGTTCGTTCAGGCGCAGGTTGCCGAAGGCGCTGACGCCGATCCGCTTGATCGGGTTGACCGCATTGAGAAAGGGGTTGCTATTGTAGGCGTGTTTGGCTGCGCTGTAGGTTTCGAAGCCGCGCGGATTACCGTTGGGGTCCTGGTTGAAATTGACCCGGCGGCCATCGGCCAGGCGGGCGCGGCCGCCGATGGTCGACGAGCTGCCCGAGCAGACCAGCTTGCCGTCCTCTTCGAACAGCGAACATGGCGCACGCGAGGCCAGGTTGACCGGCCCGCTTTCGGAATAGTTCAGGGAAGAGACGAGCGATCCACGCTCGCCGCGCAGGCCCCATACCAGGTCCACGGACTTCTCGGCGCCGTCGCCGCGATCGGTCTTGCCGTAGCGGACCGCCGCGTCCACGCCGTCGAACGCCTTCTTGGTGATGATGTTCACCACGCCCGCGACGGCATCGGCCCCGTAGATCGCCGAAGCGCCGTCCTTGAGCACTTCGATGCGTTCGATCATCGCGACCGGGATCATGTTCAGGTCGACCGAGCTGTTGGCGCCGGTCCCGCCGGAGACCACGCGCCGTCCGTTGAGCAAGACCAGGGTACGGTCGATGCCCAGGCCGCGCAGGTTGACCTGGGTGGTGCCGTAGCCGTTGCTGGTCCAGTACGCGCTCGATTGGTTGCCCGCGGTGCCGGCCGACGACGGCAGGCGCTGCAGCAGGGTCTCGACCGAGATCGCCCCGGAACGCTGGATCGTCTCGGCGTCGATCACCGTCACCGGGCCGACGCCCGAAATCTGCTCCTGGCGCAGGTTGATCCGGCTGCCCGTGATCTGGACACGTTCCATCCCGGGACCCGAGGCAGGTTCGCCGCTGGTGGCAGGTTGCTGTGCGTGCGCGCCCTGCTGCACCATCATCAGTGCGAGCGCGGCGGTGGTTGCTGGGATGTACTTGTAAGCCATTTACCCTCCGGATTTTGTTTTTGTGAAAACTCAGGATCAGCCGTTGCACAAGGCGCACGGCATTCGACGAAACAACGCTTGAGGCAACTTGTCTATACAGATTGGCGTGCTTTTTAATTTATTCGCAAAACCGGCTGGACGCAACAAAAAGTTAGAAATCCGTTTTCTTGCCATACAAAAGAGCGTGAAAGCGGATTATACCGATGCTTGTTCGAAGGATTGGCGGTCCGGTTCAACAGGCAAAGCCTCTCCCTTGTGCGTGGCGCAAGCGCTCACGCATCTCCTTGTAAGGGGCGAACGATCCATATCGCCTTGTCAGCCCGGCATCCCGGCGTGCGGCAGACCAGCGCCACGCATCGACGCAGCGCAGGGCATGCAGGTGGTGTGGCTTCGGCCGCCGGAGCCGGGGCTGAGCCGGCGAGCCCTGCTCCTCAGGCGTGCACGGTCAAGCCGCGCGCGCCCTCAGGCGCAGCGCACGCGTCAGCAACAGGATCAGGGGCGGGATCGGCGCCACGCGCCCGTCGGCGCACGCCGATCAAGATGCTCGAGGGGGACGTTCTATGCGGGACGGAATATGCCCGGGGAAGGAAGAAAGCGAGAACTGCTGGAGGCTGCTCACCGCTTCTTCGACGGCGGTGCCGGCAAGGACGGGCGGAGGCGCGGCGGCGCCAAGGCTGCAAGCCGCGCAGCTTCCGCAAGCGGAGCGCTGGTGGTCGCTGTCGCAGTCCGGGTCGGGCTGGCCGGCGTCGTGCATGGTCGTGGCATCGTGCTCATGGGATGCCGCTTCATGCGAGGTTTCATGCGAGGTTTCATGCGAGGTTTCATGCGATGCTTCGTGCGTGGTTTCGTGCACCGTGCCCGGCACCGGCACCAGCATATCGTCCGCCAGGATGTTGCCGTCTTCCGCGGGATGATGGCTCATGCCGCATTCGAGCCTCGTCACTCCCGCGATGCCTTGCATGGGCAGGGAGACGATGAGCAGGGACAAGAAAAATAAGCGTAACCTATTTCGCATAGGGCCAATGTAGCATGACAAGCCCGGGCTCGACACAACTTTGTTGCAATCACAACATAAAGTTATTGCCCGACCGACGCAACCCACTGCGCGCCGCGCAAGCAGGCCGGCTCCGAACACCGGGCGTGCGGGCCCGATGACGCCATGCGGAACGGGTAATGCATCCGCCCGTATCTCCCCGGCATTCCTACTGCAGGGATTGCAAGCTAGAATCTCGACCGTTCCCTTACTGTCACGAAGGATTTGAGGCGCGCCAGTCCATGCCTCGCACGTTCCAATGCAGCGCTTCATCCCTGCCCGGCCCGCCGGCCGTATCGCCCTGTTCATCGCCATCCTGTCGCTGGCAGCCCTGCTCCTGACCCGTCCCTCGAAAAGCGGCGACTTCCAGGAGTATGCGCTGATGACGATCGCCCTCGCCAGCCATGGGACGCCCGATATCCGCCTTGCCGACGTCGAGATCTCGGCCCGGCTTTCGCCGGAGGTCGGCCTGGTGGCGGTCCACCAGCAGCTGCGCGCCGGCATGCTGCACGGCGCCGATTATCCCTTCCCCGGCTTTGTGCATGGCAAGGACGGCCGCTATTATGCGATCCATTTCTTCGCCTATCCGGCCCTGGCCGCACTGCCCTTCAAGCTGGTCGACGCCGTCGGGGGCCAGCCCTTCAAGGCCTTCCAGGTGATGAACCTCGGCGCGCTGGCCATCCTGACAGTCGCCCTGTTCCGATTCACCGGCTCGGCGCCGCGCGCCATGTTCGGCACGGTGTTCTTCCTGCTGTCGGGCGGGCTGCTGTATTCGAACTGGATCAGCCCCGAGTTCTTCACCGCCTGCGCCCTCCTTTCCGGCCTGCTGTTCGTGCTGCTCGGCCGCCCTTACCTGGGCGCGCTGCTGGCCGGGCTTGCGGCCATGCAGAACCCGCCGCTGGTGTTCTTCTCGGTGTTCGCGCCGCTGATACGCATCTGTCATGTCCATGCGCAGGAAGGAATCGGCTTCGGCGCCGCGCTGCGCAAGGTGGTCGATCGCCACACTGTGCTGGCATCCTTCCTGCAGGCCGCGCTGGCGGCGCTGCCGGTGCTGTTCAACCTGGCTAAGTTCGGCGTACCGAGCGTGATCGCCGTGCTGGCGACCAACCCGGTCCTGATCACGCCGGCACGCCTGCTGTCCTTCTTCTTCGACCTGAACCAGGGTGCGGTCGTCGGCCTGCCGGTGGCCATGCTGCTGGTGCTGGCGCAGCTGGCGTCCACGAACCCGCTGCGCTGGCTGCCGCATACGCTTGCCGCGGTGCTGTTCAGCGTCGCGATGGCGATTCCTTCGCTGTCCACCGTCAACTGGAACTCGGGCGCCTCCGGCATGATGCGCTACGCGCTGTGGGGCGGCATGCCGCTCTTCTATCTGGCCCTGGTCTACCTGCAGCGCCTGCCGCGCTGGCCGCTGGCGCTGGCGGCAGCGATCCTGCTGGCGCAAGCGGGCATGGTGAAGTTCGCGCGCAGCTATTCCCACGTCGAGTTCAGCCCGGCGGCGCGCCTCGTGTTGTCCGTCGTTCCCGCGCTGTACGAACCCGAGCCCGAGATCTTCATCGAGCGCACGCTGCACGAAGACGGCGCCGTGCACGGCGATGTGGTCGCGGCCTATCCGTCGGCGGCGGCGCCGGTCAAGCTGCTGTTCAGCGCGCAGAGCCGGGCGGCGCATGCCGCGCTGTGCGGGCCCGACGGCGAGGTGGCGCTCGACGGGGCCAGCGGCCACTGGCCCGGCGGCTGGACCTACCTCGACGGCGCGCCACGCTGCGCCCGCGGCCGCCCGCAGTTCGGCGCGCCGCCTTGACAAGGGGTGCGCACGGCTGACGGTGCGCCGTTTGCGTCCTTGCGCCCCCGTAGGTCAGAATGCATATGCGAACTGATCACTCGAAAGGAAGAGCATGGGCATCACCGTGAAGAACACGACGCCGGATACGGCCAAGGTCACCCTGGTTGGCGAAATGATGGACGGGAGCTTCGACGCCAGGGTGATGGCGGAGACCGACGTGCCGTACACGAAGTACTGGGACAACGAACTCGAGCAGCGCATCGTCTACCTGCAGCCGGATCCGGATCAGCTCCAATCGATCGTCGCCGCCCTGAACGAGCGGCGCCTGTCGCTGGACGACCTGCAGAATTTCGGCAGCTCCGACGGCGGTACCTCCGAGCTGCCGATCTGAGGCCTTGCCGACCGCTCGCGCCTCAGGCCAGCCGGTCGGGAGGGAGATTGGCGTTCGAGCCCACGATCTCGTCGTGGCGTTCGTGGTCGCGCTTGTGCAGGTAGGCGGCCGTGGTCGCGATGTTGGCGTGGCCGGCGGTGTCCTGCAGGGTCTTGAGCTGCACCCCGCTGTTGGCGTGGTTGGTCAGCATGCTGTGGCGCAGCCAGTGGGTCGAGGCCTGGCGCAGCGCGGCCGCGCTGTCGAAGTCGCCCTGCGCGTGCGCGCGCTCGGCGGCCGCGCCGAACACCGCCTTGAGCGCCTCGGATGCGGCTTCGTCGGTGATCCGCACCGCTTCCTTGCTGCGGCTGGACAGCACCAGCGGCGTGCGGTCGGCGCGGCTGGCCTGGGGCAGCAGCCCGAAGGCCTGGCGATAATCGCGGTAGGCCGCCAGCATGGCCGGCGGCACCGGCAGGCGGCGCGGCTTGGCGCCCTTGCCCATCACGTCCAGCCACCAGCGCCCGTCGCCCTCGCTGTAGACGGCGCCCATGTGCGCGCCGACGATCTCGTTGAGGCGCGCGCCGGTCTGGGCGAAGGCCACCAGCAGGAAGCGGTCGCGCTCGCGCTGGCGGAGCGCCGCCGGCGTGTCGGCCGCGCGCGCCGCGACGGCGTCGAGCGCATAGGCGATCGCCTGCGGCGACAGGTAGCGTGTGACTCGGCCGGCATGGCTGGCGCGCACGTTGCGCACCAGGCGCGCCGGATTGCGCCGCAGGTAGCCGGTCTGCTCGGCATAGCCGAGCAAGCCCTTCACGGCGATCATGGCCTGGCGCCGGCTGGCGTCGGACAGCGGTCCCGAGAACGGACGGTAGCGCGCATCGTTGCGCGGCCACTTGGTGGTGGAGACCCATTCCGGCGGCGGATTGCGGATGAATTCCTTGTAGGCGTTCAGGTCGGCCACGGTCAGCTGGCGGAAGGTCTTGCGCGCCTCTTCGCGGCACCAGGTAAGGAAGCGGTACAGCTCCTTCTGGGTGTTGGCGATGGATTTCGGGCTCAGTTCTCCCTGGCCGATGTACTCGCGCGCCAGTTCGGCGTCGCTGCTGGCGTCGGTGACCGGTTCGTCCGCTACGCCGCGAAAGACCGCACCGCGCGCGCTGGCCGCCAGCCGCTGCGGCGAATCTTCGGGGAGCGGATCGAGGTCGATCGGAAGGAAAGTGGGCATGTCGGAGAATCAATACTGTGTTTTTATACAGTATAACATCCCACGGCTGAGCTACCAAGCGCGCACGCGCGGCGTGCCTGCTGCATAATGCCGCTTTCGCCTTTACCGATATCGGAGTCCACATGTTCCTGCCTACCCTGCGCCGCGCCGGTTGCGCGGCCCTGCTCTCCCTGCCGCTGCTTGCCGCGGCCGCCCAGCCGGTGATCGAGGTGTACAAGACCGAGATGTGCGGCTGCTGCAAGGAGTGGGTCAAGCATCTGGAGGCGAACGGCTTCCAGGTCAAGGCGCAGAACGTCGCCAACCCGTCCGACTACCGCGAGAAATTCGGGATCCCGAGCGAATACGGATCCTGCCATACCGGCCGGGTGGGCGGCTACGCCATCGAAGGCCATGTGCCGGCCAGCGACATCAAGCGCCTGCTCAAGGAAAAACCGAAGGCGCGCGGTCTCGCGGTGCCGGCCATGCCGATGGGTTCCCCGGGCATGGAAGGCCCGCGCCAGGACCCCTACGAGGTCCTGCTGGTGAAGGACGGCGGCAAGGCCAGCGTGTACAAGCGCTATCCGTAACAAGCGTCATTCGTAGGCCGCGTCGCGCGTCGCCAGGCCTGCGCCGGATGCGCGGCGTGGTGGGCATAATGGGCTGCCAGCAATGACGAGCCCACAAGGAGGAGCCCAGCATGAATCATCCAGCCAGTCCAGGCCAGCAGCAGGAATCACAACAGGATTCGTCGACCACGCTCGGGGTCGGCGGCGCCACCAGCGGCCAGCAGGGCGCGACGCCCAGCCATGAAACCCAGCAGGAGACCGGCGGCAGCGGCGGCGACGGCTTGAGCCGCAACCAATCGGGCGAAACCACGAACGCCCCCGGCGGCGCCGCGCCGGAGCGCCCGCATGCCGAAGCGGAAGGCAGTGCGATGACCAACACCGCGCGCGGTCCGCAGGATACCCGCCCGCACCAGGCCAGCCCGACCGGCACCGGGCTCGGCACGCCGGAAACCGGCGGCAACCAGGACGCCGCCGACCTGCCGCCCGGGCGCTAGCGCCTTACATGCGGATGGTGCCGTGGTCGGCGTCCAGGTCCGGGGTCGAACCGGTCACGGCCGCCTTGGCCATGGCGAACATCCGCACCATCTTGCTGTCGTTGGCATCCCAGTATTCGGCCGCGTGCGGCATCACCCGCACCAGCACCACGTGCTCGTCTTGCGGGCCGCTCGGGAACCAGGCCTGCACCATCGGATTCCACAGCGCCTCGATCTGCGCGCGGTCGACCACCCGTGCGGCCGTGCCGCTCACCGACACCCAGGTGCTGTTGTCCGGATCGGCGAAGCTGACGTTGACTTCCGGCTCGTGGGCGATGTTGTCCCACAACTCGGTGGTGCTGCGGGTATAGAACCACAGGCCCCCTTCGGCGTCGACCTGCTGATTGGTCATGGGCTGGCTGATCAGGTGGCCGCTGGCATCGCGTGTGGTGAACATGGCGAAGCGCATCGAGCCGATCTTGTCGGACAAGGCGGCCGCATGCGCCTGGGCCCTGCTTGTTGCGTCATGTGCTGACATGGCATTCCTCGCAAATGGGTGGAAGGCCGATGCTAGCGCGTCGCTGCGTGCCGTTCCGTGCGTCGCCGAACGCTGACCCGGCCTTGTCCCCCGGCCGTGGTCCTGACGAAGAATGTCCAAATCGTCTATAGTGATGCTTCTGTACAAACCTCACATTGCCATGAAATTTGACGTCGCTATTGTCGGCAGCGGTCTGGCCGGCCTGTCGGTGGCCCTCCACCTGGCGCAGACGCGCAAGGTTGCGATCATCTCCAAACGCGCGCTGCTCGACGGCGCCAGCAACTGGGCCCAGGGCGGCATCGCCGCGGTGCTCGATTCGGGCGACAGCCACGACCAGCACATCGCCGATACCCTGGTGGCCGGCGCCGGCCTGTGCGAGGAAGCGGCTACCCGCTACATCGTCGAGAACGGCCGCGCCGCCATCGAATGGCTGATCGAACAGGGCGTGCCCTTCACCCGCGACGCCTCGGCCGAACTGGGCTTCCACCTGACCCGCGAGGGCGGCCACAGCCAGCGCCGCATCATCCACGCCGCCGACGCCACCGGCCACGCGGTGCAGGTGACGCTGGAACAGAAGGTGCGCGCGCACCCGAACATCTCGCTGTTCGAGCACCACTGCGCGATCGACGTCATCACCTCGGACAAGCTGACCGGCAAGGGCGTGGCCGGCGGCGCACCGCACCTGGTGGGCCAGCCGCGCTGCTACGGCCTGTACGTGCAGGACGAAGAGAGCGGCAAGGTGCTGACTTTCGAAGCCGAGCATACCGTGCTGGCCACCGGCGGCGCCGGCAAGGTCTACCTGTACACCACCAATCCCGACACCGCCACCGGCGACGGCATCGCGATGGCCTGGCGCGCCGGCTGTCGCGTGTCGAACATGGAATTCATCCAGTTCCACCCCACCTGCCTGTACCACCCGTACGCCAAATCCTTCCTGATCACCGAGGCGATCCGGGGCGAAGGCGGCCTGCTCAAGCTGCCGCCCGAAGCCGGCGCCGCGGCCGGTACCCGCTTCATGCCGGCGCACGACGAGCGCGGCGAACTGGCGCCGCGCGACGTGGTGGCGCGCGCCATCGACTTCGAGATGAAGAAGCGCGGCCTGGACTACGTCCACCTCGACATCAGCCACCAGGACCCGGAATTCCTGAAAGAGCACTTCCCGACCATCTACGCGCGCTGCCTGGAGCTCGGCATCGACATCACCAGGGAACCGATCCCGGTGGTGCCGGCGGTGCACTTCACCTGCGGCGGCATCGTCACCGACCTGGCCGGCCGCACCGACATCCCCGGCCTGTACGCGGTCGGCGAGACCGCCTGCACCGGCCTGCACGGCGCCAACCGCCTGGCCAGCAACTCGCTGCTGGAGTGCGTGGTGGTCGGACGCGCCTGCGCGCACCAGATCGCGGCGGCGCCCGCCATCGAGAACCCGGCGCTGCCGTCCTGGGACGAATCGCGGGTGACGAATGCGGACGAAGAAGTGGTCATCGCCCACAACTGGGACGAGCTGCGCCGCTTCATGTGGAACTACGTCGGCATCGTGCGCACCACCAAGCGCCTCGAGCGGGCCCAGCACCGCATCTCCCTGCTCAAGGAAGAGATCGACGAGTACTACCGCAACTTCCGCATCACCCACGACCTGCTGGAACTGCGCAACCTGGTCGAGGTGGCCAGCCTGATCGTCAACAGCGCACTGTCGCGCCACGAAAGCCGCGGCCTGCACTATTCGCGCGATTTCCCGGACACGCTGCCCAAGGCGCTGCCGAGCGTGCTGACGCCGGTACGCCGCTGATCTCTCCCCTGCCGGCCCACCTGCGTGGGCCGGATGCCGCGCCATGAACCGCCCGGCCCTGACACCATCCACCATCTTCCTCCTGAGCGTGCCGCCGATCCTGTGGGCCGGCAATGCGATCGTCGGCCGCCTGGTGCGCGACGCGGTGCCGCCGATGACGCTCAACCTGATCCGCTGGTCGATCGCGCTGCTGGTGCTGCTGCCGCTCGGACGCGCGGCCTTCCGGGCGGGCAGCGGCGTGCTGGCCAACTGGCGCCGCTATGCGATGCTGGGCCTGTTCGGCGTCGGCCTGTACAACTCGCTCCAGTACCTCGCCCTGCAGAGTTCCACGCCGATCAACGTGACCCTGGTCGCCTCCGGGGTGCCGGTCTGGATGCTGCTGGTCGGCCGGCTGTTCTACGGGGTGCGGGTGAAACGCAAGCAGGTGCTGGGGGCGATCCTGTCGATCGCCGGGGTGCTGGTGGTGCTGTGCCGCGGCGACCTCCACGGCCTGCTGCAGCTGCGCCTGGTGGCGGGCGACCTGTACATGATCCTGGCGACCATCGCCTGGTCCTTCTACAGCTGGATGCTGATGCAGCAGAAGGACGTGCCCGGCCTGCGCGGCGACTGGGCCGCGTTCCTGCTGGCGCAGGTCGGCTACGGGGTGCTGTGGTCGGCGGCCCTGGCCGGCGGCGAATGGGCGCTCGGCGAGCTGCACGTCGCGTGGAGTTGGCCCCTGGCGGCTGCGCTGCTGTACGTGGCGATCGGGCCGGCCATCCTGGCCATGCGCTGCTGGGGCGCCGGGGTGCAGCGCGCCGGCCCCAGCATCGGCGCCTTCTTCATCAACCTCACGCCCCTGTTCACGGCGCTGCTGTCGTCCGCCTTCCTGGGCGAGGCGCCCCACCTGTACCACGCGCTGGCCTTCGGCCTGATCGTCGGCGGCATCGCCGTGTCGGCCCGCTGAGCGCGGGCCCGGCGGTCCGCATATTTTGCTGGGGAATCGTGTTTCCGTCCGCGCAGGGCGGATGCTAGGATCCCATCCAATGGAGGATCAAGCAAGATGGCAGCAGTTCTTACCGTTCAAGACCAGGCCGAGGCGCTGGCGGCATTCCTGGAACGGTACCCGCGCGCGCTGGTGCTGACCGGCGCCGGCCTGTCCACCGCCTCGGGCATTCCCGATTACCGCGACCGCGACGGCACCCGCCGCGGCCGCCAGCCGATCCAAGGCCCGGAATTCCGGCGCTCGGCCGACATCCAACGGCGCTATTGGGCGCGCAGCATGGTCGGCTGGCCGATCATGTCGCGGGCCAGGCCGAATGACGGACATCGCGCCCTGGCCCGGCTGGAGAAGTGCGCCAAGTTCGCCTACCTGCTGACCCAGAACGTCGACGGCCTGCACCAGCAGGCGGGCAGCCATGCCGTGCTCGAACTGCACGGCAACGTCCACAGCGTCGCCTGCATGCAGTGCAAGGCAGGCTTTGCGCGCGCGTTCGTGCAGACCCAGCTCGAGGAAGCCAACCCCGAGCTGGCCAATGTGCTGGCCAAACCCCTGCCCGACGGCGACGCAGCCATCGAACCGGATGCGCTGACCGACTTCCGGCTGCCGTCCTGCGTCCATTGCGGCGGCCCGCTTGCGCCGGATGTCGTATTCTTTGGCGACGGCATTCCGCCGGCGCGCACCGCCCGCGCGCTGGCCCAGATGGAAGATGCCGACGCGCTGCTGGTGGTCGGGTCCTCGCTGATGGTGTATTCGGGTTTCCGCTTCTGCCGCATGGCGAACGAGACCGGAAAGCCGATCGCCGCCGTCAACCTCGGGCGCACGCGCGCCGACCACCTGATCGCACTCAAAATAGAAGAGTCGGCCGAACGGCTGCTGCCGCGCGTCGCCGGCCTGCTCCACGCGGAGGAACCGGAGGAGTCCCATCCAATCATCGACCACAGGGGGATTTTGTGACCAGCAACTACCGCACGACATCGACAGGCAGCACCGGCTCGCACGGACTGCGCACGGGAGCCGCCCTTGGCGGCCTGTTTGCCGGCATCGGCCTGGCCGCTGCGTTCTTCTACGTGCGCGGCAAGACGAAGCAGGCCGAACGCGACAACCCGCCGCAGGGCAAGTTCGTCGAGGTCGACGGCGTCCGCCTGCACTACCTGGAACGCGGCGCCGGCCCGACGCTCGTGCTCCTGCACGGGAACGGCGTCTATTCGAAGGATTTCGAAACGAGCGGCCTGCTGCAGCAGGCGGCCGAGCATTATCGGGTGATCGCCTTCGACCGGCCCGGTTTCGGCTACAGCGAGCGGCCGCGCAGCACCGTATGGACGCCCGAAAAACAGGCCGCGCTGCTGCACCAGGCGCTCGCGCAGATCGGCGTGGAATCGGCGATCGTGCTGGGCCATTCCTGGGGCACGATGGTCGCGCTGGCGATGGGGCTGCAACAGCCGGACTTCGTGCGCGGCCTGGTGCTGCTGTCGGGCTACTACTACCCGAGCATGCGGCTCGAGGTGGCGGCGCTGTCGCCGCCGGCGATTCCCGTGGTCGGCGACCTGATGCGCTACACGGTGTCGCCGCTGCTCACGCGCCTGATGTGGCCGGCCCTCACCAGGCGCACCTTCGCCCCGATGCCGGTCTCGCAGCGTTTCGACGCCTTCCCGATCTGGATGGCCTTGCGGCCGAAGCAACTGCGCGCCAGCGCGGCGGAGACGGCATTGATGGTCCCGGCGGCGCTCTCGCTGTCGAAGCGCTATGCGGAGCTGACGGTGCCGGCCATCATCGTGGCCGGCACCCGCGACAAGATCGTCGACCCCGGCCACAATTCGGAGCGCCTGTACGAGCGCCTGCCGGACAGCCAGCTGCAGCTGACGCCCGGCGTGGGTCACATGACGCATTACGCGCATCCGGAAAAGGTGATGGCGGCGATCGACGAGATCGCGGCCCACGTCGGCGAGCCGGTGCACATGCGCACGCCGGAGGCGGAGGCGCTGGCCAGGGCCAGCGAGAGCGGCGTTTGATGTCGTCGGATTGAAAAAAAGCGTCATCGGGGCGCAGGGCCGCGATGACGCTTTTTGCGCTTCGGTCCGAACCGGCCGGCTTAGCCCTTGAGCACGTACTTGATGACGATGCCGGCGGTCAGGGCCGCGAAGATCACAAGCGACAGCCCGCCGTGCAGCATCGGGGAGCCGATCGACACCTGCGAGGTGCGCGGGTCCATTTCCATGCGCACGGCCTTGCCGAACATCACCGGGCGCAGGAAGCCGCGCACGCCCACCAGCACCATGCCGATGCCGAAGCACAGGTCGGCCGTGTTGTGGGTGTTGACGCCGTTCGCCAGCGTCGGAAGGCCCAGCAGCAGGCCGAAGGCCAGCCACAGGAACCGGGCGCCGGTCGAGATGCGCAGTCGGCTCCAGTCCATCATGCCGCCACCCCGCCGGCCGCACCCACGATGCGCAGCGAATAATCGGTCGCGCGCACGTCCTTGGTCAGGCTGCCGATCGAGATCCGGTCCACGCCGGTCTCGGCGATCGCGCGCACCGTCTCCATATTGATGCCGCCCGAGGCTTCCAGCAGCGCACGGCCGGCATTCACCCGCACCGCTTCCCGCATCATGTCGAGATTGAAGTTGTCGAGCAGGACCGACTTGACGCCGGCCGCCAGTGCCTCTTCCAGCTGGGCAATGGTCTCGACCTCGATCTGCACCGGCGCGCCGGAATCGAGCGCCTCGGCCGCCTGCAGGGCACGGGTCACGCCGCCGGCGGCGGCGATATGGTTTTCCTTGATCAGGATGCCGTCGTACAGCGCCATGCGCTGGTTCTTGCCGCCGCCCACGCGCACCGCGTATTTCTGCGCCAGGCGCAGGCCGGGGATGGTCTTGCGGGTGTCGAGGATCGCCGCCTTCGTGCCGGCAATGACCTCGACATACCTGCGGGTGGCGCTTGCCACGCCCGACAGCAACTGCATGAAGTTCAGCGCCGCGCGCTCGGCCGTGAGCAGCGAACGCGGGCAAGCCTCGATGGTGCAGACCACCGTATCGGCTTGCATCAGGTCGCCCTCGGCATAGTTCCAGTCGATGGCGATGTCCTGGTCGACCGCCAGCATGACGCCTTCGAACCACGGTGCGCCGCACAGCACCGCCTGCTCGCGCACGATGACGCGCGCCTGCACGCGCGGCTCGACCGGGACCAGCATGCCGGTCAGGTCGCCGGTACCGACGTCTTCCAGCAGCGCGGCCAGGATGTTGGCTTCGAACGCGGCCTGCAGTTTTTCGTCGAGCTTGTCTTCTTGAATAAAGGGATTGCGCAGGGTCGTCATGCCGGGCCTACTCCGTTGAACAGCGTGGTGTTCTGCTCGAGCGCACCGCTCGGCAGTACCGCGGCCTTCTTGGCGGCGGCAAAATCGAGCATGCGGTCGATCGCGCGCTTGGCCTGGCGGCCGATCTCCGGGTCGACGTGCACTTCGTTGGCGCCCGTTTCCAATGCGTCCGCCAGGTTCTTGAGGCCGTTCATGGCCATCCACGGGCAGTGCGCGCAGCTCTTGCAGGTGGCGCTGTTGCCGGCGGTCGGCGCTTCGATGAAGCGCTTGCCCGGCGCCGCGGCGCGCATCTTGTGCAGGATGCCGTTGTCGGTGGCGACGATGAAGGTGGTCGCCGGCAGGTTCACCGCGGCGTTGATCAGCTGGGTGGTCGAGCCGACCACGTCGGCCTGGGCCACCACCGAGGCAGGCGATTCCGGGTGCACCAGCACCTTCGCGTCCGGGTGTTCGGCCTTGAGCAGGTCGAGTTCGACGCCCTTGAATTCGTCGTGCACCAGGCAGGAACCCTGCCACAGCAGCATGTCGGCGCCGGTCTGTTGCTGGATATAGGAACCCAGGTGGCGGTCCGGCGCCCACAGGATCTTCTTGCCCTGCTCGTGCAGGTGCTTGACGATGTCCAGGCCGATCGACGAGGTCACCATCCAGTCGGCGCGCGCCTTCACGGCGGCGCTGGTGTTGGCGTAGACCACCACGGTGCGGTCCGGATGCTGGTCGCAGAAGGCCGCGAATTCGTCGGCCGGGCAGCCCAGGTCGAGCGAACAGGTGGCGTCCAGGTCCGGCATCAGGATGGTCTTCTCGGGGCTCAGGATCTTGGCCGATTCGCCCATGAAGCGCACGCCGGCCACGACCAGGGTCCGGGCCGGGTGGTCACGGCCGAAACGGGCCATTTCCAGCGAATCCGACACGCAGCCGCCGGTCTCTTCGGCCAAGTCCTGCAGCTCGGCATCCACGTAGTAGTGGGCCACCAGTACGGCATTGCGCTCCTTGAGCAGGCGCTTGATGCGCTCCTTCAGCTCGGCCTTCTCGGCGGCGCTCGGCGTTGCCGGCACGCGCGCCCAGGCCTCGGCGGTCGCCGGGTTGATGGTACAGGCCGCGCCGACCTGCGGGCGGTCGTATTCGTAGGTCTTGATCGGTGCGATGATCATGCGGTCGGGTCTCCTATCAGGCGATGCCCTGGCTGGTCAGGTACTCTTCGTAGTTGCCGCGGAAGTCGATGACCTCGTTCTCGCGGATCTCGAGGACGCGGGTCGCCAGCGAGGACACGAACTCGCGGTCGTGCGAAACGAAGATCATGGTGCCGGCGTATTTGTCGAGCGCGATGTTGAGCGACTCGATCGACTCCATGTCCATGTGGTTGGTCGGTTCGTCGAGCAGCAGCACGTTGTGGCGGCCGAGCATCAGCTTGCCGTACATCATGCGGCCCTTCTCGCCGCCGGACAGCACCTTGACCGATTTCTTGACCTCGTCGCCGCCGAACAGCAGGCGGCCCAGGATCGAGCGCACCGCCTGGTCGTCGTCTCCTTCCTGGGTCCACTGGCCCATCCAGTCGGTCAGGTTCAGGTCGGTCGCGAACTCTTCGGTCGGATCCTGCGGCATGTAGCCGACGTTGGCGTTCTCGGCCCACTTCACGCGGCCCTGGTCGCCGGAGAGACCCGTGATCTCCTGGCCGCCGATGCAGCGCAGCAGCGTGGTCTTGCCGGCGCCGTTGGCGCCGATGATGGCGATGCGCTCGCCCGCCTCGACCATGATCGAGAAATTCTTGAACAGCTGGCGGTCGTAGGCTTTCGACAGGCCCTCGGTCTCCACCGCAAGGCGGTGCAGCTTCTTCTCGCCCTCGAAGCGCACGAACGGATAGGCGCGCGAGGATGGCTTGAATTCCTCGATCTTGATCTTGTCGATCATCTTGGCACGCGAGGTCGCCTGGCGCGCCTTGGACTTGTTGGCCGAGAAGCGGCGCACGAAGTCCTGCAGTTCGGCGACCTTTTCCTTGGCCTTGGCATTATTCGCCAGCTGCTGGTTACGGGCCTGGGTCGAGGCCAGCATGTAGTCGTCGTAGTTGCCCGGATAGATCTTCAGGGTGCCGTAGTCCATGTCGGCCACGTGGGTGCAGACCTGGTTCAGGAAGTGGCGATCGTGCGAGATGATGATCATCGTCGAGTTGCGCTGGTTGAGGATGTCTTCCAGCCAGCGGATCGTGTTGATGTCCAGGTTGTTGGTCGGCTCGTCGAGCAGCAGGATGTCCGGATTCGAGAACAGGGCCTGGGCCAGCAGCACGCGCAGCTTCCAGCCCGGCGCCACGGCGCTCATCGGACCCTGGTGCAGCTCGCTGGCGATGTCCAGGCCGAGCAGCAGTTCGCCGGCGCGCGCTTCGGCCGAATAGCCGTCGTACTCGGCGACCTTTCCTTCGAGCTCGGCGGCTTTCATGTAGTCTTCGTCGGTGGCTTCCGGGTTCGCGTAGATGGCGTCGCGTTCCGAGATGGCGTTCCAGAGTTCGGTATGGCCCATCATGACGACGTCGAGCACGCGCACGTCTTCGTAGGCGAACTGGTCCTGGCGCAGCTTGCCCAGGCGCTCGCCCGGGTCGAGGCTGACGTTGCCCGCCGACGGCTCGAGGTCGCCGCCGAGGATTTTCATGAACGTCGATTTGCCGCAGCCGTTCGCGCCGATCAGGCCGTAACGGTTGCCTTCACCAAACTTGACCGAGATGTTCTCGAACAGCGGCTTGGCGCCGAATTGCATCGTGATATTGGCTGTGGATAGCACTGGAAACCTTTAAAAGCGAGTTAGCAACGGTGTTGCCGAATAACCCGCGATTCTACCATCGCGAGGGCGGCGGGGCGAGACCCCGCCCCGCCGGGGCGAGTCGGGGCCCCCGGGCAAGGCCCGACGGCGCACGCGCGTGCGCCGTGTGGGCGGCTGCGCGCCTGGGCTCAGCCGCAGTGGCCGGCCAGGCGCAGCGTCGGATAATCCGACAGCGCCAGGCTGAAGCCGTCGGCGTGCGACGTCAGCCGGCCCTGCGCCCCGAAGGGGATCGTCACCCGGCGCGGGATATGGCCGAAGCTCAGTCCCGTGAGCACCGGCACCGGCAGCGTGGCGCGCAGGTGGGCCAGCATGGTGTCGAAATCGTAGCCGTTGTCGTTCGGCGCCAGCTTGTAGCCCGAGAAATCGCCCAGCACGACGGCGCGCTGGCCTTCGAGCACGCCGGCCTGGTGCAGCTGCAGCAGCATGCGCTCGACCCGGTAGGGATGCTCGGCAATGTCTTCCAGGTACAGGATGCCGCCGTCGATACGCGGGAAGTACGGCGTACCCAGCAGCGACACGATCATCGCCAGGTTGCCGCCCCAGACCCTGCCCTCCTCCTGGATGCAGGGGTTGCCGGTGGCGCACTCGTGAATGGTGTGGCTCGGGCCCGCGAGGCAGCGCCAGAAGTCGTCCAGCGTGAACTGCACCGGCTCCCTGGCGCCGAAATCGCCGGCGATCATCGGGCCGGCATAGCTGAGCGCGCCCGTGCGCGCCATCAGGCCCATGTGGATGGCGGTGACGTCGGAAAAGCCGACTACCAGCTTGCCGCTGGCGGCGATGGCCTCGAAATCGATGTGCGGCAGCAGGCGCGTCGTGCCGTAGCCGCCGCGCAGGGCCATGATGATCTGCACGTCGGGGTCGTCGACGGCGGCGCGCAGCTGCCCGATGCGGCCGGCGTCGGTGCCGCCGAAGCGCTCGTGGATGCTGGCGTGGTCGTAGTAGTTATGGACGAGACAGCCGTGCTGCTCGAGACGGGCGATGCCGCGCTCGACCGCGGACGGGTCGAGCGCCTGGCCGGCCGGGGCCACGATGGCGATGCCGATTTGTTGGGTGATCACTGATTGAGGATTATTGTTTTACAAATAAGCGGGGTGTTGAGTCTGGCAACATCTTACCCCTGGCGTGGGCGTCGATCAAGGCAAGGAGCCGCTCGACCAGCTGCGGCGGCAGGTCGTGGCCCATGCCCTCGATGACTTCCAGGCGGGCGCCCGGGATGCGGCTGGCCGTGTCTTCGCCGCAGGCGAGCGGCACCAGCGGGTCGGCGGCGCCGTGGATCACCAGCGCGGGCGTGGTGATGGTGCCCAGCTGCGCACAGCGGTCGCCCGAGGCGGCGATTGCCATCGTCTGGCGCGCCACCCCGCCCGGGCAATAGCTGCGCCGGACCGAACGGGCGACGCGCTTGCGCAGGACTTTTTCCGGGGTCGGATAGGCCGGACTGCCGATGGCGCGCAGCAAGTCGACGCCGTGGTCGATGATGCTCTCGACATCGGCCGGGTCGGCCGGACGGCGCGCCAGCAGCCTGGCGATTTTTTTGGCCGGCCCGGGCAGCCCGCGTCGGCAACTGCTCGACATGATCGAGGTCAGGCTGAGGATGCGCTGCGGGTAACGTGCCGCCAGGATCTGGGCGATCATGCCGCCCATCGAGACCCCGACCACATGGGCGCGCGCCACGCCCAGCGCCGACAGGACGCCGATCGCGTCCTCGGCCATGTCCTCGAGGCGGTAGGCGGCGCGCAGCGGCCAGCCGAGTTTCGATTTGATCCAGGCCAATCCCAGGTGGGGCACGCCGGCCTGCTCGAACTTGCTGGACAGCCCGCAGTCGCGGTGGTCGAAGCGGATCACGTAGAAGCCCAGCTCGACCAGCCCTTCGACGAAATCGTCGGGCCAGGCGGTCAGCTGCATCCCCAGCCCATGCACCAGCAGCAGTGGTGGGGCCTTGGGGTCGCCTGCGGTGTCGAAGGCGATGCGGATTCCGTTGGCGTTCAGCGTGGGCATGGCAACGTGTCGGCCGCGCAGGGCGGCAGGGGCTCATTGAGGCATGCGGCCAGCATACCACTTTCGACAGCGCCGGTGCGCTCGCAAGGGCCGGCGCTTGGTCCGGCGCCCGGCGGGGAATTCCCGGCGCCGGCTGGCCTGCTTCAGTCCGCCGCTGGGAGCTTGCGGGCGGCTGCCCGGCGCTCGGCGAAGAAGGCCTTGAGCAGGCCGCTGGCCTCGTCGGCCATGACGCCGCCGGCGACTTCGGTATGGTGATTGAGCCGGTCTTGCTCGAACAGGTTGAGCACCGAGCCGCAGGCGCCGGTCTTGGGGTCGACCGCCGCATAGACCACCCGCGCCAGGCGCGCATGCATCATCGCGCCCGAGCACATGATGCACGGTTCCAGGGTGACGTACAGCTCGCAGCCCGGCAGGCGATAGTTGCCGAGCTTTTCGGCGGCCGCGCGCAAGGCGACGATCTCGGCGTGCGCGGTGGGATCGTGGCGGCCGATCGGCTGGTTGTAGCCGACGGCGATGACTTCGCCGTCCTTGACCACCACCGCGCCCACCGGCACCTCGCCCTCGGCCCAGGCCAGCCTGGCCTGTTCCAGGGCCAGTTGCATATAGCGTTCAGGCATGGCGCTCAGTGATCGGTGACTTCCGCCCAGCAGTTCGGGGTCTCGTGCAGCACCAGCTTGTGCAGGCGCAAGCCGGTGCCGTAGCGGTCGGTAAAGACGGTCTTGAGAATGTTGAAGGCGACCCGCGCCAGGTTTTCCACGGTCGGGATGCAGTCGATCACCACGGTCTTGTGGTCGGGCAGCGAGGCGAGGAACTCGCGCACCTTGTCGTCTCTTTCGTAGACCAGGAAGGCATGGTCCCAGACGTCGACCAGGTGCTGCTTGGCCAGGGTCTTGACGTCGGAAAAATCCATGATCATGCCGTTGTCGGAATTTCCTTCTAGGTCGATGACATCGCCGGTCAGCGTGATCTCGAGGGTGTAGCGGTGGCCGTGCAGGTTGCGGCACTGGCTCTTGTGGTCGGGAATGCGATGGCCGGCATCGAATTCCAGCTTGCGGGTAATGGTCAGCATGGGGTGTTCGGTGAATTCTGGGAACGTAGGGTTCTGTGGTGAAGCGCTCAGGGAATCTGCAGCAGCTTGTGGGTCTGGATGCTCAGCTTCCACTTGGGATTGCGGCGGCAGGTCTCGATCGCCAGGCGGGTATTCTGGGCGGCCAGCGGGCCGTCCATCGGCTGCACGTAGAAGTTCTCGAAATCGAGCTGCTCGTAGGCGGCCAGGTCCTGGCCCGCCTGCGGGATCACGACCTTGATCTCGTTGCCCTTCCCGACCACCAGCGGCGCGCCCATCTTGGGACTGACGCACACCCAGTCCACGCCTTCCGGCACCGGCAGGCTGCCGTTGGTCTCGATCGCGATGGTGAAGCCGCGCGCGTGCATCGCATCGATCAGCGGACGGTCCAGCTGCAGCAGCGGCTCGCCGCCGGTGAACACCACGTACTTGCTGGCCGCGTGCGTGGCCGGCCACAGGCCGTCGATCTCGGCGGCCAGGGCGTCGGGGTCGCGGAACTTGCCGCCGCGCTCGCCGTCGGTGCCGACGAAATCGGTGTCGCAGAAGGTGCAGACGGCGGTGGCGCGGTCGGCCTCGCGGCCGGTCCACAGGTTGCAGCCGGAAAAGCGGCAGAACACGGCCGGTCGCCCCGCATGCGCGCCTTCGCCCTGCAAGGTATAGAAGATCTCTTTGATGCTGTAAGTCACGGTAAGCCTCTCGTCAACCTTCCATTATACCGCGCGCCAGGCCGGCCGTGGGGGCCGGCCGCCGCAGGGCCGGACGCCCGGCGTCCCCTTTCATGCATTGAGGATGAGCAATATTTCTCGTCGGAATGCGGTGTACCTTCATACGGAATCTTCCGAATGCACGTCAGAGGGATGCCATGAAAAAACCAGCCTCATTCCTAAGCTACCTGTCGGCGTCGGCGCTAGTCGCCGTCAGCGCACCGGCCAGCGCGGCCATGCCGCTGCCCCTGCACGACGCCGCGCCCGAGCTGCTGGCCGCCGCGATGCTGGCGCTGGCCGCCGTGGCCGTGGCACTCCTCCTGCAGCGCCGCTTCCTGGCTGCCCAGGAACGCAGCAGCACCCTGGAAAGCCAGTTGCAGGCCGAGCGCGGCGCCCACGCCGACGTCGAAAACGCCCTGGCCGGCAGCCATGAGGTGCTGTGCCGGCTGGTACGGCAGCAGGAGAGCGTGCGCGAGGCCGAGCGCGCCCGCATCGCCTGCGATCTGCACGACGAACTGGGCCACCGCCTGTTGTCGCTGCGGGTGGAACTGGCCCTGCAGCAGGCCGCCATGCGCGCCACCTCTCCCGCGGCCCATGACAAGCTGGCCGTGGCGATTGCCAACCTGGACGCCGTCATCCGCTCGATGCGCACCATCGTCGCGGGCCTGCGTCCGATTGGTCCCGGCCAGACCCTGCGCCAGGCCGCCGAGCGTCACCTGGCCGAGTTCGCCCGTCTGCACGGCATGGACTACCGTTTCGATGGCAGCGGCCTCGACGAAAGCCGGCGCGATCCGGAGCGCGACGCGGTGCTGTTCCGCGTACTACAGGAGTCGCTGTCGAACGTGGCCCGCCATGCCCAGGCCACCATGGTGGGCGTCACCCTGGTCGAATCGGCCGGCGAGTCGGTGCTGCGGGTCGAGGATGACGGCATCGGCCTGCCGCCCCCTGAGCGCGCCGGCATGCGAGGCCGCGGGATCGACGGCATGCGCGAGCGCACCGAGGCCTTCGGCGGCACCCTCAGCCTGGCGCCCGGCCGGCGTGGCGGGACGGTCGTGTGCGCCAGCCTTCCCCTGCCCCATCCGGCGCCCGCCGTCAGTCCGATGTGAGCCCGATGCGATCCAGTGCAAGCCCGGATTCGGCCCCGGGCGGGACTTGTCAGCTTGCTCACTCGAGAATTTGTCTTGCTGAACATCAATAAGTTCGACCCTGTGCGGTAGGAGAATCGTTTCCTGTTGGCAGTCATTCGATTGCCGGACTGGAACCGCAGAGGACGACCATGATCAGCGCACCCTTCAATGGCGCAAGCACCAGCGCAAGCACATTTGTCCCGACAGCACTCGTGCAGGACGGGGCCTTCGCCAGGCAACTGGTGGCGTCCCTGTCGATCCCGGTGTTCGTGCTCGACACCGAAGGCAAGGTCATGATCTGGAACCGCGCCTGCGAACAACTGACCGGTGTGGCGGCCCACGAGGTGCTGGGCAGCTGCGATCACTGGCGCAGTTTCTATGACCACCGGCGTCCCACCCTGGCCGACCTCGTCCTGCAGAACCGGGTCGCGGACGTGCGCCGCGTCCTGCCGGGCTGCGCGACCGAGGGGGCGCCGGCCAGCCTGTGCCTCGAAAGCTGGTTCGACATGCCGCGCGCCGGCCGCCGCCGTTACCTGGCGGCCGACGCCAGCCCGATCTTCGGGGCCGACGGCACGCTGGCGGCGGTAGTGGAGACCCTGCGTGACCTCACGGACGAGAAAATGGCCCAGGTGGCGCTCGAGCAACTGGCCACCCGCGACGGACTGACCGGCCTTGCCAACCGCCGCTGCTTCGACGACACCTTGCACGCGGAATGGGCGCGCGCGCTGCGCCAGCAGCAGCCCTTGTCGCTGCTGATGGTCGATGTCGACAACTTCAAGGCCTACAACGACGCCAACGGGCACCTCGGCGGCGACGAATGCCTGAAGCGGATCGCGCGGGCGGTGGCCAGCGAGATGCGCGCCAACGACCTGGTGGCCCGCTACGGTGGCGAGGAATTCGCGGTGATCCTGCCGAACCAGTCGCTCAAGGGGGCCGCCATCGTGGCCGAGCGCATCCGCTGCCGTGTGGAGCAGCTGCAGTTGCCCTCCACGGCCCCCACGCGGCACGTGACGGTGTCGATCGGCGCCGCCACCGCCGTCGCCGGGCCCGACAACAACGCCAGCCAGCTGGTGGCTACCGCCGATGCCGCCCTCTACCGCGCCAAACACCTTGGCCGCAACCGTATCAGCCTGCCCTTGACCGAGGCGGCCTGAAGCGCGCCTGCCGGATGCGTATGCATGCCTGATCGCGCTGTTCTTTCCTTGTCGAATATTCTATCCTTCGCGGATAGCAATTTTCCGAAGAGGAGAGAACGTGTCGAAACCCATCCCGCCGCGCGGCGCGCTGGCGCGCGCAGTAGCGACCTCAGTGGCAGGCCTGTTGCCGGCGGCACTGCTGGCCTTCGCGCCTGCCGCGGCCGCCGCTCCCGCCGCCAAGGCCGCCAAGGCCGCCCCGGCCAAGACCACCGGCGAGGTCCTGCCCTTCAAGGCCACCGAGAAAACCTTGGCCAACGGCCTGAAGGTGATCGTGGTGCCGACCGGCTTCCCGAACCTGGTCTCGGTGCAGATCCCGGTGCAGACCGGCTCGCGCAACGAAGTCGAAGCCGGCAAGTCGGGTTTCGCCCACTTCTTCGAGCACATGATGTTCCGCGGGACGCCGAGCTATCCCCCGGAAAAGTACCAGGAGATCATTACCCGGGCCGGCGCGCGGCAGAATGCCTACACCAGCGACGACCTGACCAATTACTACACCACCTTCGCCAAGGAAGACCTGGAGACGGTGCTGAAGGTCGAGGCCGACCGCTTCCAGCACCTGTCCTATCCGGTCGAGGCCTTCAAGACCGAGTCGCGCGCGGTACTGGGCGAGTACAACAAGAACAGCGCCAACCCGATGCAGAAGCTGTTCGAGGTGCAGCGCGAAGCTGCGTTCTCGACCCACACCTACCGCCACACCACGATGGGCTTCCTGAAGGACATCGAGGACATGCCCAACCAGTACGAATACTCGAAGGTCTTCTTCGACCGCTGGTACCGTCCCGAGCGCACCACGGTGATCATCGCCGGCGACGTCGAGCCGTCGAAGGCGGTGGCC
Organism: Massilia sp. X63; assembly: GCF_041023745.1. NCBI lineage: Bacteria > Pseudomonadati > Pseudomonadota > Betaproteobacteria > Burkholderiales > Oxalobacteraceae > Massilia > Massilia sp. X63. The sequence continues at coordinate 119,781 of NZ_JBFTEF010000004.1, forward strand.
ATGGTCGAGAAGTACTGGGGCGCGTGGAAGCGCGGCAGCTTCAAGTCGAACGTCCCGGCCGAGCCGGCGCCGCAGGGCGCCCATTACCGCCACGTGGCGTGGCAGACCCCGACCCTGCCGCTGGTGACGGTGGCCTTCCGGGCGCCGGCCTTCTCGGATACCCGGAAGGACCAGGCGGCGCTGTCGATGCTGCTCTCGCTCTCGTTCGGCCGCACCTCGCCGCTGTACAAGCGCCTGGTGCAGGACGAGCAGAAGGTCGACCAGCTGTTCGACTTCGTGCCGAACCGGGTCGACCCGACCCTGGCCACGATCGGCGCGCGCGTCAAGAAGCCGCAGGATGCGCTGTACGTGCGCGACGCCATCCTGCAGACGGTCGCCAGGCTGCGCGACGAACCGGTGAGCGCCGCCGCCCTGGCGGACGCGAAGTCGGCCAACAAGTACGGCCTGATCCGCTCGCTCGACAATACCGAGGCGATCGCCTCGACCCTGGCCTCGTACGTGCACTTCGACCGTTCCTACGACACCCTGAACCGCTACTATCGCGTGGTGGACAGCCTGAGCCCGGCCGACCTGCAGGCTGCCGCCCGCAAGTACCTGGTCGACGATGCGATGGTGGTCACCACCCTGTCGCACGAGCCGCTGCCGGCGCAGTTGGCAAGCCTGCCGAAGCTGGCCGCGCTTGCTACGGCTGTTGCGGCGCCGGCCGCTGCAGCGCCGGCGGGCAGGGTCGACGTGCTGGTCCAGAAATCCGCCCTGCCGCAGATCCGCTTCAAGCTGCTGTTCGCGGCCGGCTCGGCACACGACCCCAAGGGCAAGGAAGGCCTGGCGGCGCTGACTGCGGCCATGGTGGCCGCGAGCGGCTCGCGCGAACGCAGGATCGACGAGGTGACCAAGGCCCTGTTCCCGCTGGCCGGCAGCTTCGGCGAGCAGACCGACAAGGAAATGACCACCTTTACCGGCTCGACCCACAAGGATAACTGGGACCAGTACCTGGGGATCGCCCTGCCCCTGCTGGTCGACCCGGGCTTCCGCGAGGATGACTTCCGGCGCCTGAAGGACGCCCAGAAGAACGCCTTGAACCTCGACCTGAAGGACAACAACGAGGAGGAATTCGGCAAGGAAAGGCTGCAGGCAAACGTGTTCGCCGGCACGCCCTACGGCCACCCGGTGCTGGGCACCGTGAAAGGGATCGAGTCGATCACCCTGGACGACGTCAAGGACTTCTACCGCAAGGCCTACACCCAGGGTGCGCTGCGCGTCGGCATCTCGGGCGACGTCTCGGACCACATGATCGCCTCGCTCAAGGCCCAGCTGGCGCGCTTGCCCGGCGGCAGCGGCCTGGCCGCCACCCCAGGCATCCGCGGCCGCATGCCGAATGGCCTGGAAGTGGAGATCGTCGAGAAGAACACGCGTGCAACCGCGATCTCGTTCGGCCTGCCGATCGAAGTCACGCGCGCGCATCCGGACTTCCCGGCCCTGTGGCTGGCCAAGACCTGGCTCGGCGAACACCGGGCTTCGAGCGCGCGCCTGTACCAGCGCATCCGCGAAGAGCGCGGCATGAACTACGGCGACTACGCCTACATCGAAGCCTTCCCGCGCGGGATGTTCCAGTTTTTCCCGAACCCGAACCTGGGCCGCAAGGCGCAGCTGTTCGAGGTCTGGATCCGTCCGGTGGCGCCGCAGAACGGCCACTTCGCGCTGCGCGCCGCATTGTTCGAACTGGACAAGATGATCGCCGGCGGCCTGTCGGAAGAAGACTTCGCCACCACCCGCGACTACCTGATGAAGAACGTGTTCGTGATGACGGCCACCCAGGACCAGCAGCTCGGCTATGCGCTCGACGCCCAGTGGTACCGTACCCCGGAATTCACCGGCATGATGCGCGACGGCCTGTCGAAGCTGACGGCGGCGGACGTCAATGCGGCGATGCGCAAGCACCTCTCGAGCAAAAACCTGTCGGTGGTGATCATCACCAAGGATGCGGCCGGACTGAAGGAAAAGCTGGTCGCGGATGCGTTCTCGCCGATTGCGTACGACGCGAAAAAACCGCAGGCGCTGCTGGACGAAGACCAGCAGATCGGGTCGATGAAGCTGGGCATCCGTCCGGAGGCGGTGAAGATCACGCCTGCGGCGCAGGCGTTCGCCGAGTGATGCCGTAGCGTCGCTTGCAGCACCAATGAAATCGGCGCCCCGCGGGGCGCCGATTCTTTTTGCGCTGGCGGATCAGGAGGTCATGCGATTCCAGCCGTGGCGCACGGCCGACTTCATTTTCTCCCAGGTCGACTGTCCGCCGCTGCCGTAGCGGGTATCCCAGTCGGTGCGCAGGTCGTTCTCGACCTCGCCCCACTGGCGGCCGCGGTACTTCGGATCTTGCGCCATCGACGAGCCGTAGGCATAGGCCGGCTTGTAGTCGTCGTAGCTGCCGGCGTCCGACACGGTGCTGTAGGTGGCGTTCCAGTGCGAGCGGTATTCGCGGTCGTCGTCGTCGGTCACCCGGTCCCAGCCATGGCGCACGGCGGACTTCATGCGTTCCCAGGCCCCGGCCGAGGTGTCGCCGTGCGTTGCCGTGCTGATGCGCGAATCCCAGCCCTTGCGCATGTCGCCCTCGATGTCGTCCCACGGGCGGTTACGGTACAGCTCGCTCTTGCGCATCTCGGTGCCGTACGAATACGCCGGCTTGACGCTGCCGTAGTCCAGGCCCGAGCTGCTGAGATTGCTGTCGTAGTGGCTGCGGTAGTAGCTGTCGTCGTCGTCCGAGGTCATGCGTTCCCAGCCATGGCGCACCGCGGCCTTCATTTTTTCCCAGGTCGATGGACCGCCGCTGCTGCGGGTGTCCCAGCCGCTGCGCAGGTCGCTTTCGACCTGGTCCCACTGGCGGCCGCTGTACTTGCCGCTGCGCGCCATCTCGGCGCCATAGGCATAGGCCGGTTTGACGCGCTCGTAATCATCGTCGCTGTAGTTGGCAAGAAAGTGATTACGATAATAATCATCGTCGTCACCGAAGAAATTGCTGCCGATATCCAAGCCACCACTCCTGCTCGATCCTGCCACCACGCCGTCACGCGAATAGATGCGTGACCTGCCACGCTGAATCTGGACGGCATGCATTGCGCTCGACGTCGCATGCATGTTACCAATGGCCGTATCGCGCTGCATGCTTCCAGCGTTGGCGCCCTGCAGGCCCGCCGAGCGGGCCGCGTCATCGTCTGCCGTTCCGTCCAGGGAAGACGACTGGAGCGCATTCTCCTGCAGGGTCGCGCCTTGCAGCGAGGTGCCGCCGGTGGCGCTCAGGCCGCTCTTGCCCATCGGCTCCTGGTAGGTCTGGCCCATCGGTTCAGCCTGGTTGAGCGATTGCTGGGCGAACAGCTTGCGGTCGCCCGGGTTGTCGAGCTGCTGGTTGACGCCGGCGCCCGACTGCATCGCCATGCCGCTGGTCTGCTGCATGCCGCCGGCGCCGCTGGCGCGCATCGAATCCGACAGGCCTGCGGACATGCCGCCGGCCATGGCCCCGGCGCCCGATGCCTGCTCGTCGATGTCGGTCGGGCCGTAGCGCTCGACGATGTCGGCCGCGCGCTCGACTTCCGGCAGGGAATCGGCGCTGACCGTCAGCACATGGTGCCCGCGGGTAACCGCGCCTTCGTAGCGGCTCGCGTGTTCGCTGTTGTCCGCGCCGAACAGGTCGGTGAAGAAGTTCTTGATGCTGGCGCCGATGCCGCGGCCGTCGTCGTCGGCGTCGGTATTCACACTGCTGACACCGGTCTGGCTATCGGTCATCCCGGTTGGGTCGGCATTCGACAGGCGCACGTCCTGCCGGGAGAAGTTCGACGACAGGAGTTCATTCATTGCATTCTGCGCATCGGTCCGGTTATCGAACACGGCTACAAGAGTATGTTGCATGGTGGTTCCTCCGAGATGGTGAAGTCATAAGCCTCATGGCAGTCAGGCTAGTGAGTTGAGATTACATCAATCCCCGATGGGCGCGCGCGCGCCTGCCGGGCCGGTGCGACCCGCTTGTTCGGGCGATCTCGCGAACCGAGGCCGAGCGTGGATGCGCATGAAAAAACGGCGCCGCAGCGCCGTTTCTCCAAGCGTCGGACCGGGTTCAGTCGGTCATTCGGTCCCAGCCATGACGCACCGCGGCCTTCATCGTTTCCCAGGTCGAGGCGCCGCCGGTATTGCGCGACTCCCAGTTGCTACGCAGGTCGCTTTCGACGTCGTCCCACTGGCGGCCCTTGTACTGGCTGCGCATCTGCGAGCCGTAGGTATATGCCGGCGCATAGTCGTCGTAGGAACCGCCCATCGACGCCAGGTTCGACTGGTAGTGGTTGCGGTAGTAACTGCCGTCGTCGGCGCCGCCCAGACGTTCGACTTTGACTTCGGTATGGCGCACGGTGTCCTTGATCTGTTCCTGGCGCTGGTTCACTTGCTTGCCGACGGTCACTTCTTCGACGACACGCGCCGACTTCTGCACGACGGCTTCCTCGGCGGTCTCGCGCATCACGATGGTCCGCTCCTTGAAGGCCGTGGCGTCAGCCGGGCTGATCCGTCTTGTGAATGCGGACGCCGCGCCCGGTTTCGACGAGCCGGGTGCCGACGGCCAGCTGCTCCTCGATCACGGGAATGCGCAGGCCTTCCTGTTGGCTGTTCTCGGAGATATTGCTCGACATCGGGTGGGCTCCTCGTTGCGCTGGTTTCAGAGCTAACGAGCGTACTCCCTTCGAGTCGGGGCATGCGCACCCCTGACTACCGGAATGATGAGTGCGCCGGCGCTGCGGCGGTGCGCCGGGTGGGTCCGCCGGGAAGCGGACCGGAGGGTTCAGACGAAGGGGTTGTCGACCTGCTGGACGTCGGGCGGCGGCAGACGGTCCGGCAGTTCGCGCGCCTCGAGCGCGGCGACGACGGCGCCGAGTTGTGCGTGCAGGCGGCGCGCGGCCTCCAGCCCGGCCTTGTCGGCGGTCAGGTCGAGGTCGCCCGAGATGGTGATGCGGTCGAGGCGGTTTTCCAGCATCAGGTCGCCGATCTCGAGCACGTCGGCTTCGTTGGCGAAGGGAGTGAAATTCTTCTTGCGGCTCATGGGCTCTCCATTAGTTCCGGCTCTTTCTTTGACGGATCTTGGGCAGCGCCAGCATGCGTTCCTTCTGCTGGCGGCTCAAGGAAGGCAGCAGCTCGATGCCGATGATGCGCTCGAGTTCGGCCACGGGGATCACCTGGATCGGCGCGTCGGCCCGGTTCTCGACGAACCAGGCGGCGGCCGCCTTCTGGCGGGGACTGTACACCACCTTGTACAGGTGGCTCGGCACGATCACGTTGCCGACCTTGCGCAGGTTGCTGCCCAGGAAAGCGGGACCGGTGATGACGTACAGCGACCCCTCCTTCTTCGCCATCTTGCGTACCGCGCCTTCGATCGGCGCCCAGATGTGGCGGTTGTGGTCGCGGTCCTGGGGCACCATGTTGGCCAGCGAAAAGCTTTCGCGCTGGGCGCGGCGGTCCGGCATGTCGCCGTTGGGCGCCAGGTGGCCGCGGTCGAAGCCGCTGCGTGCATAGTCGGACAGTTCGGCGCGCTGCCCGCGCGGCAGGCGCGACTCGGGGTGGAAGGCATTGTCGCGGTCCAGCCCCTGAGCCGCCTCGAGCTGGTCGGGCGCCAGGTGTTCGGCCGACCACAGCGCGGTGCGGGTCACGCCCGAATGCATCACGCCGAACTCGCTGTAGCACAGCTCGCGCGCGGCGGCGCCGAGCTTGGGATTGCGGATTTCGGGCGGGCGGCCGTCGAGATAGTGGTCGGGACAGGCCGCCCCGGCCGCCTGGACGGCGCCGCTGGCCAGCAGCAGGACAAAAAAGGAGGCACGCTTGATGCGGGCCAGGGAACAATGGAACATGGTGATGTACGGCATATGGGTGAATCGTCAACCCGCATTGTAGCCGGTCCCCCTTGAGCAGAGTCAAACAACAGAGCGTCAAGACGCGCACGATTGAAAAGTCCATTTCCCTCAAGAATGCGATAGACTTGCGCCTTTCTTAACAAAAAATTCCTTTTGGGAACTAACCCGAAGCGAATGAACCGATCGCCGATCCCCGAGGACTTGCGCCGTTTTGTCCTGACGAGCATCCCCTCCGTGCCCTTCCTGGAAGCGTTGCTGCTGCTGCGCGCCAATCCCGGACAGCAATGGTCGGGAGAGATGCTGGCTGGCCGGCTGTATACGAGCGAGCGCACCGCGCACGGACTGCTCGACGACCTGTGCCGTTCCGGCATGGCCGAGCCCTGCCCCGCACCCGACGCACACAATTACTGCTACGCCCCGGCCTCGGAGGCCCTGCGCGAGCGCATCGACGGCCTGGCCGAGCTCTACGCCCGCAACCTGGTCGACGTCACCAACCTCATCCATTCCACACTCGACCGCAAGGCGCAGCAGTTCGCCGACGCCTTCCGCCTGCGAAAGGATCCGTAAATGGGCGAACTCATCTATACCCTGTGCATGCTGACCTCACTGGCCTGTACCTGGCTGCTGCTGGCCAGCTACCGGCGCACGCGCTACCGTCTCCTTTTCTGGAGCGGGCTGTGCTTTGCGGTGATGACCTTTAATAACCTGTTCCTGATTTTCGACAAGATCGTGTTCCCGAATGTCGACTTCATGCCGCTGCGGGTACTCAGTGCCCTGGTGGCCTGCCTGCTGCTGCTGTATGGCCTGATCTACGAGAAGGAGTGAGGCGATGATCCAGATGATGTACGGCGCGATCTCCATGGCCTCGCTCACGATCGCCCTGTTCTTCCTGCGCTTCTGGCGCAATACCGGCGACCGCTTCTTCCTGTATTTCGCGCTCTCCTTTTTCATCGAGGGCCTGCACCGCGTGTATTCGGCGGTGCTGAACGAGGCCGGCGAGGATTCGGCGCTGCACTACCTGATCCGGGTGCTGGCCTACGGCCTGATCGTCTGGGCGATCGTGGAGAAGAACCTGCCGCGCAAGGACCGCGGCGACTAGCGTGCGCCCGGCGGGCACGCGCGGCGCGATAATGGGACCATGAAAAACCGTCAACAGGAGGACAGCATGGCCCCCCACACCCAGGCGCACAACGAGCCGGCAAAACCCACCGACAAGCCGATCGCCGGCGGCGGCCAGGACCAGCGTTCGGACAACCTGCTCCCCGGCGAAGAAGGCGCCGAGGACGGCCGCTTCGACGTGGCTGAGGAAGTCAGCCTCGACCAGCATTCCGACGAAGCCCGGCGGGTCGGCCAGATGCCCGAGAACGGCATTGCCGACGCGGTGCCCGACGCCCTCAGGACGCCGGTTCCCTCGCAGCGCGTCCCCGACAAGGAGTAAGGCCACCCAGGCCGCCGCGGGCGGCCTGCCTCACCTTGCCAGCGCTTCCCGGGTTCTCTTTCAGCCGCCCATCGTCACGCCCATCTTCAGGCCCTCGATCGTGTGCGCCTGGCGGATCGGCACGAGCTCCTCGACCACACGGCAATTCAGGTGCCGGCGCACGACCTCCGGCAGGCTGTCGTAGAACGCGCGCGACAGCTGCAGGTCGTGCTTGATCGCGTTGGTCGCGTCCGGCGCATCGGCGCCCACCACCAGTACCGGGCGCGACAGGTTCGAGCGGTTGGCGGTGCCGCGGTGGATGGTCAGGGCCGAGCGCGCCGAGATGTCGCCCACCTTGGGCAGCTTGCGCTGGGCCAGCGCCTCGTAGCGCGGATACAGGGCCTGGTCCGGGAACATCGGGTCGCCCTCGAACAGGTCCCACTGGGTCCCCGGTGCGATCTCGAAGGGGCCCATGTCCTCGGTCACGTCGACGGTCGTGATGTTGAAGGCCAGCGAACTCAGGCGCCGGCCCTGCACCGTCTCCGGCGGCGAGGCGAAATCGCGGTGCCAGGGCTGGTGCATCGCGCCCGGTCCCGGCACGTCGAAGCCGACTTCGACGATGCGCCATTCCGGTCCCAGCACGGCGCTGCACACCGCCGTCACCCAGGGATGGCTGGCGATGGTGACGAAGGAGCGCAGGCGCTCCGGGTGCACTTCCACGTAATAGCGGTTCGGCCCGCGGTTGAGGGCGCCGCCCTCGCGCGCCATCGCCTCGTCGAACAGCATGTCGATATCGGCGCGCAGTTCCCCGATCAGCTCGCGGCTGAAGGCGCCGCGGCAGCCGATGATGCCGTCGCCATAGATGCCGCGCATGATGTCGGCGACCTCGTATCCCGCAGATTGCGCGCTGCTTGCTCCGCTGTCCATGCTCCACTCCTTATCTAGCCTTGCCAAGGCCCTGGGGCCACACGAACATAAATACTAATGGCAATTGCCAAGGCACGGCGCGAGCACGCCGGAGGCGTACTTGGAAATATTGACAGGAAGGCACCCAAACCGTAGATTGTGCCCGATACCACAACAGGATCGAAGCATGACACCACAAGCGCCCCTGGGGAGCAGACCTTGACGGCGGCGCGGCACGCGAGCGTGCTGTTCATCTGCGAGCGTCCGGTGCCCGATCCGGTGCTGGGGCGCGTCGCCGCGGAACTGGGCGAAGCGGTGGTGCATGCCCGCACCGCCGCGGCCGGACTGGAGCAGGCCCGCGAACACGACTTCGCCGTGGTGCTGGTCGGCTATGCCGGCGACGCCGCCGGACTGGCGGCCACGATTCGCCAGGCCCGGGCCACGCAACGCTCGGTGCACACGCCGGTGCTTGCGATCGGCGTGCCGGAACAGGCGTCCTTCGCGGTCGAGCCGTTGTACGAAGCCGGCGCCGTCGCCGTCCTGACCGAGCCGCTATCGCCCGTTATCCTGCGCACCAAGCTGCGCTTCTACATCGACGCCTTCGGCGCGGCGGCCGAGCGGCGCCGTGCCGAAGCGGCCCTGTTCGACGCCCGGGCCCGGCTCGAGTCGATCATCTCGGCGGCCGAACTGGGCGTCTGGACCTGGGACATCGGGGCCGACCGGGTGACCTGCGACGCCCGCATGGGCGCGCTGTTCGGCCTGGCGGATGCCGAACGCGCCGGCGCCCTCGCGGCACGCTATTTCGAGGCCATCCACGCCGACGACCTGAGCGCGGTGCGGGCGCTGCTCGACGATGCCGTGGCGCGCGGCGTGCCCTACGACGCCACCTTCCGCGTGCGGCGCAGCGGCGGCGGCTGGCGCTGGGTCATCGGCCGCGGCAACGTGGTGCGCGCGGAGAACGGCGAGGCGCTGCACATGCGCGGCGTGATCATCGACGCTTCGCGCCAGTTCGAGGCCGAGCAACAGCTGCGCCTGAGCGAGGAACGTTACCGCACCCTGTTCGATTCGATCGACGAAGGCGTGTGCGTGATCGAGGTGCTGTACGACCAGGCCGGACAGCCCTGCGACTACCGCTACCTGGAAACCAATCCCGCCTTTGCCAAGCACACCGGCCTGGGGAACGCGGTCGGCCGCAGCATGCGCGAGCTCGTTCCCGGCATCGAGCGCCACTGGTTCGAGCTCTACGGGCGGGTGGCCGCCACCGGCGAACCGGTGCGCGCCATCAAGGAGGCGCGCGAACTGGGCCGCTGGTACGACGTGTATGCCGCGCGCATCGGCCCGCCCGAGCAGCATCGCGTGGCGGTGGTGTTCAACGACGTCACCGAGCGCCGCAGCAGCGAGGAGGCGCTGCGCCGGATGGCGGCCGACCTGGAGGAAGCGAACCGGGTCAAGACCGAATTCCTGGCTACCCTCGCCCACGAGCTGCGCAACCCGCTCGCCCCCCTGCGCAGCGGCCTGCAGTTCATCCGGCGCGGCGGCGCCGACCCGCAAGCGGTGGCGCGCATCCACGAGATCATGGAGCGCCAGTTGGGCCACCTGGTGCACCTGGTGGACGACCTGCTGGACGTGGCGCGCATCACGCGCGGCCAGGTGGCACTGCAGCGCGAGCGCATCGACCTGGCCGACGTGCTGTCGGCCGCGGCCGAGACCAGCATGCCGCTGATCGAGGCGGCGCGCCACCGCCTCGACCTGCGCCTGCCGCAGGAAACGCTGATGCTGGAGGCCGACGCCACCCGCCTGACCCAGGTGGTGTCGAACCTGCTGAACAACGCGGCGCGCTATACCCCGCGCGGGGGCAGCATCGTGCTGGCTGCGGAACGCGACGGCGGCGAAGCGGTCATTGCCGTCTCCGACAACGGCATCGGCATCGATCCGGACCGGCTGGACGACGTGTTCAAGATGTTCACCCAGATCGGCGAAGGCCGCCGTCACGCCGCCGGCGGGCTCGGCATCGGACTGTCGCTGGTGCGCAGCCTGGTCGAGCTGCACGGCGGCAGCGTGCAGGCGGCCAGCGCCGGCGCCAATGCCGGCAGCGTGTTCACGGTGCGCCTGCCGCTGGCCGCGCCGCAGGAAGCGTCGGCGGCGCCCCCCGGCCGGGACAGCGCCGATGCGGCGCCGTCCCAGGCCCGGCGGGTGCTGGTGGTGGACGACAACCGCGACGCCGCCGAAACCCTGTCGGCCGTGCTGGGCCAGCTCGGCCACGAGGCCCTGGTGGCGAACGACGGTCACCAGGCGCTGCGCATGATGGCGGGCTTCCAGCCCCAGGTGGTGTTCCTGGACCTGGGCATGCCGGGCATGTCGGGCTATGAAGTGGCCGAGGCGATCCGGCGCGAGCCGCGCTACGCCGGCGTGCATCTGGTGGCCCTGACCGGCTGGGGCGGCGAGGCCGACCGCGAACGCACCGCGCGCGCCGGCTTCGACCGCCACCTGACCAAGCCGGCCACCACGGCCGCCATCGAAGAGGCGCTGGCACAGACCTAGCTCAGCGCACTCACCAGTCGATCGACAGCAGCACCTCGCCCATGCGCGGCCAGCACAGGCCGCCGACCTCGGTGCGCGCAGCCCAGCGGTAGCCGTCCATTTCAGGCGTCGGTACGCCGCTCACGCGGTGCGGGAAGGTGGTGCTGCAACGCAGCTGCGCCAGGCTGTCCAGTTGCGCTCCGGACGCCACCATGAACAGGTGCAGGCGCTTGTCGCGCCGGTAGGCGAAGGGACCGAGCTCGCGGAACGCGGCCGGCGCGAACGCCAGCCCGGTTTCTTCGTGCAGTTCGCGCATCGCGGCTTCCAGCTCGGTCTCGCCAGGGTCGCGCATGCCTTTCGGGATATCCCATTTCGGCGTGTGGGTGACATGGCACAGCAGCAGCTCGCGCCGCGGATTGACGACCAGGGTGCCGCAGGAGACCGTGTATTTCGCCACGTGCTTGTCCGTCCGGTGACAGCGCGCCGCTCGCGTGGCCGCTGGAGTTCTGCCCTTGGTCCAATGTATTGGCCGGATAAGGCCACTGTCAATTGTGCACGCCGCATGCCGGTCGCCCCCCACACTGTCGCGTCTTGTTCTCGCTGTGCGATGGAGTGCCTGGATGGAATATCTGCTGGAAAATAACGATCTCGAAAACTGGAGCATGGCGATCGGCGTGTTTCTCGGCGCGACGACCTTACTAGCAAGGCGTTTTGGCGGGCCCGGCGGTATGCGCCGGACCGGTCCTACACCGATGGGCCGGGCAGTCCTATTCCGCCGCCGAGGCCGCCGTCCTATGATGGACTCACCTCTTCCGGAACACGTCGCCCGCAGGACGCGGAGGACCGGCCCGGGAGGGACTTCGACCAACCCTGTCATCGATAAAGGAGATCATCATGGCATCGAACAACCAGGGAAACAGCAAGCGCGGCTTCGCATCCATGGACCAGCAGAAGCAGCGTGAAATCGCCTCGCAAGGCGGACGCGCTTCGGGTGGCGGCAATCGCGGTAACGCGCAAAGCGGCAACGGCGGCAACAGCCAGAGCGGCGGCAATAGCGGCAACCGTGGCTTCGCCTCGATGGATCCGCAACGCCAGCGCGAAATCGCCTCGCAGGGCGGCCGTGCCGCTCACGCTTCGGGCAATGCCCACGAGTTCACCTCGGAAGAAGCACGCGAGGCCGGCCGCATGAGCCACAAGAACGACGGCAACCAGCAGAGCGGTAACAGCGGTAACAGCGGAAACGGCGGCGGACGCGGCGGCAACCGCTAAGCGGATGCCCTGATCCTCACAAGCTCTCGACACCCGGCGGGACGTTCCAGGACGTCCCGTCGGTTTTTTTGGCGCTGTCATCTTTTACTATGGATGAGGTGTGAACTGCCGAGCTGTTTCGTGGTCGAACGCTGGTCTCCATCACCGGAAAAGCGCATGCGTGCACCTCGGTGCAGCGACGGTCGCGCCGCCTATCGGGCCTGACGGCAACCGGATTACGTCCGCCGCGCAATTGCTGCGCATCGCCATCGGCGTCATCCATAGTTAACGATGACAGCGCCCAAAAAAACACGGCGGCGGTACCCCGAAGGGTCCGCCGCCGTGCCGTCGCCAGCCAGCGCCGCCGGCTTCCCGGTGCGCTGGCCGCTTACCCTGTCAGGCGCTCTTCGCGACCGGCAGCTGGGTGGCCTTCACCGGCATCGCCTTGACGGCCTCCGGGGTGGCCGGCAGGCGTGCATGGCGGCCCGGGACGGCGCTCTCGATCAGTTCGTGCATGCGCGACGCGGTCAGGTCCCACGAGGTGTTGGCCACCACTTCACGCATGCGCTTGGCCATGGCCTGGCGCTCGCTCTCGCCCAGGGCCAGCTGGCGCTCGCAGGCGGCGATGAATTCCTCCGGGGTGGCCGCGATGGCGACCACGTCGCCGTAGGGTACCTTGACGTCGGTGATCGGAGTCGAGACCGCCGGCAGCTCGGCCGCCATGTACTCGAGCACCTTGGTCGGCGAGATGAACTTGGTCGAGTCGTTCATCGCGAACGGCAGCAGGCAGAGGTCCCAGCCGGCCAGGAACTGCGGCAGCTGGTCGTAGGTGCGCTGGCCCATGTAGTGGACGTTCGCTTGCTTCGGCAGGGTCGCCGGGTCGATCTTGACCACCGGGCCGACCATCACGATCTGCCATTCCGGATGGGCATCGGCCAGCGCCGAGACCAGGTCGACGTCGAGACGCTCGTCGATCACGCCGTAGAAGCCGAGGCGCGCGTGCGGGATGTGGGACTGGTCCGGGTGCGAGATGGCGCGGTCCTGGGCCTGGCGGAAATGCTTGGCGTCGACGCTGCTCGAGAAGCAGTGGGCATTGGCGTGGCGGTCGCGCTTGGACTGGTACAGGCTGGGGCCGCCGGTGAAGACGACGTCGGCCATGTTCAGCAGTGCGCTCTCGCGCTGCAGCAGCTGTTTCGGCGCATGCTTGAACATGGCCAGTTCGTCCATGCAGTCGTAAACGATCTTGGACGGGTTCAGGCCCTGCAGCAGGGGCAGCGCCATCGGGGTGTAGAACCAGACCACCGGCTGCTCGCCTTCCGGCACGAGGTCGCACAGCAAGGTCTGCAGGGTCGGGAGCTGGTCGTCGTGGAAGCCTGGTGCATGGATTGCGGTATGCGGCTGGCACACCGTGATGTTCGGCGCAACCGCCGTCTTCTTCAGGTATGCCTGCCCTTCGCTATACACCGGTTCCTCGACAAACAGGATATCGTAGTGTTCCGCCAGACGGGTCATCAGGTGCTGTGGACGCTGGAAAACGAAGTCCCAGCGCAGGTGGCAAAACACGATCAAGGTCGGCATATTCAATTCCTTTCGCCTTTGTGGCGCTATTTTGTTGGTCAAGCCTGGCAGTTCTTCTCTCTGTGCCAGTCCCCGGCTGCGTCGATCGCGGCGCGTTTTGCGCGCACTGGCGATCCGATCATGCACCGGACTCCGTTATCGTAACATGCAAAATTTCCAATATTTTCATTTATACATTGCAATATTTATAACAGGAAATAGGAAAACTGAAAGTTACAATCTGCCTCCATAGGAGAGCCCCCACTGATGAGCGTACTCATGTAGGGCAGTTCCTACATCCATACAAGAAAATCCACTACGAAAAGTCGTCCCGGTTTTTACCGTGCACGGGCGTGCGGAAGCCCTGCCGCACCCGCGACAGCCCGTGTTTCGTTCGGGAAGAGCTGCCGGGAACGGCGTCGGGCAGCTGCGCAAGCGGCCGCCGAGGTGGGAGGAAAGGAGGTCGCCCGCCGCCCGGCTGGCGGACGGGACCGCGGTTCGGGCCGTGTCAGCCCGGCTGGTAGGGCTCGGCGCCCTCGGGGTGGCCGTCCTCGCTGAAGCCCTCGGCCACCGAAACCCCCTCCAGGCCGAGCGACAGCAGTGCATCGCACAGATTGTCCATCTCGCTGCCGAGGTCGGCCGCCAGGTCGACCGGGGTCTCGACGCTGCCCCAGGGCCTGCCGCCGTCCAGCGCGTACAGGTTGACGCGCAGCACGATGTGCTCGCCGGCGTCGAGCGGCGCCACCGCCGCGTGCACGCGGTCCGGTTCCAGGTCCTTGGCCGCCAGCGTGCGCGCCACTTCGGACAGCACGCCGAGGGTGCTCAGTTCGCTCACGCCCTGCTCCTTGGCGCCGTAGAACAGGTCCTGGTACAGGAAATCGACGTGCACGGCATCGGGGTCGCGGGCCAGCAGGCGCCGTACCAGGGGCGCGACCTGGAAGGTCCAGGCCCGGTAGCGCTCCTCGCGCGCGGCGTACCAGGCATCGGCGCCCTCCTCGTCGGCCGGCACCGCATAGAAGGGATCGTCGGTGCGCTTGAGCGAGAAGCCGAGCAGGAAGCGCAGCTCGAGCGCCGACTCGTCCGGCGCGAAGCGCTCGCCGGTCCAGCCGCGGATGCTGGCTTCGATGGTCGGCGCCGGTTGCAGCCTCTTTTCCAGCAGCGACGCGGCGGCTTCGCGCAGCATTTCCTGCAGGGTCGAGTAGCTGACGTGGTCGATCTCGGCCAGGTCATAGGCGTGCTGGACCAGCACCATCTTGCCGGCCGCGCTCTCCAGGCCGGCCGGATGGAAGCTGTTGGCCAGCGTCTCGAAGGCTTGCGCATCCTGGAAGGTGTCGGCCGCCCGCAGCCCGCCCTGGGTGCGCACGAAGAGCGGGATCAGGAAGGCGTCGATCTCGTATTCGACGGCGCCACCCTTGCCGCGATTGCCATCCTCGCGGCGCAGGCGCAGGGTGGCGGCTTCCTCCTCGATGCGGCCGCGCAGCAGGCGGCAGGCTTCCGGGTCGGTATAGCGCGCCACTTCGATGGCCTCGTACAGCGCCTCGTCGCGCTTCTTGCGCAGCAGCTTTCGCACCGTCGCCAGCAGTTCCTCTTCGCGCTCGGAGGCAGCGCCGAAACCGGGCGCTTCCTCGCGCTCGGCGATGGCAAGGGCCAGGTCGGCCAGCTCCTGGGCCAGCGACGCATTGTCCGGCTCGCGCGGATTGTTGGAGGTACGGGGCAGCGGGCGCTTATTCTTCGGCATGACATGGTGAGCTGATGATGGAGACGCCATGTTAGCGCATTGGCAGGCCCCGGGTGGGCGCTTTCGGGCGGCCCGGGGGCGAACCAGGGCGAATCAGGGGGAAATAAGGGGAATCAGGGTGATTTTGGGGCGATTTTTGGGTAAATCAGGGGCTAGGTCCCCTCCTTTGGGGCCACCCGAGGGCCCGGGAGTGTTATGCTTCAGCCAAAATAACCATGGAGCGCAGCAATGCTCGAACGATTCTTCAAGCTCACCCAAAGCGGCACCGACGTCCGCACCGAACTCGTCGCCGGCCTGACCACCTTCCTGACGATGGTCTACATTATCTTCGTCAACCCCTCGATCCTTGGCGACGCCGGCATGCCCAAGGAATCGGTGTTCGTCGCCACCTGCCTGGTGGCGGCGCTCGGCACCGCGGTGATGGGCCTGTATGCGAACTATCCGATCGCGATGGCCCCCGGGATGGGCCTGAATGCCTATTTCGCCTACGCCGTGGTGCTCGGCATGGGCGTGGCCTGGCCGGCGGCGCTCGGCGCGGTGTTCATCTCGGGCTGCCTGTTCATCCTGGTATCGCTGCTGGGCCTGCGCGGCATGATCGTCAACGGCATTCCGAAATCGATGCGCGTCGCCATCACCGTCGGCCTGGGCATGTTCCTGGCGCTGATCGCGCTGAAGAACGCGGGCATCGTGGTCGCCAGCGAGCCGACCCTGGTCAAGGCCGGCGACCTGCACAAGCCGGAAGCGATCATGGCCGTCGTCGGCTTCTTCGCCATCGTGGCGCTCGACCGCCTGCGCGTGAAAGGGGCGATCCTGATCGGTATCGTGCTGGTCACGGTGCTGTCCTTCTTCTTCGGCGGGAACACCTACCGCGGCATCTTCTCGGCGCCGCCCTCGATCTCGCCGACCCTGTTCCAGCTCGACATCCCGGGCGCGCTGTCGGCCGGCATCCTGAACATCGTGCTGGTGTTCTTCCTGGTCGAGCTGTTCGACGCCACCGGCACCCTGATGGGCGTGGCGCGCCGCGCCGGCCTGCTGGTCGAAGGCAAGCTTGACCGCCTGAACAAGGCCCTGCTGGCCGACAGCGGCGCCATCCTCGCGGGCAGCGTGCTGGGCACTTCGAGCACCACCGCCTACCTCGAAAGCGCCTCCGGCGTGCAGGCCGGAGGCCGTACCGGCCTGACCGCCCTCACCGTCGCAGTGCTGTTCCTGGCCTGCCTGTTCATCGCGCCGCTGGCCGGCGTGGTGCCAGCCTACGCGACCGCGCCGGCCCTGCTGTTCGTGGCCTGCCTGATGCTGTCCGACCTGGGCGAGGTCGAATGGGGCGATTCCACCGAAAGCATTCCGGCGGCGGTGACGGCGCTGGCCATGCCCTTCACCTTCTCGATCGCGGAAGGCATCGCCTTCGGCTTCATCAGCTACGCCGTGCTCAAGCTGCTGACCGGCCGCGCGCGCGAAGTGGCGCCGGTGGTCTGGGTCATTGCCGCCCTGTTCACCTTCAAGATCGTGGTGATTGGCACCTGATGCAGGAACTTGACGGCGGCCGGGGCCGCCGCACGATTGAAATGCCTTAAAAGTGTCTCAAAGCATCGGTTTCAGCCTTCTTTGCGTTACAATGTCGCGCATCTTGCTGGCAATACGGTGCTTATGAAACACTTCAAATTCCCTGCAGTTGCGTTGGCGCTCGGCTTGGGCGCCGTTCATGGGGCAGCACGGGCCGATCTCGATCTTCCGGCTGTCGGCAACGTGCACGCCCCGATCGCGGTGGCGATGCCGGCCGAGCTGCCGGAAGGCGGCTGGTTCACGTCGGCCGAACTCGGCGCCATCACGACCTCCGGCAACACCACCGGCACCTCGGTGACGGGCAAGATCGACGCCCGTCACGAAACCGCCAACTGGCGCCATGAATTCATGCTCAGCGGCTTCTTCAAGGAAGACGAGTACGAGGACGACGACGGCAAGGTCGAGCGCAGCAAGTCGGCCGAGCGCTTCGCCGCCTCGGCCAAGGCCTCGCTCAAGCTGCTGGGAGAGGGCAAGCGCGCCTTCATCCTCGGCTCGCACGTCAACGACCGCTTCGGCGCGTATACCCGCTATTCCTCGATCGCGGTCGGCCACGGCTCGCGCTGGCTGAATACCGAAGACAAGACGCTCGACGTGGAAGTCGGTCCGGGCTACTTCGCGGGCGAACGCGCCACCGGCGAGGACGAAAGCGGCGTGACCGTGCGCGGCGCGGCCCAGTTCCGCTGGCGCGTCAGCCCGTCGGCCTATTTCGCCCAGACGGTCAGCGTCGAGAAAGGCACCTCGAACACCCACTCGGTGGCCGAGACCTCGCTCAGCACCAAGATCAATTCCACCATGCAGATGAAGGCCGGCTTCAGCGCCCGCAACGACAGCAGCGTGCCGACCGGGAAGAAGAACACCGACACCCAGACCTCGCTGACGATGGTCTATTCGTTCTGATCAGAGACCGTAGCCGTCGGCGCCCTGGCTGAAGGCGTTCATCCCGGCGCTCATGGCCGTGATCAGGGCGCGTTCGGCGCGCGACAGCTGTGGGTGCCAGATGTCGAAGATCAGCACCACGCGCAAGGCCTCGCTGTCGTTCCAGGCCTCGTGCTCGATGGTGTCGTCGAACACCCAGGCCTTGCCCACTTCCCAGGCGCGGGTATCGTTCCCGACCCGGAAGCCGCAGCCGGGCGGCACGATCAGCGGCAGGTGCGTCACCAGGCGCACGTTGCTCACCCCGGTGTGCGGCGGGATCCGCGTGTGCGGCTTCAGGACCGAGAACATCGCGCTCGGCGTGCGGCCGGGCTGGTCCGGCTGGGGCGCCCCTGCCAGCAAGTCCATGGTGCGCGGGCAGCGCGCCGCGTTCGCTTCCACCGGCGCGCCGTTGTCGATCAGGCGGAAGGCGCTCCAGTTCAGCGACTTGTTGAGTTCCGCCCACTGCGCCAGCGGCTGGTCTTCCGAATAATCGATATAGGGCGTGAAGCCCTGCTCCTGCGCCAGCACGGCGAGGAACTCGGCGCGGACCACCTCGGTCGAGGCTTCGAACGCGTCGAGCCAGGGAAAATCTTCGCGTTCGAAGAAGGTCACCGGCGCCAGCCCCTGATAATGGAAGAATTGCGGCTGCGGGTCGTAGCGGCGCTTACGGCCGAGCATCACGTCGAGCGAATCGCGGAAGCGCTGCAGCTCCCGCTTGCCTTCCTCTCCGCCGAGCTCGCGCAGGCAAGGTGCGAGGAAGTCGTCGAGGAAGCCGCCGAAACTGTGCAGGTGCTCCTGGTGCCAGGCCAGCGCCTCGCGCACCGCCGGCTGCAGGTCCGGCGCCAGGCTGTCCAGCGGAGGGCTGACCGCCGCCACCGCGGCGCAGGCGCTGGCGGCTTCCTGGCGCCGGCCCTGGCGGATGCACAGGCGGCTGCGCAGCACCAGGGCCACCAAGTCGTAGGGATCGACGGTGAGCGCGCCGCGGATGGCCGCCTCTTCGGCGGCCTCGTCGCCCATCGCCAGGCAGACCACGGCCAGGTTCAGCCATGGCTGGAGCTCGCGCCCGTCCGCCGCGACCAGGCGCTCGAACAGGGCGCGCGCACGTGCCAGGTCGCCGGCCTGGAAGGCCTGGTGCGACAGCGCGCGCAGGGCGCGCGCATGGCCGGGCGCACGCGCCAGGATGCTTTCCCATAGCTGGGCCGCGCGGCGTCCGTCGCCGCGGCTGCCGGCTTGCAGCGCCTCGCGTTCGAGGGCTGCGATCTGCTCGATATGTGCCTGCTGCATGGTTTCCTCAATGCATATTTACACATGCATTCTGGGTCAAGCGTATGCATATTTGCAAGCAGTATTTACATCAAGCAGCACGCCTTCAGCGCGAGGCCGCCGGGAGCGGCGCCTGTGGCCGCGCCCCGCCCACCATCAGCAAGGCGAGCAGGCTCAGCAGCGCCGCGGCGCTCAGATAGTAGCCGACCCAGGCCAGGCCGTAGTTGGTGGCCAGCCAGGTCGCGACATACGGCGCCAGCGAGGCCCCCAGGATGCCGGCGAAGTTGAAGGTCAGCGAGGCGCCGGTATAGCGCACCTCGGGCGGGAACAGCTCGGCCAGCAAGGTCCCGAGCGGTCCGTAGGTGAAGCCGACCAGGCACATGCCGAGCACCATGAAGCCGCCCACCGCCGCCAGCGTCCCGGCGCCGAACAGCGGGCCGAACAGCAGTCCGAACAGGGCGATCGCCGCGCTCACCAGGATCATCGCCATGCGGCGTCCGTGGCGGTCGGCCAGCAGGGCCGAGGGCGGGATGGTCAGGCCGAAGAACACCACGGCCACCAGCTGCAGGGTCAGGAACTGCTGGCGCGAGAAGCCCAGCTTGCTGGTACCCCAGCTCAGCGCGAACACCGTCATCAGGTAGAACACCACGAAGGTCGCCAGCGCGACAATGGTGCCGAGCACCAGCGCGCGGGTATGGTCCTTCAGCACCGCCAGCGCCGGCACCTTCACCCGTTCGTTACGGTCCAGCACTTTCTGGAAGTCCGGCGTCTCGGTGATCTTGAGGCGCACGTACAGCCCGACCAGCACCAGCAGCGCGCTGGCGAGAAAAGGGATACGCCAGCCATAGGCGAAGAAATCGGCGTCGGACATGAACCGGTCGAGCAGCAGGAAGGTCCCGCCCGACAGGAAGAAGCCGATCGGCGCGCCCAATTGCGGGAACATGCCGTACCAGGCGCGCTTGCCCGGCGGCGCGTTCTCGGTGGCCAGCAGCACCGCTCCGCCCCACTCCCCACCCAGCCCGAGTCCCTGGCCGAAGCGGCACAGGGCCAGCAACAGCGGCGCCAGCGTGCCGATGCTGGCATAGGTCGGCAGCAGGCCGATCAGCACGGTGGAAACGCCCATGGTGAGCAAGGCGGCCACCAACGTGGCCTTGCGCCCGATGCGGTCGCCGAAGTGGCCGAACACGGCCGAGCCGACCGGCCGCGCGAAGAAGGCGATGGCGAAGGTCGCCAGCGACTGCAGGGTGGCGGCGGCCGGGTCGGCGGCCGGAAAGAACAGCCGCGGGAACACCAGCACCGCGGCGGTGGCGTAGATGTAGAAGTCGTAGAACTCGATGGTGGTGCCGATCAGGCTTGCGAACAAGACCGTGCGCGGCTTGTTGGCGGGCGCTGCCGGCGCTGATGCGCTTGCTTCCGCTGCGCTCATGCGGCACCGGCCTGGGCCAGCGCCACGCGCACTTCGTCGCTCGCGACCGGACGCACCACGCGCGCCACTTCCTGGCCATCCTTGAGCACCACCACGGTCGGCCACAGCTTGATGCGGAACGAGCGGCCCAGCGGCCGTCCCGGCCCATCCTCGACCTTCACGTGGCGCACCGACGGGCTACCGGCCAGTGCTTCGTCGATCAGGGGCTCGGCGGCGCGGCAGTAGCCGCACCAGTTGGCGCCGAAATCGAGCATCACGGTGCCCGGCATCGCGTCGACGGCGCTGCGCTCGGGCTGGGCGGTTTCATAGGGTGCGGACATGCGGGTCTCCTCTTCTGGTGCAGGATTGCTGTTGATATTGCAAGCGTACCTGAAAAAGTTGCCAGTGGCACGGTCCCCGGGGCGATTCCGGTTCGATATCGTCTGCTTAGGTGAAGCAGCGAACGGAACGCCCCGGCTGTGGCTGGCACTCTGGCAGCAAGCAAAGTGACCAAGGAGGAAATCATGGCGGACAATCTGCAAAATAGCGGCGCACAGGACCGCGCCCGCATCAACGTGCACGAGGAATGGGAAGTGCGTCACTGGACCGAGGCGCTGGGCGTGAGCAAGGAAGAGCTCGAGCGTGCGGTAAAACAGGTCGGGCCGAGCGCGCAAGCCGTGCGCGAACACCTGAAGCGTCACTGATCCACGCCGCGGGCGCCGCGCCAGCAGCCCGCTCGCAGCGCCGGCCCGGCGCCAGCCGCGCGCGGGCTGCCGGCGTTCCGACGCGCTGCACGCTCCGCTACCGCCGCCACGCCGTAATATCCCCGCGTCCGGCGGCCGCCGCCGCACGCATCCACGCAATACCGCCAGGCTTGCGGCGCCGCCCCCCATGGGTGACGCGCCCGAGCGCCACCGCTGCCTGCCCCACCCGTCTCCTGCGGCACGCGCGCCCGGCGCCGGCTCGCCTGAAAGGAGTCCGGTTTGAATAATTTCTACGCCCAGGTTCACAATTTCTTCTCGTCCCTCGACATCACCCTGGCGAACGCCCTGTTTGCCGTCGGCGCCGCGGTCGCCAGCTACCTGCTGATGCACGGCGCCCTGATCCTGTTCCGCCGCCGCCTCGGCCAGCTCAGCACAGACCGCCAGCACGGCACCATCGCCCAGGTGCTCAGCAAGACCCTGGCGCGCACCGGCACCCTGGCCATCCTGGCCACCGCGATCCTGATCGGCCTGTCGGTGCTCGACCTGCCCGAACCCTGGAATACCCGGCTCGGCCACCTGTGGTTCTTCACGCTCGGGATCCAGATCGCGATGTTCCTGCACCGCGCCGTCCAGATCGGTTCGCGCCGCTATTTCCGGAGCCATGGCCGTGCCGCGGTCGACGACCAGGTCACGGTGGCCCATACGGTCGTGATCTGGCTGCTCCAGACCGCGGTCTGGGTGGTGTTCATGCTGGCCATGCTGTCGAACCTCGGGATCAACGTCACGACCTTCGTCGCCAGCCTCGGTATTGGCGGCGTGGCCGTCGCGCTGGCGGTCCAGAACATCCTGGGCGACCTGTTCGCCTCGATGTCGATCGCGGTGGACAAGCCTTTCGAGGTGGGCGACTTCGTCGCGGTCGACAAATTCTCGGGCACCGTCGAACACGTCGGCCTGAAGACCACGCGCCTGCGCGCCCTGAGCGGCGAACAGATCGTCATCGCCAACGCCGAGCTGCTGCGCCAGACGGTCTATAACTACAAGCGCATGAGCACGCGACGGATCGTGTTCGCCCTGCGCGCCAGCCCGGACACCCCGCCTGCGCTGGCGGCCAAGGTGCCCGGCCTGCTGCGCGACATCATGGGCAGGCAGGAAAAGCTGCGCTTTGACCGCGCGCATCTGAAGACCGTCGACCAGAACTGGATCGAGTACGAGATTGTCTACACCATGCTCGACGCCAGCTACGACCTGTTCATGGACACCCAGCAGGCCATCAACCTCGAGATCCTCCAGATGTTCGCCGACCAGGGCATCTCGGCGGCGCCGCGTCCCCAGCAGATGCTGCTGCAAGCAGCGCCGGAGGGGCGTGCGCTGCGCAGCGCGGACGAACCGGCGGCCAACGAAGGCCAGCCCGGCGCCCTGGCGCGCCATGTACAACACTGAGCAGACAGCGATTGGAGCATGCGATGAACCAGCCGAAACAGCAACAGGAAGTTCCGGGACACGAGTCCGCACTCAGCCCGCAGGCCGATCACGGCGAGTCCAGCTACATCTCGGGGGCGCGCATCGCTGTGACGGGCGGCACCCCGACTCTCTGACGCGGATTCAGTCGGCGCCGCCTGCGCCGGCCGATGCGCCGCCGCCCAGCGACAGCGAGGCGGAGGCGCTGCCGTGTGCCGTGGCCGATTTCTGCGCCCCGTCCGAGCCGGACGCGGAACCCGAGGCTGATGCCGAGGCGCTACCGCTGCGCGAGGCGCCCTGCCTCACGGACGCCGCGCCGCTGCGCGCCAATCCCGCGCCCGAGCGCAGCGATCTGCCTGCCTTGCCGCCCGCACCGGCACTGCCCCGCCCGGCCGACGCTGCGGCCGACATTGCGCTGGACGCGGCGCCGGGCAGGCCGGCGCTCGCCACCGTGAGACCACGCCCGGCGGCGCGCGTGTCGGCATCAGGGCGCGCCTCGCGCACGCGCTCCACGCCGCGGCCCGCCATGCCCGACGCCGAGCGCGCGAACTCCGCATCCAGTCGGCCGCCGCTGCGCATCATGCCGCCGACCGACCCGCCGAGCCCGCCGCCTCCCAGCAACTGGGCGTGGGCGCAAGCGCTGGCGCCCAGGGTCAGCGCGATGGCAATCTGTTGAACGATCTTGTTGGTTTTCATGGTGTTCTCCTTGTCAGTGGCGCGAACCTGTTTCGCTGCCTATACATGGAAAACGATGCCCGACGGAGATTTATTCTACTAGCGCAAAAATTTTTTTCAGCGCAGGCGCGCAGGGTCGATCCGCACATCGCTACCAACCACGCCGTGACCGGTCGCATTGCTGATCTTGCCCGGCTCGGCCGTGTTGGCGTCGCGCACCAGCGCGGCCAGCGCGCGCCGCGCCGCATCGCGGTCCGGCCGGCCCAGGTGCCGGGCCAGCAGCGCCGCCACGATCGGTGCCGCATACGAGGTGCCGCGCACCTGGCGGTAAGGCGGGCTGCCGGGCACCGCGCTCACCATCTGGCTGCCCGGCGCCGCGAACATCACCTGGGGACCGCGCGCGGCTTCCGGCAAGGGCTGGCCGCGGCGGTCGACGCCGCTCACGCCGACCACGCCCGGATAGCTGGCCGGATACAGCGGCGGGGCCGCCGGTCCGTCGTTGCCGACCGCCGCCACCAGCAGGTGGCCGCGCGCCAGCATCGCTTCCACCGCGCGCCCGAGGGCTGCGTTGCGCGGGCCGACCAGGCTGATGTTCACCACGCCGACCTGCTCGCGCGCCAGCCAG
Source organism: Massilia sp. X63 (assembly GCF_041023745.1). Classification (NCBI taxonomy): domain Bacteria; kingdom Pseudomonadati; phylum Pseudomonadota; class Betaproteobacteria; order Burkholderiales; family Oxalobacteraceae; genus Massilia; species Massilia sp. X63. Next base: position 143,651 of record NZ_JBFTEF010000004.1, read on the forward strand.
GCCAGCGCTGCGGCAATCTTGTCGACCGCGCCGCCGGCCGGGTCGTCGCAATAGACGTCGGCCGCATACAGGCCCGCGCCCGGCACGGCGCCGCTGAAGTGCGCGGAGCGGCCGACCATCACGGCCGGCACGCTAGTGCCGTGCGGCGCCGGCCGGGCCGTGCCGCCACAGCCCCACTGGCGGATATCGACGTCCTCGAACACCGCGTGCGACCGGTCGACCCCGCTGTCCACCAGGCCGACCCGCAGCGCCTGCGCGCCGGCGGGCGCCGCGTCGCGCGCGCTCGCCGGCGGACCTGCGGCAGCACCGCCGCTGCCGCTGCCCATGTAGATGTGGTTGAAGTCGTAGATCCCGTCCGGGTCGGCTTCGCGCAGGGCCTGCAGCAGGCCGGCCACCGCCCTGCCGGCAGGCACCCGGAACACCACCAGCCGCTGGCCGAGTTCCGGCTGTTCCTGTTCGCGATCGATGCCCAGGCCGGCCGCGGCGGCCGCCTGCATCCCGGCCGCGCTCGGGGACCAGGCCAGGATCTCGCCGCGCACGGCGGGGTTCCCGAAGGGATCGGCCTCGAGGCGGTCGGGATGGCGCGCCAGCAGGCCGGACAGCTGCTCCAGCCGCAGGCGACCCAGGTCCGGCAAGGGCGCCCGGTTGCACGACCTGGCGGCGGTCCGCAGTGCAAAGGGAACGGCGCGGGAGACCGCAAAAGAAGCGGCTCAGGAAGCGGCACAGGAAGCGGCACGGCGGCGCCTGCCATGGCCCCAGTGGGGGGGGCATGGCCGCCTCGCTGGCGGTCGGCGTGCTCGCCGGCGCACTCGGGGCCGGCTGGTTCGGCGGCGCGGGCGCGGACAGCGAACTGGCGCGCGCCGGCGACCGCGCCCTCACGGCCGGCGGCCGCCTGGCCCGGGCTCTCGACCGCCAACTGGCGCAGGAAGGCGCCGCCGGCGACGTGCGGGTCGGCCTGAGCTTCCTGTCGCGCGAGGGCAGCTATTGCCGCAGCTTCCAGCTGGGCGCATCGAGCGGCCTGGCCTGCCGCGAAGACGACGCCTGGCGCATCCCGGTGCTGGCGGATACCCCGGTCGAGGCCAGCGGCTACCGCCAGGCTGGAAGCGCGCTGCCGCTGGCCGTGCTCGACGCCGTGGACGCCCGTATCGCCGGCGCCACGCTGGACGCCGCCGCGGAACGCGCCGCACGCGATCGCGGCTGGAAGGGCGGCGCGCCGCTGCGCGCGCCTGCTCAGCAGTAAGAGCCGGTTCAGGCGCAACTCTGTTAAGCTTCTAACATTTGCAAGGACACAATTTAGAACAGCACGCTGCCACCCGACACGGATGAAAACCCGCACCTACCTCTTCCTGATGGCAGCCGCCATCCTGATCCCGGTTGCCCTGGCGTTCTGGTTCGGGGTGTCGATGTTGCTCGACTGGGAACGCGAGTCGCGCATCCACCGGGTCCAGGAGACCGCGCGTGCGACCGCCCTGCTGGTGGACCGCGAGATCGCCGTCAAGGAAGCGCTGCTGCGCACCATTGCGCACTCGGAAAGCCTGGCCGAACAAAACTATCCGCGCCTGTACCGTCTGGCCACCCGCCTGAACGGGGACGACCGGATGTCCTGGACCCTGCTGGTGGACGCCGATACCCGCCCGCTCTTCAACACCCTGAAGCCCTACGGCAGCCCCTTGCGCGGAACGCCGCGACCCTACGCCGCCCAGGTCCTCGGCAGTGGCAAGACGCGCGTGTCCGGCTATTTTGTCGGCCCCACCTCCAAGCGTGGCGTGGTGGCGATCGACGTGCCCTCGCCGCCCGGCCCGCACGGACGCTACGTGGTGAGCCAGGTCTTCGACGCCCGCTATTTCGAGCGGGTATTCGCCAACGGCGGCCTCGCCCCGTCCTGGCTGGTGGGGATTTTCGACGCGAACGGCGTCACCATCGCCCGCAACTATCGCGGCGCCAGCTCGGCCGGCAAGCCGATGCACCCGGACATGCGGATCGCGGCGCAGCACGCCGGCAGCGGCGTGCTGCGCCATGTGACGCACGAGGGCACGGAAGTCTACGGCGTGTATACGCGTTCCGCCGCCAGCGGTTGGACGGTCGTGGTCGGCGTGCCGGTAGCCGACATCGAGTCGGCCGCGCGCACCGCCGCCCTGTACGCCGCCCTGGCCCTGCTGGTCTTGATGGGCATCGCGGTGCTGATCGCCGTATTCTTCGGCAACAAGCTGTCCAACGCCTTGCAGCAGGCCGGCAGCGTCGCCAACTCGCTGGCGCGCGGCGCCATCGCCAAGCCGCGCCCGACCAAGGTGGACGAAGTCGACGCCCTGCTCGACGGCCTGCACTACACCAGCGAAGCCCTGTCGCGCGAAAGCGCGGCGCGCCAGGCGCTGCAGCACGAACGCGAGCAGCTCCTGTTGAGCGAGCAGCGCGCGCGCCGGGTGACCGAAGCGCAGAGCCAGGCCAAGGACGGCTTCCTGGCCATGCTCGGCCACGAACTGCGCAACCCGCTGGCCGCGATCTCGGGCGCCATGAGCGTGCTCGACATGCCGAACGTGAAGCCGGAACAGGCGGCGAATGCGCGCGCGATCAGCCGCCGCCAGATGCGCCACCTGACCCGGATCGTGGACGACCTGCTGGACGTGCAACGCATCCTGTCGGGCAAGATCGTGCTGCAGCGCGCCCCCGTGAACCTGGGCGACGTGCTGCGTTCCTGCGTCGAGGCCAAGCGCCTGGTGGACGCCGGCAACCACGTGTGGGACGTCGCGCTCGCGCCGGCCTGGGTCGACGGCGACCGCACCCGCCTGGAACAGATCGTCGACAACCTCTTGCACAACGCCATCAAGTACACGCCGGCCGGCGGCAGCATCGCGGTGCGCTGCAGGCTGGTCGAGCAGGCCGGCGCCGGGCAGGTGGTGGTCGAGGTGTGCGACAGCGGCGTCGGCCTGGCGCCCGAGCTGCTGCCGGTGATCTTCGACGTGCTGGTGCAGGGGCCGACCAGCATCGACCGCGCCCAGGGCGGCCTCGGCCTGGGCCTGGCACTGGTGAAGGAGCTGACCGCTTTGCATGGGGGCACGATCTCGGTGCACAGCGAGGGTGTCGGCCAGGGCTGCACCTTCACCCTGGCGCTCCCGCTGCGCCGGCAGGCGCCCGACGAGGAAGCGGGGGCGGCCGCATCCGCACCGCGCGCCAGCCTCGATCCGGCCTGAACCTCGGGCTGAGCCCTGCTTGGGCCGATCTCTACCTGGGCCGGTCCCTGCCTGGGTTGCGCTCTATGAATCGGCGGCTTCGCCCCTACCTGTCCGGTATCGGACACGACATGGAGCCCTGCCATGCGAACTTTCCTGCGCAGCCTGCTGCTGGCGGTGCTGGTCCTGGCGATCTGGGGGCTGCTCGGCCCCTGGCTGCGCGATGCCGTCTATGCGATGCGCCTGAGCGCGATGCCGGCCCCGCCCACGCTCGCCATGCCGGTGGCCGGGGTGCGCCCGGCAGCCCTGCGCGACACCTGGCATGCGGCCCGCAGCGAAGGACGCAGGCACGAAGGCATCGACATCTTCGCCAAACGCGGCACTGCCGTGCGCTCGGCCACCGAAGGCATCGTGCTGCGGGTAGGGACCAACCGCTTGGGCGGCCAGGTGGTGTGGGTGCTGGGGCCGGGCGGCCAGCGGCATTACTATGCCCACCTCGACAGCTATTCGGATGTGGCGCCGGGCATGCGGGTCGAACCAGGCCGGGTACTGGGCTACGTCGGCAACACCGGCAATGCGAAGGGCACCCCGCCGCACCTGCACTACGGCGTGTATGGCCTTGGCGGACCGCTCAATCCCTACCCCTTGCTGAAAAATCCGGGGGCGAGCCGGGCGCCGGCCTGGCCAGACCAGAGGGGGAAAGCTAGATGATTTGCTCTTCGCCCGAGCTCGGCGGTGGCGGCGGCGGCGGTGGCGGCACGTCCGGCAACTGGGCCGGCGGCGGCGCGGTCTGGACCGGGGCCGGCTGGAAGGGTTGCGGCGGCGCGGCGGGCTCGGCCTGGTCCTCGATCGGCGCCGGGTCGGGCACTTCGGATTCTTCGGCCGGCATCTCGCCTTCGAGCTCGAGTTCGCCCGGGCCTTCCTCGACGTATTCCGGCTCTTCGGTACGGCGCGGCGCCTGCGCGCGGCCGCCCGGCAGCAGCGCATTCGGGTCCAGCTTGCCGCTCTCCAGCGCGGTGCGCATGAAATCGCCTACCAGCAGCAGGGCGTTGTGACCGCCCTGTCCCCAGTAGCTGCTGCGCATGCTCACGCGATTGTCGTTGAAGCCTACCCAGGCACCCGCCACCAGGTTCGGGTGCATCAGGATGAACCAGCCGTCGGTGTTGTTCTGGGTGGTGCCGGTCTTGCCGGCCACGTCGCCGTAGACGCCGAAGCGGTAGCGTACGCCGCCGCCGGTGCCGCGGTTGACCACCCCGCGCAGCATGTCGATCAGGGTCACGGCCGCCTCCTGCGACAGCGCGCGTTCGGGCGCGTCCGGCGCGAAGTCGGCGACCGTCCTGCCCTCGCGGTCGGTGATGCGGCGCACGAACACCGGCTTGCGGTAGTCGCCCTGGGCCGCGATGGTGCTGTAGGTGCTGACCATTTCGAGCAGGGTCACCGGGCTGGTGCCCAGGGCCAGCGAGGGCACGGCCGACAGCTTGCTCTGGCGGATGCCCATGCCCTGGGCCAGGCGTACGATCGGATTCAGGCCGACCTGCTGCATCACCTGGGCGGTAATCGTGTTCTTCGAGTACACCAGGCCGTCGCGCATCGTCATCATGCCGCCGCTTGACCCCGACATGTCGGTCGGGCGCCAGACCGTGCCGCCGACGCGGATGTCCTGCACCACATCACGGTAGGTCTGGTCGGGCGGAATGCCGCTCTCGAGCGCCGCCGCATAGACGATCGGCTTGAAGGTCGAACCGGGCTGGCGTGCGGCCTGGACCACGTGGTCGTACTGGTCGCGCTCGAAGCTGCGGCTGCCGACCCAGGCGCGCACTTCGCCGGTGTGCGGATCCATGGCGACGAAGCCTGCTTCCAGGCGCGACTTGGCGCCCTTCAGCTCGCGCATGAATGCGCGGTCGCCCTTCAGGCGCTTCAGGGCCTCGGCCGGGGCTTCGCCGTCTTCCACCGCACGGCGGTACTCGCCGCTCTCGCGCACGAAGGCGTCCAGTTCGCGCGGGTGCGATGCCCAATAGTAGGCGAAGGGATTGACCTCGTCGCGCATCGAGGTGTACATGCCGCTCGAGGTCGAGCGCGGCATGCCCTGGTAGGCCCATTCGACGTCGGCGATGGCCTGCAGCGTGTTGGCCTGGCGCTCCACCGCCCGTACGGCCGCCGCCTGCAGCTCCTGGTCGAGGGTGGTGTGCACCACCAGGCCGTCGAGCTGCAGGTCGTAGTCGTTTTCTTCGGCCCAGTCGAGCAGCCACTTGCGCACGTAGGCGGTGAAGTGGTCGTCCTTGCCGCTGCGGTCGTTCAGGCGCGCGAAGCGCACCCGCAGGGGCCGCTTGGCCAGGGCGCGGTAGCGCTCCTCGCTGAATGCGCCGTGCTTGGCCATCTGCGACAGCACCACGTTGCGGCGCGTCTTCGAGCGTTCCGGGTTGGCCACCGGGTTGTAGTAATGGGTGCCCTTGAGCATGCCCACCAGGGTGGCCGCTTCCAGCACGTCCAGCCTGGCGGCCGGCTTGCCGAAATAGGTGCGCGCCGCCATCTCGATGCCGTAGGCGTTGTACAGGAAGGGCACCGTGTTCAGGTAGGCCTCGAGGATCTCGGTCTTGCTGTAGGTGTTCTCGATCTTGATCGCGGTGATCAGTTCCTTCATCTTGCGGTTCAGGCTGCGCGCCCGGCCGATCTCTTCGGGGAACATGTTGCGCGCCAGCTGCTGGGTAATGGTCGAGCCGCCCTGGGCGTCGCCTTTCAGGGTCGCGACCAGGGCACCGGCCACGCGCCGGAAGTCGACGCCATGGTGGTCGTAGAAGCGGTGGTCTTCGGTCGAGATCAGGGCCTTGATCACGTGCGGCGAGATCTGCGACAGCTTGACCCGTTCCTGCAGGCCCTTTTCGAAGGTGCCGAGTTCCTTGCCGTCGGCGGACAGGATCACGCTCGGGCGCGCGGTGCTGGCCTGGCGCAGGTCGTCGATGCCGGGAGTGAGCGGGATCAGGATCACCAGGTAGAGGAAGAAGGCCATCAGGCCGGCGGCCGCCGTCCACAGGCCGATGAGCAGGACCTGTTCGATGCGCGGACGGTCGCGCAGGCGCGCCTGCGCCATCGAATAGCCTGCCGCGGCGCGCCCGCGCGCGCCCTCGAACAGGCGCCGGCCTTGTTGCGCGAAAGCGGCGCGGCGCGCACCGCTTGCCGGCTTGTCGTCCGATCCGGATTGGGGTTCGATCTTTTCTTCCTGGTCCACTCTATTGTTCCTTACTGCGGAGTCCTTGCTGCACGGTCCTTGCTGCGAATGCCGGCGCGCCGCGCCGCCGGGCACGCCTCGGGCGTGTTACAAGTATAGCCGACCGGCGCCGCAACCCCGGTCCGGCTCGTCGGGCAGGCGCGCCGGACGCGGCGCTTCAGGCGTGCAGCCGGCTCGGCTCCACCCTGCCCCTGCGCAGCAAGGCCTCGACCTCGTGCACCGGTTCCGGGCGGGCGTAGATATGCCCCTGCACCTCGTCGCAGCCGCAGCCGCGCAGGTAGTCGAGCTGCTCGATGGTCTCGACGCCTTCCGCGATCACTTGCATGCGCAGGCCGTGCGCCAGCGAAATGATGGCGTCCACCATGGCGGCGCCGTCCGGGCTGGCCTCGATGTCGCGCACGAAGGAACGGTCGATCTTGAGCACGTCCACCGGGAAGCGCTTCAGGTAGGCCAGGCTGGAATAACCGGTGCCGAAGTCGTCGATCGACAGCTTCACCCCCATCGCCTTCAGGAGGCGCATGGTCTCGATCGCCGACTCGACGTCGGCCATCATCATGCTCTCGGTGAGCTCGATCTCGAGCGAATCGGCGGCCAGGCCGGTCTCGTCGAGCACCCGGCGCACGGTCTGCACCAGGTCGGGTTCGGAAAACTGGCGCGCCGACAGGTTGACGCCGATGCGCAGCGGCCCCAGGCCGGCGTGCTGCCAGCGGCGGTTCTGGCGGCAGGCCGCGCGCAGGACCCAGGCGCCGATCGGCACGATCAGGCCGGTTTCCTCGGCCAGCGCGATAAAGCGTTCCGGCAGGACGGTGCCGAACTGCGGATGGCGCCAGCGGATCAGGGCCTCGGTGCCGACCACCCGGCCGCTAACCAGCTCCACCTGCGGCTGGAAGTACAGCTCGAACTGGTCGTCGCGCAGGGCGCAGCGCAGCGCGCCTTCCAGGGCTAGCCGGTCGCTGGCATGCGCATTCATGTGCGGCGCATAGAACTGGACCGCGTTGCGACCGGTCTGCTTGGTACGGTACATCGCCACCTCGGCGTGCTTGACCAGGGTTTCCGGGTCGCGACCGTCGACCGGATAGCCGGCCACGCCGGCGCTGGAACCGAACACCAGCGTGTGCTCGTCGATGCGCAGCGGTTCGGCGATCGCATCGCGCACCGCCTGCACCTGGGCCGCGGCCTGGCGTTCGTCGGCACAGCCGAGCAGCACCAGCACGAAGTTGTCGCCGCCGGTGCGCGCCGCGGTGTCGGCCTGGCGCACGGCTCCGGCGATGCGGTTCGCGATCGCGCGCAGGGCTTCGTCCCCGCGCCGGCGCCCGAGCGTGTCGTTGACCAGCTTGAAGTGGTCGATGTCGAGCGCGACCGTCCACACCGGCGCCGAGCCGGCGCCGGCAATGGCGCGCTCGATGCGGTCGGCCAGCAGCGCGGCGTTGGCCAACCCGGTGAGCGTGTCGTAGCGCGCCCGGTGCGCCAGTTCGGCCTCGTAGCGCTTGGCCACGGTAACGTCGTAGGTGGTGACCACGAAATGCTCGGTCTCGCCGCGCGCGTTGTTGACCGGGGCAATGTAGATTTCGCTGACCAGCTCGCGGCCGTCGCGGGTGGCCTGGCGCACCAGCGCATGGCCCTTGCGGCGTTCGTGCAAGGCCTGGCGCAGCTCTTCCAGGCCGGGCTCGTCGTCGCCGGCGCGCGCCAGGCCGTCCAGCGGGACTCCCGCCAGTTCGCCGGCGGCATAGCCGAGCGTGCGTTCGCAGGCCGGATTCGCGTATTCGATCGGGTAGCCGTGCCGGGTCGCGCTGACCAGCAGGATCGGGTTGGCGGCCGATTCGATGGCGCGCTGGTGCAGGCGCAGCGCGCCGGCGGTCATGGCCAGGTCGGCGGTGCGGCGCTCGACCAGGGCTTCGATGCGGCGGGTCCGCGCGCTGCGCTGCTGCACCAGGGCGGCCACGGCCAGCGTCAGCACGCAGCCGTAGCCCAGGATCGAGAGCGAGCCGGCCTGGCCCTCGAGCCGGCGCGTCAGCCGCACCGCCCGCATTTCCCAATGTGTGCCGGCGACGTCGAAGGCGCGCGTGATGGCGGCCGGGTCGCCGCCCAGCCAGCGCTCCCAGAGCGCCTGCGGTGCGGGGGCGCCGGGATGCGCGAACACGGCCACGCGCCGGCCCGACCCGGTATGGCCGTACAGCGTCAGCGCATAGTCGCCGTCGCTCAGCAGGTGCGCCGCGTGCAGCCTGCCGCCCACCAGCAGGCCGGTGTCGATCACCAGCACCGTGCTGCCCAGCGCCGCCGCGCGCCGCGCAGCCACGCTCGAGAGATCGGCGCCGGCGCGGTAGACCGGCATCGCCACCAGCATGCCACGCAGCGCGCCGTCGCCCTGGACCAGGCGCAGGACCGGGCTGGCGGTCGGCTCGCCGGAGTCGACGGCACGCTGGGTGAAGCCGCGCTGCTCCGGCCGTGACCAGGCGTCGAAGCCGAATACGCCGGCGTTGCTCGCGATCGGCACCACGTAGTCGATGACCAGGTAGCGCGGGCGCGCCGCGGCGGGCACCAGCTCGCCCGCGGGGCCGCGCTCACGGATGGCGAAGTCGGGCCAGAAGCGCCGTCGTGCGGCTTCGAAGGCCGGGCGCTCGGCAGCGGCGACGAAGCGATGGTACTCGAGCCCTGCGAGGTAGCCGTTGCCGCTGGCGAGCGGCTGGGCGAAGGCATCGAAGGCGTCGCGCGAGACCTCGCCGCCGCCGGCCTTGAACAGCAGGTTCAGCGCATGCAGGTCGTGCAGGGCGTCGGCAAAGGCGCGGGTAACCGCGGCCGCGCGCACGGCCACGCGCTGCTCGAAATCGGCGCGCGCGCTGTCCGCCTCCAGCGAGCGCGCGACGCCGAACAATACCGCCGTCAGCGCCAGCCCGGCCAGGAAGGTCGCCACGGCGGCACGCGACAGCATGCGCCGCCGCCGGAACAGCGGATGGGCGAACAGCCGATTCATGCCGCCTATCCTAGCGCATGCCATCCGATGCCGCACCATGTTTCGGCGGCGCAAGCAGCGCATCGCCAGTACTGACAAGGCGAATTTCCGCTATGATCGCGCCATGCCAGAAAATCCAGCCCAGATCCCCGAGAACGAGCAGCCAATGCGCGTGCTGCGGCAGTTCCGTATCGTCTTCAACGCCGTCAAGTCCCACTTCCGCCAGGTCGAGCGCGAAGCCGGGGTCGGCGGCGCCCAGCTATGGGCACTGTCGGTCATCGAGCGCAACCCGGGAATCGGCGCCACCGGACTGGCGCGCGAACTCGACATCCACCAGTCCACCGCCAGCAACCTGGTGCGCGGCCTGGTCGAGCGCGGCTACGTCACCGGCAGCCGCGAGGGCGCGGATCGGCGCACCGTCGCGCTGCAGGTGCAGCCGGCCGGGCTTGCCATACTGGAACGGGCGCCGATGCCCTTCGCCGGCGTGCTGCCGGATGCACTGGCCAGCCTCGATCCCGCCACCCTGGCGCAGCTCGAAGACAATCTCGGACGCCTGATCGCCCGGCTGGACGTGGACGAAGAGGCGGGGCAACTGCCGCTGTCCCAGCAGTTGCAGGCGCAGCAGGCCTGATCCCCCTGTCGCCCCTGTCGCCCCATGTTGCTGCGCAGCCCGGACAGACGGGCGCGCGCAACTAGGCGCCGGCCTCGAAGATCTCGCTGGCGAAGCGGGCCAGGTCGTTCATGCCGCCGCCCGCCGCCAGGTGGCGGCGCAGCAGGCCGGCCTGGCCGCCCTCCTTCATCAAGTCTTCGATCACCGCACAGGCCTGGCCGAAACCGGGGTCGAGCGAGCGCCGGGCCAGGCGCTCCAGGTCGGCGCGGATGACCTCGGCCACCGGCCGCGCGCCCCCGGTTTCCGGGTCGATCCAGCTGGCCTCGACGCCGTCGCGGGCGGCGTTGAAGCGGTTCCAGGTGTAGAGCTCGCGGCTGCCGTTGGACGGCCAGGCCCCCGGCTGGTCGGCGAATTCCAGGCACAGCTCGCGCGCATAGCAGGCCAGCGCGGCCGCATATACCGGTTTCAGGGGCGTATCCAGCACCCGCAGTTCGATGGTGCCGTACTCCGGCTTGGGCCGCACGTCCCAGTAGAAATCCTTGATGCTGTTGACGATGCCGAAACCGGCCAGGCGGTCGAAATAGTCGCGGAAGTCCTGCCAGCTGCGGAACTCGTGCGGCTGGATCCCACTCATCGGGAAGGCGCCGACCACGTTGCTGCGCGAGCTGCAAAAGCCCGAGACCTCGCCCTGCCAGCACACCGAATTGCTCGACAGCGCGATGAACAGCGGCGCGCGCTGGGTCAGCCAGGCGCACAGGCGCACCGCTTCGTCGGCGCTGCCGGCGCCGATGTGCACGTGCATGCCGAACACCGTGAACAGCTTCGCCAGGTAGCCGTACCTGCGCTCGGACTCGAAGTAGCGCGCCTTCGGGAAAATGCGCTGCTCGTTCCAGCGCTGGAACGGATGGGCGCCGCCGCCCGAGACCGAAGCCCCGACCTCGAAGGCGGCGCGCTGGACAGTGCTGCGGATATGCTCGAGCTGCTCCTTGGCCTCGCCGAAGGAAGACAGGATCGAGGTGGCGACTTCCAGCATCGAGGTGGTGATCTCGGGCGTGTGCACCCAGGGCTTGTCGTGCTTGTCGAGCACGCGCAGGATGTCGGGCGCGGCCGGGAACAGGTCGTAGGTGAGGCGGTCCAGCACCATCAGTTCCAGCTCGATGCCCATGGTGCCGACGGTCGAGGACTTGAAGTCGGGCAGGAAGGCCGGGCCCTTGCCGGAGCTAGCCAGGGCCTGCGCCTGGGCCTGGGCGTCGGCCAGGCGGGCCGCTTCCGCGTCGTTCTGGGCTGCGCTCATGCGTTCACCTCCTCTTTGTTGTTCAGGCTGCGTTCTTCATGGGACGCTCCCTGGCGATAGGTCTCGCCCGCCATGCGCAGGCCGAGCCAGGTCAGGCCGGGCGCCAGCAGCACGTTCAGGGCCAGCAGCGCGCCCATCAATTCGGTGGACGTCGCGTCCAGGCCGGTGTAGGCGTTGAGCGTGGTGTCGACCACCAGTCCGCCGTAGCTGACCAGCGAGCACATCGACAAGGCCATGGCGTGCTTCTTGTTGCGGTCCCAGGCCGTGCCCGGCATCAGGGCCACGCGGGTGGCGACGATGCGCACCGCGAACACCGCCAGCGCCCCCAGCACGGTCCAGCCCTGGGCCAGTTGTCCCAGGTCGACCAGTGCCGCCGACATCAGGAACAGCAGCACGTAGCCGATGTCCTGGGCGGTCTTGAGCTGGGCCTGGAACACGTTGTCGCGCCGCTCCGCGTTGCGCAGCAGAAGGCCCATCAGCAGCAGCGACAGCAGCGCGCTCGACGCCGTCACCGAGCACAGGCCCAGGTCGATCAGCAGCGCGGCCAGCAGCATGCCTGGCCGCATCGTGGCCGGCACCTTGCACAGCCGGGTGGCCGCGGCGTACAGGCCATAGGACAGCAGCGCGATCGCCGCGCCCAGCACCAGCTTGCCGCCCTGGCGCAGCAGTTCCTGGCCGAAGCTGCCGGTGGCGTCCAGTCCCTGGCTGCGGGTCCAGGCCATGGTCACGGCCAGCATCAGGAGCGCCACCAGGCTGCTCAGGCCGACCATGTTGGCGGTGGCGAAGGTGCTGGTGCCGCTGGCGTTTTCGTCGGCCACCATGGAATTCACGATCACCGGGTTCACCGCGATCAGGATCGAGGCGATGAAGATCGCGGCGCCCCAGGGCAGGCCGAGCAGGCCCAAGGTGACCGCCACCGCCAGCAGGCGCGCCAGCGTCGCCAGCAGCAGGCTGCCGCCCTGGCGGCCGCTGCGCAGCAGCCAGGCCAGGTCCATCTTGCGGCCGACCTCGAACAGCACCAGGGCCGAGGCGGCGTTCAGCAGTTCCTGGAACTGGGCCAGCAGCGGCCGATCGATCAGGTTGCCGCCGGTCGCGCCCAGCAGCAGGCCGGCGATCACCGCCCCGTACAGCTTGGGCACGCGCCAGCGCTGCAGCAGCATGCCCAGCACCAGTGCCAGCATCAGCCCGGCGCCGAGCACGGCCAGGGGCGAGAACAGCCACAAGGGCGTCATCAATTCCTCATTCATGGCGGGCCTCCCAGGCGTGGGCGAGCCTGGTGAGCTCGCGTTCGATCAGGCCGGCGCGTGTTCTGGCGAGCTCCTGCGCGTGCGCGCCCTCGGCGGGCGGCAGTTCGCTGCTCACACGGGCGCGCACGATGCCGCCCTGGTCGCGCAGCGGGATCCACAGCTGTCCCTGCACCACACTGCCCTCCTTCCAGACGGCCAGGAACTTGGCGCCGGTGCGGTCGCCCGAGATGGCGGGTTCGACCAGGGTGAAGGTGCGCAGCCACTCGGCGGCCGGGAAACGGCGCGCCAGCATCACCTGCATCGCGCTGCGCTGCTCCAGGCGGGCATCGTCGCGCGAATATTGCAGGTGCAGCTGGGCCTGGCCCAGTCCGGCGCTGCGCATGCCCAGGCAGCTTCCTTCGCTGACCCAGACCGAGTTGTCGCCGTCCAGCGAACGCGGCTTGCCGTTGGTGGCGTCCAGCCAGGCCGCCACCAGCGGTGTGCGCCGCGGCGCCGGATTGGCGGCATCGACGGCGTGAACCGCCTTGAGCACGTCCTGCCAGTGGCCGGCCTGCCAGGCGCGGGTGGGGATGCGGTCGGACGGGCGCCAGCGCCACAGTACGGCCGACCAGCGGCCATCGGGCTGGCGCCAGACCATGCCGGCCTGTTCCACGCCGTTGTGCTGGGCCTGCAGCGATTGACCGCTCCAGCTGCTGCTCCATGGGCGTAGCACCGTGCGTGCGCCGGCGCCCAGGCGGTGCCAGGCGATGGCGGGCGTCGGCAGGCAGGTGTTCGGCGTTTGCGGGACGGTGTCCCAGTACAGCATCTCGACGTGCTGGCTCCAGGCGCAATGGCGCAGGGTCGGCGCGCCCATGGCGCCGAGGATGCCGTCGAGCGGCGTGCTGCAGCTGCCGGCACGCGCGCCGCTCAGCGATGCGAAATCGGCGGCGGCCGGGACACCGGTCTTGCCGGATTTGCCGGGCGCGGCCTGGACCGGCGCAGCCAGGGTGGCGCACACGGCGAGCACGCCGGCGGCGGCGCGAACAACAGCGCCGGATGGCGGGCACGGATTGACGATTCGTGAAGGCGGAATCGCCGGTGGGAACAGTTCGTTCAAGTTTCCTCCGGTGGGTCGCGCAAGCGGAAACGGGGCTTCAGCCTGGCGGTGGGCCGGCAGGCGCGCTGTCGCGCCAGCCGCGGCAGGCAGGGCCGCGGCACCGAAAAAAGTCCCCCGGCACGATGCGGGGGACGAAAAGAAACGGACTCAACCGCCTCATCGCTGATCGGGCGCCCGCCGCTGCAGGCAGGAGCCACACAGCTATGATGGACTAAAAATATTCCGAAGGCAACCCAATTTGTTCAAATGTACTTATGCATACAAGGCTTGGGGCAGCCGCCATCTTCATGCCTGGCGCATATGCAGCAGCGGGTACGGCCGGCCGGCGTCGTCGCGCGGCGAACGGCCGGTCACATTAAAGCCCATGTGGCGATAGAAGTCCACCGCCTGCCGGTTCTGTTCGTTGACGTCGACGCTCAGGACGCCGGCAAGGGCCGCCGCATGGGCCAGCAGGCGCCGCCCCACGCCCTGGCCGCGCCTGGCCGGGTCGATGAACAGCGCATCGACGTGGGCCCCGCTCAGGCCCATGAAGCCGCAAGGGCTGCCGTCGGCGTCGAACGCGACCCACACGCCGGCGGCCGGCAGGTAACGCTCGGACACCAGGAAGTCGAGCTCGCGGAAGTGCGGTTCCGAAAGAAAATCGTGGGTCGCGCGCACGCTGGCGCGCCAGATCGCCGCCAGCGCGGCGGTGTCGGATGCGGTCGAGAGGCGGATACTGTCCATGCGGCGTGCTTTTCTGATCCTGGCTTGGATGTAACGCAATTGTGCCTCATGGAAGCAGGCTTGTGCTTATGATCGAGGCAGCCAAAAGGAGGAGGCGTCGATGGCGGGCATACCGGTGTGGCTGCAGGCGGGATTCTGGGGACTGGTGGCGGGCAGCGCACTGCTGCTTGGCGCGGCGGCCGGCTACTGGCTCAGGGTGCCGCAACGCATGATCGCCGCCATCATGGCCTTCGGCAGCGGCGTGCTGATCTCGGCCCTCTCCTTCGAGCTGATGGAGCATGCCTTCCACACCGGCGGCTTTGCCTCGACCGCCATCGGCTTCCTGAGCGGCGCCGGGGTCTACACCTTTGCCAACCGCTGGCTGTCGCAGCGCGGCGCACGCCACCGTAAGCGCTCCGGCTGCCAGCCTGCCGTCAAGCAGGGCGACGGCAGCGGCACGGCGATCGCCCTCGGCGCCCTGCTCGACGGCATCCCGGAGTCGATCGTGATCGGCCTGTCCCTGCTCGGCGGCCGCGGCGTCGGCATGGTGGCGGTTGCCGCGATCTTCCTGTCGAACTTCCCGGAAGGCCTGTCCAGCGCCGCCGGCATGAAGCGCGCCGGGCGCTCGCGCGCCGCCATCTTCGGAATCTGGGGCGGCATCGCGCTGGTTTCGGGCATCGCCGCCCTGCTCGGCTACGCGGTGTTCCGCCACTTTCCGCCGCAAATCGTCGCCGCCACCACCGCCGTCGCGGCCGGAGCGGTGCTGGCCATGATCGTCGATACCATGATCCCCGAGGCTTTCGAACAAACCCACGACTTCGCGGGCTTGATCACGGTGTCGGGCTTCCTGGCGGCCTTTGCGCTCAGCAAGCTGGGCGCCTGAACGCCCTTCGTCCCGGGCGGCGCAGGTTCACGCCCGTTTGTTCCGATCACGCTGAGGATGCGCCTCTGCTAAGCTATCGGACTCCAGACAGGATAGTGGAAATTCCAGATGAATCAGCAGCAACTTTGGGTGGAGCCGGTCGGCGAAATCGTCCTGGCGCGCCTGCGTGGACGATGCGACGAGCGGGTTTTGAAGGAATGCCAGCAGCGCGTGTTCGAACTGGTCAAGGAAACGCGTCAGGTCAAGGTCTTGTACGACGCGCTCGAACTGGAAGACCCGACGGTCGACATGGCCCTGCTGCAAGACAGGATGGACCAGGACGCGTGGGAGCAGATCGGCCCGATCCCGCTACGCCGCGCCATCCTGGTGCCGAATACGCGCATCGCCTACCTAGCGCGCATCGCGTTCGGACAGTTTGGCGAAGGCACGTACCGGGTCTTCTATAGCGACATGGCGCAGGCCATCCTGTGGCTGGAGCAAAAAACCGACACGCAGCCGGGCTAGCCGGGCGGCGCGGCCGCTCAAGCATAGAGTCCGTCTCCGCTCCAGCGCGGCGACTGGCACGCCGAGCGCGCCGGGACGGCCTTGCCGCCCAGGCCGCGCGCCGCCAGCAGGCGCGGGAACGCGCGGCAGTAGCTCGACTGGATGCCGGCAAGGCGCGCAAGCTGGCCGTATTCCACCACCATCCCCGGCGGCAGCGCCGCCAGTACCTGTTCGACGCGCTCGCGCCAATCGGCGGCAAGGGCCGGCATGCGCTCGTCCAGCAATCTGACCGGATCGCCCGCGCGGATCATGCCGCCGGCCTGGACCCGGGCCAGCATGCCGCGCCGGCTGCCAATGGCGCGCGCAAGTCCGGGCCGCTGCAGGTCGAGCGCGCCGCAGGCTTCGCACTGGAAGCTCAGCCGCAAGACGACCTCGCGCCCGACCCGCAGCAGCGTGCCGGAGTCGAAAGCAGCGGTATCGAGGTCGAGCAGCAGGTTTTCGCGCAGGACCAGGGGCGGAAGCCCGAGCGCATCGTAGGCGGCGCTGCTCGCCAGCAGCACCTGGCGCGGCGAATGACGGTCGCGATGGCGGTCGCCCTCGAGGCCCAGGCCGACCAGAGCGGTGAGCGCCTCCACGCGCGAGGGCGCCGCGCTGTCCGGGGCGCGCAGCGCCAGCGCGACGACCCTGCCGATCATCGTTGCCGCGCGGGCGGCGTTGCGGCCGGCGCCGAACGCAGATACAGGATCAGGTCGCGCACCTGGCGCTCGCTCATGAAGCCCCAGAAGCGCATCCTGGTTCCGGGCACGACCGCATCGGGATCGCGCACGAAGGCGGCCAGGCGCCGCTCGTCCCAGACGAAGCCGGCCTTGCGCATGGCGGGAGAATAATCGAAATCGGGCGCCGATCCGGCGCGGCGGCCGACGATGCCGTTGAGCTGGGGGCCGAAGTTGCTGCGCGCGCCGGGACCGACCTGGTGGCAGTTGGCGCAGCGCTGGAAGGCCTTGCGCCCGGCCGCCAGCTGGTCGGCCGGCTCGGCGGCCCGGGCAGCCTGGGCCATCTGGGCCCCGGCCAGGAACAGGAGGATCAGGCTGGACGACAGGATGCGCATGCCGCTCCCCTACTTCACCCGCTGCTTCTCGAGCTTGCGCGCCAGCGTGCGCCGGTGCAGCCCGAGGCGGCGCGCCGCTTCCGAGATGTTAAAGTCGGTCTCGGCCAGCACGGCATGGATGCGCTCCCACTCGAGCGTCTTGATCGAGGTCGAGCGGTTGGTGACCTCGACCTCGGCGTTGCCGGCCACGTGTCCGAAGGCGGCCTCGATGTCGTCGGTGTTCGAGGGCTTGGCCAGGTACTGGACCGCGCCCAGCTTGATCGCCTCCACCGCGGTGGCGATGCTGGCGAAGCCGGTCAGCACGACGATCAGCATGTCCGGGTCGTGTTCGTGCAGCAGCTGCACGCAGGCCAGCCCCGAGCTGTTGCCCTTGAGTTTCAGGTCGACCACCGCATAGCCCGGCGAGTGTGCGGGCAGCAGCGCGGCCGCTTCCTCGTGACCCGGCGCGACCAGCACGCGGTAGCCGCGGCGCTCGAACGAGCGGCTCAGGGTGCGCGCAAAGGCCTCGTCGTCTTCGATGATGAGCAGCAAGCGCTCAGTGTTTTCCGTCAATGCCTTCCTCTTCCAGTTCGATGCTCGACAGCGGCAGGCTCAGGCTCACCTGCGCTCCACCGTCTTCCCGGTTCACCGCGTTCACCGAACCGCCCAGCTTGCGCACCACGTTCACGGCCAGGAACAGGCCCAGGCCGCGCCCCGGCTTGGCCTTGGTGGACTGGTAGGGCTTGCCGATCTGGCCGAGCATGCTCGGCGCGAAGCCGGGGCCGCGATCCAGGACCGCCACGTACAGCGTCCCGTCGGCGATCCAGGCTTCCAGTCCGACCCATTCCGGCGAGGCCTCGAGCGCATTGTCGAGCAGGTTGTCGATGGTCTGCTTGAGCGCCGAGTCCGATGCAACCGGGCGGTCTTCCAGGATACGGTTATTGTACTGGAAGGCGGGCACTTGCCGGCTGCCACGCCAGCCCTCGACCACGCCGTCGAGGAAGTTGCGCACCGTGGTGCGCACGGCCGACTCGCCGCGCGCCTCGCCGGCCGACAGCAGGATGCCGCTGACGATCGACTTGCAGCGCTGGAGCTGGGTCTGCATCTCGGTGAGTTCTTCCAGCAGGCCGGGATCGTTGCGGAACTGGGGCATGCGCTTCCAGTCGCCCAGGATCACCGAGACGGTGGCCAGCGGCGTGCCCAGTTCGTGGGCGGCGCCCGAGGCCAGCAGGCCCATGCGGACGATGTGCTCTTCCTCGGCCGCATGCTGGCGCAGCGAGGCCAGCTGGGCCGCCTTGTCGCGCAGGGTATCGGAAATACGCGAGATGAACATCACCAGTAGCGCCGCGTTCAGGGCGAAGCACACCAGCAGGCCCTGGATGTAGAGGCTGGCGATGCCGCGCGCATGGTCGAAAGGCAGCGCCAGCGGCTGGGCGTACATCGCCAGGCCGGCCATGCAGCCGATGGTGATCAGGACGATGGTCCAGGTCCAGAGCGCCTCGAGCAGCACCGCCGACAGGATCACCTGCAGCAGGTACAGGAAGGAGAAGGGATTGGTGATGCCGCCCGACAGGTAGAGCAGCACGGTCAGGCTGGCGACGTCCACCAGCAGGGCCATGAACATTTCGGTGTTGGACACCGGGCGCCGCTCGTGCCAGCGCAGGTGGCTGGCGACGTTGAAGGCGATCAGGCAGGCCAGGACCTGCAGCATCGGCAGCAGCGGCAGCTCGATGCCGAAGATCAGGATGGCCGAGGCGATGGTGGTGACCTGGCCGATCACGGCGATCCAGCGCAGCTCGATCAGCTGCAGCATGTTCTTGTGGCCGGCGGCGAATTCGACGCTCGCGGCGGCCGCCTGGGGCGAGCTGCGGCCCGCCTTGGCGAAGAAATCGAGGGGGTTCTGGATCATGCCCGGGCGGTAATATCAGTCATCGTCGCGCATTGTAGCGCCGTGACGGCTGATCCACCACCAGGCAGCGCCGACCATCAGGGCCAGCGCATACCAGGTCAGGGCATAGACGAGGTGATTGTTGACGAAGGAAACCACGGTCAGGCCGCCGACGGGGCGCTCGGGGGCGCCCTGCGGGTCCTGGTCTTTACCGGCATCGACGAAGAACGGCGCCACGACGGGCGCGCCGTCCGGCGCGGTGCCGGCCAGGCCGCGGGCGGCGGCCAGCGCCGCCACGTCGCGCGAGTACCAGCGGTTGGTGGCCGGGTCGTTTTCGCGCAGGAAGCCGCCGCCCGGCTCGCTGATGCGCAGCAGGCCGCTAACCGTCACCTGCTCCACCTGCTCGCCCTGCCCCGCGCACGGCTGCGCGCCGGCACGGCGGCCCGGGTAGGTACCGGGTTTGTTGTCGGCGGCCGGAACGAAGCCGCGGTTGATGAAGACGATATGGCCGTCGGCCGTGCACAGCGGCGTCAGCAGCCAGAAGCCCGCGCCCAGTTCGGAAACCGCCTGGACCGGGGTGGTGAATTCGTAGAGGTAGTGCCCGGCAAGGCGTACGCGCCGGTATTCGTCGGATTCTTTGCTCACCTGCGCCCAGCGCGCCGCGGGAGGCGGCGCGACCGGGGCAGCGTGCACGCGTGCGTCGACGCGTGCGATCAGGTCCAGCTTCCACTGCAGGCGAACCACCTGCCAGGTGCCCAGACCCAGGAACAGCACGGCCAGCAGCAGGGCCGCCACCCCCACCACCCGGCGCGCCAGGGCGCTGCGGGGCGGATGGGAGACGGGTCCCGGGTGCTGGTCGCGGCCGTCCTGCATTACTTACTGCATGTCGTGCATGCCATGGGTGGTGTCGCTTGCGCCACCCATGGAAGGCATCATGTTGGCGTTCATGTGCGTCATGACCCAGATCGAACCGGCCAGCACGATGACCAGGAGGACCACGGTCAGGATCAGCGCCATCATGTTCCAGCCGCCTTCCGACTTCGAGTTCATGTGCAGGAAGTACATCATCTGCACGACGAACTGGACGGCGGCGAAGCCCATGATCACGTACTTGGTCGTCTCCGGCGGCAGCACGTGGCCCATGACCAGCCAGAACGGGATCGCGGTCAGGATCAGCGACAGCACGAAGCCGATCGCGTAATCCTTCATCGCGTAGTGCGTGACGAAGCTGGTATGACCGTCGTGGTCGTGCTCGTGGTGGTGGATGTGGTCGCTCATGGCAGCACTCCCATCAGGTAGACAAAGGTAAACACGCCGATCCAGACGACGTCCAGGAAGTGCCAGAACAGCGACAGGCACTGCAGGCGACGGAAGTTCTCCATGGTCAAGCCGTGCTTCTTCAGCTGCACCATCAGGGTCACCAGCCAGATCGCGCCGAAGAACACGTGCAGGCCGTGGGTACCGACCAGCGCGAAGAACGCGGTCAGGAAGCCGCTGCGCTGCGGGCCCGCACCTTCATGGATCAGGTGGTAGAACTCGTACAGTTCCAGCGACAGGAAGGCCGCGCCCAGCAGGCCGGTGACGCCCATCCACAGCAGGGTCGCGCCCAGCTTCTTGGCCTGGGCGGCGATCATCGCGAAGCCGAAGGTGATCGACGACAGCAGCAGGAAGCCGGTGTTAATGGCGATCAGCGTCAGGTCGAACAGCTCGGCGCCGGTCGGACCGCCGGCGTAGTTACGGCCCAGCACCGCATAGGTGGCGAACAGGGACGCGAAGATGAGGCAGTCGCTCATCAGGTAGATCCAGAAGCCGAGCAAGGTGCCGTGCTCCGGGTGGTGTTCGCGCACCAGGTAGCGCGCGGTCACCTCGTCGGCGGTCAGGCCGCCGGGAATGGTTGCATTATTTGCCATATTGTTTCAGACGTAGCTCTTCAGCAGACGGGTATGCGCTTCTTCGGTGCGGGCCACTTCTTCCGCCGGGATGTAGAAATCGCGCTTGTAGTTAAACGTGTGGACGATGATCGCGGCCATCATGGCGACGAAGCCCAGGCCAACCAGCAGCCACATGTGCCAGATGATGCCGAAGCCCACCACGGCCGACAGTGCCGAGATACCGAAGCCGGCCCAGGTGTTCTTGGGCATGTGGATCGCCACGAAGTCCTTCAGCGGACGCTGGTAACCGTTCTTCTTCATGTCGGCGAAGGTGTCGTTGTCGTGCACCACCGGGGTGAAGGCGAAGTTATAGTCAGGCGGCGGCGACGAGGTCGCCCACTCCAGCGTACGGCCGTCCCACGGGTCGCCGGTGACGTCGCGCAGCTTGGCGCGGTCTTTCCAGGTGAAGAAGATCTGCAGCACCAGGGCGGCGATACCGCCGGCGATCATCAGGGTGCCGACCAGCGAGATCTGGAACAGCCATTGCACCGAATGATCTTCGAAGTGGCTCATGCGGCGGGTATAGCCCATGAAGCCCAGGATGTACGGCGGGGTGAAGGCGACCCAGAAGCCGATCGACCACAGCCAGAACGAAACCTTGCCCCAGAACTGGTTCAGCTTCACGCCGAACATCTTCGGCGCCCAGTAGTTGAAGCCGGCGAACAGGCCGAACACCACGCCGCCGATGATAACGTTGTGGAAGTGCGCGATCAGGAACAGCGAGTTGTGCAGCACGAAGTCGGCCGCCGGGATGGCCAGCATCACGCCGGTCATGCCGCCGATGACGAAGGTCAGCATGAAGGACACGGTCCACATCATCGGCAGTTCGAAGCGGATCCGGCCGCGGTACATGGTGAACAGCCAGTTGAAGATCTTCGCCCCGGTCGGGATCGAGATGATCATCGTGGTGATGCCGAAGAACGAGTTGACGCTCGCGCCGCTGCCCATGGTGAAGAAGTGGTGCAGCCAGACCAGGTAGGACAGGACCATGATGACGCAGGTCGCGTACACCATCGAGGTGTAGCCGAACAGGCGCTTGCCGCAGAAGGTCGAGACGACTTCCGAGAAGATGCCGAAGGCCGGCAGGATCAGGATGTACACCTCCGGGTGGCCCCAGATCCAGATCAGGTTCACGTACATCATCGCGTTGCCGCCACGGTCGTTGGTGAAGAACGCGGTGTCGAACAGGCGGTCCATGCCCAGCATGGCCAGCACGGCGGTCAGGATCGGGAAGGTGATCACGATCAGGATGTTGGTGCACAGCGAGGTCCAGACGAAGACAGGCATCTTCATCAGGCCCATGCCCGGCGCGCGCATCTTGACGATGGTGACGATCAGGTTGACGCCGGACAGCAAGGTGCCGACGCCCGCGATCTGCAGCGACCAGATGTAGTAGTCGACGCCGACGCCCGGACTTGCCAGGATGCCCGACAGCGGCGGATAGGCAAGCCAGCCGGTACGTGCGAATTCACCCACGAACAGCGAGGCCATGACCAGCACGGCGCCCATCGTGGTCATCCAGAACGAGAAGTTGTTCAGGAACGGGAAGGCCACGTCGCGTGCGCCGATCTGCAGCGGCACGACGTAGTTCATCAGGCCCGTCACGAACGGCATCGCCACGAAGAAGATCATGATCACGCCGTGAGCGGTGAAGATCTGGTCGTAGTGGTCCGGCGGCAGGAAGCCATGGTTGGAGCCGAAGGCGAACGCCTGTTGCGCACGCATCATGAGGGCGTCGGCGAAGCCGCGCAGGAACATGATCAGGCCGAGGATCATGTACATGATGCCGATTTTCTTGTGGTCGATACTGGTGAACCAGTTGTTCCACAAGTTGCCCCACTGGCGGAAGTAGGTGATCAAGGCCATCAGGGCCAGGCCACCCACGATCACGCCGGCGAAGGTCGCTAGCAGGATCGGCTCGTGGAACGGAATCGCGTCCCAGCTGAGCCGACCGAAGATAAGCTTCGTCAAGTCGAGAGAGTCTTGCATGATTACTTCTTCACAGGAATGTTATTGGTTGCGCCAGCCGCAGCCTGCGCTTCCGGGGTCTCGCACACCTCCGCGTTGGCCACCTGCGCCACGTTCGCGCCCTTCGGCAGCTGGCGGATCGCGGCGGCGACCTGGTTGCGCTTGTGGTCGTCGGCCATCTGCTGGTTCATGCAGACGGCGCCTTCGGCCACGCAACGGTTCAGGACACGGTTGAACAGGGCCGGCTCGACCTGGCCGTAGTAGCGCACCGGTTCACGCACGGACGGCTTTTCCAGGCTCAGGTAGTCGGCGCGGTTCAGCACGCCCGGATTGGTCTTCATCTTCTGGACCCAGGCATCGAATTCGCCGGTGCTCACGCCCTTGTAGGCGAAATGCATGTGCGAGAAGCCTTCGCCGCTGAAGTTGGCGGACAGGCCCTTGTAGTCGCCCGGCTTGTTCAGCACGGCGTTCAGGGTCGTCTCCATGCCCGGCATCGCGTAGATCATGCCGGCCAGCGTCGGGATGTAGAAAGTGTTCATCACGGTCGACGACGTGATCTTGAAGCGGATCGGTACGTCCACCGGGGTGACCAGTTCGTTCACCGACGCGATGCCCTGCTCCGGATAGATGAACAGCCACTTCCAGTCGAGGGCCACGACCTGCACCTCGAGCGGCTTGGTCGAGGCCGGGATCGGGCGCTGCGCATCGATGCGGTCGAGCGGGCGGTAAGGATCCAGCTTGTGGGTCGAGACCCAGGTGATCAGGCCAAGCACGATGATGATCAGGAGCGGCGCGCCCCAGATCACGAGCTCGAGCTTGGTCGAGTGGTCCCAATCGGGTTCGTACTTCGCGTTGGCGTTCTTGCGATAGCGCCACGCGAACAGGACCGTCAGGATCATCACCGGGACGATGATGATCAACATGAGCAGGACCGAGATGGTGATCAGGTCTGCCTGCTGTTTTGCAATATCGCCGGTGGGATTCATCACGACCGTATTGCAGCCGGAAAGCAGCGCAAGCGGGAGTAATGGGAGTCCGCGGCGGACAATTTTAGGAATCATGCTAGGTATCTAACGTTACATGGGAATAAGAACATGCTACTGTAACGCCAACGGCCTACGGCAACCATTGGACACTTTGTCCCACCCTTGCTATATTGAAACTGCGGCAATGCTGCAATAACAATGAAAACAGGGTGATACGTTCGGGCTGTCGCAGGCCGGGCTGACCCCCAAGGAGACGAAGATATGCAAAGCACGACGACGTACGGCGGCGCAGGTGCCGCTCCCATCACCCACCCGACCAGCGGGGCTCGCAACATCAACGCCCGGGACGGCGAAATCCACCCGGGAGAAATAGCCGTCGGCGTGGTCATTGGCCGCGCTTCGGAATATTTCGAATTCTTCGTCTACGCAATCGCTTCGGTACTGGTGTTCCCTGCGGTCTTTTTCCCGTGGGCCGACCGGCTTGAAGCGACACTATACTCATTTACGATCTTTTCGTTCGCATTCATCGCGCGCCCGCTCGGCACGGTGATCTTCATGTGGATACAAACCCGGTTCAGCCGCGAATTCAAGCTCACCATCGCGCTGCTCCTGATGGGCACCTGCACGGTCGTGATTTCCTTCCTGCCCACCTATGGGCGGATCGGCATGGCCTCGATCATCATCCTGTCGCTGATGCGCATCGGCCAGGGCATTGCCCAGGGCGGTTCCTGGGACGGCCTGCCCTCGCTGCTGGCCCTGAGTGCGCCCGAGAACAAGCGCGGCTGGTATGCCATGCTGGGCCAGCTCGCGGCGCCGCTCGGCTTCCTGATCGCGGCCGGCCTGTTCGCCTTCCTGATGAACAACCTAAGCCAGGATGATTTCCTGGTGTGGGGCTGGCGCTATCCGTTCTTCTGCGCCTTCACCATCAACGTCGTGGCCCTGTTCGCCCGCCTGCGCCTGGTCTCGACCAGCGAGTACTCGCGCCTGCTGGACGCCCATGAACTCGATCCGGCCCCGGTCGGCGAGCTGGTGAAATCGCAGGGCAGCAACATCGCCATCGGCGCCCTCGCCGCCCTGGCCAGCTACGCCCTGTTCCACCTGGTGACCGTGTTCCCGCTGTCCTGGATCCAGCTCTACGATACCCGTCCGGTGGGCGAATTCCTGGGCATCCAGATGTGGGGCGCCGGCCTGGCCGCGCTGGGCATCCTGGCCTCGGGCCTGATCGCCGACAAAGTCGGCCGCCGCACCACCCTGGGCACCCTGGCGGTGCTGATCGGCCTGTTCTCGCTAGCGGTGCCGAGCCTGATGGATGGCGGCGAAACCGGCCAGAACACCTTCATCCTGGTCGGCTTCACCCTGCTGGGGCTGTCGTACGGCCAGGCCGCCGGCGCCGTGACCGCCAACTTCAAGCAGCAGTACCGCTACACCGGCGCGGCCCTGACCTCGGACCTGGCCTGGCTGGTGGGCGCAGCCTTTGCTCCGCTGGTCGCACTCGGCCTGTCGGCGCACTTCGGCCTTGGCTACGTCAGCCTCTACCTGCTGTCGGGCGCGGTCGGCTCGCTGGCGGCGCTGAGCCTGAACCGGGCGCTGGAGATCCGCGACTGATCCATCCAGGCAGTGCGCGGCCCGCCGCGCCTCGACAACACCCCGCAGCGCCCAGCGCCCGGGGTGTTTTTTTGCCCGGCCGGCCGTCAATTCCGAATGATGCCATATGATCGTCATCATATGATCCTCATCATATGATGACGATCATATGCTCAGGCGGACCGCCCGGAAATGCACGAGCCATTTATCAGGTAGCGCGCGGCGCGGCGAACAAGGAGACCAGGGTTTGCCGGGCGGCGGCCAGCGCCGCCCGGCCTAACGCATTGTCGCCATGGATGCGCGCCATCTGCAGGTTACCCACCAGCGCGCCGGCGATCACTCCAGCCCAGGCCGGATCGGCGCCCTCGGGCAGGCTGGAGGCAACCCGGCGCACCAGGCGGTCGACGCGCTGGGCCGAGGCGGCGCGCACCGCTTCTTCCTGGCGCGGCATCTCGCCGGCGAGTGCGCCGACCACGCAACCCGCCTCGAGGTCGACCAGGTGTTCGTCTGACAGGTACAGCTCGATCAAGGCCTGCAGCGCATTGCCGGTATCGCGGGTGCGCTCGGCGATCCGCTGGTCCAGCACCGCACTGCTGATCGCGCCGGCATGCTCGATGGCCTCGACCAGCAGCGCGTCGCGCGACGCAAAGTGGGCGTAGAAGCCGCCGTGCGTCAACCCCGCCTCCTTCATCACCTCGGCCACCCCGACGCCGGCATAGCCATGGCGCCGCACGGCGCGACTGGCGACCTCGACGATCCGGTGATGGGATTGCTCGCGCTTGCTGGACTTGGCCGAGGTGCTCATGCTGACTCCAAGAAATATGATGACAGTCATATTACGTCCATCATATTTTTACTGTCAAGCTCGCCTTGCTCGCTGAATCTTCCTGGGTCTCCGGAGTCCAAGAGACATTGATTCAAGGAGTAGTCATGACACGCAGGGACCTGGTGAAGATCGATGCCGGCGCAGCGGTCCTGGAGGGCATGCTCGAATTGCCCGCGAGCCCGCTCGGCGTGGTGCTGTTCGCCCACGGCAGCGGCAGCAGCCGGCACAGTCCGCGCAACAATGCGGTGGCGGCGCGCCTGCGCGAGGCCGGCATCGCCACCCTCTTGCTCGACCTGCTCGGCCCGGACGAAGACCGTAGCGCGGCACGACGCTTCGACATCGGCCTGCTCACCGACAGGCTGGCCATGGCCGCCTCCTGGCTGGGCACCGGACCGCTGACCGCGCCCCTGGCCCTCGGCCTGTTCGGCGCCAGCACCGGTGCCGCGGCCGCGCTGCAGCTGGTAGCGCGCGACGGCTCCGGCATTGCCGCGCTGGTCTCGCGCGGCGTCCGCCCCGACCTGGCCGGGCTCGATGCACTGGCGGCAGTGGTGGCGCCCACCCTCCTGATCGTGGGCGGCGACGATGGCGTCGTCGTCGACCTGAACCGCCAGGCCCGCCTCCTCCCCGCCCGCTACGGCTGATGCTAGGCCAGTGCGGTATCGAGCACCGTCATCAGGATGAAGCCGAACACCAGGGCGATGCTGGCGAAGGTGCCGTTGCCGTTCTGGCGCGACTCCGGTATGACGTCGTTGGCGATCACGAACAGCATCGCCCCGCCGGCCGCGGCCAGCGCGAACGGCAGCAGGCCCGCCGCGATCCCGATCAGGGCGACGCCGAAGGCCGCTGCCACCGGCTCGATCAGGCCGGATGCGATGCCCAGCCCGACCGCGGTCAGGCGGCCATAGCCGACCGTGCGCAGCGCCAGCGCCACCACCAGGCCTTCCGGCACGTCCTGGATCGAGATCCCGGTGGCCAGCGCATTCGCCTTGTCGATGTCGATGCCGGCGTACCCAACCCCGATCGCCATCCCTTCGGGCAGGTTGTGCAGGGCCACCGCCCACACGAACAGCCAGGCGCGCCGCAGCGAAATGCCGGCGTCGCCCTCGGCCAGGATCTGTTCGGACCGGACCGCGCGGCCCAGCAGCAGGATGGCGCCCGCCCCCGCCATGATGCCCGCGCCGGCCATCAGGCTGGCTTCCCAGTTGCCCGAGCCGGCCGCCTGGGCCGCGGCAATCGCCGGGATCACGAGCGAAAAAGCGGTGGCGCCGAGCATCACGCCGGCGCCGAATCCGAGGAAGCAGTCGTAGGTACGCTTAGAAAAATTCTGTGCGAACAGGACCGGCAAGGTGCCCAGCGCGGTCGCGGCCGCGGCGGTGGCGCCGCCCAGCAGCGCGCGATGCATCTTGGGATCCGCGTTCATGACCTGCTCGGCCAGGCTGCCCAGCAGGAGGATGCAGCCGACACTGCAGATGAGGATGCCGACCACGTGGCGGAAAGTCAGCGCGCGCAGCAGGGCCCGGACCGCGAGCAGCCGGTTGACATGCGTTTTGTCGGAATGTGTGTCCATGCAATGCCCGAATGGATGCCGCATGGACGCGCCCGGCCGGAGCCGGCCGCGTCCATAGCGGCGTGCTTATTTCTTCATTGCCTTCATGCCCTTGGCAGTGCCCTTGTCCCGCGGCTTGCTCATGCCGGTGTCGTCGAGCTGCCCGCCTTTCGAGCCCAGTTCGGCGCTACCCATGGCGCTGCCGGTTTGCCCGGCCATGGTGCCGCCGCCGGCCGACTGCATGCTCATCCCGAGTTCGGCGCCGGTGCGCGGCGAGGACATCGGGTCGGACATGGTGCGCATCGCCATCTGCTTGAGCACGTCGATGTCGCCGCTCGGCAGCGCCACCTCGGCCTCGCCCGACCCGCCGTCCACCGCCATCTGCTTCTCGCGGTCGGTGACGAAGTCCCAGTCGGCGCCCTGGTTCCAGGGGCCGCGCATCTCGCCCGGACCTTGCGACATATTGTAGTAGACGCTGGCGAAGCGCGGATCGGCTGGCGTTTTGCCCGGAGGGAAGTTCGGCTCGATGGCGTACAGCGCCTTCTCGAAAGACTTCTGGTGCGCCACTTCGCGCGTCATGAGGAAGCCGAGCGCCTCTTTCACGCCCGGGTCGTCGGTCAGCGCGATCAGGCGCTCGTAGACGATCTTGGCGCGCGCCTCGGCGGCAATGTTGGAGCGCAGGTCGGCGGTCGGCTCGGTGATCGAATCGATATACGCCGCGGTCCAGGGCACGCCGGCCGAATTGACCAGTGGGGTGCCGCCGCCGTACAGGACCTGGGTGATGTGGCTGTCGTTGCCCGGGCCGGTGATGGCCTTGAACATGTCGGCTTCGCTATCGACGGCCTCGGCCAGGCGGCCCTTGGCGCCCTTGTTCAGCATCGCGACGATGTGTCCGATCACCTCGAGGTGGCTCAGCTCCTCGGTCGCGATGTCGAACAGCATGTCCTTGCGGCCCGGATCGTCTTCCGATACGGCCTGGGTGAAGTAGCGCATCGCTGCGGCCAGCTCGCCCTGCGGGCCGCCGAACTGTTCCAGCATGAGGTTGGCAAGGGCCGGGTTCGGCTCGCTGACACGGACCGTATATTGCAGGCGTTTGTTATGTGCAAACATGAACGTCCTCCGATGATGAGTGATGGCGCGCCGCGGCGGCGCCGCCCAGTGCTGCCGACCACGGCCGGCAACGCGTATATCCCATGTTGGCAGCGCGGCCCGGCAGTGGGGATCAGGTGTTCGCGCATAAGCTTGTAGGACTAGGGCGACACACATGAACTTGATGGAAATGTTGGAATTGATAAATAAGAGTATTTTTTGCGCCTCTTTGTCGGGCCGACACAGCTTGCGGGCCTGGACGCGCCCCGGCCTGCGGCCGGTACCGACAAGGGCGCGGCGCGTACTCCTACAGTAAAGACGAGCGGCGCCGCACTACCATATTGAATAGATGACCACAAAGGGGGTAACGATGTTTAACCTGAATAAGCTGAGCCCGACGATTACCAACATGATCCGCTTCGACCACTCGCACGTGATGGTGACCTTCCACCAGTACGAGAAGGACAAGCCGCCGCGCGTCAAGAAGGCGCTGGCCGACACCATCTGCGACGCGCTCGAGATCCACGCCACGCTCGAGGAAGAAATCTTCTATCCGGTGATGCGCGAGCGCGATGCGGGCGAGCCCTTCATGCACAAGGCCGAGCCGGAGCACATGGAAATGCGCCGCCTGATCGCCGAGCTGCGCCGCACCAGCGGTTCCGACCCGCGCCACGACAAGCTGGTGATGGAACTGATGCGCGACGTGATGCACCACGTGGCGGACGAGGAAACCACCCTGCTGCCGCACGCAGAATCCAAGCTGAGCCGTGAAATGCTGTCGGAACTGGGCGCCCGGATGACGCGCCGGCGCATGGAACTGGTGGGTCCGAAAGTCGGCAAGCTGGCCAAGGAACACGCCGTCGGCTTCGGCGGCAGCGGCGCTGCCCTGGTGGTCGG
This sequence comes from Massilia sp. X63, assembly GCF_041023745.1. Classification (NCBI taxonomy): domain Bacteria; kingdom Pseudomonadati; phylum Pseudomonadota; class Betaproteobacteria; order Burkholderiales; family Oxalobacteraceae; genus Massilia; species Massilia sp. X63. Next base: position 173,111 of record NZ_JBFTEF010000004.1, read on the forward strand.
CCTGGCCAGTGCACTGTTCGCCGTCAAGGCCTTCGGTCCGAAGAAGACCTGGAAGTCGAATCCGGCCTGAGTCCGGTTCGGATCCGGCCGGCCGCAGCCCTGCGGCCGGCGTCCTGCCGCCCTTAGCGGCGAAACAAGGGGTGGGCGGGATCGAGCGTCCCGCGACCGTCCCCGCGGGAATGCCTTTTCAGCGGAGCCAGCCCATCACGACCGGCACCAGCCAGGGCGCGAGCAGCGCCGTGAGCGCGCCGTTCAGGCCCATCGCCAGCCCGGCGAAGGCGCCCATTTCCGCGCCCGACTGGAAGGCGCGTGCGGTGCCGATCCCGTGCGCGGCCAGGCCGAGGGCAAAGCCGCGCGCCGCCGGCGAGGCGATGCGCAGGCGGTCGAACAGCCAGGGGCCGACCACGGCGCCGAAGATGCCGGTGCCGATCACCAGGGCGGCGGTCAGGGCCGGAATCCCGCCCAGGCGCTCCGACACCGCCATGGCGATCGGCGAGGTCGCCGATTTCGGACCCAGGGTGGCGGCCAGTTCCGGCGAGGCGCCCAGCAGCAGCGCGACGCCGACGCTGGAGACGATCGCCGTCACCGAGCCGAGCACCAGGGCGAAGGCCAGCGGCACGAAGGCGCGGCGCAGGCGCGGCAACTGGCGCACCAGCGGCAGCGCCAGCGCCACCGTGGCGGGGCCGAGCAGGAAATGGACGAACTGGGCGCCGGCAAAGTAACGCTGGTAGGACATGCCCGAAACCCACAGCAGCAGTGCGACCAGGGCGATCGCGATCGCCACCGGATTGGCCAGCGGCGCGCCCTTGAACAGGCGCGTGATGCGCTGGGCCAGCAGGTAGGCGCACAGGGTCATCGTCAGGCCCAGCAGCGGCGAGGCGGACAGGTAGACCCAGAACTGGCCGAAGCTGCCGAGTTGGCCGAGGTGGCCGATTTGACTGAAATCAGGCATCGCCGTCCTTCCTGCCCAGGCCGCGCAGCAGCAGCCCCGTCACGGCCAGCGCCAGCACGGTGCTGGCGACCAGCGCGGCCAGGATCGCCAGCCAGTGGCCGCTGCCGCTGGCGGCGGTGGCAACGATGCCGACCCCGGCCGGCACGAACAGCAGCGACAAATGCGACAGGAGGGTGTTGGCGGCCTCCTCGACCAGCTGCTGCAGGCGCGGCCAGGCCAGCAAGGCGGCCATCAGGAGCAGCATGCCGGCAACCGGGCCGGGAATGGGGAGCTTGAGCAGGAAGACGATGCCTTCGCCGAGGCATTGGAACAGCAGCAGGATGGTGAAGGCGGCGAGCATGAGGCGCTTGAGGGTAAAGCGCTCAGGATAGCAAAACGGCGGGCGGCATGCAGATAAGCTGGGTCCCGGCCTGCGCCGGGATCCAGTGCGAGGTCTGACGCGATCAGGCGCCGGCTTACGCCTCCGCGGTCACCCCGGCAATCGCCCCGCGGCGCAGCTGGTCGCGCTCGATCGACTCGAACAGGGCCTTGAAGTTGCCTTCGCCGAAGCCGTCGTCGCCCTTGCGCTGGATGAATTCGAAGAACACCGGTCCCAGCTGGGTTTCCGAGAAGATCTGCAGCAGCAGGCGCGGGCGGCCATCGACCACGGCGCCGTCCAGCAGCAGGCCGCGCTTCTTCAGCTCGTCGACGTTCTCGCCGTGGCCGGGCACGCGCTCGTCCAGCATCTCGTAATAGGTCGCGGGCGGCGCCGTCATCAAGGGCACGCCGGCGGCACGCAGGGCGTCCACGGTCTTGATCAGGTCGTCGGTCAGCAGCGCGATGTGCTGGATGCCTTCGCCGTTGAACTGCATCAGGAATTCCTCGATCTGGCCGCCGCCCTGCTTGCCTTCTTCGTTCAGCGGAATGCGGATCATGCCGTCCGGGGCCGTCAAGGCCTTCGAGGTCAGGCCGGTGTACTCGCCCTTGATGTCGAAGTAGCGGATCTCGCGGAAGTTGAACAGCTTCTCGTAGAAATTGGCCCAGAAGCTCATGCGGCCGCGGTAGACGTTGTGGGTCAGGTGGTCGATGATCGACAGGCCGTGGCCGGCAGGGTGGCGCGCCACGCCCTCGATGAATTCGAAGTCGATGTCATAGATCGACTTGCCGTCTTCGAAGCGGTCGATCAGGTACAGCGGCGCGCCGCCGATGCCCTTGATGGCCGGCAGGCGCAGTTCCATCGGGCCGGTCGGGATCTCGACCGCCTGCGCGCCCAGTTCCAGCGCGCGTGCATAGGCCTTGTGCGCATCTTTCACGCGGAAGGCCATGCCGCAGGCCGACGGGCCGTGCTCGGCGGCGAAATAGGCGGCGTAGCTCTTCGGCTCGTTGTTGATGATGAAGTTGATGCCGCCCTGGCGGTACAGGCTCACCTGCTTGGAGCGGTGCACCGCCACCTTGGTGAAGCCGAGCGCTTCGAACACCGGCTCCAGCACGCCCGGCGTCGGCGACGCGAACTCGACGAACTCGAAGCCCATCAGGCCCATGGGATTCTCAAACAGGTCTGCCATTTTTCACTTCCTTCCAGATCTCGTTGGTCAGCGACCGTCTCCACGGTCGTTCAATCTCGGCTTATTCTGCAAACTATTCCGCAAATACTTCCGCCAGCAGCCCGCGCAGCCACTGGTTGCCCGGATCCTGGTTGTAGCGCCGGTGCCAGAACACGTTGGTCTGCAGCGCCGGCAGTTCCAACGGCGGCACGATCCATTCCAGGCCGAAGGGCAGCGCCGCCCGCTCGGCCAGTTTCTGCGGCACCGTCACCACCAGGTCGGAGCTCGCCACCATGTACGGCACCGCCGTGAAGTGCGGCACCCGGAAGCGCACCGAAGGCCCGACGCCGGCACGCGCCAGCAGCGCGTTGATGCGGTCGTACGGGCTTTCGCTCGCATCGACCAGCAGGTGCTCGGCCTTCACGAAGCGCTCCAGGCTGGGCTCGCCCTTGGCCAGCGGGTGCCCCTTGCGCATCATCGTCACGTAGGGCTGGCGGAACAACTGGCGCTGGTACAGCGCTTCCGAGATGTCCTCGAAGGGCCCCACCGCCAGGTCGACCCGCCCGCCTTCCATCTCCTCTTTCAGGGCCAGCGCGCCGGCGCGCACCGAGCTGATCTCGACCAGCGGCGCCAGCACCCGGCAGCGCTCGATCAGCGCCGGCATGAAATAAATCTCGCCCACGTCCGTCATCGCCAGCACGAAGCGCCTGCTGCTGGTGGCCGGGTCGAAGCGGCTGCGCTGGTTCAGCGCCAGCGCCACCTGGGCCATCGCCACGCCGATCGGCTCGGCCATCTGCGTCGCCAGCGGCGTCGGCTGCATGCCGGCGGCGGTGCGCACGAACAGCTCGTCGCCGAAGGCGCGGCGCAAACGCGCCAGCGCGTTGCTCACCGCCGACTGGCTCAGGCCCAGCCGCTTGGCGGCCGAGGAAATCTGGCGTTCCCGGTAGACTTCCTGGAACACCGACAGCAAATTCAGGTCGATGGCGTGCGGTTCGATCATGGGCGTTCTGCCTGGGCCGCATTGTGGGCGCGGCGTCCGCACACGGCCAGTAATATTTAGATGGTGAATAGTCTACATTTTTCTATTCATCTCGTAAAACATGATGTTTTCTTCTACAGTGGCGGCGATTCCATTCGCATCCGACCACCCAGGAGAATCCCATGAGCCAGAACCCCGGCAGCAGCGCCTACATGAGCGGCTTCGGCAACGAGTTCGCCACCGAAGCCCTGCCCGGCGCCCTGCCCGTGCACCGCAATTCGCCGCAGCGCGTGGCCTACGGCCTGTATGCCGAGCAGATTTCCGGCACCGCCTTCACCGCGCCGCGCAGCCACAACCGCCGCTCCTGGCTGTACCGCATCCGTCCGGCCGCGGTGCACGGCAGCTTCACCCGGCTCGACGCCGGCCGCATCGTGTCGCGCTTCGATACCCCGGCCCCGCCCGACCAGCTGCGCTGGAGTCCGCTGCCGATCCCCGACGCGCCGACCGATTTCATCGACGGCTGGGTGACCATGGCCGGCAACGGCTCGCCGGATGCGATGAACGGCTGCGCGATCCACCTGTACGCCGCCAACAAGGACATGGACGGCCGCTACTTCTACAATGCGGACGGCGAACTGCTGCTGGTGCCGCAACAGGGCCGGCTGGCGATCGCCACCGAAATGGGCCTGATCGAGCTCGAACCGCAGGAAATCGCGGTGATTCCGCGCGGCGTGCGCTTCCAGGTCAGCCTGCCGGACGGCGCGGCGCGCGGCTACATCTGCGAGAACTACGGCGCCCTGCTGCGCCTGCCCGACATGGGCCCGATCGGCTCCAACGGCCTGGCCAATCCGCGCGACTTCCTCACTCCCGCCGCGCGCTATGAGGACCTGGAAGGCAAGTTCGAACTGGTGACCAAGTTCTGCGGCGGGATGTGGCGCGCCGACATCGGGCATTCGCCGCTCGACGTGGTGGCCTGGCACGGCAACTACGCCCCCTGCAAATACGACCTGCGCCACTTCAATACCATCGGCTCGATCAGCTACGACCATCCGGACCCGTCGATCTTCCTGGTGCTGCAGGCGCCCAGCGACACCCCGGGCGTGGATACCCTGGACTTCGTGATCTTCCCGCCGCGCTGGCTGGTGGGCGAAGACACCTTCCGCCCGCCCTGGTTCCACCGCAACGTGGCCAGCGAATTCATGGGCCTGATCCATGGCGCCTACGACGCCAAGGCCGAAGGCTTCGTGCCGGGCGGCGCCAGCCTGCACAACTGCATGAGCGGACACGGCCCGGACGCCGCCACCTTCGACAAGGCCAGCAGCGCCGACACCGCCCAGCCGCACAAGGTGGCCGACACCATGGCTTTCATGTTCGAAACCCGCAACGTGCTGGTCCCGACCGCGCAGGCACTGGCCTCGCCCCGGCTGCAGGCCGACTACCAGCAGTGCTGGGCCGGGATCGGCAAGCATTTCCGCCCGGCGCCCTGAGCGCCCGGCTGTCCCGGGCCGGGGCTGAACATGCCAAGTTGACAATTCGTGTGGCGCAAACTCATCCCGGCATGCGATGATGGCGCGTGCGCTATTCCAGGCGCGCCCGGTCGCGGCCCGGTTCGTCCGACGGAGGCCCCGCGCCAGTGTTGACCGACATATTGATCATCTCCTTCCTCATCCTGATGAACGGAGTGTTCGCCATGAGCGAGTTGGCACTGGTCTCGGCCAAGCGCATGCGCCTGGAGCGGCGTGCGGAAGAAGGCAGCCGCGGGGCGCGCGCCGCGCTCCGGCTGGCCGACGACCCCAGCCACTTCCTGTCGACCGTGCAGGTCGGGATCACCCTGATCGGCATTTTCAATGGTGCGTTCGGCGAAGCCTCGCTGGTCAGCCAGCTCACGCCCGAACTCGAAAACCGGGCGATCATCGGGCCGTATGCGCGCGAGGTCGCGCTCGGCGTGGTCGTCATCTCGATCACCATCGCCTCGATCATCTTCGGCGAGCTGGTGCCCAAGCGCATCGCCATGGCCTTCCCGGAAGCGGTGGCCACCCTGATCTCGCAGCCGCTGCGGCTGCTGTCGGTGATCATGGCGCCCTTCGTCAAGCTCCTCTCGCTGGCCACCAACGCGATCGTGCGCGTGATCGGCATCCGCGCGGCCAAGGAAGAAGCGCCCACCGAGGAAGACATCGCCGGCATGATCAAGGAAGGCGCCGACACCGGCGTCTTCGAGAAGACCGAATACGACATCGTGCAGCGCGCGCTGCGGCTGGACGACCAGCACCTCAAGTCGCTCATGACGCCGCGCGTCGACCTGGTCATCCTCGACCTCGAGGAAGACCGCGCCCGCAACCTGGAGACCATCGCGGCCAATCCCTACAGCCGCTATCCGGTGTGCCGCGGCGACCGCTCGCACATCCTGGGCTACGTGATGGCGCGCGACCTGTTCGCCCAGGCCGTGCGGATCGGCTCCGTCGAGGCCATCGACCTCGACAGCGCGGTGCAGGAACTGCTGTACGTCCCCGAGACCGTGAGCGCCATGGCCCTGCTCGAGATGTTCAAGAAGAACCGCGCCGAACTGGCCCTGATCGTCGACGAGTATGGCGACATCCAGGGCCTGGTCACGCTGAGCGACGTGATGAGCGCGCTGGTGGGCGACGTCACCGTGGCCGGCGAGGAGCACGACGCCGACGCCGTGCAGCGCGCCGACGGCAGCTGGCTGCTGGACGGCGGCGTCTCGCTCGACCGCTTCCGCGACCTGCTCGAGAGCGTCCTCGACTTCCCCGGCGAGGACGAAGGCGCCTACCACACGCTGGCCGGCTTCCTGCTGTACCAGCTGGGCTTCATTCCCAAGCCCTCCGACACCGTCGAATGGGAAGGCTTCCGCTTCGAAGTCATGGACATGGACGGCAACCGCATCGACCGCATCCTGGTCTCGCGCTACCAGCCGGTCGAGCCGGAACCCGAGCGCGACTGAGGGGCCGCACGGAAGCGCCGCATTAATCTTCTGTTAACTCTGTTGAGGTATCGTCGCCCCATCTCAACAAGGGGAAACGCGCGATGGATGTCGTCTCACTCGGTCCACTGATCCTGCCCACCCGGGTGCTGCTGGTGCTCGGCGCCGTGCTGGCCGCCAGCATGCTGGCCGACTGGTTCCGGCGCCGGCGCGGCGCCGACGCCAGTAAGGTGCTGTGGAAGATGATCCTGGCCGGCTTCGTGGCCGCGCGCGCGGTATTCGTGCTGCGCCACCACGACCTGTTCTCCCAACGTCCCTGGAGCGCCCTCGACTTCCGCGACGGCGGCTTCGACGCCGGCGCCGGCCTGCTGGTGGCCTGCGTGATCGGCGCCGAGCTGACCCGCCGCCACGCCGCCCTGCGCCGCCCGCTGCTGGCCGCCAGCCTGGCCGGCATCGCCATCTGGCTGGGCGGCACCCTGGCGCTGCAGGTCTTCGCCCCGCCCCAGGCGCCCCTGCCCGACCTCCAGGTACGTCAGCTGGACGGCCGCGAGGTGCCGCTGCGCGCCTTCCAGGGCAAGCCGCTGGTGGTCAACCTGTGGGCCACCTGGTGCCCGCCCTGCCGGCGCGAGATGCCGGCCCTGGCGGCGGTACAGGCCAGCCGGCCCGACCTGGGCTTCGTGTTCGTGAACCAGGGCGAGTCGGCGGCGCAGGTCGCGTCCTTCCTGGCGTCCCAGGGCCTGCGCATGGACAACGTGGTGCTCGACGCGGCCGGGCAGCTGGGCGCGCGCACGGGTTCGCCTGGCTTCCCGACCACGCTGTTCTACGATGCCCGCGGGGTGCTGCGCTCGCGCCACGTGGGCGAGCTGTCGGAAGCGACGCTGCGCGAAAAGCTGGCGGCGCTGGCGCCCTGAGGGTGGCCGCGCTTGCCCGTGCTTCCACCCGCGCCCAAGCTGTGGTACAACATGCGCCGCACACAGGAGAGCCCATGCAAGTCAACCCGATCCAGCTGTTCGACGCCGAATCCTCGACCTACACCTACATCCTGTCCGCGCCGGACAGCCGCGACGCCGTGATCATCGATCCGGTCGATCGCCACTGGCAGCGCGACCTGGCCCACATCGAACGCCTCGGATTGACCCTCACCCACGTGCTGGAAACCCACGCCCACGCCGACCACGTCACCTCGGCCGGCAAGCTGCGCGCCCTCACCGGCGCGCGCGCCTGCGTGCCCAGCGGCTGCGGCATCCCGCCAGCCGAAGTGCAGCTGCAGGACGGCGACGTGATCGCCTTCGGCCTGCGCGAGCACATCGCCGTCATCCACACCCCCGGCCACACCGCCGGCAGCATGTGCTACCTGTGGCGCGGCAACCTGTTCAGCGGCGACACCCTGCTGGTGGACGGCTGCGGCCGCACCGACTTCCAGGGCGGCTCTGCCTCCGCACTGTACGACAGCGTCACCCGCAAGCTGTTCGCGCTGGACGAGGCCACCCGGGTCTGGCCGGGCCACGACTACAAGGGCCAGTCGGTTTCCACCATCGGCTGGGAAAAGCGCCACAACGCGCGCTTGGCCGGCCGCTCGCGCGCCGACTTCGTGGCCCTGATGGCGGCCCTCGACCTGCCGCGACCCAAGCTGATGGACATCGCCGTACCGGCCAACCGCAAGCTCGGTCTGGCGCATGGCGTGTGAGCGCCGGCGGCCCGGGTGCGATTAGTGTCCGGCGTCGAATCGCCCGCATGACGCCCCCGCTACATTCCGGTACAATTTTGCTCCTTTACAATTTTTAGTGCGTTTTAATAAGTTTGTTAAGCGCACCGAGCGCGCTGCATGAAACAGTTCTACGACCTCGCGCGGTGGCGCGCCCGGATCTTTTCAAAGCTGATGTCGATTGTCCTGCTGGCCGGGGTGGTCGCCGCGATTCCCAGTACCCTGATGGCGCTGGCCGACGGCATGTGGCCGATCGCCGCGATGGACGTGCTGGCGCTGGCCTGGATCTTCGCGATCTGGCGCCTCAAGCGCCTGCCCTACGCGGTGCGGGTGCTGAACTTCCTGGCGGTGCTGTACCTCGTGGGCGTCGGCCTGATGCTCGGCGTCGGCGCGGTCAGCCAGATCTACCTGATGGCCCCGCCGGTGCTGGCGGTGGTGTTCCTCGGCACCCGCCAGGCGATCGCCGCCCTGCTGCTGAGCGGCGCCACCATCCTGGCCCTCGGGCTCGGCGGCTATACCCAGCTGTTCGTCGAGGGCCTCGACCACGGGGTGCTGTCCTCGCTGGTGGTGACGCTCAACTACCTGTGCGTGGGCGCCGCCATCACCATCACCTGCGGCACCCTGGTCAAGGGACTGTCGCAGACCCTGGGCGAGATGCAGGGCTTTGCCGCATCCCTCGAGCACAAGCAGGCCCGGCTGCACGAGCTGAACGCCGAGCTGCGCCTGACCTCGGCCGCGGTCGCGCGCCTGAACGACATGGTGCTGATCGCGCGCGCGGTGGACGCGCCCGGCGCGCACCAGCCGATCATCTTCGCCAACGAGGCCTTCGAGCGCCGCACCGGCTACCGGCGCGACGAGATCATCGGGCAAAGCATGCGCGTGCTGCACGGGCCCGAGACCGATCCCGACGAAGTGGCGCGCATCCTGTGGGCGGTCGCGCGCAACGAGCCGGTCAAGTCCGAACTGCTGAACTACACCAAGGGCGGCGATCCCTACTGGGTCGAAATGGAAATGGTGCCCTTCGCCAGCGAGGGCGGGCGCCACACCCACTGGGTGGTGGTGGGCCGCGACATCACCGAGCGCCGCAACTCGGCGCGGGCGATCCATCACCTGGCCTTCTACGACGTGCTCACCGGCCTGCCCAACCGGCGCCTGCTCACCGAGCGCCTGGACACCCTGGTGGCCGCGCGCAACGCGGGCGGCCCGCTGGGCGCCGTGCTGTTCATCGACCTCGACAACTTCAAGACCGTCAACGACGCGCGCGGCCACGCCACCGGCGACGCGCTGCTGCGCAGCGTCGGCGAGCGCCTGGTGTCGGTGGTGCGCGCGCGCGACACCGTGGCGCGCCTGGGCGGCGACGAGTTCGTGATCCTGCTGCAGGACCTCGGCGACGACGTCCCGGCCGCCACCGACGCCGCCGTCAAGGTCGCGCACAAGGTGCTCGCCACCCTCGGCGCAGAGGTCGTGATCGACGACCAGCTGTACCGCTCGACCGGCAGCATCGGCGTGGCCCTGCCGCTGCGCCCGGGCCTGAGCGGCCACGACCTGCTGCGCGAGGCCGACGTGGCGATGTACCAGGCCAAGGCGGCCGGCCGCAACGGCGTGGCCCTGTTCGAGTGCACCATGCTGGCCGAGGCCGAGCAGAAGCTCACGCTCGAGCGCGACCTCGCCGTCGCCCTCGACAATCGCGAGCTGGCCATGCACCTGCAGCTGCAGGTCGGCCAGGACCAGCGCCCGATCGGCGCCGAGCTCCTGATGCGCTGGCGGCGCTCCGACGGCATCCTGGTGCCGCCCGAAGTCTTCATCCCGATCGCCGAATCGACCGGCCTCATCGTGCCGCTCGGGAACTGGGCGCTGCGCCAGGCCTGCGAGGCCTGGCTGCGACTGCAGCAGGCCGGCCATGCGCTGCCGCTGTCGGTCAACGTCAGCCCGGTGCAGTTCCGCCAGCCCGACTTCGTCGACCAGGTGCGCGCCGTGCTGCGCGACAGCGGCGTCCCCGGCGCGCAGCTGATCTTCGAAGTCACCGAAGGCTTGCTGATGGAGGACCTGGACCAGACCATCGCCCGCATGCACGAACTCACGCAGCTCGGCATCCGCTTCTCGGTGGACGACTTCGGCACCGGCTACTCGAACCTGGCCTACCTGCGCAAGATGCCGCTGTACGAGCTGAAGATCGACAAGAGCTTCATCCGCGATACCCCGAACGACGTCAACGGCACCGCGATCGTACAGTCGATCCTGGCGATGGCCGAGCATCTCGGTATCCGCGTGGTGGCCGAAGGCATCGAAACCATCGAACAGGCGAAGTACCTCAGCGCCCCGGGCGGCCCCTGCATGCAGGGCTTCCTGTTCTCGCGCCCGGCGCCGCTCGAGGACATCCTCGCCACCCTGTCCGGCACGGACAGCCCTGCCGCCTGATTCTGCCAAGCTTTCCGCAAGCCCACCGACAGGAGCACCCATGGCGCACCAGGCCATCCTCGACATCGCCACATCCGGCCGCGGCACCCGCGACATCACCGACGCGGTGGCCGAGGTGGTGCGCGCATCCGGACTGCAGTGCGGCCTGGCGCACGTGTTCGTGCAGCACACCAGCTGCTCGCTCCTGATCACCGAGAATGCCGATCCGGACGTGCGGCGCGACCTCGAAACCGTGCTGCGCCGGCTGGCGCCGGACGCCGACCCGGCCTACCGCCACGACGCCGAGGGACCGGACGACATGGCGGCCCACGTGCGCAACATGCTCACCGGCTCCGGCCTGGGCGTGCCGGTCGGCGGCGGCCGCCTGCTGCTCGGCACCTGGCAGGGCATCTACCTGTACGAGCACCGCAGCGCCCCGCACCGCCGCCGCATCGTGGTCACCGTCCTCTGATTCCCCCAGCCGTGGGGGCAGACGCGCAGGCCGCGGCGCGCGAGATGGTCGAGCGCATCCGCATGGTCGGCGTCGACAGGATCCTGTACGGCTCCGACGCGGCCACGCCCGGCAACATGCAGCCGCGCGCGGCCCGGGCCGCTTTCCGGGCCCTGCCCCTGACGGAAGCGGAGCTGCGGCGCATCGCCGCCAATGTCGCACCGTACCTGGATTAGTCCGCCTTACCCGGAGGAGGCCGGCGTCGCGCCCGCGCTCCCGGCTGCATCCCCGGCAAGAACTGCGCTTGTGTTGTAGGATGTCTGATGAGTTGGCGACCGCCTCCTTTTCGGCTCAAGACATTCACAGGAAGATTACCGCATGATTTCCGCAGCACCGAAGGGCCGCCCTGCTGGGCACGAGACCGCATTCTTTTCCCAGCCCATGGTGGTGGTCGCACTGGCCACGCTGTGCTGCCTGCTCTGGGGCAGCTCCTACCCGGCGATCAAGACCGGCTACGCCTTGCTGGGCATTACCCAGCAAGACATTCCCTCCAAGCTGGTGTACGCCGGCTACCGCTTCCTGCTTGCCGGACTCGCGGTGGCCGCCGCCGCATGGCTGCTGCAACGCCGGCTCACCGTCCCGCCGGCGGCCCAGTTGCGCCAGGTGATGCTGCTCGGCCTGTTCCAGACCAGCCTGCAATACGTGTTCTTCTACATCGGCCTGGCGCATACCACCGGCGTGCGCGCCTCGATCCTGAACGCCACGACCACCTTCTTCAGTGTCCTGCTGGCGCACTTCCTCTACCGCGACGACCGCCTGTCGGCGCGCAAGGGGTTCGCTTGCCTGCTCGGACTGGCCGGGGTGCTGGCCGTGAACGCCGACGCCGGATTGCTGGGCGCCGGCGCCAGCCTGCAGGGCGAAGGCTTCATCGTGCTCGCGGCATTCGTGCTGTCGGCCGCGGCGATCTACGGCAAGCGGGTTTCGCAACAGATGGACGCGATGGCGATGACGGCCTGGCAGCTGGCCATCGGCGGACTGGTGCTGCTCGCGGCGGGCCACGGCGCCGGCGGCAGCCTGGGCCGGCTCGAGCTGGCCTCAAGCCTGCTGCTGGCCTACCTGGCCCTGTTGTCGGCGGTCGCCTTCACGCTGTGGAGCCTGCTCCTCAAGCACAACCCGGTCGGCCTGGTCAGCATGTTCGCCTTCCTGGTGCCCCTGTTCGGCGCCATCCTGTCGGCCCTCTGGCTGGACGAGGACATCCTGCGCTGGAACAACCTGGCGGCGCTGGTGCTGGTGTGCGGCGGGGTCGTGCTGGTGACGCGCGGCGCGCGCCCGGCGGCAGCGCCGCGGTGCAAGCCGGCGCCGGGCTGAACCCCACTGCCGAGCGCCGGCCTTGGCGGGCCCATGCTATCTTTTCCCGGCAATATCGCGCGCCGCCGGGAACCCCGCATGCATCCGTCCAACATCGTCCTCCTCGAATTCCACCCCGAGCGCGACGAGCTTTGCTACGGCAAGGAATTGCGTGACGGCCTGTCGGTGGCGCTGCGCATGGGCAGCTCGCTCTGGCTCGCCAACGACGAATCGGTGAGCATCGAGCGCCTGACCGTGTGCGACGAGGACAGTACCGGAAAAAGCAGCTTCACCCGCGGGCACCGCCAGTACGCCCTGCACGACTACTTCGACCTGCCGCTGCCGCCGCACGGCGAATCGCCCGACGACATCAACGAAGCCGACATCGAGGGCCTGGCCTGCGACGGCAAGTACCTGTGGCTGGCCGGTTCGCACAGCCTGCGCCGCAAGCAGCCGAAGGACGGCGACGGGATCAAGAAGGCGCACAAGCGCCTGGCCAGCGTCAGCGCCGACGGCAACCGCTACCTGCTGGGCCGCATCCCGGTGGTGCCGGATGGCGACGGCTACACCCTGGAGAAGGAAGCGGTCGTCAAGGACAAGCGGCGCACGGCCGCCATGCTGCGCGGCGACTGCCACGGCAACGAACTGACGGCGCTGCTGCGCCAGGACGAGCACCTGGGGCCCTTCCTGGCCATCCCCGGCAAGGACAACGGTTTCGACATCGAGGGCCTGGCGGTGGCCGGCAAGCACCTGCTGCTCGGCCTGCGCGGCCCGGTCCTGCGCGGCTGGGCGGTGGTGGTCGAAATCGCCCTGGTCGACGACGACGCGCCGGGCCGGCTGCGCCTGGCGCCGCTGGACCAGGACGGGCGCCTGTACCGCAAGCACTTCCTCGACCTGCGGGGGCTCGGCATCCGCGACCTGTGCGTGCAGGGCAAGGACGTGCTGGTGCTGGCCGGCCCGACCATGGACCTGGACGGGCCGGTGCAACTGCTGCGCTGGCGCGGCGCGGCCCAGCCGGGCAAGGACACGGTGCTGGCGGCCGGCGCCCTCGAACGGGTGCTGGAGCTGCCCTTCGGCCGCGGGGTCGACCATCCGGAGGGCATCGCATTGTTCGCCACCGGCAAGGACGGCGCCGCATCGCTGCTGGTGGTGCACGATTCCGCCTCGCCCAGCCGCCAGATCGGCGACAGCACCCTGGTGGCGGACGTGTTCACGCTGCCGAGGCGCGGGCGGCGCAAGGGCGAAGCGTCCTGACCCGGGGCCGCCCCGGAACATATGCATATTTCGGCGCGATGGTGAGATTTGTTGAATTTTCGCGCCCCGGCCCGATGGTATCCTCGCCGCCTCGTTCCAGGTTCCACCCCCATGACACCCAAGAATATCCTGTGGGCGCTGCTGGCGCTCATGTTCGCCTGCGGCCTGAGCCAGGCCCTGTATGCCGCCGCCCACGTACGCATGCCGGCCTGGTGGGCGCTGCTGTCAGGCTTCCTGATGAACTTCCTGCCCTATTACTGGTACCGGCTCGACAGCGAGGCGCGCGCATACCGCCGCACGCGCTGGATGAATACGGCCGTGGTCGGCATGGCGCCGTTCGCGATTCCGTTCTACCTTCTGCGCAGCCGCCGACAGGGCGCCCGGCTGGAGGCGCTGGCGCGCATGGCGGGCTTCCTGTTGAAGATGCTGGGCGCCTCCGTGGTCGGTGCGCTGGCCTACCTGGTGATGCCCGGCTGACACCGCTGCGCCCCTGCGGCCGGGTTTTTGCTATGGTAGCCATGAGGCTGCGCGCCGCGCGGCCAGCCCCACCCTACTCGCGAATGGAGGACAGCATGCGCAAGATGATCATGATGGCCATTGCAGGCCTGCTCTGGAAGAAATTCGGCGGCAAGACGGCCCAGCGCTACCCGCTCGGCCGCCGCACTTACCGCCGTTTCTGAAGCATTGCGGCGGCGCACCGGCGGCGGCCGGCAGGCTTTCCCCTGCCGGCCGCCCACGGTGGGCTTGCTTGCAGTAGAATCGCTGGCTTTAAGGCAACTCTAGCAATCCTCCTTAAGGCCGACGATGGACGACGCGAAGCATGAACTCAAACGTGGCTTAAAGAACCGCCACATCCAACTGATCGCCCTCGGTGGCGCCATCGGCACCGGCCTGTTCCTGGGCGTGGCCCAGACCATCCAGCAGGCCGGCCCGTCCGCCCTGCTTGGCTACGCGATCGCCGGCCTGGTCGCCTTCCTGATCATGCGCCAGCTCGGCGAGATGATCGTCGACGAACCGGTCGCTGGTTCCTTCGGCTATTTCGCCAGCAAATACTGCGGCCCGATGACCGGCTTCATCTCTGGCTGGAACTACTGGGTGATGTACATCCTCGTCAGCATGGCCGAGCTCTCGGCGCTTGGCCTGTACGTCCAGTACTGGTTCCCGGAGATCCCGACCTGGGTCTCGGCGCTCGGCTTCTTCGTCCTCGTCAACCTGCTCAGCCTGCTCAACGTGAAGGCGTTCGGCGAGCTCGAATTCTGGTTCGCGATCATCAAGGTGGCGGCGGTGGTCGGCATGATCGTGTTCGGCTGCTACCTGCTGCTGAGCGACACCGCCGGGCCGCAGGCCGGGGTCGCCAACCTGTGGCGGCACGGCGGCTTCTTCCCGAACGGCTTCGCCGGCCTGGCGCTGTCGATGGCCGTGATCATGTTTTCCTTCGGCGGCCTGGAGATGATCGGCATCACCGCCGCCGAAGCCGACAACCCGGGCCGCACCATCCCGCGCGCCATCAACCAGGCCATCTGGCGCATCGCCATCTTCTACGTCGGCGCGCTGGCGGTGCTCCTGATGCTGTATCCATGGCAGAAAGTGGTCCTCGGCGGCAGTCCCTTCGTGCTGATCTTCGCGGCCCTCGACAGCAATGTCGTGGCCAATGTGCTGAACCTGGTGGTGCTGACCGCCGCGCTGTCGGTGTACAACGGCTGCGTCTACGCCAACAGCCGCATGCTGTTCGGCCTGGCCGAACAGGGCAACGCCCCGCGCGCCCTGCTCGCCCTGAGCAAGCGCGGCGTGCCGCTGGCGGCCCTGGGCGTCTCGGCGATCGCCACCGCGATCTGCATCTGCATCAACTACTTCCTGCCCGAGAAAGCCTTCGGCATGCTGATGGGCCTGGCCGTGGCGGCGCTGGTGATCAATTGGGGCATGGTGTGCTGGAGCCACCTGCGCTTCCGCCGCGCCAAACAGGCGGCCTGCCAGGCGACCGCGTTCCCGAGCCCCTTGCACCCCTTCACCAATTACCTGTGCCTGGCCTTCCTGCTCGGCATCGTGGTGGTCATGTACCTGACCCCGGGGCTGCGCCTGTCGGTATGGCTGATTCCGGCCTGGCTGGCCCTGCTGGCGTTCGGCTACTGGCTGCGCCAGCGCCATGTGGACGAGGCCGCGCCTGCCGTGCCGCCGGCCGTAAAGACGCCATAAAGCGACAGCGGCAGTCCGTTTCATGCCCGCTGCCGCAAATTAGCGTCTTGCGCTAGCTCAACAGTCCCGCTGTTGATAAAGTATTACTCCAACGCACACAGCCGCCGTCCACCATGAAGCCCAAGGAGCCAGCTTGAAAAAGATTGTCGCCAGCCTCACCGCAGTTTCCGTCGCCGTTTCCATGTTCGCCGTCGATGCCGCGCGCGTCGTCGCGGCCCAGGACTATGCCAAGTACAGCCAGGAAGCCCTGGACAAGGAACTCGGCCAGATCGCCACGTCGCGGCTGAGCGTGATGGTGCCGATGCGCGACGGCGTCAAGCTGTCGACCGACATCTACATGCCGAAGAACGCGAGCGGCAAGCTGCCGGTCATCCTCTGGAAGACCCCGTACAACGAGGGCAAGCTCAAGGGATCGACCCAGCGCTACGCGCTCGAATCGGTCAAGCGCGGCTACGTCTTCATCGTCCAGAACGAGCGCGGGCGCTATTTTTCCGAAGGCAAATGGGAAATCCTGGGTAATCCGCAGACCGACGGCTACGACACCCTGAGCTGGATCGCCGAGCAAGCCTGGTCGAACGGCAAGGTCGGCACCCTGGGCTGCTCGTCCTCGGCCGAATGGCAGCTGGCCCTGGCCGGGCTGAACCACCCGGCGCACGCGGCGATGGTGCCGATGGCGTCCGGCGCCGGCATCGGCAAGGTCGGCCGCTTCCAGGAACAGGGCAACTGGTACACCGGCGGCGTGCCGCGCAACCTGTTCTTCGTGTGGCTGTACGGGGTCGACAATCCGCTGCGCGCCCAGCTGCCGGCGATCGCCGACGACAAGCTGCGCGCCCGCGTCGAAGCCTACAACGACCTCGACCCGGCCAAGCCGAAGGTCGACTGGAACAAGCAGATCAAGCAGCTGCCGGTCGACCAGCTGCTGTCCTCGCTGGGCGAGCCGGCCGGCACCTTCGAGCAGCTCATCAAGCGCACGCCGGCCGACCCGGCCTGGCGCCAGGGCGGCCTGTACCACGAAGGCATGGGCTGGGGCGTTCCCGCGCTGTGGTTCAACAGCTGGTACGACGTGTCGATCGGCCCCAACCTGGAACTGTTCAACCATGCGCGCGCGGCCGGCACCGACAAGGGAGCCAGCGCCAACCAGTACGCCGTGGTGGCGCCGAACGTGCACTGCGCCTTCTCCCGGCTGGGTCCGAACATGACCGTGGGCGAGCGCGCCATGGGCGACGCCAGCTTCGACGTCGACGGCGCCATCTACGGCTGGTTCGACCGCTGGCTGAAGGGCGACGCCAAGGCATTCCCGGCCTCTACCCCGCACGTGCGCTACTTCGAGATGGGCGCCAACCGCTGGCAGAACGCCGGCACCTGGCCGCCGGAGAAGGCCAAGCCGATGCGCCTGTACCTGCGCTCGGCCGGCAAGGCCAATTCGCTGTACGGCGACGGCCGCCTGAGCACCGAGGCGCCGGGCGCCGGCGAAGCCGCCGACCGCTACCGCTACGATCCGATGAATCCGGTGCAGACCATCGGCGGCGGCGACTGCTGCAACGGCGGCATCGTGGTGCCGGGCGCGTTCGACCAGCGTCCGGTCGAAGTGCGCAGCGACGTGCTGGTCTACACCAGCGATCCGCTGCCCAAGCCGGTGAGCGTGGCCGGCTTCGTGGATGCGGTGCTGAAGGTCTCGTCGAATGCAAAAGACACCGACTTCGCGGTGAAACTGGTCGACGTGGCCCCGGACGGCACCGCCTGGATCATCGGCGACACCATCTTCCGCGCGCGCTACCGCAACGGTTTCGACCAGCCGGCGCCGCTCACGCCGGGTGAAGTGGTGACGATCCGCCCGACCCCGATCGCCACCGCGATCCAGTTCGGCGCCGGGCACCGCATCCGGGTCGAGGTCACTTCGTCGAACTTCCCGAAGTTCGTGCGCAACCTCAACACGGGCGGAGCGAACGAAAGCGAGAAGACCGGTGTAGTCGCCGACAATGCGGTGCACCACGACGCCGCCAACCAGAGCTACATCGAGCTGCCGGTCGTGCACTGAAGCGGCGCTTCGATCAGGGCGGCAGGCGGTCACGCTGCCGCCCTGCCGCCTGCCCTGCACCGGCGCACACCTAGCCGGCCGCGCGCGCCGCCAGTTCCTGTGCCTCTTCCATCCGGCGCACCACCTCGGCAAAGGGCATCGGCTGCCCGAACAGCCAGCCCTGGGCGTACTGCACCCCGTGCCGGAGCAGGAAGTCCGCCTGGGCCTGGCTCTCCACCCCTTCCGCGATCATGCGCAGGCCCAGGTCGCGCGCCATCGAGATGATGTGCCCGACTACCTGGCTGGTCGGGGCCCCGGTGCCGATCGCCTCGATGAAGCTGCGGTCGATCTTGAGGAAGTCGAGCTCCAGGGTTTCCAGGTAGGACAGGCTCGAATAGCCGGTGCCGAAGTCGTCGATGGCGATCGCGAAGCCGTGCCGCCGCAGCGCGCCCGAGGTCTCGCGCGCGACCATGGGGTCGAGCATGCCGCGCTCGGTCACCTCGAGGATGATGCTGGAAGGGTGCGCGCCCATCTGCTCTAGCGTGGCCTGGAGCTTGTCGAGGAAGTCCGGCGAGTGGAAGTCGGCCGGCGCCACGTTGATGCCGATATGAAAGCCAGGATGGGCCTCGAGATAGAAGCCGGTATCGCGGCAGACCAGCTCCAGCACCTGGTGCGTGAGCCTGGCGATGGTCTCGTCCTGCTCGGCGATGGGAATGAACAGCTCGGGCATGACGATCTCGCCAGTGGGCCGGCGCCAGCGCACCAGGGCCTCGACGCCGATCCAGCGCCCGCTGCGCAGCTCGACCACCGGCTGGTATTCGAGGAAGAATTCCCTGCGCCGCAGCGCGGCGCGCACCGCATAGGGCAAGGCCATCTGCTGGCGCGCCAGGTACAGGATCGCGCAGGCCAGCGCCAGGCCGGCCAGCAGGCCCACCGGCACCAGCCGCGCCGCCAGGTCCAGGGAGCGGTCCTGCAGGTAGTGCAGCGGCACGGCGGCGATACCGACCGTCCCGAAGCTGGACGAGCGCACCACGGCCACCACGTGGCCATCCTCCTCGAACACCACCTCGCGCGCGTTCCCGAGGCGCTTCGACCAGGCCGGGTCGATATGGCCGCGGGCACTGATCGGCGCGGAGAAATCGAGCGGCACCACCGCCAGCGACACGTCGGGCTCGCTCTTGGCGGTGTCGATCGGCAATTGCGCGTGCAAAATGGCGGCGAAGTTCCCGTACTGCACCACCAGGAAAGCATACTCGGGGGCGAAGGGAAAGCGCACATCGATGCGTACCACGGCGCCCGACCTGCTGCGATAGGTGGGCGGGCCCAGGTCGAGGACGCGCGCGCTGCCGACGATCGACGAGCATGGCATCCGGTTGCCCGCGACGTAGCCGACCGCCTGGATATAGGTCGAGCCGAGGTCGATCTCGCGCATCAGGTCGATGCTGGCCGGCGCGCAGGGCGCGCCTTCATGCGGGGCCAGCCGCCTGACCGCCGCGGCAACCTGCGTGGCGGTCTCGTCGCCGCGCATCACGACGTCGCGCGCATAGCCGAGCGCATGCGCGCTTTCGGCCTTGAAAGCCTGCCGTTGCGATTCTCCGATGGCGAGCAGGATGGGCCCACCGATCCCGGCCATCGCCAGCAGGAGCGTTAACAGGACGACGGCGGTTTTTTTCATGGATCCCTGCGCACGGGCATGAAGGGCATGCTGCGGCAGTTCCATACTACAGATGCCGCGCGCGCGCCGCAATCTTCGGCGGGCGCGTGACACGCCCTTGTACCGCCTCCGATAAGCACGCGGCAGCGCCGGCAGCCACCCGGCACCGCCCGCCATGCTGCATAGCAATATAAAAATAGTTCGCCAAGGGCTTCGTGTGCGCGGCCGTTCGCCGTATCATGCTTGCCGCAAGTCACCTTACAAAGGGGAAGCGTTTATGAGTCAGAGTAAGCCTCTGTCGCTGCATGTACCGGAGCCTACCGGCCGTCCGGGCTGCAAGACCGATTTTTCGTACCTGCAATTGAGTCCCGCCGGTTCCGTCCGGCGTCCGCCCGTCGACGTGGCGCCGCTCGATACGAGCGACATCGCGACCGGCCTGATCCGCGTCCTGGACGAGCACGGCGACGCCGTGGGTCCGTGGGCGCCCGAGGTCGATCCCGAGCTGCTGCGCTTCGGGCTGCGCACCATGATGAAGACCCGCATCTTCGATGCGCGCATGGTCATCGCGCAACGCCAGAAGAAAATGTCTTTCTATATGCTCTCGCTCGGCGAGGAAGCCATCGGCACGGCGCAGGCGCTGGCCCTCGAAGATGGCGACATGCATTTCCCGACCTACCGCCAGCAGAGCCTGCTGTTCGCCAAGCAGGTGCCGCTGGTCGAGATGATCTGCCAGCTGCTGTCCAACGAGCGCGATCCGCTCAAGGGCCGCCAGCTGCCGGTGATGTATTCGGTGCGCCGCGCCGGCTTCTTCACCATTTCCGGCAACCTGGCCACCCAGTACCCGCAAGCCGTGGGCTGGGCCATGGCCTCCGCCATCAAGGGCGACACCAAGATCGCCTCGGCCTGGATCGGCGACGGCGCCACCGCCGAATCCGATTTCTCGACCGCCCTCACCTTTGCCCACGTGTACCGCGCGCCGGTCATCCTCAACGTGGTCAACAACCAGTGGGCGATCTCGACCTTCCAGGCCATCGCCGGCGGCGAGAGCGTCACCTTCGCCACCCGCGGCATCGGCAGCGGGATCGCCTCGCTGCGCGTGGACGGCAACGACTTCCTGGCCGTGCTGTCGGCCTCGCGCTGGGCCGCCGAACGCGCCCGCAGCAACCTCGGCCCGACCCTGATCGAATGGGTCACCTACCGCGCCGGCCCGCACTCGACCTCGGACGACCCGTCGCGCTACCGCCCGGCCGACGACTTCTCGCACTTCCCGCTGGGCGACCCGATCGCGCGCCTGCGCCAGTACCTCACCAGGCAGGGCTGGTGGTCGGACGAGGAGCACGAGCAGGTGCAGGCCGAACTCGAGGCGGAAATCCTCGCGGCCCAGAAAGAGGCCGAATCCTACGGCATCCTGGGCGACGAGCGCGCTCCGAGCGCCGCCACGATGTTCGAGGATGTTTACAAGGACATGCCGGCGCACCTGCGCCGCCAGCGTCAGGAACTGGGAGTATGAGCATGGCGCGTGACGACCAAACCAAGGAATCGGCAGACAAGCAGGCCACCATGCCGATGACCATGATCCAGGCGCTGCGCTCGGCCATGGACGTGATGATGGAACGCGACCCGAACGTGGTCGTGTACGGCCAGGACGTCGGCTTCTTCGGCGGCGTGTTCCGCGTCACCGACGGCCTGCAGGCGAAATACGGCAAGTCGCGCGTGTTCGACGCGCCGATCTCGGAAGGCGGCATCGTCGGCACCGCGGTGGGCATGGCGGCCTACGGCCTGCGCCCCGTCATCGAGATCCAGTTCGCCGATTATTTCTATCCGGCGACCGACCAGATCGTGTCGGAAGCGGCGCGCCTGCGCTACCGTTCGGCCGGCGAATTCACCTCCTCGATGGTGATCCGCATGCCTTGCGGCGGCGGCATCTACGGCGGCCAGACCCACAGCCAGAGCCCGGAAGCCTTCTTCACCCACGTGTGCGGCCTGCGCACCGTGATGCCGTCCAATCCCTACGATGCGAAAGGCCTGCTGATCGCCTCGATCGAGAACGACGACCCGGTGATCTTCCTGGAGCCCAAGCGTTTGTATAACGGCCCGTTCGACGGCCACCACGACCGTCCGGTGGTGCCCTGGTCCGGCCATGCGCTCGGCAACGTGCCGACCGGGCACTACACGGTGGAGCTGGACAAGGCGAACGTGGTCCGCCCCGGCAACGACGTGACCGTGCTGGCCTACGGCACCATGGTCTGGGTCTCGGAAGCGGCGGCGCGCGAGAGCGGCGTCGACGCCGAGGTGATCGACCTGCGCAGCATCTGGCCGCTCGACCTCGACACCATCGTGAATTCGGTCAAGAAGACCGGCCGCTGCGTGATCGTGCACGAGGCCACCCGCACCAGCGGCTTCGGCGCCGAACTGGCGGCGCTGGTGCAGGAACACTGCTTCTACCAGCTGGAGGCGCCGATCGAGCGCGTGACCGGCTGGGACACCCCTTACCCGCATGCGCAGGAATGGGCTTACTTCCCGGGGCCGGACCGCGTAGCGGCGGCCCTGAAACGTGCGATGGAGGGACGTTAACATGGGTATCCACGTCATCAAGATGCCGGACCTGGGCGAAGGCATCGCCGAGGTCGAGGTGGTGGCCTGGCACGTGCAGCCGGGCGATACGGTCAAGGAAGACCAGGTGCTGGCCGACGTCATGACCGACAAGGCCACCGTCGAGATCCCCTCGCCGGTCGCGGGCACCATCACCAGCCTGGGCGGCGCCGTCGGCCAGTCGCTGGCGGTGGGCGCGGAGCTGATCCGCCTGGAAGTCGCAGGCGCCGGCAACTTCTCTGGCGAGAAGGCGAAGCAGGAGCCGGTGAAGTCGGCCGCGGCCACGGCGCCGGCCGAAGAAGTCGCCGAGCCGCAGCTGGAAGCGGTGGCGCAGGCCGAGGCCCCTGCGGCGGCGCAGGCGCGTGCCGGCGCGCCGGTCGCGCCGCCGCCGTCGAAGCCGCAGGCGCCGCGCAGTTACCAGAACGGTCCGGCGCCGATGCGCGCCGAAGGCGAGAAACCGCTGGCCGCGCCGGCGGTGCGCCAGCGCGCCTGGGATCTCGGCATCGAGCTGCAGTTCGTGCACGGCAGCGGCCCGGCGGGTCGCATCCTGCATGCCGACCTCGACGCCCACGTGGCGGGCCGCCGCGGCGCGCCGCAAGGGGGCGGCCGCGACGACCGCTATGCCAAGCGCGACGGCGAGCGCGCGACGCCGGTGATCGGCCTGCGCCGCAAGATCGCCGAGCGCATGCAGGAAGCCAAGCGCAACATCCCGCACTTCACCTATGTGGAAGAAGTCGACGTCACCGAACTGGAAGCCCTGCGCGCCCAGCTCAACGCCCGCTACGGCGCCGAGCGCGGCAAGCTGACCTTCCTGCCGCTGCTGATGCGCGCGGTGGTGCTGGCGATCCGCCAGTATCCGATGATGAACGCGCGCTACGACGACGCCAACAACATGCTGACCCAGTACGACCCGGTCCACCTGGGCATCGCCGCCCAGACCGAGGCCGGCCTGATGGTGCCGGTGGTGCACCACGCCGAGACGCTCGACCCGTGGGCCGCGGCCGCCGAGGTGGCGCGCCTGGCCGATGCGGCGCGCGCCGGCAAGGCCACGCGCGACGAGCTGAGCGGGTCCACCATCACCATCACCAGCCTTGGCCCGCTGGGCGGCATCGTCACCACGCCGGTGCTGAACCGTCCCGAGGTCGCGATCATCGGCCCCAACCGCATCGTCGACCGCCCGGTCATCAAGGACGGCGCCATGGTGGCGCGCAAGATGATGAACCTGTCGTCCTCGTTCGACCACCGCGTCATCGACGGCCAGGTGGCGGCCAAGTTCGTGCAGACCATCCGCGGCTACCTCGAGACCCCGGCGACCATCTTCGTCGAGTAGAAAGGCAAAGAGCATGGAAACACTGCATACGACACTGCTCATCATCGGCGGCGGCCCCGGCGGCTACGTGGCCGGCATCCGCGCCGGCCAGCTGGGCGTGCCGACCATCGTGGTCGAAGGCGCCTCGCCGGGCGGCACCTGCCTGAACATCGGCTGCATCCCCTCGAAGGCCCTGATCCACGCGGCCGACGAATTCTGCAAGGCGCGCAGCTATGCCGCCGAGACCTCGCCGCTGGGGATCACCAGCGCGGAGCCGCGCATCGACCTGGAACGCACGGTGGCCTGGAAGGA
This sequence comes from Massilia sp. X63, assembly GCF_041023745.1. Lineage (NCBI taxonomy): Bacteria > Pseudomonadati > Pseudomonadota > Betaproteobacteria > Burkholderiales > Oxalobacteraceae > Massilia > Massilia sp. X63. The sequence continues at coordinate 196,737 of NZ_JBFTEF010000004.1, forward strand.
CGGCATCGTCAAGAAGCTCACCGGCGGCGTCGGCGCCCTGCTCAAGAAGAACGGCGTCAAGCTGGTGAGCGGCTGGGCCACGGTCCTGGACGGCAAGACCGTCGAGGTGCGTCCGGAAGGCGCGAGCGAAGCCACCGTGCGCATCCGCTGCGAGCACCTGCTGCTGGCGGCCGGTTCGGTGCCGGTCGAGCTGCCCTTCATGCCCTTCGGCGGACCGGTGGTCTCGAGCACCGAAGCGCTGTCGCCGGGCGAAGTGCCGCAGCGCCTGGTGGTGGTCGGCGCCGGCTACATCGGCCTGGAGCTGGGCACCGCCTACCGCAAGCTGGGCGCGCAGGTGACGGTGGTCGAAGCGGCGGACCGCATCCTGCCCGCCTACGACCCCGACCTGGTCAAGCCGGTGGCGGCGAGCCTGGCGCGCCTGGGCGTCGAGCTGCGCCTGGGCACCTCGGTGCTCGGCCTGGACACGGAGAGTGGCGGGGACGGCCTGCCACGGGTGCGCGTGCGCGACGCTTCCGGCGTGGAAGCGCTGCTGGAAGCAGACCGCGTGCTGGTGGCGGTTGGCCGCAAGCCGGCCACGGTCGGCTGGGGCCTCGAAAACCTGATGCTCGACATGGACGGGCGCGCCATCAAGGTCGACGACCAGTGCCGCACCTCGATGCGCAACGTGTGGGCGATCGGCGACCTGGCCGGCGAACCGATGCTGGCGCACCGCGCGATGGCGCAGGGTGAGATGGTGGCCGAGATCGTGTCCGGCAAGCGCCGCCACTTCGCCCCGGCGGCGATTCCGGCGGTGTGCTTCACCGACCCCGAGATCGTCGTGGTCGGGATGTCGCCGCTGGATGCCGACAAGGCCGGCATCGGGATCGTCACCGCGAACTTCCCGTTCAGCGCCAACGGCCGCGCCATGACCATCGAGAGCACGGACGGCTTCGTGCGCGTCGTGGCCAGGAAGAGCGACCACCGCATCATCGGCTGGCAGGCCGTGGGCGGCGCCGTCTCGGAACTGGCGGCGGGCTTCACCCAGTCGATCGAACTCGGCGCCCAGCTCGAGGACATTGCCGGCACCATCCACGCCCACCCGACCCTGGGCGAAGCCGTGCAGGAAGCCGCCCTGCGCGCGCTGGGCCACGCGCTGCACATCTGAGCCGCTGTCGAGCGCGAGCCTGCCGCCAGGCCGCTCCTGAAACCGCCCGCAAGGGCGGTTTTTTTACGCATGTGCGCCACCGAATCTTTGCCAAAGCCGGCCCACAGGCGAACAGGATATGCATATATTGTTACATCTGCAAACAATATTTGCACATTTGTGCCCAGCGATGAATTGCGATAAACGTATCCCAGGTGCAATAATCGCTCCGCGCTCGGGAATGAGCCCCAGCGCACTACCAGCATAAAGGCACATAACATGTTCAAGAAAATCGCAGCCGCGACCGCCCTGGTCCTCGCGTCCTCGGCAGCCTTTGCCGCCCAACCGAATACCTTCTACGCCGGCGCCGACGTCGGCAAGACCAAGGTCGACGACTTCTCCAAGCGCGACACCAGCGTCGGCGCCTTCGTCGGCTACAACCTGAGCCAGAACTTCGCGGTCGAAGGCGGCTACCGTCGCCTGGGCGACTACGACATCGGCGTGATGAGCTATGGCGGCGCGATCGACAACGGCAGCGTCAAGGTCGACCAGGCGCACCTGTCGCTGGTCGGCAGCATGCCGATCGGTGAAAGCTTCAGCCTGTACGGCCGTCTCGGCGTCAACCGCCTGGAAGCCAAGCTCAGCTCGCCCGCCTACGACAGCAAGGAATCGACTACCAAGGCCCTGTACGGGGTCGGCCTGAGCTACGCCTTCACCCCGGCCGTGTCGGCCCGCCTCGAAGTGCAGAAGCCTGCCAGCGACGGCACCAATGTAAGCGCCGGCGTCGCCTTCCAGTTCTGAGCATACCAGCGATAACCACAGAAAGAAGCATCACCATGATCAAGCACATCGCAGCAGCAGCCCTCGTCATCGTCTCCTCGGCAGCCTTCGCCGCGCAACCGGGCAGCTTCTACGCCGGCGCCGACGTCGGCCGCACCAAGATCGACGACATTTCGGGCCATGACACCAGCGTCGGCGCCTTCGTCGGCTACAACTTCCACCAGAACGTCGCCATCGAAGCCGGCTACCGCCGCCTGGCCGAGACCGACTACGGCTTCGGCGCCTACGACACCAATGTGCGCGTCAACCAGGCCGCCCTGTCGCTGGTCGGCAGCCTGCCGGTGGCCGAGAACCTCAGTGTCTACGGCCGCCTCGGCGTCAACCGCCTGGAAGGACGGGTCAGCTCGAACGTCTACACCGCCAAGGACTCCGACACCAAGGCCCTGTACGGCATCGGCATGAGCTACGCGATCACCCCGGCCGTCGCGGCCCGCGTCGAAGTGCAGAAACCGGCCAGCGACGCGACGAACCTGAGCGCGGGCGTGGCCTTCCAGTTCTAAGCAGCGCAGCCCCTTCCCAACCCGGCCTCGGCCGGGTTTTTCATTTGGACGAAGGCGTCCATGCGCGACGCATACTCCCGCCCGCCTAGGCCATCGGTAAGGCGCGGCGCGGCGGACCCGGCGGTATACTTTCTCGCACCACCACTCTCCGCCATGACGCCATGCACAAGCACAGCACGCCGACCGCGCGCGGCCTTCGGGCGCGCTCCGCCCTCGCCCTACCCCTCACCCTGTCACTCGCCTTGACCGGGTGCGGCAGCGACGACCCGGCTCCCGCCGCCGCCACGAGCCGCACCGCGGCCTTGGTCGCATCGGCGCCGGCGATGACGGTCGCCGAAGACCAGTACGCCACCGCCATCCACCATATCTACATCGCCTACTTCGGCCGCCCCGCCGAACCGCCCGGCCTGGCGTTCTGGAACCGCCAGTTCGAGGTGGCGAGGGCGGCCACCGACACCGCCGAGCTGTGGCGCCAATACCGCGCCAACGGCGGCGTGCGCTACGTGCTCCACAGCTTCTCGGTCAGCACGGAATCGCAGGAACTCTACCCCGGGGGCAACGCGCAATTCGTCGAAGGCGTCTACCGCACCCTGTTCAACCGCAGCCCCGACGTCGGGGGCCACGCCTGGTGGACCGATGCGATCGACAGGGGCATCATCACGCGCGAGGAAGCGGCGCTGGCGATCATGGTGGGCGCGCAGGGAGAGGATGCACTGGTCGTGCGCAACAAGGTCGCAGTGTCGGCCGTCTTTTACAGGATCCTGTGCGAACGCGAAGCCTGGATCCTCGCCTACACGGGCGCGCGCAACAACGAACTGGCGCGCCGCATGCTGGCCCAGGTGGATGCGAAGACCGACCTGGCGGCCTTCGAAGCCGTGGTCCGGGCGACCATCGAGGAAATCAGCCGCAGCCCATTCTAGGCCGCCGCTCTGGGCCACCCGCTCTAGGCTGCCCGCTGCCGCGGCCGCGGCGCAGCCGACAGCACCGTGCCCAGCCGCAGCGCGGTATCGACCACGCGCTCGATGGATGGCAGGTAGCCGTCGTCGATCCAGCGCAGCGCGATGTGGATCACGCCGCCGACCACGCCGGCCTGCAGCAGCTGGTCGTCCGGTGCGTCCGGCGGCGCGACGATGCGCGCCACCTCGCGCCCGATCGCGCGCAAGGCCGCGTCGAAGGCCAGGTCCACCGCCCGGCTGACGCCGCGGATCTCGACCAGGAACACGCGCGCCGACTGCGGCTCGCGCTGCAGCGCCGAGAAGTAGGCGTGCAGCATGGCGCGCGAGCGCGCGATGCGCCCGCGGCCGGCTGCGCGCGCGGCCTGGGTGATCTCGCCCAGCACCGAATAGGTGACGGTATTGAAGGAATCGATCAAGAGCGCTTCGCTGTTGGCGAAGGATTCGTAGAAGTAGCGCTCGGTCAGCCCGGCCGCCTCGCAGACCGCCTTCACGGTGGCCTGGTGGTAGCCGCGCTCGCCATAGACGGCGATGGCGGCCGCGATCAGGCGCGCGCGGCGCTCGGCGCGCCGGGCTTCCTGCGACATCCCGCGGTAGGATCGGGAGGTGGTGAGCTCTGCTTTCATGCCGACATTCTACACAGAAACTTGTCACGCGAATTTTGACAATGTAGAGTGTCAGTATAAGCAGAAAACATACGAGACATCATGCATCGACCCGCAGCACCCTGCGCATCCACCGAGCCGGCCCCGGATGCGCCGCTGGACATCCTGATCGTCGGCGCCGGACTGTCGGGCATCGGCGCGGCCGCCGCGCTGCAGCGCAGCTGCCCCGGCAAGCGCTACGCCATCCTCGAGGCGCGCGAGGCCATCGGCGGCACCTGGGACCTGTTCCGCTATCCCGGCATCCGCTCCGATTCCGACATGTACACCCTCGGTTATTCCTTCCGTCCCTGGCTGGAGGCCAAGGCGATCGCCGACGGCCCGGCCATCCTCGACTATGTGCGCGCGACCGCCCGCGAGCACGGCATCGGGCCGCACATCCGCTTCGGCCACAAGGTGGTGGGCGCGAGCTGGTGCTCGCAAGAAGCGCTGTGGACCGTGCAGGCCCGGCTCGCGGGCGGCGAGCTGCGCAGCCTGCGGGCGCGCTTCCTGTACCTGTGCAGCGGCTATTACAGCTACGACGAGGCCTACCGCCCGCGCTTCGAGGGCGAAGACGGTTTCGCCGGCCGGATCGTGCAGCCGCAGTTCTGGCCGCAGGACCTCGACTACACCGGCAAGAAGGTGGTGGTCATCGGCAGCGGCGCCACCGCGGTGACCGTGGTGCCGGCCATGGCCGAGCGCGCCGCCCACGTCACCATGCTGCAGCGCTCGCCCACCTACGTGGTCGCGCGCCCCGCGCGCTACGGCTTCGCGCAGCGCATGCGCGCCCTGTTCCCGGAGCGCCTGGCCTACGCCCTGACGCGCTGGCGCCTGATCGGCGAGAGCATGTTCCTGTACTGGCTCGCGCGCAGCCGGCCGGAACTGGTCAAGCGCAAGATCGTCGAGATGGCCGGACAGCAGCTCGGCTCGCGCGAAGCCGCCGCCGCCCACTTCGCGCCCGGCTACAAACCCTGGGACCAGCGCGTCTGCGTGGCGCCGGACGGCGACCTGTTCGCGGCGATCCGCGCCGGCCGCGCCGAAGTGGTGACCGACCGCATCGCCTGCTTCACCCCGGGCGGCATCCGGCTGCAGTCGGGCCGCGAGCTGGCCGCCGACGTCGTGGTAATGGCCACCGGCCTGACCCTGAAGCTGTTCGGCGGCGCTACCCTGGTCGTGGACGGCAAGGTACTCGATCCGAGCCAGGCCATGACCTACAAGGGCATGATGCTGAGCGGCGTGCCCAATTGCGCACTGGCCTTCGGCTACACCAATGCTTCCTGGACCCTGAAGGCCGACCTCACGGCGGGCTGGGTGTGCCGCCTGCTGCGCTACATGGACGCCCACGGCCAGGCGATCGCGGTGGCGCCGCGCGACCCCTCGGTGCCGGAGGCGCCCTTCCTCGACTTCAGCTCGGGCTATGTGGAGCGCGCCAGCCAGCTGCTGCCCAAGCAGGGCGCGCGCAAGCCCTGGCGGGTCTACCAGAACTACCTGCGCGACCTGTTGACCATCCGCCTCGGGCGCATCGACGACGGGGTCTTGCGCTTCGGTGCGCCGGGAGCGCTGCCATGAAGCTCGCGAATCGTGTCGCGGTGGTCACCGGCGCCGGCGGCGGGATCGGCCGCGCCACCGCCCTGGCCCTGGCGCGGCGCGGCTGCCACCTGGCGCTGGCCGACATCGACGCCGCCGCCGCGGCGCGCTGCGCGCAGGCGGCGCGCCAACTCGGCGTGCGCGCCTCCAGCCACGCGCTGGACGTGGCCGACCGCGCGGCCGTGCGCGCCCTGCCGCCACAGGTCATGCAGGCGCACGGCCGGGTCGACCTGCTGCTCAACAACGCCGGGGTCGCGCTCGGCGGGACTTTCGAGCAGGTCGGCGAAGACGATTTCGACTGGCTCATGGAGATCAACTTCCACGGCGTGGTGCGCATGATCCGCGCCTTCCTGCCGCAACTGCGCGCCAGCGACGACGCCCGCATCGTCAACGTCTCGAGCATCTATGGCATCGTCGCGCCGCCCGGCCAGAGCGCCTACGCGGCCAGCAAGTTCGCGGTGCGCGGCTTCAGCAACGCCCTGCGCCACGAACTCGAGGGCAGCAGCGTGGCCGTCAGCGTGGTGCATCCGGGCGGCGTGGCCACCGCGATCGCCAGCAACGCACGGGTCCCCGCCGGGACGCCGCAGGGCGAGGCCGAGCGCGGCCGCGCGATCGCCCAGCGCCTGCTGCGCATGCCGCCCGAGCAGGCCGGCGAGATCATCGTGCGCGGCATCGAGCGCCGCCAGGCCCGCATCCTGGTCGGCAACGACGCCAGGTTCGTGGCCCTGCTCGAACGCCTGAGCCCCGTCCACTACTGGAAAATCCTGAAGAAAGCGACCGGCACATGAGCCTGGAACTGCTGCTGTACCTCCTCGGCGGCATCGCGTTGCTGCTGCTCCTGCTGGCCGTGTTCAGCCGCCGCACGGCGCGCCGCATCGAAGCCGTCCTGCCGCCTGGCGGCAGCTTCGTGAAGGTCGAGGGCGTGCGCCTGCACGTGCGCGACGAAGGGCGCGGCCCGGCGCTCCTGATGATCCACGGCCTGGGCGGCCAGATGGGGCACTTCCACTACGACGCGCTGCGCGCGCTGAGCAAGCGCTACCGCGTGGTCACCGTGGACCGTCCCGGCTCCGGCTATTCGACCCGCCCGGACGGCGTGCCGGCCGACCTGTCGACCCAGGCGCGCGCCCTCGCCGCCCTCATCGCCGAACTCGGGCTGGAGCACCCGACCGTGGTCGGCCATTCGCTGGGCGGCGCCACCGCGCTCACGCTGGCGCTCGAGCATCCAGGCCGGGTCGGCGCGCTCGCCCTGGTGGCGCCGCTGACCCATGCGCCGCAACAGGTGCCGCCGGCCTTCCGCGCGCTGACCATCGAAACCGCCTGGCTGCAGCGCCTGTTCGCGGCGACGCTCGCGCTCCCGCTCGGCATCGTGGCCAGCAAGGGCGTGTTGAAAGAAGTGTTCGGCCCGGAGCAGGCGCCGGCCGACTTCGCGACCCGCGGCGGCGGCCTGCTCGGCCTGCGCCCCGGCCAGTTCCTGGCCAGCTCGGCCGACCTGCAAGCCCTGGCCGGCCACATGCCGGGACTGGAGCGGCGCTACGCCGACCTGGCCGCGCTGCGGATTCCGCTGCACATCCTGTTCGGTCGCGACGACCGCATCCTCGACTGGCGCGCCAACGGCCAGGCGCTGGCCGACAAGGTCGCCGGTGCGCGCCTGGAACTGGTCGAGGGCGGCCACATGCTGCCGGTGACCCAGCCGGAACGCACGGCCCGTTTCATCGAGGACGTGGCGGCGACGCGCCTGGCGCGCACGGGCTGAGAACGCACCGGCGCCCGGCCATGCCTGCCGCACACAGCGGATCGTTCAGGGCTCGCGCGGCGCGGTCCCCTGGTCGTACTGGTCCCCATCGGTCTGGCCGCTCGGCATGGCCTTCTGCTGGCTGGATGGTCGACCCGACTGCCGACTCAACTGCTGACCGGGCTGCTGGCCGGGCTGCTGGCCGGATTGCCGGTTGCCGCCCTTGTCGGCGATGCCTTCCATCCCGGTCTGGATCTGCCCGCGATCGCTGCCCCCGCTGAAGACCTGGTCGGCTTCCTGGTCGGTAGTGTTGCCGGCCAGCAGGTCGTCGGTCCGGCTGGCCGACTGCTGGCTACCCGGGCTGTCGCTGCCCATGGCGCCGATGTCCCCAGTGCCGCCGGTCCCGACGCTGGCGGCGCTGCCGGTGCCGTCCTTGGTGCTCTGGTGATAGTTGCGCCCCTTGGCGTCCTTGCCTTCGCTTTGCATCGACATGCTGGCCTCCTGGTCATGGAATCAGGTCCTGATGATAGTACCGGGGCGACCGCGCACGAATAGGCCCGTGCCGGTTCCCGGTGTAGGACCGCGCTGTCCCGCAGAGGCAGGCAAGCGCCGGTCGAACGAGCGGACGGAAGGGCTAAAATACCTGAATGCAACAACATGAGCTTAGCGACAATGCTTTCCCAGAAACACAGCACCGTGCAAGACCTGAGTACGGCAAGCATCACGGCAGTTTCATTTATCGGGCTGAACTGGGTCAACGAGCTGCTTTTTATTCAGTTTGAACAAAGCAACGGGATCAACTGGGTCTTCCTGCCAGCCGGCGTGCGGCTCCTGGCGACGCTCCTGTTCGGTTTTCCCGGCTTCGTCGGCCTGCTGGCGGCCGGCATCTACCTGAACTTCGAACATTTCCTTTTCCAGGACCAGGCACGCGCGCTGTGGGGTGCTGTTGCGGGCGCAGCCGGGCCCTACCTCGCTTATCTGTTCGCGAAACAATGGTTCGACCTGGGTCCGCGGCTGGGGAACCTCACCGCGCACCGGCTCTTGATCACAGGTTTACTGTGTGGCGTGATGAGCCCGGCGTTGCACCAGGTGTTCATCTGGATGCATTCCGGGATCGTGGACTGGACTGCCGCCACGGCCATGCTCACCGGCGATGTCCTCGGGATCCTGATCGTTCTCTATCTCGCCAAGGGCATGATCAAGCTGGTCGATCGCCGGACGTAACAGCCGCGCGCGTCGACGCCGCCCGGCCTCCTGTGCCCCCGGGTCGCGCGCGACAGCCTGCTCGCCGGGCGCGCGGCCAGCGGGGAGCTCAAGCCACCGCCGCCTGCGGCCCCAGCACCCGGATCAGGCTCTGCAGGTCGTAGGGCTTGCGCAGCACCAGCGCGTCCGGCCAGTTGGCCACCTCGCCGTTGCCGGTCGCGAACACGATGCGCACGCCGGGCGCATTGCTGCGCGCCTGGGCGGCCAGGGCGTCGCCCCACATGCCGGGCAGCTGCACGTCGGTGATCAGGACGTCGGTCTCGGGCGTGATCAGCGGCAGCGCCGTTTCGGCGTCCGGCGCCGACTGCACCCGGTGGCCCAGGTGCTCGAGCAGGGCCGCGGTATTCAGGCGGATGTTTTCCTCGTCCTCGACCAGCACGATCGCCAGGCCGCCGGCCGGCGGGATTGACGGCGGCGCCGCCGGCGCCTCGGCCTGCCGCTTCTGGCCGGCCAGCACCTTGCGGATGCGGCGCGCCAGGCGCTCGCGCGTGTACGGCTTGCCGAGCAGCTCGACGCCCGGATCGAGCCGGCCGCCGTGCACGATCGAATTCTCGGTATAGCCGGAGGTGAACAGCACCGCCAGGTTGGGCAGGCGTTCGCGCGCCATGCGCGCCAGCTCGGGGCTGCGCAGGCTGCCCGGCATCACCACGTCGGTGAACAGCAGGTCGACCGGCACCCCGCTGTCGATCACGGCCAGCGCGCTGGCCGCGTCCGATGCCTTCAGCACCCGGTAGCCCAGGCCGCTCAGCATCTCGACCACGGTGGCGCGCACCGCTTCGTCGTCCTCGGCCACCAGGATGGTCTCGCTGCCGCCCACGGCCTGCTGCGGCTCCACCGGCCCGATCGGTTCCTCCTGGGCCGAAGAACGCGGCAAATAAAGCTTGACGGTGGTGCCCTGCCCGACCTCGCTGTAGATCTTGACGTGGCCGCCCGACTGCTTCACGAAGCCGTACACCATCGACAGGCCCAGGCCGGTGCCCTTGCCTTCTTCCTTGGTCGAGAAGAAGGGTTCGAAGGCGCGGCCGGCCACTTCCGGCGGCATGCCGCAGCCGGTGTCGCTCACCGCCAGCATCACGTACTGGCCCGGGATCACGTCGCCGTGGGCGCGGCAGTACAGGTCGTCGAGCACGGCATTGGTGGCCTCGATGGTCAGGCGCCCGCTGCCGCCCTCGCAGCCGCGCATGGCGTCGCGCGCATTGATGGCCAGGTTCAGCAGCGCGTTCTCGACCTGGGTCACGTCCACCGCGGTATTCCACAAGCCGCCCGAGATCACCATCTCGGTCTCGATCTCTTCGCCCAGCGAACGGCGCAGCAGGTCTTCCATGTTGGCGACCAGGCGGCTGATCTTGATCACCTTCGGCTCGAGCGGCTGGCGGCGCCCGAAGGCCAGCAGGTAGCTGGCCAGCTTGGCGCCCTTGTCGACCGCCGAGCGCGCGTTCTCGATCCAGCGGGCGCAGTCGGCATGGGCGCCGGCGCGCACCAGCTCCGACATCTGCAGCAGCTGCAGGTTGCCCGAGATGATCTGCAGCAGGTTGTTGAAGTCGTGCGCCACGCCGCCGGTCAGCTTGCCGATGGTCTCCATCTTCTGCGATTGCTGCAGCGCCAGCTCGGTGCGGCGGATGGTTTCGAGCTGCTCGCGGTCGGCGGTGATGTCGCGCCCGATCGCATGCACGTAGCGCTCGTCCGGGGCCGCGGTCCAGGACAGCAGGCACCAGCCGCCGTCCTTGCGCCGGTAGCGGTTCTCGAACTTGTTGACGTAGGCGCCGCGGCCCAGCGCCGCCATCTGGGCGACGGTGGCGGAGCGGTCGTCCTGGTGCACCAGCTCGAGGAAATTCTTGCCCACGATCTCGGCCTCGCCCCAGCCCAGCAGGGCGCCGAAGGCCGGGCTGACCGCCTCCACCTTGCCGTCGAAACCGCACACCAGCAGAATGTCCTTGGACAGGCGCCACATGCGGTCGCGTTCGGCCGTGCGCAGGGCCACCTGGCCCTGCAGGTCGTCGTTCAGGGCGGCGTAGCGCTGCGCCGTGGTCTTTTGCTCCTCGATGTCGGTATTGGTGCCGACCCAGCCGATGATCCGGCCGCGCTGGCGGTCCTTGCCCTGCCCTTCCTCGCCGCGCAGCGGCACCGCCCGGTTCAGGTGCCAGCGGTAGCTGCCGTCGTGGCGGCGCAGCCGCACCTCGGCCTCGAACACGATCCCGGTGGCCACCGATTCGGTCCAGCGGCTGCGCACCGTGTGCAGGTCGCCCGGATGCACCATGCGCCCCCAGCCGTCGGCCAGCAGTTCTTCGTGGCGCAGGCCGGCGTAGGCGACGATGGTATCGTTGAACCAGTTCAGCTGCCCGTTGGCGTCGGCGGCCCAGACCTGGTTCGGCATCGCCTGGGCAAAGGTGCGGAAGCGCGCTTCGCTGTCGCGCAGGGCGCGCTCGGCGCGCACCCGCTCGCTCACGTCGTTGCCCTGGACGAAGATGCCGAACACCTTGCCCTGCTCGTCGCGCACCGGCTGGAACACGAAGTCGAGGTAGTGGCGGCGGCTGGCGCCGTCGGCGCCGGTCAGCCAGATCTCGGTCTCGTCCCCGGCATGCGACTGGCCGCTCGCGTAGACCCGGTCCAGCAGGGCCAGGAAGCCCTGCGCGGCGACCTCCGGCAGCACCTCGCGCACCGTGCGGCCGACCACGTCGGCGCGCTCGACCAGCCCGAGGTAGGCCTGGTTCACCTGTTCGTAACGGTGTTCCGGGCCGACCAGCATGGCCATGAAGCCGGGCGCCTGGGCGAACATCGCACGCAGCCGCTCCTGCTCGCCGGCCAGGTAGCGCTGGGCCCGCACTTTCTCGGTGGTCTCCACCACCAGGGCCAGCACGCCGGCCACCCTGCCGTCCTCGGCCACGATGGGCGAATAGTCGAGGCTCAACCAGACCTGCTCGGGCGGGCCGTGGCGCCGCAGCAGCAGCTCGGCATCCTGGTAGGACAGCGTGCCGCCAGCCAGGCAGACCCGCATCACATTGTCGTTGAAGGCGGCTTCCTCGGGCCAGCTGTCGCGCACCGGCACACCCAGCTGCTGCGGGTGGCGCTCGGCGGCGATGCGCGCATAGCCCTCGTTGTAGATCATCACGCCGTCCTGGCCCCACATGGTGACCATGGGGACCGGCGAGCGCAGGATCAGCGCGACCGTGTTGCGGACGAGCGGGGGCCAGCCCGCGATGGGCCCGAGACTGGTGGCGCTCCAGTCGAAGTCGTCGATCATCTTGCCGATATTGCCTGCGCCGTGAGCGAAGGGCCGGGTACTTGCTGCTGCCGGATGCGCCATGCTGAAAGGTGTTGGTTTGTAGACGAGCAATTGTAATATCTCGAAGCCAAGGATGAAACATCATTGTGTCATGTACTTACGCAGCGACGACACAACCATTTCATTCTTGCAATGTACAATCTCTCTATTTCCATCCACGGCGCCCCGCTGCGCGCATCGCCATGACTACCGACCTTCGCGCCCTGGTCGTCTTCGCCGACCCGTCGCTGCACCGCTCGCGCATCAGCCGCCGCGTCGTCGAGGCGGTCGCCGGCCTGCCCGCCGTCCAGGTGCACGACCTGTACCAGCGCTATCCCGACTTCTATATCGACGTACGCCATGAACGCGCGCTGCTCAAGGCGGCGCCGCTGGTGGTGTTCGTGTTCCAGCTGGGCTGGTATGCGATGCCGGCGCTGCTCAAGGAATGGTTCGACGTGGTGTTCAAGCCCGAATGGGCGGCGCAAGCGCCCGGCCGCCTGCACGGCAAGGCCGCGTTTGCCGCCGTGGCCTGCGCCGGCGCGCCCGACGACTACCGGCCGGGCGGCCGCCATGCGCGCCCCATCGAGGACTACCTGGCGCCGCTCGAACAGACCGCCCGCGCCTGCGGCATGGACTGGCTGGCGCCGCACGTGTACTACGGCGCCGAGCGCGCGGGCCCCGCCGACGCCGAGGCGGCCGCGCAGCACGCCGCGCGGCTGCGCGCCCTGCTGGCGCGCCGCGCCGGCATCCCCCTGGAGAACGGAGACGCGCATGGAACATGACCTGCTGCTGAACGCCCTGGTCTACCTGGCCGCCGCGGTGATCGCGGTGCCGGTCGCCAAGCGCCTCGGGCTGGGCGCGGTGCTCGGCTACCTGCTGGCCGGGATTGCCATCGGGCCCTGGGGGCTCGGACTGATCCGCGAGGTCGAGACCATCCTGCATTTCTCCGAATTTGGCGTGGTGCTGCTGCTGTTCGTGATCGGCCTGGAGCTCGAGCCGCGCCGCCTGTGGTCGCTGCGCCGCTCGATCTTCGGCTGGGGCGCGGCCCAGGTGGGCGGCGTGAGCGCCCTGCTGGCCGGCGCCGCGCTGCTGGCCGGCATCGACTGGAAGATCGCGCTGATCGCGGGGCTCGGGCTGTCGCTGTCGTCCACCGCCATCGCGCTCACGACCATGCAGGAGCGCAACCTGATCCCGACCCCGGCCGGCCAGGCCGGGTTTTCGATCCTGCTGTTCCAGGACATCGCGGCGATTCCGATGATCGCGCTGGTCCCGGTGCTGGGCGCGGCCGCGGCCCATCCCGCCGCCGGCTGGGGCGACGCGCTCAAGACCGTGGCCGTGATCGGCGGCCTGGTGCTGGCCGGACGCTTCCTGGTGCGCCCGGTGCTGCGCTTCATCGCCCGCACCGGCCTGCGCGAGATCTTTACCGCCTTTGCCCTGCTGCTGGTGATCTCGATCTCGCTCCTGATGCAGTGGGTGGGCATGTCGATGGCCCTGGGCGCCTTCATCGCCGGCGTGCTGCTGGCCGATTCCGAATACCGCCACGCGCTCGAGACCGACCTGGAACCCTTCAAGGGCCTGCTGCTCGGGCTGTTCTTCATCGCGGTCGGCATGTCGGTGGACTTCGGCGTGTTCCTGGCCCAGCCCTGGCGCATACTGGCGATCGCCGCCGCCTTCCAGGCCATCAAGCTGGCCGCCTTGTGGCTGCTGGCGCGCCCCTTCGGCATGCGCGGACGCCAGCGGGTGCTGTTCGCCTTCCTGCTGTCCCAGGGCGGCGAATTTGCCTTCGTGGTGTTCGGCGCGGCGGCCGCGGCGCGCGTGTTCGCCCCCGAGACCGCGTCGGTCCTGGTGGTGGTGGTAGCGCTGTCGATGATCGCCACGCCCCTGCTCCTGATCCTGTACGACCGGGTGCTGGAGCCGCGCTGGCAGCGCCGCCACCAGCGCGCTGCCGACCACATCGAGAGCAATCGCGACCACGTCATCATCGCCGGCTTCGGCCGCTTCGGGCAGATCGTCGGCCGCCTGCTGCACGCCAACCAGGTGCCGCTGACGATGCTCGACCATGACCCCGACCAGATCGACACCCTGCGCGAGTTCGGCTTCAAGGTCTTCTATGGCGACGCCACCCGCACCGACCTGCTGCATGCGGCCGGCGCCGCCCATGCGCGCGCGCTGGTGCTGTCGGTGGACGGCATCGACGACAGCCTGAAGCTGGCGGCGGCGGTGCGCGCCGAATTCCCCGAGCTGACCATCCTGGCGCGCGCCCGCAACGTCACCCATTACTACCAGCTGATGGACCTGGGCGTGACGGTGATCGAGCGCGAGACCTTCGAATCGGCCCTGATGCTGGGCCGGCGGGCGATGGAGGAACTCGGTTTCGGCGCCTACTTCGCGCGCCAGGCCGCCATGCGCTTCCGCGAGCACAACCTCAAGAGCGTGCACGAGGTCTATCCCTACTACCAGGACCGGGCCCAGTACGTGTCGATGGCGCGCCGCGCCCGCGAGGAACTGCATGCGATGTTCGAGCGCGACTTCGTGGCCCTGAAGCGCGAGCGCGACGACGCCGGCGATTGAAGCGCGGGCCGCGCATAAAGTTGTCTATACGAGCGTGGCTATTTCGCCTCGGCAGGTGATATTGCTGTACGGACATAGTTATACTGGGGCCCGCCCCACAGTCCCGTCCCCTACCAGCAGCGGCGCCGCCGCCACACCCGTGACCAGCTTCGACATTTCCACTGCTTCGGCCGACAGGCTCGCCCTGCTCGCCGAAGAGAACTCGGCCCTCATCGAGAACGCACTCGACCTGATGCTGGTGCACGACGGCGGCGGCAGGATCGTCCGCGTCAACGCGGCGGCAGGCGCCCTGCTCGGCTACGAGGCCGCCGAGCTGGTCGGCCGGCACTACGCGGTGCTGGTCCATCCCGGCGACTACGACAAGGCCGGCGCCATCGACGCCAGCCTGCAGACCGAACACCCGGAACGCACCGACGTGCAGCTGCGCCTGCGCCGCAAGGACGGCAGCGTGCTCCTGATGTCGATCGCCGCGCGCTGGTCGGCGCAGCACGGGCGCATGTTCGTCACCGCGCGCGACGTGAGCGGGCAGCAGCAGGCGCGCGAGGCCCTGCTGCGCTCCGAAGCGGCGCTCAACAGCATGCTGGAGAGTATCGGCGACGCGTTCTTCGCCATCGATGGCGCCTGGCGCCTGACTTACGCCAACCAGAAGGCCGGCGACTTCGTCGGCGTCGACGCCGCCGGGGCGATCGGGCATCCGCTGCTGGAGATCGCTCCCGACCTGCTGCAGTCGCCATCCCTGCAACGCTACCAGCGCGCCATGGAAAGCCGCCAGCAGGATACGTTCGAGGAGTTCTGGGAGCCGCGCCAGGTCTGGGTCGAGGTGCGCGTCTACCCGCACAACGACGGCATCTCGGTGTACTTCCACGAGATCACCGCCAGGCGCGAAGCCCAGCATGCGCTGCGCGAGAGCGAGCAGCGCTTCCGCGAAGTCATCGAGATGACCCCGGCCGGCTACCTGGTGGCCGGCCGCGAGGGCCTGCTGCAGGACGTGAATCCGGCCCTGTGCGCGCTGTCGGGCTACCCGCGCGAGATGCTGCTGGCGCTGCGCCTGGAGGACCTGTTCGTGTCCTTCCCCTGGGGCTGGCTCGAGACCGCGGCCGACGGGCCCGCCGCGGTGCAGGGAGTGGAAGCGGTCCTGCGGCACCGCCACGGCCACCATATCCACCTGCTGTTCAACGGCAGCACCACGCGCGATGCGCAGGGCCGGGCGCTCTCGCTCACCGGCCTGATGGCCGACATCACCGGGCGCAAGGCCGCCGAGAGCCGCCTGCGCGAGCTGGCCACCCACGACACCCTCACCGGCCTGCCCAACCGCGCCCTGCTGGGCGAGCGCATCCAGCACATGCTGGATGCCTGTCCCTACGGCGCCTCGGTGGCGGTGATGTTCCTCGACCTCGACCGCTTCAAGGAAGTCAACGACTCCTTCGGCCACGAGATGGGCGACGTGCTGCTGTGCGAGGTCGCGGCGCGCCTGCGCAGGGTGATCCGCCCGACCGACATCATCGCCCGCCTCGGCGGCGACGAATTCGTGGTGGCCGCCCACTGCGCCAGCGGACAGCCGGCGGCGGCGCGCATCGCCGACAAGCTGCTCGACGTGCTCACCGCCCCGGTGACGGTGGGCGGCAGCGACGTGATCGTCGGCGCTTCGATCGGCATCAGCCTGTACCCGCAGGACGCCGCGACCCGGGAACTGCTGTTCCAGACGGCCGACACCGCGATGTACCGCGCCAAGGACGCAGGGCGCAACCGCTACCGTTTCTTCGAGCCCGAGATGGCGGTGGCGACCCGGGCCCGGATGGCGCTCGAGGTTTCGCTGCGGCCGGCGCTGGCGCGCGGCGAGTTCGAGCTGCACTACCAGCCGCGCTACGCGCTGGGCGCCGACGGCACGGCCCCCACGCTGTACGGCATGGAAGCCCTGATCCGCTGGAACCACCCGGAACGCGGCCAGGTCCCGCCGCAGCAGTTCATCGGCATCGCCGAGGAAACCGGCCTGATCGTCGCGATCGGACGCTGGGTGCTGCAGGAAGCCTGTACCCGCACCCGCGCGCTGATGGACGAACATGGACGCAAGGTGGTGGTCTCGGTCAACGTGTCGGCGCGCCAGCTGGCCCAGGCCGGCTTCGCCGCCGAGGTGCGCGCGACCCTGGCCGGCACCGGCCTGCCGGCCGACTGCCTGGAGCTGGAGCTGACCGAGAGCGCGCTGATCGAGGACATCGAGCACACCGCCTCGACCCTGCGCGAACTGAAGCGCCTCGGCATCCACCTGGCGGTGGACGATTTCGGCACCGGCTATTCCAGCCTGGCCTACCTGCGCCGCTTCCCGATCGACGTGCTCAAGCTGGACCGCTCCTTCGTGCTGCAGCAGGACGAAAACGTCAGCACCTTCGCCTTCGTGAAGGCCTTCGTCGACATGGCGCATGCGCTGAACATGGCGGTGGTGGCCGAAGGGGTCGAGACCGGCGAGGTGCTGGACTTCCTGCGCGCGGCGCACTGCGACCAGGCCCAGGGCTATTACCTGGCGCGGCCGATGCCGCTGGAGCAACTGCGCGGCATCGTGGCCGCGGCCGTGGCCTCCTGAAACTCAGGAGCCCGATGCGCGCCCGGCTGCGGCATCGAGCCCGGCCTCGCGCTTCGAGGCGCGCACCAGGAACACGATCGCCCCAAGCGGGATCGAGACGCTGACCAGCCACGGCGCACCCGGCTGGGCCATCACGCTGGCGCCGAACAGCTGGACGAACAGGGGCTGGAACCACAGCACGCCGGTATTCCAGTTTCGAAACGGAAAGACCTGGAGTCTGGTGGCGGCGGCCGGAAAAGGCAATGCGTTGCGCATGGAGTACAAGCGGCCGCGCGGCCAGTCTGCCCCGCAAAAACCTGTACGATGCGCCATCGGAACTACAAGGAGGGAGCGCGATGAAAGCGCCGATTGCGGTCTACGGAAGCGTCTGGCCCGACGAGCTACTGGCCGCCCTCGAGACCCGCTTCGCCTGCCACGTGATGGCGCGCATGACGCCGGCCGAAACGGCGGCCTTCTTCGAGACGGCGGCGGCGCAGGTGCGCGGGGTGCTCACCACCGGCACGGTCGGCATCGACGCCGCGCTGGCGGCGCGCTTCCCGCTGCTCGAGATCGTGTCGGTGCATGGCGTCGGCCTGGACGCCGTCGACATCCAGGCCCTGCACGCGCGCGGCATCGTCGTGACCAATACCCCCGACGTCCTGACCGAGGACGTGGCCGACCTCGCCGTCGCCCTGCTGCTGGCCGCCGCGCGCCGCCTGCCGCAACTGGACCGCTACGTCCGCGCCGGCCACTGGGCCGCAAAGCGCCCCCTTCTTCCGGCACGCAGCCTGCGCGGCAAGGTGGCCGGCATCTACGGCTACGGCCGCATCGGCCAGGCGGTCGCCACGCGCCTGCGCGCCTTCGGCATGGCGATCCGCTACTTCCAGCGCAGCGCGGGCCCGGAACCGGCGCTGCGCACTGCCTCGCTGCAGGCACTGGCCGCCGAGAGCGACTACCTGCTGGTGTGCACGCCGGGCGGCGCCGCCACCCGGCACGCGGTCGATGCGGCGGTGCTGGACGCCCTCGGCCCGGACGGCAGCCTGGTCAACATCGCGCGCGGCTCGGTGGTGGACCAGGCGGCACTGGTCGACGCCCTGGCCGCGGGGCGGCTGGGCGCGGCGGCGCTCGACGTCTTCGAGGACGAGCCGAACCTGCCGCCGGCCCTGGCGGCGCTCGACAACGTGGTGCTCACGCCGCACGTCGGCAGCTTCACCCACGAAGCACGCCAGGCCATGCGCGCGCTGGCGATCGACAACCTGCTCGCGCACTTCGGGGGGCGGCCGGCCCTGACGCCGGTCCTGCCCTAGCGAGCGCTACAGCACCAGTCCGGCCGGCGCCGGCTGGCGCGTGAAGCTCGGTCCGGCCGTCGTTGGCCGGCCGCCGTCCCAGACCAGGCGGTCGATGCACATGCGGCGCCCGGTCATGGCGGTGTCCCAGGCGTGGTAGACGATCCAGTCCTGGCTGCCGTCCGGCGAAGTGGTGAACGAATTGTGGCCGGGGCCGATCACATTGCCGGGGCGCGAACGCATCAGGAGCGCTTCGTCGCTGCCCTCGGGGCGGGTGAAAGGCCCCAGCGGGTGCTCGGCCACCACGTAGCTGACGCCATAGTTTTCCTTTTCCCAGGCGCCGCCGCTGTAGAAGCAGTAGTACTTCCCGCCATGCACCAGCACCGAGGCGCCTTCCACCGTGTGCCAATCGTACACCGCGTCGTACATCGCGCGCTGGCGCTTGAACAGCTGCCAGTCGGCGTGCGGGCGCGCCACCGTGCGCGGCTCGCCCGCCAGCCGGTCCATCGCCACCAGGCGGTCGACCACGATCCCGGTGCCGATCCGGTGCTCGTCTTCCAGCTCGAGGAAATCGACGCAGTAGTACAGGTACCACTGGCCGTCGCGGTCGCGGAACGGGTGGGCGTCGATCGAGAACTGCAGGCCGGGTACCAGGAGCAGGCCCTGCTCGACGAAGGGGCCGACCGGGTTGTCGGCCACCGCCACCCGCAGCTTCTGGTGCTTGCCCTCTTCGTCGCCGCGCGAGTAGTACATCCAGAACTTGCCTTCGCTGTGGGCGACCTCCGGGGCCCAGAAGTGCTCGTCGCCCGGGGCGGAGATGGCGTAGCCGGCGCGGTGCCAATCGACCAGGTCGTTCGACACCAGCACCGGAAAGCGCCCGCCGCCCGGCCCCGCCGGCGCGGTGCCGTAGGCGTAATAGCGCCCTTCGTGCTTGAGCACGAAGGGATCGGCCATGATCTCCGGATAGACCGGATTGCAGTAGGTCTTCAGCATGCTCGTGTCCTTACATCGGCGCATCTACTTTTGATAACGCAGGCTCAGCCCATAGGTGGTCGGCGTGTAACGGATGTCGCGCGGACGGATCGGGTCGCCCAGGTAGCTCTCGTAGCGTTCCTTTGTCAGGTTGATCGCGTCGAAGTTCAATGTCAGGTTCGGCGTCAGCGCGTAGCCGATGCTCAGGTCGACGTAGGTCGAGGCCTTGACGATGCGGTCCTGGCCGAAGCGCGGCTCGGCGATCTGCTCGACGAACTTGCCGCGCCGGGTGGCCGCCAGGCGCCCGGTCCAGCCGCCGCGCTCGTACAGCAGCGCGAAATTGTAGCTCTGGCGCGCCACGCCGACCATCGGGGTGGTGGTATAGCTGCCGCTGTTCAGGCTGGTCCTGGTCTGGTTCTCGCCGTCGATCCAGGTGTAGTTGAATTGCGCGCCCAGGCCGCTCCAGGCGCCGGGCAGGAAGTCGAAGAACTTCTGGATGCCGAATTCCGCGCCCTTGAGCTTGCCCTTGCCGGAGTTCTGCGGGCGGGTCACGCGGTAGTTCACGCCGTTGATGGTTTCGGTCTGCTCGAAGTTCTGCAGGTAGCCGTCGATGTCGCGGTGGAACAGCGCGATCTGGGCAAAGCCATTGTCGGGGAAATAATACTCCAGCGTGGCGTCGCTGTTCACCGACTTGGTCGGCGCCAGTTCCGGGTTGCCGGCCGCGCCGGTGCCCGGTGCGTTGACGGTCGGCGGAATCAGCGACAGGGCCGGATTCAGCTGCGCGAACTCGGGACGGGTGATGGTCTTGCCGATGCTCAGGTGCGACTGCAGGCGATTGCTCCAGTTGACCACCGCCGACACGTTCGGCAGGAAGTTGGTCTCGTCGCTGTCCTCGCTGATCGGGGTGACGACGTCGCCGATGCGGCGATTGCCTTCCAGCTTGCGGTCGACCTTGACCAGGCGGCCGCCGACGTTGCCGGTCACGCCGATGCCGCCCAGCGCGGCCTTCCAGCGCGCGCCCAGGTGCAGCGTGGCGGTGCGCTCGCGCTGCTCGAACAGGCGCATCGGGTCGTCCGCCACGCGTCCGGCCGGCTGGCCGTAGAAAGCGCGCACGGTATCGGCCTTGTAGATCAGGAAGTCGCGCGATGGGGTCATCCACGGTCCCCCCAGGCGGTCCAGGCCGGGAACCAGGGTCTGGAAGGACGGGCCGAAGGCCGCCACCGGCGACGGCCGCACGCGCGTATCCGGCAGGTCGTTGGCGCGCTCGCCGCCATGGAAACCGACTTCGCGCGAAGACAGGCGGATGCCGCCGGTCAGCGCCGTGATGAAGCCGTCGCCGCCAAGGCGGTACACGGCGTCGGTGCGGAATTGGGTCTGCTCGCCGCGCGACTCGCCCCAGTTCTGCACCATGCCGCGCAGGACGAACTGGCGCGGGTCGCGCAGCGGATTGCCGCTGGTCGGCGTGGTGATGGCGTTGTAGCCCCCATGGCCGTCGCGCCCGTAGGTGTAGACGGCCGAGCTGGCGCCCGGGATCTGCTGGTCGACGATCACGGTGTCGTTGATAAAGTCCGAACGGGTGAAAGCCAGGTTGCTGTCTAGCGAGAGCGGGCCCTGGCGGTACTTCAGGCCGAAGTTCAGAAAGTGGGTGTCGGTGCGCTCCTTGACGCCCCAGGTGCTGGTCGCGGTGTACGGATCCCAGTCGTAGGGGCCGTCGAAGCGGTTGGCGGCCACGCTGGCCGACTGGATCGGGCAGATCGCGCCGTTCGGCGTGTTGCAATAGGCGCCCGGCGGCGCCATGACGACGTTGGTCAGGCGCGGGCCCCAGGTGGCGATGTTCAGGATGTAGTCGACCTCGCTGCGCCCGCGGTAGCCGGTGCCCAGGTATTGGGCGCTGGCTTCCAGGGCCGGATTGATCTTCCACTGCACGGCCGCGTGCACGCTGCCCCGTTCGCGGTCGCCGGCATTGTAGATGCCGCCGATGTTGGGCAGTTCGCCCAGGCGGTCGCCCGGGCGCGCCGGTTCGAGCGCGCCGTACAGGCGGGTGGCGGTGCCGTCCGGGCTGACCGAATACACGCCCTCGGGCCGGTCGACCCACTGCACCGGATAGGCCCAGTGGTCCTTGTTGTAGGCCACGTCCACCAGCACGCCGATCTCGCCGTGTCGGGTATTCCAGCGGTTGCTCAGCAACAGCCCGCCGCCCGGATTGTTCTTTTCCTTGGTCGCTTCGCTGCCCTCGACGTAGGTGCGGCGGTTTTCCAGGAAGCCGGTGACGGTGTAGCCCTTGAAGTCGAAGGGCGCGCGCAGGCGGATGTTGACCGCGCCGGCGATACCGCCTTCGAACTGGTTGGCGGTGGCCGATTTATACACGTCCAGCCCGGCGATCGACTGCACCGGCAGGTCCTGGTAGGACAGGCGGCGCCCGGTGCCGGTGAAAATCTCGTTGCCCTCGATGGTGGTGGCGACGTCCGGCAGGCCGCGGATGATCACGGTGCTGGTCTCGCCGCGGTCGCGGCCCACCTGCACGCCGGCGATGCGCTGCAGGGCGTCGCCGGCTGCGCGGTCGGGGAACTTGCCGATGTCGTCGGCATTGATCGAATCCACCACCTGCTCGCTGTCGCGCTTGATCTGTTCGGCCGAACGGATGCTGCTGCGGATGCCGCTCACGGTCACCGTCGCGATGCCGCCGCCGGCCGGCGCCGGGGTCGCCGTCGCCTCCGGCGCGCTCTCCTGCACCGACTCGCGCGCGCTGCCCTCGGCGGTGGGCTGGCCGGCCTGGCCGGATTGCGCCGGCGTCGTCTGCGGGGCGTTCTGGGCGGCGGCATGGCCGGCATGGGCGCACAACAGCAAGACGGCCGCGCAGACTGGCCGGACTTTCAAGATGCTCATCGAGGTCTCCTGAGTCGGTGGCGGCGCCGTCGTCCAGGCAAGCGCACGGGCGCGCCGATATTGGAATCGTTATTAGTCATAATTTATGACCAATATGACAAAAGCTATCCGAATTCCCCGCCTCGTGGCGCACTCAAGAGATGCTCAGATCAGGCTGCGCGCGGCCACCGAATCGCGCTCCACCAGAGGGCAATCCATCTTCATGCAGGTGCGGCGCGGGCTGCCTCCGTTCACTTGAGCAATCAGGTTTTCCGTCGCCCAGCGGCCCATTTCGTAGTTTGGCAACAACACTGTGGTGAGCGGCGGCTGGGTATAGCGCGCGATGTCCTGGTCGTCGTAGCCGACCACCGACAACTGGCCGGGCACCTGCAGGCGCCGTTCGCGCGCCGCCTCGAGGGCGCCGATCGCCATCAGGTCGTTGGCGCAGAACAGCGCCGTCGGGGCGTCCGGCAAGGCCAGCAGCGCCTGCGCGTGCGCGTGGCCTGCGCTGACCTGCCAGTCGCCTTCGCGCACCAGCAGCGGGTCGAAGGGGATGTCGCGCGTCGACAGGGCCTGGCGGTAGCCTTTCAGCCGTTCGGCGGCCGCCTCGATCCAGGCTTCGCCGTTGATGAAACCGATGCGGCGGTGGCCGGCGTCGAGCAGGTGCATGGTGGCGGCAAAGCCGCCCAGCACTTCGCTCGGCACCACCGACGAATACAGGCGGTCGCGGGTATGGCAATTGAGCAGGACGGTCGGCACCCCGGCCAGCGGCGGCGGCACCGTCACCGCGCGCGTGAAGATGGTCGCATAGACCACCCCCAGCAGCGCGGGGTCGGCCAGCATGCGCGCCACGATCGCCTGTTCGTACGCGGGGTCGTTGCGGGTGGCGTAGACCGACAGCAGGCAGTCGTGTTCCCAGGCGGCGTCGCGCGCGCCGTCAATGGTCTGCATGGCGTGCGGGCTGGTGGACAGCTCGTCGGTCAGGTAGACGATCAGGCTGCGCGCCGCGGGCGGCGCCGGATGGCCGGGCCGATCGACCGGGTAGCCCAGCTCGCGCGCGATGCGCAGCACATTGTTGCGGGTCGCGCTCGACACCTTGGCCCCGCTCATGTGGTTGATCACCAGCGACACGGTGGACTGCGACACCCCGGCCAGCTTGGCGATGTCGGTCATGGTGGGCCGCCGCGGGCGCTCCGGCTTGCGCATGGCAGGCTTCCTCAGGCGACCGGCACGCGCGGCAGCGCGGCGTCGTCGGCGTCGAACAGATGCCCATGGCCCGGATCGAAGGCCAGCGCGATGCGCGCGCCCGCTTGCGGGCAGGGCGCCTCGGGACGGCATTTGAGCGCCAGCATCTCCGGCACGCCGTCCACCTGGGCATGGACGATGGCCGCGTCGCCCAGGTATTCGACCAGGGCCACCACCGCCGGGATCCCGGGGCCGTCCGGCGGCCCCAAGCGCAGGTGTTCCGGGCGCACGCCCAGCGTCACCGCCGCGCCGGGCGCCGCCCGTGCGGCGTCGGCGGCCACCTGGACCACGTGGCCGCCGGGCAGGCGCACGTGCACGGCGGCGCCCTCCTCGCCCGCCAGCGTCCCGGGCAGGAAGTTCATGCGCGGCGAACCGAGGAATCCGGCCACGAAGCGGTTGGCCGGCCGTTCGTACAGTTCCAGCGGGGTGCCGGCCTGCTCGATGCGTCCGCCGTTGAACACCACGATCTTCTGCCCCAGGGTCATGGCCTCGACCTGGTCGTGGGTCACGTAGATCATGGTCGCGCCGAGTTCGCGGTGCAGGCGCGCCAGTTCGACCCGGGTCTGGCCGCGCAGGGCCGCGTCCAGGTTCGACAGCGGCTCGTCGAACAGGAAGACCTCGGGCTTGCGCACGATGGCGCGCCCGATCGCCACCCGCTGGCGCTGGCCGCCCGACAGCGCCCTGGGGCGCCGCTCGAGCAGGTGGCCGATCTGCAGGATCTCGGCGGCGCGCGCCACCCGCTCGGCGATTTCGGGGCGCGGGACCTTGGCCAGCTTCAGCGCGAAGCCCATGTTCTCGGCCACCGTCATGTGCGGGTACAGCGCGTAACTCTGGAACACCATGGCGATGCCGCGCCGGGCCGGATCGACGTCGTTGCACACGCGCCCGCCGATTTCCACCGTACCCTCACCGACCTGTTCCAGCCCGGCGACGATGCGCAGCAGGGTCGACTTGCCGCAGCCCGAGGGACCGACCAGCACCACGAACTCGCCGTCCGCGATGTCGAGGTCGATCCCCTTGATGACCAGGTTGTCCTCGTACTGCTTGGTGATGCCCTGCAGGCGCACAGATGCCATGAAGTCTCCGCGAATCTGAACTGGTGAACTGGTTTAGCCCTTGAGGCCGGTGGCGGCCAGGAAGCCCTGCGTGACGCGCCGCTGGAACAGCACATAGGCCAGCGCCACCGGCAGCGCGCCGACCAGCGCCGCCGCCATCAGCTGGGCGTAGCGCACCCCGAAGGCGTCGTAGGTCTGCGTCAGCCCCAGCGGGATGGTCATCATGTCGTTCGAGGTGACGATGATGAAAGGCCACAGGAAGTTGTTCCAGGCGCCGATGAAGGTGACGATCGCCATCGCCCACACGATGTTGCCGGACACCGGCAGGTAGACGCTCCACAGGATGCGCAGCGGCCCGGCGCCGTCCATCACGGCGGCTTCGCGGAAGTCGGCGGGAATCGCGTCGAAGAACTGCTTGAACACGTAGATCACCACCGGCGCCACCACCTGCGGCAGCACGATGCCGGCATAGCTGTTGATCAGGCCGAGCTGGTTCATCATCCGGAACAGCGGCACCAGCAGCGCTTCGAAGGGCACCAGGAAGGCCAGCATGGCAATCGCGAATACCAGGCCGCGGCCGCGGAAACGCAGCTGCGAGAACGCATACGCGGCCATCAGCGAAAGCGCCATCGTCACCAGCGTCACCAGCAGCGCCACCAGGGCGCTGTTGAACAGCCAGCGGCCGACATTGCCGGCGGCCAGCACCTTGGCGAAGGCTTCCAGGGTCCAGTCCTGCGGCAGCCAGTGGAACACCGCGGACACGGTCTCGTGCTCGGGCCGCAGCGCGGTGCTCAGCGCCCACAGCAGCGGCGCCACCCACATCGCGGCCAGCGCCACCGCCGCGAGGGCGCCGACTGCGGTCCAGAATGTGTTGCCGCGAGTGTGCGCGTGCATGCTCATGCGTCCCTCCGCGCCAGCCAGCGCACCAGGCCGGCCTGGCCCAGCGACAGTGCGATCACGATCGCAACGAAAGCCACCGCGATGGCGGCGGCGTAACCGGCATCGCTCTGGGTGAAGGCGGTCTCGTACATGTAGTGCAGGGTCACGCGGGTGGTGTTGAAAGGGCCGCCGGTGGTCATGATGTAGGTCTGGCCGAAGATCTTCATCGAGGCGATCAGCTGCAGCACCAGCGCCATGCCCGCCACCGGGCGCAGGGCCGGCCAGGTGATGGTGCGGAACAGCGTGAAGCCGCGCGCGCCGTCCAGCGCCGCCGCCTCGTACAGCTCGGCCGGGATGTTGCGCAGGCCGGCCAGGAACATCAGCATGTTGAAGCCGACGGTCCACCAGATGGTGCCGATCGCCACCATCGGCATGGCCCAGTCGAGGTCGGCGAACCAGGCGCGCTGCATGCCCAGCACGTAGTTGACCACGCCCGACGAGGGCTGCAGCATCCAGTCGGCGATCAGGGTCATCACCGAGATCGGCAGCACGTAGGGCAGGAAGAAAGCCCCCTGCAGCCAGCCGGAGGCGCCGGTGAAGCGGTTCACCAGCAGGGCCATCGACAGGCCCAGCGCGGTCAGCGGGACCACGGTCAGCAGCGCGAAATAGAAGGTGTTGCCGACCGCCGCCCAGAACGACGGATCCTGCACCAGGGTCGCGTAGTTGGCGATGCCGACGAAGGCATTGGTGCGCGTCAGGCTGCTCTCGGTAAGGCTCATGTAGAAGGTGTCGAGCGCCGGCAGCAGGAAGAACAGCAGGAAGGCGAGCGCGAAGGGCGCCAGCAGCAGCGCCGCCGGCAGCGCGTCGCCGCGCCGGGGTGCAGTCGAACGGGTGGATGCCATGCGTGCTTCCCTAGTAGCGCGGGGCGCGCTTCCTGATCATGCGCGCCGCCTCGGTCTCGAACATGCGCAGGGCCTGCGCGGGCGTCAGCTGCGAGGACAGCGCAGCCGGCAGGTATTTCGAGGCCATCGCCTCGAGCGGGCCGGCCGCGCCCATGTACCAGGCGTCCGGATCGTAGATCACGCTGCGCGGCACGTCCGCATACAGGCGGTTCGGCATCAGGGCCAGTACCGCGGCCGATTCGGCCACCGGCCGGTACGCGGGGATGTGGCCGCCCTGGGCCCAGCCGAAGGAGTTCTTGCTCACAAAAGCGATGAAGCGCATCACCGCGCGCACTTTCTGGGGCGGCAGCGGCCCTCCGTCGTTGGCGGGCATGGCGAAGGCGTGGGAATCGGCCCAGACGCTGTCGTTGCCGTACAAACGCGGCAGCGGCGCAATGCCGTACTCGAAGCCAAGGGTGCCGCGCTCGGTCGCGCGCACCATTTCCGGCACCTCCCATACGCCGTTGATCATGAAGCCGGCATTGCCGCCCATGAACTGGCTGGTGGAAGCCGGATAGTCGAGTCCCGGCTGCGCAACTCCCTGCTTGAACCAGCTGCTGATGCGCGCCAGCGAATCCACGCCCGCCGCGCCATAGGCGAAGCGGCCGTCCTGGATCAGGGGCACGTTGCGCTGCGCCAGCATCGAGATCCACAGGCGCCAGATCGCGTACGAACTCTGGCTGCTTTCCATGGTCATGCCCGGGCGGCCGGTGGCCTGGCGCACCGCGCGGAAGGCGTCGGTGAGCGCGTCGATGCCCTGGATCGGCTTCAGGCTGCCGCTGTCGTCGAGCAGGCCGGCCTTGCCGACCAGGGTCTTGTTGTAGTACAGGACCAGCGGGTGCAGGTCGAGCGGCACCGCATAGGTCTTGCCGGCATGCTGGGACTTGCGCCACTGGCGCGGATAGAAGTCGGCCGGGTCCAGCCCGGCCTCGCGCAGTTCGCCCGGCGCGATCGGGCGCAGCACGCCGCCGCCGGCCAGGTTGGTCATGCGCGACAGGTGCACGGTGGCGATGTCCGGACCCGCGCCCACCACCGACGACGTGATCAGCTTGGTGTAGAAGGGTTCGCCCCACTTGAGGGTGGTGCTGACCACCCTCACCTCGCGCTGGCTGGCGTTGAAGCGCTGGACCAGGTCCGCCATGCGCGCGCCGTCGCCGCCGCTCAGCAGCGTCCACATGCGCACCTCGACCTGCGCGAACGCACAGGTGGGCGGGCACAGCAAGGCGGCCGATACCGCGCCGGCGAGGCGCGCCGTGAATGGGGTCAAACCTGTCTCCTGGGGTCGTTCTAGCGGGATACCGGTGTTTGTTTATAAATATTAACAAATAATGATGAATGAGGGCTGTCCTGCAGGCAAGCGTGCGTCCAAGGTAAAATCGTGCTTTGCGTGGCGAATCGAGATGTGGATCGGCGTATTGTGCGGCCTGCTGGCCGGGGCATTGTGGGGCCTGGTGTTCATCGCGCCGGCGCTGCTGGCGGCGTTTTCGCCGCTCGAACTGGCGGTCGGCCGCTACCTCGCCTACGGCGCGCTGGCCCTGGGCTTGCTGCTGCCGCGCCTGAAAACCCTGCTCGCCGACCTCGCGCCCGCCGACCACGCGGCGCTGCTGCGCCATGCGCTGGCCGGGAACATCGTCTACTACATCCTGCTGGCGATGGGGGTGAAATACGCGGGCGTCGCGCCGACTTCCCTGATCGTCGGCATGGTGCCGGTGGTGGTCACCCTGCTGGGCCGCAAGGACCATGACGCGGTCCCGCTGCGCCGCCTGGCGCTGCCGCTGCTGCTGGTGGCCGCCGGCATCGCCTGCATCAATGCCGATACCTTCCTGCACGCCGCACCGGGCAGCGCCACCGGCGACATCGTGCTCGGCGTGGCCTGTGCCAGCGGCGCCCTGCTGTGCTGGAGCTGGTATGCGCTCGACAATGCGCGCTACCTGAAGCGCAATCCGCAGTTCTCCAGCACCCAGTGGTCGGCGCTCTATGGCCTGGCGACCGGCATCGTCGCGCTGGGCATGGGCGCGGCCGCCTGGGTCGGCGGCGCCGCCTTCGGCGCGGCTGCCGCGGACCCGACGGCAGCGGCGGCGCCGCGCGACTGGGCGCTGTTCTGGACCTGCAATGCCTTGCTGGCCCTGGGCGCCTCCACCATCGGCAACGGCCTGTGGAACGTGGCCAGCCGGCGCGTGCCGGTCACGCTGACCGGGCAACTGATCCTGTTCGAGACCCTGTTCGCGCTGCTGTACGGCTTCGTCTACCGCGGCCATGGACCGCGCCCGCTGGAACTGGCGGCGATCGCGCTGCTGGTGGCGGGCGTGACCTGGTCGGTACGCGCCCACGCCGGCCGTCCGGCGCCCTCAGCGGCCGAGCCGGGAGACCTTGACCTCGGCGAAGCGCGCGCCGTGGCCGGCGCCGCCCATCGCCACCAGGCCTAGCCGGGCGCCGCTCCCCAGGCGGTGGGTCCAGGTGCCGCCGCGCACCCACGCCTTGCCGTCCTGGCTCGACCAGGCGGTGTACCGTTCCTCGCCGTCGCCGCCGGCCGCGGGCCGGCGCAGGTCGAGCCTGAGCCAGGTCCATTCGCCCGGCGTGCCGACCACGGTATTGCCGTAGCGCGGATAGCCCTTGCCCACCGGCGCCAGCTCCTTGCCGAATTCCACCTGGCGCAGCCCGTCGTGCGCCAGTTCCACCAGCTTGACGTAGTTGTCGTCGTCGCGCATCACGACCAGTCCGGCCTGGACCGGCGCGGCGCAGCACGCCAGTGGCGCGTCGAGCCGGATGCGCGCCTCGATGCGCAGGTCGCCCTCCGGCAGCGCAGTCGCCAGCACCGCGGCCGTATTCGTGTCCACGTGCAGGTCGGTCGCCTGCGTCGCCAGGCGCAAGCGCGGCTGGGCCAGCGCCCAGCTGCCGGCCGCCGCCGGCCGGATCCATTGCCAGCGCGGATCCAGCGCCTTGCCCTCGAAGCGCTCGGACCAGAGCGGCGCGGCGGCGACTGCCGCCTGGCCGGCCGGGACGCGCCCGGGCTGGGGCCCCTTGCGCAGCGCCGGCGCCGGCTGCGGCGTGTCGGTCGGGCCGCCGTCGCCGGCGACCACCGGCCAGCCGTCGACCCAGTCGATCCGGTCGAGCAGCAGCGGCCGGCGGGTCAGCTTGTCCTCGACGCTGAAATAGCCCTGGCGGCGGTCGACCGCATGGTAGAAGGTCCACCACTGGCCGGCCGGGTCCTGGAACACCGCGTTGTGGCCGGCGCCGATCCAGCGGTTGCCGTTCTGCTGCAGCAGCGGGGTGCCGCCGACCCGGGCGGCCGCCATGTCGTTTCCGTGGCGGTCGAGGAACGGGCCCTCCGGCGCCCTGGCGCGCCCGACGTAGAGCGCGTAGCCGGTCAGCGGGCCGCGGCAGCAGTCGGTACTCGACGCGAACAGGTACCAGTAGCCGCCTTGCCGGACCACTTCCGCCCCTTCGTAGCGATTGGCGGCGCCCACCCGCACCGGATCGCCCTCCACCTGCAGTCCGTCCTGCGACAGGCGCTGGACGAAGATGCCGCCGCCGTAGCTGCCGTAGTACAGGTAGCGGTCGCCCTGCGCGTCCTCGACCACGTCGGGGTCGAAGGTCCAGTGGAAGTTGCAGCCGGCCCCGGCGCGCCGGGGCGGCACCACCAGGCGCTCGGCCGGCGTCCACGGTCCGGCCGGCGAGGCGCTGGTGGCCACCGCGATCGCGCTGTCGGACTCGCAGCCCTGCTCCGGGCTGTGGCGGTCGGCGACATCGGTCACCGTGAAGTACAGGTAGTAGCTGCCGTTCTGGTACACCGGTTCGGGCGCCCACAATCCGGCCTTCGGCCCCGCCAGGCCGGCCGGCCGGGTGTCGAAGGCGTCGCGCACGAAATACCAGTTGACTAGGTCCACCGAGCGGTACACCGGCATCATGCGGAACTTCCAGCCGTTGCCATCGCGCTCCCTGTGGCTGACCGGGTCCATGGTGCAGTACAGGTACCAGACCGGCGCCGCCGCGCTGCGGTCGCGCAGCAGCGCGGGATCGGCGCAGCTTTCGGCGAGGCTATTGTCAGCCAGGCGCAGCGGCAGCGGGTTGGTATAGGTGGCGGCGCTTCCCTCCCAGGCCATCGCAGCAGTGGCGCAGGGCAGCAGCAGAGCGGCCAGCCAGGACTGCAGGGCTCGGCTCATTCGGTCTCCTCGCGGTGTTCTCGTGGCGTCCACGGGCTTGTTGTTGCCCAAAAATAAGCCAAAACGGGGCGGGGCGGCGCACGCATCGGTCCGAATCGACCCGTTGCCGGCTTGTCGTATTGACCATACTCCGGAAGCGACCGTTGTAACGAAGTGCTATTTTCGTCCAGAAACGTTTGTAGGACTATTGCCCGTTATCACTACCTGCTAGACTTCCAGGATTGCTCCAACAACAATAAATTGCACGAATAAAAACGGATGCAGGGCCACACCGCGCCGAGCAGAAACAACCAGGAAAGTCGTTCATGAAAGCAAAGCAGGTCCGTCCGGCACAGAAGCTGCTGGCCGTCGCAGTATCGGGTATTGCATGGGGCATGGCCTTCGCGGCGCCGGCGCAGGCAGCACAGGAACCACAGGCAGCACCGGAACAGAACAACGCCGTACCGGAAGTGGTGGTCACCGCCCAGCGCACCGTGTCGACCGCGTCGCGCACCCCGGTGGCGATGAGCGTGGTGAGCGGCGAGCAGCTGCGCCAGATCGGCGCCGACAATCCGGCATCGCTCGGCGCCCGCCTGCCGAACGTGCACATCGACCAGGCGTTCTCGGGCCTGCGCGTGACCATCCGCGGCATCAGCAACAACGATACCACCGACAAGGGCGACCCGTCGGCCGCCTTCATGCTGGACGGCGTGTACATCGCGCGCCCGGCCGGGCAGACCGCCAACTTCCTCGACGTCGACCGCATCGAAGTGCTGCGCGGCCCGCAAGGCACCCTGTACGGGCGCAACACCACCGCGGGCCTGGTCAACGTGATCTCGAACGCGCCCACCAACAGGCTGGAAGGCCGCGTCGCGCTGGAAGCCGGCACCTACGGGAACCGCAAGCTCGAAGGCGTGGTCAACGTGCCGGTCAACGATGCGCTGGCCCTGCGCGCCGCCGTCAGCACCCGCAAGCAGGACCCGTTCCTGAAGAACGGCCAGGGCACCGGGCTGCGTCCGGGCATGGACCGCGACGACCGCGACGCGCGCCTGAGCGCGAAGCTGGCGCTCGGCGGCGACGCCACGCTGCTGCTGCGCTACGACCACAGCGAAGTCAGCGACAACAACGATCGCTTCGTCCCCGACACCAATTTCTATACCGGCGTCGCCAGCGGCGCGCCGGCATGGCGCGACGGCAGTACCGACGAACGCCTGACCAACCGCTTCCGCCCGGCCAACATCGCGCCGGTGCAGGGCATGCAGGAGCGCCGCGCGCGCGGCCTGTCGGCCGACCTGAGCTGGAACCTGGGCCCGGCCACCGTCTACTACCTGGGCGCGCACCGCGAACTCGACCAGCGGATGGTCAATAACTACTATTACCGGATCTCGCCGGCGATCGCGCTTGGCGTCATCAACAACCATGCCGGCGCCAACGCCCAGGACTCGCACGAACTGCGCATCGCCACCAACGGCAGCGCAGCGCTCAGCGCCCAGGGCGGCCTGTACTACTTCACCGAGGAATCCGACACGGCCTATGCCTTCCAGGGCTTGCGCGCGGTCGGCCTGCCGCCGTATTACGCCTTCCCGCTGCGCACCGAAGCGAAGAGCCGCGCCGTGTTCGGCCAGCTGGGCTGGCGCCTGCGCGACGACCTGCGCCTGAGCGCCGGCGCACGCCGCACCCTCGACCACAAGTGGCGGGTCGGCTCCACCGACTTCCAGCAAGGCCCGGTGTTCAACCCGGCCACCGACCGCCGCCTGCTGAACGCGGCCGACCTGGCCACCTCCCGCACGACCTGGCGCCTGGGCGCCGAGTTCGACCTGGCGCCGGGCACCCTGGTCTACCTCAGCCGGGCCACCGGCTACAAGGCCGGCGCCTTCAACGACGGTTGCGTGGCCGGCACCAGCGCGCTCGGCATCCCCTGCCCGGCCGCGGCCGCAGTCACGCCGGAATTCCTGTACTACCAGCCGGAAGCGCTGCGCGCCTGGGAAGCCGGCCTGAAATCGCGCCTGCTGGGCGGGCGCCTGACGGTGAACGCCGCCGCCTTCGACTACGACTACACCAACCTGCAGCTGACCGGCAACGCGATCGTGGCCGGCGCGCCGCGCCTGCTCACCCGCAATGCCGGCGCGGCGCGCAGCCGCGGCATCGAGCTCGACGGCGAACTGCGCGTCGGCAGCGGCGGCCGCCTCACCTATGGCGCGACCCTGCTGGACGCGCGCTACGTGACCTACATGGCCACCCCGGCGGTATCCTGGGCCGGCCACAGGCTGGACCGCGCGCCGAGCCATGTATTCACGCTCGGCTACCAGCAGCGTTTGGCAGTCGCCGGCGGCCAGCTGGGCGCCGGCGTGTTCGCGCGCGCCAGCGGCGAATACCAGATCGCGGTCCCGAGCCAGCTGCTGAGCTACCGGGTGCCCTCGCACACCAGCACCGACGCCACCCTGTCGTGGGCGCCGGCTGGCGGCAACTGGAGCGTGCTGGCGCGCGTGCGCAACATCGAGGACAAGGTGCGGCCGTCGATCATCGACAGCTTCGGCATGACCACGCCGACCGCCCCGCGCACGGCCGAGCTGCGCTTCGACCTGCGTTTCTGAACCCGGCCGGGCCTAGCCCGGCTTTTTCTTTGCTACGACCCGATCCTGCAGGAGGCCGAATGAAACGCGATGTCGTCGATCCGCTTGCCCTCAATCCCCTTGCCGCGGGTCCCATCGCCGGTGCGCCGCCGCTTGCCTCGATGCGGGCCGACCCGCTCGCGGACGAGGCGGTCGCGCGCATGCTGGCGGGCGCGACCGGCCCGCACGAGATGGCGGCGCGCGTGGCCGCCATCAACCGCGAGATCCAGCGCTGGGACAGCAACGGCGCCCTGGCCGGCTGGGAGCCGGGGCCGGATACCGACCCGCGCACCGGCGCGGCGCTGAAGGACTACCTGGCGGCCTGCGCGGCGCTGCCGGCCTGGGCCGAGCCGGGCAGCATCGCGCGCGCCGAGGCCCTGTTCATGGACATGAGCATGCTGTCCTGCACCCTGCTGTTCTGCGCCAGCCTGCCCGAGTGCTACGTGCTGCCCGACCTGTCGGCGGTGCTGCACGCCGCCGGCCAGCTGGAACAGCATACCGACTACCGCATCCGCTCCACCGCCGCCATGATCTTCCCGGTGATGATGCGCGGCGGCCTCACCGCGCCCGCCGCGGGCGGCTTGGCGCAGGCGCTCAAGGTGCGCATGATCCACGCCACCATCCGCCACCTGATTTTGCGCGGTCCCGTACCCGGCGCGGCCCCGCTCCTGCAGGCCATGCCCCCGGCAGGCGGCGGCCTGTACCACGTGCTGTACGCGCACGGCTGGGACGGCGCGCGCGACGGCCTGCCCTGCAACCAGGAACAGCTGGCCTACACCCTGCTGACCTTCCATTACGTCTTCTTGCGCGGCTTGCGCCGCCTCGGCCTGGGCTTGCCGCGCGCCGACGAGGAAGCCTACCTGCACGCCTGGAACGTGCTGGGCCACGTGCTGGGCATCGAGCGTGGGCTGATGGCCTGGACCATGGAAGAAGCCGAGGCGCGCTTCGCCGCGTTCCAGGCCAGCGGCCTGGGCGATGCGCCTCGGCCCGACCCGCGCCCGGCGCTGGCGGCGGCCCTGATGCGCGAGATGGCGAACCAGCTCCCGCCGCGCCTCCTGAAACCCTTCCCGGTGCTGCTCACGCGCCGCCTGTGCGGGCCGCGGGCCGCCGCCGCGCTCGGACTCGACAGCCGCGTGCCGCTGGCCTCGCGCCTGCTGTTCGCGGCCGGCTTCGGGGCGGTGCGCGCCTTCGATGCCGCGGTGCGCCTGTTCGTGCCCGGTTTCTCGATCTCGCGCATGCTCACCCGGGTGGCCGGCTACCGCCTGGTGACCCGCTTCCTGATGGACCAGACCCGGCCCCTGCGCCTGCCCGAGGCGCTGCTCGGCGAGGTCGCCGGCACCCTGCACGCCTGGCGCCGCGACCCGCTGGCGCCGCGCTGGCTCAGCCGCCTCGAGGCCCGCCTCGCCGGCCATCCCCCACCCGCCGGCCCAGGCCGGAACGACGCCGACCACCGATGAACGCCATGCTCCGCCCGCGGCACGTCCTGCGCACGCGCTTGCGCACCCTCCTGTCCACGGCACTGTCGACCGTGCTGCTGTTGCTGTTGCTGTTGCTGATGCTGCTGGCGGCAGCGCGGCCGGTCCACGCGGCCGGCCCGGCGCCGCTGGAGCTCGGGCGCGAGACCCGGCAGCTGGATGCCTGGCCGGCGCTGACCGTGCTGGTGGACCAGGGTTCGCGGCTGGATGCGCGCGGCGCGCTGGCCGCCGCCGGCCAGGCCGGCCGCTACGCCGCGCCGGGCACGGCCCATGGCGTGCTCCCGCTGATCCAGGAACCGCACTGGCTG
The DNA here is from genome assembly GCF_041023745.1 of Massilia sp. X63. Taxonomy (NCBI): domain Bacteria; kingdom Pseudomonadati; phylum Pseudomonadota; class Betaproteobacteria; order Burkholderiales; family Oxalobacteraceae; genus Massilia; species Massilia sp. X63. Next base: position 231,546 of record NZ_JBFTEF010000004.1, read on the forward strand.
CGGGTGCCGTTGCGGCTGGCGCCGGACGCGCCGCGCGACTGGGTCGCGCAGATCGATTTCGGCATCCTCGACCAGGTCGAGTTCTACCTCGCCGAAGGCGGCCATGTGCGCAAGCTGGCCAGCAGCGGCCGCCGCCTGCCCGAGGACGGCGCGCTCAAGGGGCGGGTCCCGGCGGTGGCCCTCAAGCTGGAACCCGGCCGCGAGTATACGCTGCTGGTGCGGGTCTTCGCCAAGGGGCCGCGCATCGCTCCGCTCGGCATCCTGCAGGCCGACAGCTTCCACCAGGTGTCGCTCGCCGAGCAGATGCTGCAGGGCCTGCTGCTGGGCATCGCCGTCTGCCTGATCGCCTACAGCCTGGGCCAATGGATCACCATGCGCGAGCCCCTGTACGGCAAATACGCCATGTACGTCGGCGGCCTGACCCTGTACGCGCTGGTCTGGTTCGGCCTGGGCGAGCAGTTCCTGTGGCGCGGCAGCGAGTGGTTCAGCAAGCACGTGATGGGCCTGTCCTCGATGCTGGCCGCCGCCGGCGCCTACCTGTTCGTCGAGCACATCCTGGCGCGGCCGGGCATGGACCGCAACTTCAGCCGCATCATGAAGGGCGGCGCGCTGCTGTGCGCGCTGGCCGGCCTGCTGTGGGGACTCGGCCTGCTCGACCACCGCATCCTGATCGTGTTCACCATGACGATCGGCAGCGCGCCGATGTTCCTTGGCCTGCCGGGCGCCTGGCGCCGCGTGCGCGCCGGCGACGCGATCGGCGTGTACTTCCTGTTCAGCTGGTTCTTCAGCGCCGGCGGCGCCGTGGTGCAGGCGCTGCTGGCCAGCGGCAAGCTGCCGGCCAACTTCTGGACCATGCATTCGCTGCAGCTGGGCGTCACGGTCGACATGCTGCTGTTCATGCGTATCCTCGGCCTGCGCGCCAAGGCCATGCAAACCGCGATGCTGCGCGCCGAAGCCGAGGCGCGCATGAAGTCGGAGTTCCTGGCCAACATGAGCCACGAGATCCGCACCCCGATGAACGCGATCATCGGCATGAGCCGGCTGGCCCTGATGGGCGAGGCGCCGCCCAAGCTGCGCAACTACCTGTCCAAGATCCTGGGCGCCGGCGAGCACCTGCTGGGCATCGTCAACGACATCCTCGACCACGCCAAGATGGAGGCCGGCAAGCTGGCGATCGAAGCGCTGCCCTTCTCGCTCGACGAGATGCTCGACCACCTGGCGAGCGTCGCCACCGTCAAGAGCGACGCCAAGGGCGTGGAGCTGATCTTCCGCGTCGGTCCGGGGGTGCCGCAGCGCCTGGTGGGCGATCCGCTGCGGCTCGGCCAGGTGCTGGTCAACCTGACCGGCAATGCGGTCAAGTTCACCGAGCAGGGCGAGATCGTGGTCGCGGTCGAAGCGGTGGCGCGCACCGACCGCGACGTCACGCTTGAATTCTCGGTCACCGACACCGGCATCGGCATGAGCGAGGAGCAGATGGGCCGCCTGTTCGAGTCCTTCAGCCAGGCCGACAGCTCGACCACCCGCAAGTACGGCGGCACCGGCCTGGGCCTGTCGATCTCGCGCCAGCTGGTCGAGCTGATGGGCGGCCGCATCGCCGCCAGCAGCGCGCCCGGCGCGGGCAGCCGCTTCGTGTTCAGCGTGCCGCTCGGGATCGACGCCCAGGGCGCCGACGGCCAGCCGGCCGCGCCGGTGCGCCGGACCACGCTCGCCGAGGTGCGCGCCCTGGTGGTGGACGACAGCGCCACCGCGCGCGCCGCCCTGGCCGAGATGCTGGCCTCGCTCGACGTGCAGGCCGACACCGCGGCCTCGGGCGAGGAATGCCTGGCGGCATTGGCGCGTGCCGATGCGAGCGGCCGGCCCTACGGCATCGTGCTGATGGACTACCTGATGCCCGGCCTGGACGGGGTCGAGACGATCCGCCGCATCCGCCGCACCACGCGCAGCGAGGCGCCGCCGGCGATCCTGATGGTGTCGGTATGCAGCCGCGACTCGGTGCTGGAACAGGAAGGCGAATTGCCGGTCGACGCCTTCCTGCACAAGCCGGTCGGCCCGGCCCTGCTGTATCACAGCCTGCTGCAGGTGCTCGACCCGCAACCCGGCCTGCCGGATGCGGCGGCGCTCGCGATCCCGTCGATCGCCGAGCTGCCGCGCCTGGACGGCGCACGCATCCTGCTGGCCGAGGACAATGCCAACAACCGCGAGGTGGCGCTCGACTTCATGGCCGCCGCGCGCATGCAGGTGGACGTGGCCTTCGACGGCCGCGCAGCGGTGCGCATGGCCAGGGAGGGCGACTACGACCTGGTGCTGATGGACATCCAGATGCCCGAACTCGACGGCCTGGGCGCGGCGCGCGAGATCCGCGCCGACCCGCGCCTGCGCACGCTGCCGATCGTGGCGATGACCGCCCACGCCCTGCCGAGCGACCGCCGGAAAAGCCTGGACGCCGGCATGAACGACCACGTGACCAAGCCGATCGATCCCGACCTGCTGTTCTGCAGCCTGCTCAAGTGGATCGATCCGGCGCGCCTTGTGGGCCGCGAGCCGCCGCCGCCGGGCCAGCGTCCAGCGGCCGATCCCGCGGACAAGGCGGACGCCGGCGGCACGGCACTGGCGGCGCTGCCGGCCGTGCCGGGGCTCGACTGGCGCCAGGCGCTGGACAAGGTGGACGGCCAGCGCAGCCGCCTGGAAAAGCGCGCCAGCAGCTTCGTGCGCGAATATGCCGACGCCCCGCGCATCCTGCGCGAAGCCCTGGGCGGCGACGACCATCCGCGCCTGCAGTCGCTGGCGCACAACCTGAAGTCGAGCGCCGCCTACGTGGGCGCATTCGAACTGTCGGCGGCCGCGCACCGCCTCGAGCAGGACCTGCGCAACGGCCAGGCCGATCGCCTCGCGGCCCAGGTGCCGGGGCTGGTCACGGCGGCGGAAACCGTGCTGGCGGCCCTGGCCCAGCTGGCGCAGGCGGCCCAGCCGACCCAGCCCGCTCCGGCCGACGCGCCGCACCTGCCCGGGCTGGCGCGAATAGCGGGACGCCTGCGTGCCTACCTGCAGGCCGACGACGCACGCGCCGAGGACGCCCTGGCCGAACTGGAGGCGGTGCTGGCGGGCGGCGCCCACCGCGCCGCGCTGGCCGAACTGCAGCGCGCGGTCCAGGATCTGGAATACGAAGCGGCGTTGGCCCCGCTCGCGGCGCTGGTCGCGGCGCTTGAACTGAACATGGAGGAGCCGGCATGAACGGCGTGGAGATGCAAAAGGTCCTGGTCGCCGACGACGATGCGGTGAACCGCGAGGTATTGGGCGAGCTGCTCAAGCCCGAATACACGGTGCTGCTGGCCAGGAACGGGGCCCAGACCCTGGAGCGCGCGATGCGCCACCTGCCCGACCTGGTCCTGCTCGACGTCATGATGCCGGACATGGACGGCTACGAGGTGCTGCGCCGCCTGCGCGCCGATCCGCTGACCGCACACATCTCGGTGATCTTCATCTCGGGCCTGGACCGGCCCGAGGACGAGGCCAGCGGCCTGAAGATGGGTGCCTCGGACTACATCACCAAGCCCTTCAACCAGACCGTGGTCATGGCGCGCGTGGCCCTGCACCTGCAGGTGGTGCGCCAGCGCAGGATGCTGGAGCGGCTGGCCAATATCGACGGCCTGACCGAGCTGGCCAACCGCCGCCGCTTCGACGAGGTCTACGAGCTCGAATGGCAGCGCGCCCGCCGCAGCGGGCGCCCGCTGTCGCTGGCCCTGCTCGACATCGACGCCTTCAAGCAGTACAACGACCGCTACGCGCACCCGGCCGGCGACCGCGCCCTGCGCGCGGTGGCGCGCCTGGCCGCCGGCGCGACGCGCCGCCCCGGGGACCTGGCCGCGCGCTACGGCGGCGAGGAGCTGGTGCTGCTGCTCCCCGAGACCGGCGCGCTGGAGGCCGCCCACCTGGCGGCGCAGCTGCGCGACGCCGTCGCCGCCCTGATGATCGTCCACGAGGCGTCCAGCGTGGCGCAGGTGCTGACCGTCAGCGTCGGCGGGGCCACGCTCGAACCGGGCAGCCTGGAAACGGCGCCCGCGCTGTTCGAGGCCGCCGATACCGAACTGTACCGCGCCAAGCAGGCCGGCCGCCACCGGGTCTCGTGGCGCGACTCCGGCGCCGCCGTCCCGTGCGCGCGCAGCCTGGCCCCGTAGCACCGCTCCCTGCCGCGCCCACGCACGGCGCCACCGTTTGAAAGCACGCACTTGTCGTCGACTATCCTGACTCTCCGCTGGCCCTGCGTTATGCAAGGCGCATCGCGCCAGGCCGCCGCCTGCCTGCGCGCGCCCACCCTGCTGATCGCGGTCGCGCTGCTTCTGCTGGCCGGGCTGGCGCCGCTTCAGGCCGGCGCCGCCGCCCCGGCCTCGATCCTGACCCTGAGCCGGGATGCCGAACATGTCGACGCCTGGCCGGCGCTGACGATCCTGCGCGATCCCGCCGGCCGGCTCGACGCCGCGTCCGCCCTGGCGCGCGCCGGCGAGTTCGCCCGTCCGCAGACCGCCACTGCAACCCTGGGCATGCAGCCCGGCACCACCTGGGTGCGCATCCCGGTCGCGCTGGCGGCCGACGCCACCAATGGCTGGGTGCTGCAGATCGATTTCGCCCTGCTCGACGAGGTCGACGTGCACGTGGCCGGCCGCGACGGGCTGCGCCGGGTCGCGAGCCTGGGCCGCATGCAGCATCCGAGCGGCGACAGCCTCGAGGGACGGGTGCCGGCCGCCGTGCTGCGCCTCGCGCCCGGCCAGGAATATACGGTGCTGCTGCGGGTCGCCTCGGTTGGCCCGAAAATCCTGCCGGTCAGCTTCCTGCAGCCGCAGGCGGTGCTCGCGGAAGCCCTCGGCGAGCAAATCCTGCAGGGACTGCTGCTGGGGCTGCGCATCACCCTGTTCCTGTACGCCGTCGGCCAGTGGCTGACGCTGCGCGAGCCGCTGTTCGGCAAGTACGCGTTGCTGGCCGGCGGCGTCACGGTGTATTCGGCCTGCTGGTTCGGTACCGCCGGCCAGTACCTGTGGCCGGGAAATGCCTGGCTGCTCGAGCATGGGGCCGGCATCGCGTCGATCCTGTCGTCCTGCGGCGCCTACCTGTTCGTCGAGCAGTCGCTGGCGCGGCCCGGCAAGGACCGCATCTTCAGCCGCGTGATGAAGACCCTGGCCGTCCTGTGCCTGGTGACCGCGCTCGGATTCGGCGCCGGCCTGATCAGCCACGAGCGCCTGGTCCTGATCGTCGGCACCCTGGGCGTGCTGCCGATGCTGTGCGGCCTGCCCGGCGCCTTCCGCCGCGCCCGCGCCGGCGATCCGGTGGGCAGTTACTTCCTGGTCGGCTGGGCGGTGGCCTTCGCCGCCGCGGTGGTCACGGCCCAGCTCATCAACGGCAAGCTGCCGGCGAATTTCTGGACCATGCACGCACTGGTGTTCGGCAGCACCTTCGACATGCTGATCTTCATGCGCATCCTGGGGCTGCGCACCAAGGCCATGCAGAGCGCCATGCTGCGCGCCGAAGCCAGCACCCGCATGAAGTCGGAATTCCTGGCCAACATGAGCCACGAGATCCGCACCCCGATGAACGCCATCATCGGCATGAGCCGCCTGGCCCTGATGCGCGAGCCGGCACCGGCCCTGCGCAACTACCTGGACAAGATCCTCGGCGCCAGCGAGCACCTGATGGGCATCATCAACGACGTCCTCGACTTCTCGCGCATCGAAGCCGGCAAGCTGACGATCGAATCGGTGCCGTTCGACCTCGACGACATGCTGGGCCAGCTGGCCAGCCTGACCGACGTCAAAACCGGGGCCAAGGGCATCGAACTGATCTTCCGCGTCGCCCCCGGGGTGCCGCAGCGCCTGGTGGGCGACCCGCTGCGCCTGGGCCAGGTGCTGATCAACCTGACCGGCAATGCGGTGAAGTTCACCGAGCGCGGCGAGATCGTGGTCGCGGTCGAGGCGCTGCGTAGCGAAGGCAGACGGCTGACGCTGGCTTTCTCGGTGAGCGATACCGGCATCGGCATGACGCCCGAACAGATCGGCCGCCTGTTCCAGTCCTTCAGCCAGGCCGACAGCTCGACCACCCGCAAGTACGGCGGCACCGGCCTGGGCCTGTCGATCTCGCGCCGCCTGGTGGACCTGATGGGCGGCGACATCACGGTGCGCAGCACGCCCGGCCAGGGCAGCTGCTTCACCTTCACGCTGCCGCTCGAGCTGCCCGCCGACGATGCCGGCGGCCAGGCGGCCGCGACCCGCCAGGCCCTGCTGCTCGACCTGCCCGCCCTGGTGGTGGACGACAGCGCCACCGCGCGCGCCGCGCTGTCCGAAATGCTCGGCGCCCTCGGCGTACGCGCCGACACCGCCGCGTCGGGCGAGGAAGCCCTGGTCCTGATGGCGAACGCCGCCCGCTCCGGCCAGCCCTACCGTTTCGTCCTGATGGACTACCTGATGCCGGGCCTGGACGGCGTGGAGACGATTCGCCGCATCCGCCACGGCGTGCCCGCCGGCGGCGCCGAGGCGCCGCCGGCGATCCTGATGGTCTCGGCCTGCACCCGCGAGGCGGTGCTGGAACAACAGGGCAAGCTCCCGGTGGACGCCTTCCTGCACAAGCCGGTGGGACCGGCCCTGCTGGCCCACAGCCTGCTGCAGGTGCTGCACCCGCAGGCCGTCCCCGGCAGCACCGACGTGGTAACCGATCCGGCGGCGGCGCTGCCGCGCCTGGACGGCGCCCGCATCCTGCTGGCCGAGGACAACGCCAACAACCGGGAAGTGGCGCTCGACTTCATGGCGGCCGCGCGCATGCAGGTGGACGTCGCCATGAACGGCGTCGAAGCGGTACGGATGGCGTCAAGCGGCGACTACGACCTGGTGCTGATGGACATCCAGATGCCGGAGATGGACGGCTTCGCGGCCACGCGCGCGATCCGCAGCGACCCGCGGCTGCGCAGCCTGCCGGTGGTCGCCATGACCGCGCACGCACTGGAGAGCGAACGCGCCCTGAGCCACCAGGCCGGCATGAACGACCATGTGACGAAACCGATCGACCCCGACCTGCTGTTCTGCACCCTGCTCAAGTGGATCGACCCGGCGCGGCTGCAGGGGCGCCCGCTGCCGCCCGCGCCCGACGCGGACGCGGCCCCTGCGGCGGCGGCCGACCAGGCGGCGCTGGCCGGCCTGCCGGACCTGCCGGGAATCGACTGGCGCCTGGCCCTCGACAGCGTCGACGGCAAGCGCAGCCGCCTGCAGAAGCGCGCAGGCAGCTTCGTGCGCGAGTACGGGAGCGCTCCCGCGATCCTGCGCGAATCCCTGGCCGCGGGCGACTATTCGCGCCTGCAGTGGCTGGCACACAATCTGAAATCGGGAGCGGCCTACGTCGGCGCCGTCGAACTGGCAGCCGCGGCCAACCGCATGGAGCAGGACCTGCGAGCCGCCCAGTTCGAGCGGCTCGGGGGGCAGGTAGCGGCCCTGGTGACGGCCGTCGAGAGCGTGCTGGCGGGCCTGGCCAGGGTGGCGGCCGCCCAGCTGGACCCCGGCCTGGACGCAAGCGCCGTCAAGGCCGCCTGAGCGGCCCGGACGCGTAGACGCTCAGCCGCGGCAGACCAGACCGAAGCGGGTCGCCTCGCAGCCGCGCTTGAGGCAGGCGGTGGCGTGGTAGCCGGCCGCGCGGCACATGCGCAGGGTTTGCTCCAGCGGGCTGTCGGCCACCGGTGGCGGCGCTGCCGCCGGCGCAGACGGACGCGCGGCCGGCGCCGGGCGCGCCGGTGTCGGGCTCGCGCGCGCCACCACGCGTTCGCGCGCAGGCGCCGGCTTCTTCGCCACCGCGCGCTGGCGTTTGACCGGTTCGGCGGCGGCCACTACACGGCGCTCACGCTCGGGACTGCGCCGTACGACCGGCTTGTCGGCAGGCTTGGCGGCAAGTTTGTCGGCCGATTTGTCGGCAGGCTTAGCGGCCGCGATGGTCGCTGCCGCCGTCGCCGCGCCGGCGAGCTGGGACGCCGGCAGCGCCTCCTCTCGTGGCGCTTCCGGCGCCGGCGGCGCGCCGGCCATGGACGCCGCACCCACCTGTTCGGGCGGCAACAATTTGAGCGGCGGCAGTTCCGCGGCCGGCTCGGGCGGCGCCGCCGGCAAGGCCGCGCTCGCCGCCGGCGGGCTGTGATCGGCCACCACCGCCAGGGTCGATTCGACCTGGGTGTCGCGGTACATCCAGGCAGCGGTGGCGACGACCGCGGCGGCCGCCCCCAGCCCGACGCTCCACCCCAGCAGCTTGCGGCCCCAGCGTTCGGTCCAGGACGGCCCATCCTGCTCGAGCGGAATGCTCCAGTCGGGCTGTCGGCTGGAGTAGGAGGCAAGTTCCGGGTCGATATGCTGCTCGGTCCGCGGCGGCGCGAAGACCGGCGACGCTTGCGCTGCGGCCGCCCCCGGTGGCGATGCTGGCGGCCGGGTCGGCGGAATCGGCCGATGCAACGGCGCTGCACCCGGCGACGGCACGGGCGCCGGCGCCCGATTGCGCCAGACACCGGCATGCCGGCGCAGGCCGGGGTCTGCGGCGGGCGCGGCAAGGGACGACGGCGTCGCCACGTCGACGTGCTGCGGTGGCGGGACAGTCTGGATTCGACGGACCGGCAAGGCCGGCATGCCGGACTGGCTGTCGTCGATGTCTTCCAACAATCGGTTCTTCATGGGCGGGGCCTGCTTTCGATCAGGCCGAGTGTAGCCCAAGCCGGGAAAACCTGCGTGCTGCAGTGCGGCAGGAACGCCACAGGCGCCGCGGCCGCCTGCTCAGGCCTTGGCCGGACGGTGGGTGATCACGCGGTACACATACCAGGCCAGCAGGATGCCGAAAATGCCCTTCGACACCGGATCGACGTATTTGCCGACCTGTTCGTAGTTACTCTCCAGCAAGAAACCAGCGCCGGTCAAGACCCCGGTCCAGGCCAGCGAGCCGATCGTCGAATAGAGCAAGAACTGGCCCCAGGACATGCAGGCGAGGCCGGCCGGCACCGAGATCAGGGTGCGGATCGCCGGGATCAGGCGCCCGAACAGCACCACCGAGCGCCCGTGGCGGTCGAAGGCGGCAATCGCCTTGTCGATGTCTTCGCCGGTCACGGTCATCCAGCGCGCATGGCGGTCGGCGAATTGCTTGAGGCGTTCCTTGCCGTACTTGCGGGCGCCCCAGTACCAGGGCAAGGCGCCGGCAATCGAGCCGGCGGTGCCGGCGGCCAGCACGCCCACCAGGCTCAGGTCGCCGCGGGCGACGACGAAACCGGCAAAGGGCATGATCAGCTCGGAGGGAATCGGCGGAAAGATATTCTCGAGCGCCATCAGCAGGAACACGCCGATGTAGCCGCTTTTTTCCAGGAAACCGGTAATGAATTCGAACATGGTGGATCGCCGTTGGACAGGTCAGGCTTCACCCTAGCATGTTGGCATGAATGCTAGCGCTCGCCTGCCTTCGGACGCGCGCTCCGGCGCCGGGGCCCCGCGAACATGCGACAATCCGGTATTGAAACGCCAACATCAACGCCAACATCAACGCCAACAACAGCGACAAAGGACCGTAATTGCTGAAGCTCAGCCTGGACGCACTCGAAATCGTCGAAACCATTGCCCGCAAGGGCTCCTTCGCGGGCGCCGCCAAGGAACTGTTCCGGGTTCCTTCCACGATCTCGTACACGGTGTCCAAGCTCGAGGACGACCTCGGCGTGCGCCTGTTCGACCGCTTCGGACCGAAGGTGGCCCTGACGCCGGCCGGCAAGGAATTGCTGAAAGAGGGTCGCTACCTGCTGCGCGCCGCGGGCGACCTCGAGTCGCGCGTGCGCCGCGTCGCTTCCGGCTGGGAGACCGAGCTGGCGATCGGCATGGATTCGATGCTCTCCCCGGCTGCCCTGCAGCCCGAGATCGACGCCTTCTACGCCGTGGCCGACCAGACCCGCTTGCGCCTGGTGCGCGAAGTGCTGTCCGGCACCTGGGACGCCCTGCTCGACCGCCGCGTCGACCTGCTGCTGGGCGCCGCTGGCGAAGGTCCCTCGGGCGGCGGCTACACCGCCGAGCCGATCGGCCGCAGCAGCTTCGTGTTCGCGGTGGCGCCCGGGCATCCGCTGGCCGCGGTCGACCGCCCGCTCGACAAGGCCGACCTGCTGGACTACCGCGCGGTCGCGGTATCGGACTCGGCGCGCCAGCTGGGGCCCCGCACCGTGGGCCTGCTGTTCGGCCAGGACATGCTGGCGGTGCCCGACATGGAGACCAAGTACAGCTTCCAGCTGCGCGGCATCGGCTTCGGCTTCCTGCCCGAAGCCTGGGCCCGCCCCGCGATCGAGGCCGGGCTGCTGGTCGAGAAGGAGGTGGTCGAGCCCAAGCCGGACGAGACCTTCTACCTGGCCTGGCGCAGCGGCGAGGAAGGCGCGGCCCTGTCGTGGTGGCTGGACCGGGTGCGCGCCGGCGCGCCTTTCGCGCGCATGATCGCGCGCCACTGCCGCGAGGCGCACCAGGGACTGGCGTAGCGGACCGCTCAGTGGGGCCGGGCGAAGTACACGAAGGTGCTCTTCGGATACAGGTGCCGGTAGACCGGACGGGCCAGGGTCTTGAGTGCGGATTTCGGCTCCATCCAGCCCGAACTGCAGTTGTAGAGCTTGCGCAGCGAGGGCCGTAGCGGCACCAGCCCGGCTTCGCGGCCCAGCGCGGTCAGCGAGTCGTAGGTGAAGGCGTTGATGTGCTCGAAGGGCGCGATGGCCATGATCTCGCCTTCGCTGAGCGCCGCGAAGTTCTTGGCGCCGAGCAGCTTGCGGATCGATTTGGCGGAATTCGGCACGCTGATCTTCACCAGCCCGCCCGGCCGCAGGGCGCCGGCCAGGCACTCGAGCATGGCGCCGGGTTCCAGCAGGTGTTCGAAGACCTGCTCGGTATTAATGAAGTGAAATTCATCCTGCGGCAGCGTGGCCGCGTCGACCACCGGGATGCCGACCGACCTGGCGTAGTCGATGCGTACCTGCGACAGCTCGGCGCCGCAGACCTGGATGCCGTAGGCGCCCGCCATTTTCGCCCACTCGGCCCAGCCGAAGCCGAAGTCGAGGGCCCTGATGCTGCTGGGGCGCAGGCGGAAGTGGTCGAGCACGAACTCCACCTGCTCGGCCAGGTAGCGGTAATCGTCCAGGCCCCAGCGCGCCGCCACCGCCTCGCGTTCGGCGGCCGGAAGCCAGCGGTCGTAGATTTCCTCGAGCAGTGCGGGCGCCGGCACCTGGGTCTGGAAGGCCAGGCCGCAATGGCCGCACTGGGCCAGTTCGTAGTCGTAGCCGGCGAAATCGCGCCCGACCCGCTGCCCGTAGTGCGCCTGCATGTAGCGGCTGATGCCGGGACTGTCGAGCGGCTCGCTGTACAGCGTCCTGGTGGACCTACGCCGGCAAGCGGGGCAATGCTCGCGCTTGACCAGCACGGAATCCTGCGGGTGTTCCGGATCGGGCATGCCGGCCTCCTTCGTGCAGTGGAAACGCCAAGGGTACCGCTGACAGGGGCGATGGTAGGCCAAACGGCGCGGCCGCGCCATCCCGGCGCCAAGCGTGCGCAGGGTGCCTCAAGCGGCCTGGGTCTCGATCCGTATGCTGCCCGACAAGGTTTTATGCACCGGGCATTTGTTCGCGATATCGGTCAGGCGCGCGCGCTCTTCCGGACCGAGCGCGCCGACGTACTCGATGTGGCGTTGCAGCGCATAGCCGCCCTCGGCCGGACCATGGGCGATGCGCACCCGCACGTCGTCCAGCGCCATGCCCTTGCGGCGCGCGTACATCGTCACCGTCAGCGTGGTGCAGGCGGCCAGGGCCGCCGCCAGCAGATCGTGCGGTTCCGGCCCGCTGTCCTCGCCGCCCAGGGCCGCGGGGACGTCGCTCAGCAGTTGGTGGCTGCCGATCGTGATTTGCTGCTGCAGCTTGCCGCTGCCCTTGCGTGCATGCACTTCCATGGTCTTTCTCCTGTTCGTTGGCGCGGGCCGGGCCCGCGCCGGATGCCGTGCGGCTGAGCGGCAGGCTCAGTGCGGGAGGTCGAAGACCAGGATCTCGGCCGCTTCGGCCTGTTCCAGGCGCACCGCGTCCTCGTCGGTGATCTTCAGCGCATCGCCGTCCTGCAGCTGCACGCCGTTGACCGTGGCGCGGCCGCGGATCACGTGCACGTAGGCCTGGCGTCCGGCCGCCAGCGGGTGGCGCAAGGCATCGCCGCCGTTCATGATGGTGGCGTAGATCGCGGCATCCTGGCGCATCGACACCGATCCTTCGCGGCCGTCGTTCGAGGCGATCAGGCGCAGCCGGCCCTGCTTCGAGGCGGCGTCGAAATGCTTCTCTTCGTAGCCCGGCGCCTCGTTGGCGGTGTTCGGCTCGATCCAGATCTGCAGGAAGTGCACGCCTTCGTCTTTCGAGTGGTTGTACTCGCTGTGCACGACGCCGCTGCCGGCGCTCATGCGCTGCACGTCGCCGTAGCGCAGCACCGAACCGTTGCCCATGCTGTCCTTGTGCTCGAGCGCGCCCTCCAGCACATAGGAGATGATTTCCATGTTGCGGTGGCCGTGCGAATCGAAGCCGCGGCCGGGCGCGACGTGGTCCTCGTTGATGACACGCAGCGGACCGAAGCCCATGTGCTTCTGGTCATAGTAGTGACCGAACGAGAAACTGTGCTGGGATGTCAGCCAGCCGAAGCTGGCGGCGCCGCGTTCATTGCTTTTACGTACGTTCAACATACTGCTCTCCTTGTCGTTGTTGGATCATCGAAGGCCTCGATCGTTGCCACCACGCCGCTTCGGCGGCGCCTGATTTCTTGTCTTCGATGCGATGGAACCATTATGAGCGCCCCAAGGGGAATTGAAAAACGAGTAATTTACCGCCGAATCATCGAATTTTTCGAACATCGCTGCGGCGTCCCGCGCCGTGCTCCCCGACTGGCCTCGCTGTGGTCTAATCTTCCTGTTCGATCCCGCTATTGCCCGCCCATGGAGCCGCCGATGCATCCTGCCCGCCCCGACCCGAACGAACTCGACGACGATACCCTGGCCTTCGTGCGCATGGTGTTCCAGCACGCCCGCAGCGGCGATGCCGATGCGCTCGCCACGCTGCTGGCGCAGGGGCTGCCTCCCAACCTGCGCAACGAGCGCGGCGACAGCCTGCTGATGCTGGCCTGCTACCACGGCCATGCCGACGCCGCGCGCGTGCTGCTCGAACACGGCGCCGACCCGGAACTGATGAACGACGCCGGCCAGACCCCGCTGGCCGGGGCCGCGTTCAAGGGCGACCTGGCCGTGGCCACGCTGCTGCTGGACTATGGGGCCCGGGTCGGCACGGCCGGCCCGAACGGCAAACATGCCCTGATGTTCGCTGCCATGTTCAACCGAAGCGACATCGCCCGGCTGCTGCTGGCGCGCGGCGCCGATCCGCGCGCACCCGACGCCGACGGCGTTACCGCGCTGGCGGCGGCGCAGCGCATGGGTGCGGCCGACACCGCGGCCTTGCTGGCTGCACTGGGCTGAGGAGTGCACGCGGAGGATTCGTTTGCCTTATGCAACATTGCAAACTATCTGTGGTTCTGGCGTAATATTCTGGCTTGACACACCGGAGATTGGACCTGGTTCAGAAGAGACAACATTGAACGGATCCCAGGATGGAACGACCCCGCATTCCGCTGGATGAGGCACAGCGCCTGGCGGCCCTGCACGCCACCCGGCTGCTCGGCAGCGCCCCCGAGGAAACCTTCGACCGCATTACGCGCACGGCCGCGCGCCTGCTCGACGTCCCGATCGCCCTGGTCTCGCTGATCGACAAGGACCGCCAGTGGTTCAAGTCGCGCACCGGCCTGGACGCCGCCGAGACGCCGCGCGAGATCTCGTTCTGCGGCCACGCGATCCTCGCCGACGAGCCGCTGGTGGTGCCGGACGCGGCCCAGGACGCGCGCTTCGCCGACAATCCGCTGGTCACCGGTTCGCTGCACCTGCGCTTCTATGCCGGGGTGCAGCTGTATTCGGTCGAGCGCAAGAAGATCGGCACCCTGTGCGTCATCGACCGCAAGCCGCGCCAGCTCGCGCCGGGCGACCTGGACGCGCTGCGCGACCTGGCCCGCATGGTGGAACAGCTGGTCTACCACCGGCAGCTCGCCATGGCCGCCCAGGCGCTGAGCGAAAGCCTGCAGGACGAACCGGCTGGCGGGGCTTGCCGCGACAGGGAGCGCGCCGCGCCGTCGGGCGATCTGGCCTGGCTGGTGGCGCACGACCTGCTGACCGGCCTGCCCAACCGCCAGGCCATGCTGCGCGCCCTCCAGCACAGCATCGCCGGCTGGCGCGAACACGGCACGCCGGCGGTGGTCGCCTGCATCAACGTCGACCGCTTCAAGCACTTCAACGAACTGCTGGGACATCGCGCCGGCGACGAAATCCTGGTGGCGATCGCGACCAGCCTGCAGGCGCTGCTGCGCGAGGGCGACATGCTGGCGCGCGCCGGCAGCGACGAATTCCTGGTGCTGCTGCATGCGCGCGGCGAGCATCCGGAACCGGAGCGCGCACTCGACCGCATCATGGCGGCGGCCAACCGCGCCATTCCGACCCCGGGCGGCGAGATCGCCCTCACCTGCTGCATCGGCAGCGCCCTGCTGCCGCAGGACGGGATGGATGCCGACGCCCTGCTGAACAACGCCGTCACCGCGCTGCGCCACGCCAAGGCGCAGGGGCGCGGCGTCATGGTCCGCTTCACGCCGGACCTGCGCACCGAGCATGGCCGCCGCCTGACGCTCGAAAGCCACCTGCGGCGCGCCATCGCGCAGGAAGAACTGTTCGTCGAATACCAGCCCAAGGTCGATCTGCGCGCCGACACCCTGGCCGGCTTCGAGGCGCTGGTGCGCTGGCGCCATCCGGAATACGGCGTGATCGCGCCCGACGAATTCATCCCGATCGCGGAAGAGAGCGGCATGGTGGTGGCGATCGGCGAATGGGTGCTGCGCAGCGCGGTTGCCCAGCTGAGCGCCTGGCGCAGCGAGGGCCTGCCGCTGGCGCCGGTGGCGGTCAACCTGTCGGCGCGCCAGTTCCTCCAGAGCGACGTGGTCGCGATGGTCCGCGCACAGCTGGCACAGTCCGGCCTCGCTCCCGCGCTGCTGGAACTGGAGCTGACCGAGAGCGTCTCGATGGCCGACCCGGAACGCAGCGTGGTGGTGATGCGCGCGCTCGGCGAGCTCGGCGTCATGCTCAGCATCGACGACTTCGGTACCGGTTACTCCAGTTTCGCCTATCTGCGCCGCCTGCCGCTGGACAAGCTCAAGATCGACAAGTCCTTTGTCCAGGACATGGCGCACAGCGCCGAATCCTCGGCCATCGTGCAGGCGATCGTCGCGATGGCGCACCGCCTGCAGCTGACCGTGATCGCCGAAGGGGTCGAGACCGCCGACCAGGTCGCGGCGCTGCGCAAGGCCGAGTGCGACCAGATCCAGGGCTACTATTATTCGAAGCCGCTGGCAGCCGAGGACTGCGCCGCCTTCATCCGGCGCTACGCGGCCGAGCCGGCGCTGGACGCGGCCGCCAGCTGAGCCAGCCCGGCAGCGGCGGCTTGCCGATATAATCCTTCGCTAGCGCAACCACACCGAAGGATCACGATGAAAGCATTGCCCCTCGCCCTCGCCCTCCCCCTGCTGTCCGGTGCCGCCCTGGCCGACGATGCCGGCATCCTCAAGTGCCGCACGCTGGCCGATGCCGGCGCCCGCCTGGCCTGCTACGACGCGATCCAGCTGGGGGCCAGGCCGTCGGCGGCCGCCGTCGCGGCGGCGCCCGCGGCCGCGCCCGCAGCCGCCAGGGAGGACAACTTCGGCATCGAGGCGAAGCAGCAGCGCGAGGCCCAGCCGCAGTCGATCAC
Source organism: Massilia sp. X63 (assembly GCF_041023745.1). NCBI lineage: Bacteria > Pseudomonadati > Pseudomonadota > Betaproteobacteria > Burkholderiales > Oxalobacteraceae > Massilia > Massilia sp. X63. The sequence goes on from NZ_JBFTEF010000004.1 coordinate 247,411, forward strand.
CAGCACCATCCCCGGCGAATTCCAGGGCTGGGGGCCCGGTGCGCAGATCCGCCTGGCCAACGGCCAGGTGTGGCGCATCATCGACGGCAGCGAAGCGGTGCTGCCGCCGATGCGCGACCCCAAGGTCACGATCGAACGCAACGTGTTTGGCACCCTGTTCCTGAAGGTGGCCGGGACTAACAACTCGGCCAAGGTACGGCGGGTGCAGTAAGCCTGCGCACCATGTACTGCGCGCCGCCCGGATAGCTCGCCAGGGCGGCGCCGGCGTCCGGGTGATCCGGGTCGCCGGGCCGGTAGCCGAGCGCACTCCAGAACCGCGCCGTGTCCTGCACCGACACCAGGGCCGACGCCTGCCATCGGCGCGCCGGCGCCTGCGCCAGCAGGTGGTCGACCAGCCGCCGCGCCAGGCCGCGGCCGAGCGCACGCGGCGCCACCGCCAGGTCGTGCAGGTAGAGCGTGTCGGCGCCGGCGGCCACCTCGAAACCTGCGCCGAGCGGGGTCACCTTGCCCAGCATGCTCGGATACGCGAACAGGTAGGCGCATACCCCTGCTTCATCCTCTGCCGCGATGCAGGTGCCGGCGGCGGCATGCAGGCGCGCCAGCACCACCTCGGCCGCCTCCTGCATCGCCGGTGGATAGCAGGCGGCCTGCACGTCGAGGACAGCGTCGAGATCCTCCGCGCAGATGGCGCGGATGCGGTGGCGGTATGGATGTTGCATGCTTCGGGCCCGGCAAAAGCCGCGATGGTAGCACGCAGCCGGGCGCCTTCGTACTTCGTTCCCGCCGCTTCGTCGTTCGTCGCGCCGCGCTTCCCGCCGGCGGCCGGCTTTCCTAGACTTGCCACATTGCCTTATATTGAACAACAAGGAGAACACGATGTGGCGCAAGATCATCGCTTGGTACGAGGAACTCGAACGCGAACACCTGGCCGTCATGGAGCGCCCGGAGCTCGCCGCGCAGGTGGCGCCGGGCTACCGGCGCAAGATGGCGCAGAACATCGCCGCGATGTCGCCGGTCGAGCGTCGCCAGCTGCGCGATTTTTCGCTCAACTACCGCGGCCGGCGCCTGTGGATCACGCTGGCCTGGTTCGCCGCGGCCTTCACCGCGGCCGGCATTCTGACCGAACTGGTCATGAACAAAGGCAGCTGGTTCCTGCCGATCCTCGCGTTCAACATGATGGGTTTCGGCCTGCTGGTGGGCGGCATCGCGGTGTGGTTCAACTCCGGCGAGGTGTTCAGGAACAAGCGCAGGTTCGTCCTGGGCCTGCTGACCGGGATACTGGGCGCCTGTGTCGGCATCGCCATCGGTAACCCCGCACCCCTGGCCGAGCAGTTGCCACGGATTATGCGGGTGCTGCCGGCGGCGGCCCTGGTCGGACTGCTGTGCGCGGTGCCGCTGCTGATGCTCGGTTCATATCGCCGGCGCCAGCATGCGGCGCTCCTGGACCAGCTGCAGCGCGACGCCGAACGCGAACGGCTGGCGCGCGAGCTGAGCGAATCGCAGTTGCGCATGCTGCGCGCCCAGATCGAGCCGCACTTCCTGTTCAACACCTTGGGCGCGGTGCAGCAGCTGGCGCTCGAGGGCGCCCCGCGCGCCGCCGCGCTGACCGCCGACCTGATCGCCTTCCTGCGCGCCAGTTTCAGCGACATGCGCTGTGCCCAGATGAGCCTCGCCAGCGAATTCGCCACCGTCGAATCCTACCTGCGCGTGATGCAGGCCCGCCTGGGCGCCCGCCTGCGCTTCGCGCTGTCGCTGCCTGACGCCCTGGCCCCGGTCGAGGTGCCGAGCATGATCGTCCTGACCCTGGTGGAGAACGCGATCAAGCACGGCATCGAGCCTGCGCTGCGCGGGGGCGAGATCCGCGTGCGCGCCGAAGCGGAGGACGGCTTGCTCCGCATCGGCGTCCACGACAGCGGGGTGGGCATGAGCGCCACGCCGGGCAACGGCGCCGGCCTGGACAACGTGCGCCGGCGCCTCCAGCTGGCCTATGGCGACGCCGCCGGCCTGGCGCTGCGCGAAGCCGAACCGGGGCTGGTCGCCGAGATCACGCTGCCGCTCATGCTGCCGTCCACGCAAAAGGAATCCGCATGACCCGGGTGATGATCGCCGAGGATGAACCGCTGATGCGCGAGCGCCTGGCCGGCCTGCTGGCCGCGGGCTGGCCCGAGGCCGAGCTGGTGCTGCAGGCCGAGAACGGCAACGACGCCTGGGACGGCTTCCTGGAACACCAGCCGGAGGTGGTGTTCCTCGACATCCGCATGCCGGGCCTGTCCGGGCTCGAGGTGGCCGAACGCATCGGCGACAGCGCCCATGTGGTGTTCGTGACGGCCTACGACCAGTACGCGGTCGACGCCTTCGACGCCGGCGCGGTGGACTACCTGCTCAAGCCGGTGCAGGCCGAACGCATGGAGCGCGCGCTGGCGCGCATCCGCGCCAAGCTGAGCGTGAGCAAGCCGCCGGCCGACCTGGGCGACCTGCTACGCCAGCTGAAATCCACCTTGCCCGGCGCCCGCAGCGAAAAAATGAAATGGATCAAGGCCACGGTCGGCAAGCAGATCCGCCTGATCGACGTCGACGAGGTGCTGTTCTTCCAGTCCGACACCAAGTACACCCGGGTGGTGCTGCCCGATTCCGAAGCGCTGGTGCGCATCCCCCTGAAAGACCTGCTGGGCGGCCTCGACCCTGAGCGCTTCTGGCAGATCCACCGCGGCACCCTGGTCAACGTGCGCGCGATCGCGGCCGTGGAAAAGCTCGACGCCGAAAGGATGCAGGTCCTGCTGCGCGGCTGCCCGGAGAAGCTGCCGGTGAGCCGCACGTTCACGCACCTGTTCCGGGATTGACCCAGAAGGCTAGCCAAAGCCGGCACGCGATTTCGTCAATTTCAGACTTGTAAAATTTCCTCTGTTATATAATTCACATGAGGAGACCGGGCCCGTGCGTGCGTCGGCCTGCTTTACGTAAAAAGGGGATGCGATGACAACAGGCAGCAGCAAGGACCCGAGGGCGTGCCGGCCGCACGATCGGGCCGCGCATGGCCGGGCGGCCGCTCGCGGCCAGAGGCCGAAGGCCGGACAACGAGCGCACCGGGCTTCCGGCTTCACCCGCAAAGGCTAGCGGCGCCGATGAAGCACATCCTGCTGGTCGACGACGAAGAAGCGATCGCCTACGTATTCAAGCGCTACCTGGAACGGGCCGGTTACCGCGTTACCGCCTGCACCGATCCGGGCGATGCGCTGGCGGCCGGCAGCCGCGGCGGCATCGACATGCTGGTCACCGACTTCCGCATGCCCGGCATGACCGGTGCCGACCTGATCGCGCAATTGCGCGCGCAGTACCCAGCGCTGCCGGCGCTGGTCGTGACGGCCTACGGCGCCGAGGTGGACGCGGCGGCCGCGCAGGTCCGCGTCCTCAACAAACCCTTGCCGCCGCAAGACCTGGTCGACGCCGTGGCCGCGGCCCTGGCGCCGGGCCGGCCGGCCTGACACCCGCCCGGCTGTTCCGTATCGTGCGCGCCTTGACGGCCCCGCCGGCATCCTCCATGCTGCTAGAATAACAAGGTCTGCCTCGTCCACAAGGCTTGCACGGCGGCGCCATCGGCCTGCGTTCACCCATCGCAGCGTCCCGGGCGCAACCCGCAACAGCGCAGGCTGACACCTCATCGAGCATAACAGGACGACCGCATGACCCCGAACGAGAACGCCAGGGCGCCGCACGCGCCCACCGAATACATCCTCAACGCCAGCTGCCGCGCCGGCATCGGCATCGTGGCCGCCGTTGCCACCTTCCTGGCCGAGCGCGACTGCTACATCTGCGCGCTCGAGCAGTTCGACGACGATTCCACCGAACGCTTCTACATGCGCGCCGTGTTCCGCCTGCAGGCCGGTTCGCCCGGCATCGAGGATATCCGCGCGCAGTTCGCCGAGCGCTGCGCCGCGCCCCTCGAGATGAGCTGGAAGATCCACGACCCGCTGGAGCCGGTGAAGACCGTGATCATGGTCTCGAAGGACGACCACTGCCTCGACGACCTGCTGTACCGCCGCCGCAACGGCGAGCTGAACATGTCGATCACGGCGGTGGTCTCGAACCACCTCGACCTGCGCCCGATGGTCGAGCGCGAAGGCATCCGCTTCATCTTCCTGCCGGTGAACAAGGAGAACAAGGCCCAGCAGGAGGCCCGGCTGCTGGAGGTGGTCGAAGAGACCCGCGCCGAGCTGGTGATCCTGGCGCGCTACATGCAGATCCTGTCGGACGAGCTGGCGCGGCGCCTGGCCGGGCGCTGCATCAACATCCACCACTCCTTCCTGCCCGGCTTCAAGGGCGCCAAGCCCTACCACCAGGCCTTCGACCGCGGCGTCAAGCTGATCGGCGCCACCGCCCACTACGTGACCCCGGACCTGGACGAGGGACCGATCATCGAGCAGATGGTCACCCGCGTCGACCACAATTTCCGGCCGCAGCAGCTGGTGCGCATAGGACGCGACAACGAATGCATGGCGCTGGCGGCGGCGGTCAAGTTCCACATCGAGCGCCGGGTTTTCTTGCATGGAAACAAGACCATCGTGTTCCGCGGCCCTTGAAACAGGCTTTCAGCGCGCCGCTTCCTTGCCCATGCGCTGCTGCAGCAGCCACAGCCGCGCATAGGCGCGCTTGCGTCGCAGCAGCTCGGCGTGCGTGCCCTGCTCGATGATCCGGCCGCGCTCCATCACCACGATGGAATGGGCGTTGACGATGGTCGACAGGCGGTGCGCGATCACCAGGGTGGTGCGGTCCTGCGACAGCCGGTCGAGCTCGCGGGTGATCGCGTGGTACGAGTCGGCGTCGAGGGCCGAGGTGGCTTCGTCGAAGATCAGGATCGGCGGGTTCTTCAGTACCGCGCGGGCGATCGCAATGCGCTGCTTCTCGCCGCCCGACAAATTCACGCCGCGTTCGCCCACCGGGGTGTCGTACTTGAGCGGCAGCGCGTCGATCACCGCGTGCAGGTGGGCGGCGCGGCAGGCCGCGACCACCTCGTCGCGCGTGCTGCCGCTGCGCCCGTAGGCGGTATTGTTGCCGATGCTGTCGTTGAACAGCGCGGTCTCCTGGGGCACCACGCCGATCGCCTCGCGCACGCTGGCGACGGCGCACTGGCGGATGTCCTGGCCGTCCACCACGATGCGCCCGTTGACCAGTACCGGGGGCGCCGCCTCGTAGTGAAAGCTCACGTGCTCGAACACCACTTCGCCACGGCTGGGGCGTAGTAGCGGGGCGCCGGGCGGGGGCCTGGATCTCGGGACGCTCGCGCAGCAGTTCGAACAGGCGTTCGGTGTTGCCCCAGGCGTCGCGCCTCGCGGTAGACGAAGCCGAGGGCGTTCAGCGGCAGGCAGACCGGCAGCGCATAGGCATTGATCAAGACCAGGTCGCCGACGCTCATGCTGCGGGTAAGCACCGCCTGGCCGGCCAGCACCATGATGGCGGCCGCGCCCAGTGCGATGACCGCGCTCTGCCCCACGTGCAGGGTGAACAGGGTGGACGAGAAGCGCAGCAGCGCATACCCGACCAGCAGGTATAGCGGCAGCACCTGCGGCAGCGAGGCCTGGGAAAAGGCGTCGATGATGCGCTTGAGCACCAGCGGCACCGCGACCGTGGCCAGCTTGGCGACCAGCAGCAGCACCACGGCCGCGGCGATCCGCCAGCGGTGCCGCCCCAGCACCTGCCACAACTCGGCACTGATGGCGCCCGCCCCGGCCCCGCTGTGCGCCCCCTGCCTGCCACCCGCCATCGCATCTTCTCCCCGTGAATGGTGTTGGACAGGCGTGCGGTGGGCAGCGTTCAACTTCTCTTCGTGCTTTCGGGAGAAAGTTGCCCGTGGGTTACAATTCGTGAACATGTTCGCGTCCACGGGTGCCACAATGCCGCTGCGCACCCTGCCTTGCCGCGCATTTGCCACTGGAACAACAACGTGCCCCGCCCTGCCTACGCCGCCCACCTGGCCATCGACCCGCTCAGCGGCGAGTTTGCCGACCGCAGTACCGAATCGGCCTATCTCGCCCATCACCTGGCGCGTACCCGGCCCCAGCTGGCCTTCACCCTGCTGCTGTGCAGCCTGTACTTCCTCGGCTTCTTCGCCACCGACCTGGCGGCGCTGGGCCTGGCGCCCGACGCCCTGCTGCTGCTGGGCGCGCGCGTGCTGGTGGCGGTGGTGGCGGGCAGCTGCGCCTGGCTTGCCTGGCGCCGGCCGCTGGCCAGCCGCGCGACCCGGCTGGCGGCGACCGTCTCCGAGGTCGTCGCGCTGTCCTGCTTCATGCTGATCGCCGTGCACCGGCCCGGCGAATTCCACTGGCATGCCATGTCGCTGGCGATCATGCTGCTGGTGATCTACCTCTACATTCCCAACCGGCTCGGCTATGCCCTGGGCATCGCGGCCCTGGCCAGCACCTGCTTCCTGGCGCTGACGCTGGCCTATGCCGGGATGGGCTTCTCCGACCTGCTCACCCTGGGCATGCTGCTGTCCCTGGTGAACACGGTCGGGGCACTCGCGGCGCGCCGCTACAATGCGATGGCGCGCGAGGAGTACCGCTCCTCGCGCATCCTCCAGCACGCGGCCGAGCGCGACCACCTGACCGGCTGCTACAACCGCCGCTTCCTGCACGAGCGCCTGATGGTCCCCGCAGCGCCGCGCGCGCCGGCGGCGCCGCTGACCGTGATCCTGTGCGACATCGACAACTTCAAGCAGGTCAACGACAGTCATGGACACACGGCCGGCGACGCCATCCTGCAGCGCTTCGCGGCCCTGCTGCAGGCGGTGGTGCGCGAAGGCGCCGACAGCGTGGTGCGCTACGGCGGCGAGGAGTTCCTGCTGGTCCTGCCGGATACCGACCTGGAAGCGGGCGTGCGCCTGGCCGAATGGCTGCGCACCCGCTTTGCCGCGACGCCGGTGGACACCGCCGACGGCGGTCCTGCGCTGTTCGCCACCGCCAGCTTCGGGGTCGCGACCGGCGCGCCGGAAGGCGGCGCACCGCTGGCCGCGCTGATCGACGCCGCCGACAAGCTCATGTACACCGCCAAGCACAACGGCCGCGACCGGGTCGAGTCGCTCGCGCTGTCCGCACCGGAGATGGCGGCGGCCGCCTAACGGCCCGGCGCAGGGTATCGCCGGCCGCTACCGCGGCGTCAAGCGGATGCTACTCCACCGACCTTGCTTGCCGCGCCGCGGCGTGCCGGGGATGATGCGGACACCGTCCAACCAGGAGTCCAGCATGAAACGCATCCTCCTTCCCGCCCTGCTCGCCCTCGCCTGCACGGCCACCCAGGCTGCCGGCCATGGCCAGTCCGAGCAGTCCGCCCTGTCGAACGCCAGCGCCAACCTGTCGGCCGTGGTCGTGGGCGGCTCCATCCTTACCGTGGCCGCCGCCGGCAGCGTGGTCGTGGCCAGCGTCAGGACCGTGGGCGACGGCCTCGAGATCGTGCTGGAAAACACGCTCGACGCCAGCCGCGCCACGCTGCGCCTGTCCGGCAAGGCAGCCGGCGCGGTCTCGCTGGCGGCCGGCGCCACGCTCGAGGTGGTAAGCGCATCGACCGGCTACGTGCTGGTCATGGCGGGCAAGGCGCTGGCCTTCATCCCGAACGCGGCCGGCAAGGCCCTGCTGCACCATGGGCGGTCAGCATGAGCGGCAACGTCAAGCGCCGCCTGCTCGCCGCGGCCGCGCTGGCGGCCTTCTGCCTGCCAGCCCTGGCCGGCCAGCCCTGCGCCGAGCGCCCGCTGGCGCCGCACGAAGTGGTGCTGTCGATGGACCTGGCCCAGCGCACGGTGCAGGCGCTCGACGCCGGGGGCGCCCGGGTAGCGCTGGTGGCGCGCGCCGGGCAGGACCTGGGGCGCTACGGCCTGCGCTATTCGCACATGGGGATCGCGCTGCGCGACCATCCCGCCGGGCGCTGGACCGTGGTGCACGAACTGAACGACTGCGGCAGCGCGGCCTCTGGCCTGTACAACGAAGGCATGGGCAACTTCTTCCTCACCGACCTGGTCCGCCACGAGGCCCAGCTGGTGATCCCGGGACCCGAGGCCCAGGCCAGGCTGGCGGCGTTGCTCGCCACGCGCACCCCGGTGCGCCTGCACGAGCCCAGCTACAACATGCTGTCCTACGTGTATTCGACCAGGTACCAGAATTCCAACCAGTGGGTGCTGGAAACGCTCGCCGCGGCCGCCGCCCCGCAGGGCCAGGTCGAGACCCGCGCGGAAGCGCAGAAATGGCTGCGCTCGATCGGTTTCCGGCCGCCCACGGTGGAGATTCCGGCGACGGTGCGCCTCGGCGCGCGCCTGTTTCGCGCTAACGTGGCCTTCGACGACCACCCGTTCGAGCGCCGCATGGCGGGGCAGATCGACACCGTCACCACCGATGCCGTGCTGAGGATGGTGCGCATGGTCGACCCGCAGGCCCGAACCCTGACCGTGGATTGACACGCTGGCCTGGATGGTAGGTGTGTGAACTAACCGAGCAGGATCCCGGGCGTGGTTAAGCTGTCGTCTTCGCTCAAGGATTTTAGGAAGGACGGCCATGGACCACCAGGAATATCCGATCCGGCTGCGCATCAACGGGGAAGACCGCGAGTTTCGGGTCGAGGCCTGGGTGACGCTGCTCGACCTGCTGCGGGAACGCGCGGGCCTCACCGGCACCAAGAAGGGCTGCGACCACGGCCAGTGCGGCGCCTGTACCGTTTTGCTCGATGGCAAGCGCATCAATTCCTGCCTGAGCCTGGCGGTGATGCACAATGGCCGCGAACTCACTACCGTCGAGGGCCTGGCCGACGGCGACGCGCTGCACCCGCTGCAGCAGGCCTTCATCGACTGCGACGCCTTCCAGTGCGGCTACTGCACCCCTGGCCAGCTGTGCTCGGCCGCCGGCCTGATCGCCGAGGGCGAAGCGAAAAGCGTCGACGACGTGCGCGAACTCATGAGCGGCAACCTGTGCCGCTGCGGCGCCTATCCGCAAATCACCCAGGCGGTGATGCAGGTGATGGGCATCGAGGGCCGCCCCGGCGAGGGCGAAAAACCATTCACGACCGGTCCGGTGCTCGCATGAATCCCTTCACCTTTACCCAGGCCGGCGACATCGACGCCGCGCTGGCCCGCCTGGCCACACCGGGCGTGCGTCCGATCGCCGGCGGCACCAACCTGCTCGACCTCATGAAGGAAGGTGTGATGCAGCCCGACGAGCTGGTCGACATCAACGGCCTCGGGCTCGATACCATCGAGGAAGCGCCCGGCGGCGGCCTGCGCCTCGGCGCCCTGGCGCGCAACGCCGACACCGCCTACCACCCGCTGGTGCGCGAGCGCTATCCGCTGCTGAGCGCGGCGATCCTGGCCGGCGCCTCGCCCCAGTTGCGCAACATGGCGAGCAACGGCGGCAACCTGATGCAGCGCACCCGTTGCTACTACTTCTACGACCTGGCTACCCCCTGCAACAAGCGCGAACCCGGCAGCGGCTGTTCGGCCAGGAACGGCCTGAACCGCCTGCATGCGATCCTTGGCACGAGCGAGCACTGCATCGCCACCCACCCGTCCGACATGTGCGTGGCCCTGCGCGCCCTGGATGCGGTGGTGCACGTGCGCTCGCAAGGCGGCGCGCGCGAGATCGCCATTGCCGACTTCCACCGCCTGCCCGGCGACCACCCGGAGCTGGACAACACCATGCAGCCGGGCGAACTGATCACCCACATCGCGCTGCCCGAGGCCGGCCGCTACGCCGGCCACTCGGCCTATATCAAGGTGCGCGAGCGCCTGTCCTACGCCTTTGCGCTGGTGTCGGTGGCGGCCGCGCTCGAACTCGACGGCGGCAAGGACGGCAAGATCGTATCCGCCCGCATTGCCCTGGGCGGCGTGGCCCACAAGCCCTGGCGCGTGGAAGAAGCGGAACAGGCGCTGGTGGGCAAGGCGCCCTGCCACGACGCCTTCGGCGCGGCCGCCGACATCGTGCTGCACGGCGCGCACGGCCACGGCCAGAACGATTTCAAGCTGACGCTGGCGCGCAACGCCATCGAGCAGGCCTTGAGCACCGCCGCGCGCGGCACTGCCCATGCCCGGGTCGAACAGCGGGGCGAACAGCGGGACGAACAGCGAGGAGAGCAGCAATGAGCGACCTGATTCCAGAACTGCACACCCCGACCGCACCCGAAGGCACCGGCCGGGTGCGCAGCGGCATGCCGGTCTCGCGCGTCGACGGGCGCGCCAAGGTCACAGGGCAGGCAAAGTATGCGGCCGAACACGAGGCGCCCGGCCTGCGCTACGGCGTGGTGGTGAGCGGCAGCATCGCGCGCGGCCGCATCAAGGCCATCGAGACCGGCGCGGCGCTGGCCGTGCCGGGCGTGGTGGAGGTGCTCACCCACCTGAACCGTCCCAAGCTGCGTTCCTGGGATCTGGCCTACAAGGACATGACGGCGCCCGCCGGTTCGCCCTTCCGGCCCCTGTTCAGCGACCGGATCTTCTACAGCGGCCAGCCGGTCGCGCTGGTGGTGGCCGATACCTTCGAGGCCGCGCGCCATGCGGCCCAGCTGGTGCGGGTCGACTACGAACAGGAAGCGCACGAGACCGATCTGCTGAACAGCCTCGACCACGCCTACAAGCCGCGCCCGTTAAAGGCCGGCTTCACCCCGCCCAGCTCCACCGGCGACGCCGACCAGGCGTATGCGGCGGCCGAGGTCAAGATCGAGTCGCAGTTCTACCATGGGGTCGAGCACCACAACCCGATGGAGATGCACGCCACCACGGTGGTGGTCGGCGAGGACGGCCACTTGACCATCTACGAGAAGACCCAGAGCTCGCAGAACAACCGCTGGTACGTGTCGCATGCCTTCGGCCTGCCCAAGGACAAGGTCACGGTGCGTAACCCCTACGTCGGCGGCGCCTTCGGTTCCGGCCTGCGTCCGCAGTACCAGCTGACCCTGGCCGTGATGGCGGCCCTCAAGCTGCAGTGCTCGGTGCGGGTGGTGCTGACGCGCCAGCAGATGTTCAGCTTCGGCCACCGGCCCGAAACCTGGCAGAAGGTGAAGCTGGCCGCCAACGCAGACGGCAAGCTGCAGGCCATCGTGCACGAGGCCATCCAGGAAACCTCGCGCCTGGAGGATTACGTCGAGGTGGTGGTCAACTGGTCTGGCCAGCTGTACGCCTGCGACAACATCAAGCTCGGCTACCAGCTGGTGGCGCACGACCGCCACTCCCCGATCGACATGCGGGCGCCGGGCGCCGCCCACGGCATGCACGCGCTCGAAGTGGCGATGGACGAACTGGCCTACAAGCTGCGCATGGACCCGCTGGAATTCAGGCGCCTGAACTACGCCGACCGCAATCCGCTCGACGACAAGCCCTATTCCAGCAAGGAGCTGGCCCAGTGCTACGACAAGGGCGCGGCCCGCTTCGGCTGGAACGACCGGCCAGTCGAACCGCGCTCGATGCGCGATGGCGAGGAGCTGGTCGGCTGGGGCATGGCCACCGGCATGTGGGATTCGCTGGTGATGCTGGCCCGGGTCAGCGCCGTCCTGCACGCGGACGGACGCCTGGTGGTGAGCAGCGCCGCCTCGGACATCGGCACCGGCACCTACACGGTGATGTCGATGATCGCCGCGGAAAGCCTGGGCCTGCCGCTCGAGCGGGTCACCTTCCAGCTGGGCGACTCGACCCTGCCCTTCGCCCCGGTCGAGGGCGGCTCCTCGCACGTGACCACGGTAGGCGGTGGCGTGCACGGCGCCTGCGACAAGCTGAAGAAAAGCCTGGTCAAGCTGGTCAAGCGCATGCCGGGGTCGGCCCTGGCCAAGGCCAGGACGCAGGACCTGGAATTCGCCGACGGCACGGTGCGCCTGCGCAACCGGCCGGAGACCGCCGTGCCGCTGGGCGAAGTGCTGGCCGCCGCCGGGGTCGACCGGGTGGAGGAGAAATTCTTCATGAAGCCCGCGATGCTCAAGCAGCGCAAGTACACCCGGGCCGTGCATTCGGCAGTGTTCTGCGAGGTGCGGGTCAACGAGAAGCTGGGCATCGTGCGCGTCACGCGGGTGGTCAACGCGGTAGCGGCCGGGCGCATCATCAGCGCCAAGACCGCCGCCAGCCAGGTGATCGGCGGCGTGGTCTGGGGCATCAGCCAGGCACTGCACGAAGAGAGCTTCACCGACCACCGCTTCGGGCGCTTCATGAACCACAACTATGCCGAGTACCACGTGGCGGTGAACGCCGACGTGCACGACATCGAGGTGATCTTCGCCGACGAGGAAGACCGCATCGTCAGCCAGCAGCTCGGCGCCAAGGGGGTGGGCGAGATCGGCATCGTGTCGGTGTCGGCGGCGATCAGCAACGCGATCTTCCACGCCACCGGCCGGCGGCTGCGCAGCACGCCGATCACGCCGGACAAGATCCTGCTCGGCGACCAGGAGATTCCGGTGCCGGAACCGCAACAGGCTTAATTCCCGCGCACCTCGAAGCGGCTGCTGGACACCGTCTTGCCGTCGGCATCGACCAGGTCGAGACGGTGCTCGCCGGGCACCGGCTGCCAGGGCAAAGGACCGGCGGCCGGGCCGAAGTCCTGGCCGTCGAGGCGCCAGCGGTGTTCTCCCGCTCCTTGCGCCCGGAACAGGATCCGTTCGACCCGGTCGGGGATGTCCGGGTCGACCGCCACGATGCCGCCGTCCAGCGGATACACGATCTTCGGCGTGCGCCGGCTGGCGGGCAAGGCCTCGACCAGGGCGGTCTCGGTGCCGCGCAGGAACCACTCCTCGCGTGCCGGCTCGTGGGCGGGCTCCCAGGCCACTGTCCTGCGCAGCAGCGACGGCGGCGCCGCGCCCTGCCGGCCCGGCCGCGCGCGGTGCAGGTAATCCATCACCTCGCGCCACACCGGCGCCGCGCCCGAGACGCCCGACACGTCCCACATCGGCTGGCCGTCGAAATTCCCGACCCAGACACCGACCGTGTAGCGGTCGCTGTAGCCGACGCACCAGTTGTCGCGCATGTCCTTGCTGGTGCCGGTCTTCACCGCGCTCCAGTAGCTGGTGGCCAGGTCGCTGTGCAGGCCGAAGGTCGGGCTGCGGGCGCCGCGGTCGGCCAGGATGTCGCCGATGACGAAGCTGGCGCCCGGGTCCAGCAGGGCCGCGGACGGAACCCGGGCGCGCGGGCGCAGCGTCGGCGCGCCATGGCGGCCGCCGTTGGCCAGGCTGCGGTAGGCATTGCTCAGTTCGAGCAGGTTGACCTCGGCCGAACCGAGGGCCAGCGAAGGACCGTAGAAATCCGCGTCCTCGGTCAGGGTGGTGAAACCGAGCTGGCGCAGGCGCGCATGGAAGCGCTCGACGCCGACCAGCAGCAGGGTGCGCACCGCCGGCACGTTCAGCGAGCTCGCCAGGCTGGTGCGCACGCTGGCATAGCCCTTGAACGCGCGGTCGTAGTTCTGCGGCACGTAGGCGCCACCACCCTGGGCGATGCCGACCGGGCTGTCGTCCAGCAGCGACGCGGCGGTGAGCAGGCGCCGCTCCAGCGCCAGCTGGTACAGGAAGGGTTTCAGGGTGGAGCCGGCCTGGCGCGACGCCGCCACGCCGTCCACTTGGCCGTTGCCGGTGTTCGCCACGTAGGCCAGCAGTTCGCCGCCGGCATTGTCGATCACGACGACAGCCCCGTCGCCGACGTTGCGGTCGGCCAGTTCGCGCACGTGGCGGCGCAGCGCTTCCAGGGCGGCCGCCTGCACGCCGGCGTCGAGCGTGGTGCGCGCGCCCGTGCCGGCCGTGTCCAGCAGGCGCCGCAGGGCCGGCGGCGCACTTGGCCTGGCGGCCGGCGCGGGCCGCGCCAGCGCCACCGCCGTGCGCCATTCGATGGCCGCGCAAGCGCCCGGCCAGCGCAGTTCCGCCACCAACTGGCAGGCGCGCCGCGCCACCACCCTGGGCGCGGCCGAGGGGGCGCGCAGCAGCGCCGCCAGGATCGCGCTCTCGGTCCCGTCCAGGCCCGAGGGCGCCTTGTTGAACAGGGCGCGCGCGGCCGCGCCCACGCCCTGCAGCTCGCCGCGGAAGCTCGCCAGGTTCAGGTAGGCTTCCAGGATCTGCGCCTTGCTCCAGCCGGCCTCGATCTCGCGCGCCGCCAGGGCCTGGTCGAACTTCTGCCGCCAGCTGCGCCCTTCCCGGCGCGCGCGCAGCTCGGCGTCGAGCAGGCCGGCCAGCTGCATCGTGATGGTCGAGGCGCCGCGCGGACGCCTGCGCAACAGGTTGTCCCAGGCGGCCTGGGTGGCCGCGCGCAGGTCGACGCCGCCATGCTGCAGGAAGCGCTGGTCTTCCGCCTGCAGCACCGCGGCGCCCAGCGCCGGCGAGATGTCCGCCAGCGCCACCCAGTCGGCGCGCCGCGCGCGCAGGTCGACCCGCACCGAGTCGATCGCCACGCCATGGCGGTCCAGCAGGCGCGCCTGCGACGGCTGCCAGGCCGCGCGCACCTCGGCCGGGGTGGGCACGCCCGCCAGGACCACGGCCGGCGCCAGCAACAGCGCTGCGATCCAGTGCCGCATCAGCGCCCCACCCGCACCGGCGCGTTCGGCGCCTCGCCGAACATCTCGGGCTGGTACATGGCCTCGACCCGGGTCGGCGGCAAGTTGAACAGGCCGTCGTTGTTCAGGCGGACCGTGTATTCGATGCGCCACTTGCCTTTCGGGACGAAGGCGTAATAGGCGCGGAACGCGCTCGCGCTGCGCTCCTCGAATGCCGTTTCTACGGGGCCGCGCCGCACTTCGCCGCCGGTGGCGATCTGCGAATCGCCGCCCAGGCCGCTGCCCAGGATGGCGGCGCCGGCCGGGATCGGGTCGTCCACCACCACCCAGTTCGAATCGGCCTGCGCTTCCAGGTCGAGCCGGACCCGGTAGACGTCGCCGCGGGTCCAGGCGCCCGCGGCCTGGCGTTCGACCGCGGTCACCGTGCGTGCGATCCGGTATCCGCTCGACAAGGGCGCCCCGAGCGGAATCGCGGCCAGGCTCTGGACCGTGGCCCAGGGCTTGCCGCCGCCTTCGTGGCGAATCGCGAGCGGTGCGGCCTGCGCCGGCCAGGCCTGCAGCACGCTGCCGGGAACGGCGCCGCGCCAGCGCTGCCCGGCAAGCGCCACGCTGCTCATGCCGGTCACCGGCGCCGCCTCGAACTTCTCCGAGAACCTGCGCAGTGCCAGCACGCCCCAGGCATTGGCGGTGGTCGTGCTCCAGCGCCCCTTCTGCTGGCGCCCCAGGGCGCCGCGGGCGAGGCGTCCCATGTCGGCCTGCCAGCCGGGGTTGTCCAGCATGGCCAGCAGCAGCCGGTTGGCGTTCACGTCGGGCGACACCATCAGCCACCACCAGTCGTCGCTGCGCTCGGTCGAGAAACCCAGCGACGTACCCTGCAGGTTCAGGCGCGCGCGCAGCACGTGCTGGGCCTCGGCCAGCAAGTCGGCGCGCCGCGCCAGGCCCGGGTTGCGCTGCAGGATCAGGTACCAGTCGATCACGGCCGAGGTCGGCCACAGCGTCGGTTCGATGCGGAACGATTGCAGCCATTCCTGGCGCACCGGCCGGCTGCGCGACAGCGCTTCCAGCGCGGCGATCTTGCGCACCGCCAGTTCGCCGGTACGCAGGGCGCCGCCGCGCACGATCCGGCCCTCCACGAAGGCGACCAGCGCCGCCTCCATGCGCTCGCGCTGCTCGGGCGCGATCGGGTAGCCGGCTTCGTGGGCGACCGACAGCACGTAGGCGCTCAAGGCATCGTCGCCCTCGCGCATGGTGGCGAAGTACTTCAGCAGGCCGTCGCCGTCGAGGTGGGCCGGCAGCGTGGCCATGACCTGCGCCCACAGCTTCGGGTCGCCCAGCGCCACCGCTTTCGAGGCGCGCTGCTCGAAGCAGGTGTAGGGATAGGCGGCCATGTAGTCGCGCACCCCGGCCATGCTGCCGGCCAGCTGCGGGCTGAGCGTGGTGCGTACGCCGCCCTTGCCGGGCAGCGCATCCGGCGGGCGTAGCACCGGCACGGTTCGCGGCGCATCGAGCTGCAGCAGCGTGGCCTGGTAGGTGCGTACCCGGACCGCCTCGCGCACCTCCTGCGTCACGCGCAGGCTGTCGCGGGCGCCTGCGCCGACGGCATCCACCTGCCAGCGCAGGCTGCGCGCCGGCGGCACGGTCACGTCCCAGACGACTTCACGGGCCGCGCCCGGCTCCAGCGACAGGCTTTGGGCAGGCAGCGGCGCGCCGGCGCCGCCGTCGGCGGCCATGCTGGCGACCAGGCGCAGGTCCAGCCGTCCATTCGACGCGTTGCGCACCGTGAAGCCGGCGCTCAGGCGGTCGCCCTCGCGCACCAGCGACGGCAGGCCCGAGAGCAGCATCAGGTCCTGGCTGCTGCGAATGTCGCTCGATCCGGTGCCGAACAGGCCGGCGCCGGCGCTGGCCACGGCGACGATGCGAAAGCCGGTCAGCGAGTCGTTCAGCGGCACCGTGACCTCGGCCTCGCCGTTCGCATCCAGCGCCACCTTGCCCTTCCACAGCAGCAGGGTGTCGAACAGCTCGCGGCCGGCGCCGCGCCCGCCTCCGCCGCCATGGGCGACCGACTTGCGGCCGAAATGGCGCTTGCCGATCACCTGCATCTGCGCGGTCGCCGTCTCGACCTGCTGGCTGCGCGGGCGCATCATCGCATCCAGCAGCTTCCAGCTGTCGTTCGGCTTGAGCTCCAGCAGGCCGGTATCGACCGCCGCCAGCGCCAGCTCGGCGCCGGCCGGCAGCGCCTTGCCGTCGCGCCGCCTCACCTTGACGCGGACCTGGGCGCGCTCGCGCACCCGGTACACCTGGCGGTCGGGCTGCACCTGCACGTCGAGCTCGTGCGCGCCCCAGCCGACCTTGACCGGCGCGATGCCCAGCTTGTAGGCAGGCTTGCCGAGATCGACCAGCGCGCTCGGCTTCACGCCGGCGACGCGGCCGCGCACCACCAGGGCGGACACGTACACGTTCGGGGCGTAACTCGCCTTCATCGGAATCCTGATCGTGGGGTCGCGCGCCGTCAGGCGCCGCACGAAGGTGTCGAGGATGCCTTCGCGCTCCACGCTCACCAGCACGGTGGCTTCGCGGAAGGGTGTGCGTGCCTGGAACACGGCCTGCTCGCCCGGCTCGAAGCGCGCTTGCGAGGGCAGCAGGTCGATGCGGTCGTTGTCGCTGACGTCGAACCAGCTATCCTGCTTGCCGGCGACCCAGACTTCCTGCTGCGCCACCGAGGCGCGGCCTGCGGCGTCGCGCGCCCGGGCGCGCAGGATGATATTGCCCTCGCTCGGCGCGGCCAGGTCGCACGGCAGCAGTCCGCGCGCATCGGTGCGCCCGCTGCAGCTGCCCTCGATGCGCTTGATCTCGCTGGTCGACTCGTAGGCATAGAAGCCGCCAACCAGGCGCCGGCGGTGCGAATAGGTCTCGCGCCGGAAGAAATCGACCGTGGCCTCGGCGCCGGCGACCGGCTTGCCGTCGGTGCCGGCCACCGCCACCTGGAACTTCAGCCGGTCGCGGTGCATCCAC
The DNA here is from genome assembly GCF_041023745.1 of Massilia sp. X63. Taxonomy (NCBI): domain Bacteria; kingdom Pseudomonadati; phylum Pseudomonadota; class Betaproteobacteria; order Burkholderiales; family Oxalobacteraceae; genus Massilia; species Massilia sp. X63. The sequence continues at coordinate 264,900 of NZ_JBFTEF010000004.1, forward strand.
TCCGTGGTGCGGATGCCGACCGCCACCGCGGCCGGCCACAGCGGCACGCGGGTGGACGCGCTGAGGGTTTCGCCGTTGGCGTCCTGCCAGCTGAGTTCGGCCAGCAGGCTGCGCGGCCGGTCGACCTGGGGCAGACCGGGCACGACGACGCGGGCGGCGCCGTTACGGTCCAGCGCCAGGCGCTGGGTGCGCGCCGCCTCGCCCTGGCGCCGGCCCTCGCCCTGCGGCCCGTCCTCACCGTCCTCGCCGCCGTCCTCCCAGTCGCCGCCAGCGCCGGCATCGCCGAGCTGCTCGATCCCCTCCCTGACCTCGCCGCCCCCGAAGCTGAAGCCTTCGAAAGCGTCGAACCCGGTTTGCACATCCTCGACCACGCTGCGCATGCTCACCGGCAGCTTGCCGGCCGGACCGCCGTTCAGGTAGTTCACCTGGGCGTCGATCGCCAGGGAAGGCGCACCCACCACCGGCGTGGACGGACCTTTCAGCACCGCCTTCATGGTCGGCACCCGGAACTGCTCGACCCGGAATTCGCCCGCCACCTGGTTGCCGATCACCACCTGGTAGTTGCCCAGCTTCGATGCGGACGGGATCGTCCAGTCGCCGTGCGCCTGGCCGGCCGCATCCCAGGCCAGCGGCAGCGCGATCTTGTCGCCGCTGCCCTGGTGCACCACCCAGGCCTTGGCCGGCAGCGCCGCATGCTCGACGGTGTCCTCGCCCAGCCAGGCGTAGCCCCCTTGCGGTGCGCGGTCCTTTGCCGTGACCAGCGCGAGCCCGGTCCCCACCCGGCGCCGCAGGAAGTGCTTCATGTGCAGCGTCTCGCCGGCCCGCAGCAGGCTGCGGTCGAACACGGTGGCGACGATCCGGCTGTCCTCCTCCAGGCTGCCCTGCTGCAGGCGGAAGCGCCAGGGCTCGATGCCCTTCTGCCAGCTCGACAGCGTGAAGCTGAAGTCCTCGCCGCTGCGCGCGCCGACCAGGAGGTTGTCGCCGCACTTCGCGCGCGGCAGGTCTTCACGGATGCGGGCCAGGCCCTCGGCATCGGTGCTGCCCGTCCATAGCTGCTTGCCGGCGCAATCGCGCACCGCCACCCGGGCTGCCGGCACCGGGCGCCCCTTGTCGAGCGAGGTCACCCACACCAGCGAGGATTCGGCGCCGCGCTTGAGGTGGACGGCCATGTTGGTGACCAGCGCGGCGCTGCGCACGTAGGCGGTCCCGCCCTTGTCGTTGAGCGCCTTGCCCAGCAGCGGGCTGGCGATCTCGACGACGTAAAAGCCCGGCTTCTTCAGCGGGATGCCGATCACTTCGAAGGCGCGCCGCCCGCCCGGCCTGGGCAGCGCGAAGCGCTCGATCCGTCCTTCGGCCCTGGGGCCGAGCAGCTGCAGCTTGAGGCTTCCCTCCGGCTGGCTCCAGGGGTTGCGGCCGAAAGTATTCAGCTTGGCCAGCCAGGCCAGCACGTCCTGCTCGCGCTCCACGCGCAGGCTGGCGCCGCTGCGCACCGCGGTGGCCAGGCGCGGCTCGACGTTGCGCACCGTGAGCGGCAACAGGCGGTCGCCGCGCGCTTCCAGGATGCCGAAGGGCGCGGCGAACTTGACCAGCGGCGGCTGGCGGTCGACCTTGATGCTGGGCCGCCGGCTCGCCGCGCCCAGGCTGCGCCCGGCATCGTCGCGCAGCGAATCGGGAACCTGCAGCGTCAAGGTCGCCAGTTCGGCGAAGGGGCCGGCGAAGCTGACGGAGGAAGCAAAACCGCCCTTCGCCTCGTCGCCGAGTTCGGGAGCGTAACGCCGGCCGCCGCTTTCCTCGAGCACCAGCTTGCGCAGCTCGGCGGCCGGCACCGGGGCGCTGAAGGACGCCTGCACCGGCCGGAACGGCACGCAGCCGGCGCGTGCATTGCTGCGTTCGCAGCGCATCGTCACCCGGAAGTCGGGCCGGGTCACGAAGACCAGTTCCTGGTCTTCGCCGGTCGCGATGCCGTTCGGCGCCGCGACGCCCTTGCCCCAGACCAGGGTCAGCTCGGTGTCGGCCGGCAGCGTGCGCCGGCACTGCAGCACGGCCACCGGCAGGTCCTTGTCGATGCTGGCGCGCAGCGGCGTGCCGGCCGCCCAGGTGCGCCCGCGCGCCTGAAAAAACACGGTCAGGTAGCGGTCGACGAAATCGCGCCGCAAGGCCAGCAGCCGTTCGCGCTCCTCGCCCTGCAGGACGCGCACCCCGATCTTTTCGTTGACGCCGTCGGCGCGGCACCAGGCGTGGCGCTCGATGGAGTCGCGCGTGGCCGGGGCGTCGAGCGCCAGCAGGAACACCTGGTTCTCGTCCAGGCGGCTGCCCTCGTGCGGCTGCATGCGCACCACGGACGGGCCGCCGGTACTGAAGCCGAAGCTGCGTTGCCCGCCGAGCGCCTGGCCGGCCAGGTCGCGCAGGCCTTCGCGCAGGGTGAAGCGGCAGGCGGTGGCGCCCGGCAGGTCGCGGGCGAAGTCGTAGCTCCAGGTGCTGCCGTCGACCCAGCGCCCGGTTCCCTGGGCGGCGGCGCCGGCATCGGCGCAGTCGACCGCGAACGGCGCCTGCGCGCGCGGATCGCCGAACGCGGCCATCGGCGCCGAGAAGCGGGCCGTCACCTGGCGCACCGCCTTGACCTGCCCTTCGGGGCTGAAGGCGTCGACGGTGGTCTGGGCCGCGGCATGCGGGAGTGCACCGGCGGCGCACAGGAACAGGGCCAGCAGCGCCCGCAATCGGTTCAGGACAGGCATCTCGTCTCCGCAGGACAAACTGCCAGGCTAAGGCGGCGCGCCGCTGCGCGCTTGGCGATAGTCAACAGTAAGGACGAGTGTGTCGGGCGCGTATGCCTTTGTCAACATCGGTACGCACCATGCGCCGCGCTCATGCCACGCGCATGCCTGGGCGGTATTGTTCAAGTATTTTTCCGCCCTGCCATACGGGATGTCACGTAGTTGCAAATCTATCTATTTGCTGGTACAACCCGTCTAGCGTATGCACGCGCTCCATGCATGATGGCTGGACGGTGTCCTTGGCCTGCCGGCAGCCCGCATCGTGGTTGTTCTTGCGTCGCCCATAAAGATAAACCGAGATAAACCGAGGTTAGAGGAAGACACCATGAAAACCACATTCCTGCGCTCCGTCGCAGCCATCGCACTGGCTTGCGCCGCTGCCGGCGCCGCAGCCCAGAACTACCCGACCAAGACCATCACGATGATCGTGCCCTTCGCCGCCGGCGGGCCGACCGACACCGTGGCGCGCCTGGTGGCCCAGTCGATGGGCAACACCCTCAAGCAGCAGATCATCGTCGAGAACGTCGGCGGCGCCGGCGGCACCATCGGCGCGGCGCGGGTGGCCAAGGCGGCCCCGGACGGCTACACGATCTTCCTGCACCACATCGGCCAGTCCACCGCGCCGGCCCTGTACCGCAAGCTGAGCTACAACGCGATCGACAGCTTCGAGCCGATCGGCCTGGTCACCGACGTGCCCATGACCCTGATCGCCAAGAAGGACTTCCCGGCCAAGGACTTCAAGGAGCTGCTGGCCTACGTGAAGGCCAACAAGGACAAGGTCACCTATGCCAACGCCGGCCTGGGTTCGGCCTCGCACCTGTGCGGCATGCTGTTCCAGACCGCCATCGGCGTCGACCTGACCACCGTACCCTACAAGGGCACCGGCCCGGCCATGAACGACATGCTGGGCGGCCAGGTGGACCTGATGTGCGACCAGACCACCAACACCACCAGCCAGATCAAGGGCGGCAAGGTCAAGGTCTACGGCGTAACCACCAAGCAGCGCCTGGCCTCGATGCCGAACGTGCCAACCATGAGCGAAGCCGGCCTGCCGGGCTTCGAGGTGGCGGTGTGGCACGGCATGTACGCCCCCAAGGGCACGCCGAAGCCGGTGGTCGACACCCTGTCGAACGCCCTGCGCACGGCCCTGAAGGATCCGACCGTCAAGCAGCGCTTCGCCGACCTGGGCACCGAACCGGTGGCGGACAAGCGCGCCACGCCGGAAGCCCTGCGCGCCCACCTGAAGTCGGAAATCGACCGCTGGGGCCCGATCATCACCAAGGCCGGCCAGTACGCCGACTGATCCAGGCGCCGCGCTGCGGCGGGCTGCGCGGCCATCCGGTGCGCGCAGCCTGTTCGCTATCAAACAACAACCAGCAACAAGGGGTTCGCAGTGGCTTCCATCGTCCGCCATCCGAAGAATTTCTGGATCGGCATCATCTTCCTGTTTTTCGGCCTCGCCGCCATCGTCCTCATCCAGGACAACGAGATGGGCAGCGCCGGCCGCATGGGTCCGGCCTATTTCCCGACCGTGCTGGGCGGCCTGCTGGCCCTGGTCGGCCTGGCCGGCATCATCCGCGCCTTCGTCGGGCGCCGCTCCGAGGCGCATGACGCGATCGGCACCTTCCACCTCAGGGACATCGTCATCGTCCTGGGCGCGGTGATCCTGTTCGGGATCCTGATGCGCGGCGCCGGCCTGCCGGTGGCGGCCTTCGTGCTGGTCCTGCTGAGCTCTTTCGCCAGCAAGCAGTTCAAGCTGGGCAGCTCGCTGCTGCTGGCCGTCGGCCTGGCCATATTCTCGGTGCTGCTGTTCGTGAAGCTGCTCGGCCTGCCGATGCCGATCGTCGGCCCCTGGCTGGGAGGCGCATAAGCCATGGATATCTTCAGCAACCTGGGACTGGGCCTGGAAACGGCCTTTACCCTGACCAACCTGTTCTACTGCCTGGTGGGGGTGTTCGTCGGCACCGCCGTCGGCGTGCTGCCCGGCCTCGGCCCGATCGCCACCATCGCCATGCTGCTGCCGGCGACCTTCGGCCTGCCGCCGGTCTCGGCCCTCATCATGCTGGCCGGTATCTACTACGGCGCCCAGTACGGCGGCTCGACCACCGCCATCCTGGTCAACCTGCCCGGCGAGTCGTCCTCGGTGGTGACCGCGCTCGACGGTTACCAGATGGCGCGCCAGGGCAATGCCGGCAAGGCGCTCGCCACCGCCGCCATCGGTTCCTTCTTCGCGGGCACCGTCGCCACCATCCTGCTGGCCCTGTTCGCCCCGCCGCTGGCCGAACTGGCCCTGAAGTTCGGCCCGGCCGAATACTTCTCGCTGATGGTGCTGGGCCTGGTGGCCTCGGTGGTGCTGGCCAGCGGCTCGCTGCTCAATGCGATCGGCATGGTGATCCTCGGCCTGCTGCTCGGCCTGATCGGCACCGACGTCAACTCCGGCGCCCAGCGCTACACCTTCGACAAGCCGGAACTGGCGGACGGCATCAACTTCGTCATCGTGGCCATGGGCATGTTCGGCATCGGCGAGATCATCCGCAACCTCGAGCACGGCGAAGACCGCAACATCCTGATGAAGAAGGTGAAAGGCCTGATGCTGACGAAGGACGACTTCAGGCGCATCATGGCGCCGGTCCTGCGCGGCACCCTGCTCGGATCGGCCCTCGGCATCCTGCCGGGCGGCGGCGCCATGCTGGCCTCGTTCTCGGCCTACTCGATCGAGAAGAAGATCTCGCCCAACGCCAAGGAATTCGGCAAAGGCGCGATCGAAGGCGTGGCCGCCCCGGAATCGGCCAACAACGCCGGCGCCCAGACCTCCTTCATCCCGATGCTCACGCTCGGCATCCCCTCGAACCCGGTGATGGCGCTGATGATCGGCGCGATGATCATCCAGGGCATCCAGCCCGGGCCGGCCGTGATGACCGAGCAGCCGGCCCTGTTCTGGGGACTGATCGTCTCGATGTGGTTCGGCAACCTGTTCCTGGTGGTGCTGAACCTGCCGATGATCGGCCTGTGGGTCAAGATGATCCTGGTGCCCTACCACCGCCTGTATCCGGCGATCCTGATGTTCTGCGCGATCGGCGTGTTCAGCCTGAACAACAACGAGTTCGACATCTGGCTCATGGCCCTGTTCGGCCTGTTCGGCTACATCTGCGCCAAGCTGGGGGCGGAGCCGGCGCCGATGCTGCTCGGTTACATCATCGGCCCGATGATGGAGGAATACCTGCGCCGCGCGCTGCTGCTCTCGCACAGCGACCCGATGGTGTTCCTGCGCAGCCCGATCAGCGCCACCATGCTGGCCATGGCGGCGGTCGCGCTGGCGATCGTGCTGCTGCCCTCGCTGCGAAAGAAACGCGAGGAAGCCTTCCACGAGGAGTGATTCCGCCGGTGGGCGGAATCTCCGCCCACTATTCGAATCCGGCTTTGCCGCGCCGGCGCCTGGCACGCCATCCCCAGGCGCCCCACCTTCATCGCCCAGGGGGACCACGGCTCCGTGGTCCCTCGACCTCTTGTCCTTGCCCCCGCGCCAGCTCGTCGCCAGCCACTCGCGCGGATCGGCACCGCACATCCTGCCTTATGCTGTATTGCAGCAATGATAATTGCCATTACCTAGCAAATCGCGTGCTATTCTTGTTCCACTTCGTTACCTCATCGATGAAGTGATTGTTCTGATTTGCCCGTCAACTACGAAAAACCTGTGCCGCACCCAGAGGAAAATAATGAACAAGAAATCGATCGTCATATCGTCTTTGCTGACGCTGACCATGACAGGAGCAATCGCCAGCCCCCCGCCGACCGTGCAGGCGGATCGCGCCACCCAGCTGGAGGTCGTCGATACATTGATTGCAAAATTAAATGCCAACTATGTTTTCCCGGACAAAGCGAAACAGGTCGAGGCGGTCCTGCGTCAGCGCCAGCGCGAGGGCAAGTACGATGGCATCACGGACGGCAAACAATTGGCCACACAGCTGACGGACGACATCGATGGCCTTGTGCATGACAAGCATATGTCGGTAGGTTTCAGCCCCCGTCCGGTGCCGTCCGAGGATGCGATGCCGCCGCCGCCCCAGACCCGGGAAGCGTGGGAAAAACTGGCGCCGCCTGCGGTGCGCGAAAAGGTCCGCACGTCGAACCTCGGCGTGGAAAAGGTCGAACGCCTGAGCCCGAATATCGGCTACCTGCAGATTTCCTCGTTCACGCCGGCTTTCCTCGTGTCCGAAAAGTATGCCGCGGCGATGAATGCGCTGGCCGACACGGATGGCCTCATCGTCGATCTACGCAAGAACGGCGGCGGCGGGGGCGACTCCGTCGCGCTACTGATCAGCTATTTTTTCGACGAGCGTACCCGGCTGAACGATACCTGGGAGCGAGCGAGCGGCGTCACCACGCAGTACTGGACGCAGGACCAGCTGGAGGGCAAGCGCTATGGCGGCAAGAAGCCGGTCCTCGTTCTGACAGGCCCCGACACGAAGTCCGCCGCCGAATCGTTCGCCTACACGATGCAGGCGCTGAAACGCGCTACGATCATCGGCGAGCGGACCTGGGGTGGCGCCAATGCCGCCCGGCTTTATCGCCTCAGCGAGCATTTTTATGCCACGATACCCAGCCGACGCACCATCAGTCCCATTACCGGTACCAACTGGGAGGGCGTGGGCGTCATTCCGGATATCGCAGCGACTCCCGACAACGCGCTGACGGTGGCCATGGACCTGCTGCAGCGCCGGCTCGGGGGAAGCGCTGCGCAGGCTCGGCCTTCCGCACCGGTCGCCGGCATTCCCGGCGCAAGCGACACGCCGGTGACGCCGCGCAACTGACGCTGCATCCCGCTCGGGTCACGGCTGCGGATTCCACCCGGCCCCGTTGCCATACGCCGCAAACACCTTCTCGCGGGTGGCGAAGCGGTTCGCCACATCGGCATCGCCCAGGATGTAGCCGCCGACCCGCGCGCCCAGGTCGAGCGGATTGCCGCTCATATCGAGGCTGCCGTACTCGCGCCAGCCGGCGTCGGCACGGGCCACCGCAGGATTCGGCGCCGGTTGCCCGTTCACGCCCGCGCCGGCCCAGCCGACCGCCGCCACGTGCGTGTCCATCCTGCAGTTGATGAAGGCGATGTTGTCCCAGGTGGCGGCGCCGCCCGGGCTCCGGGCCAGGTAGGTGGCGCCGTTCGGAACGTCACCGCGCAGCGGGCCCGGGCCCGGACCATGGGTCAGCGCGCTGTTGAGGAACACGTAGCCGATGTCGCCGGCTGTCGGCACGCGCGCCTGCAGCACGTAGCCGCCGCTGCTCGCGTTGGCGCTGTCGCCCACGGAACGGATCTCGCTCTCTTCGAACAGGGCGGCGCGGCTGCTGCCCCAGATGAAGTCGACGTTACCCGCCACCAGCGTGCGGTAGAACCAGGCCCAGCCCTTCAGGTTGAGGGTGTCCTGCTCGCTGTGGAAGCTCGCGTTCTTCGCCACCAGGCGGCCCTCGCTGTTGAAGTAGATGGTCTCGGCCTGGCCCGAGATGCTGCTCGAGCGGATGGTCGTGTTCTTCAGGCTCAGCTTGTCGAGACTGAGCATGTCGGCGGCTTCGACCAGCATCACGGCGCGTCCGCCGGAGGGCGAGCCGGCGGCCGTGGCCGACTGGCTGCTGCCGGTTCCCGGATTGAAGCTTTCATGGTTGGTGTACGAGATGGTCACGCCGTCGCGGCTTTCGCCCTGGATGCTCACCTTGTCCTTGCCGTTCAGGTAAAGCAATTCCTCGTAGCTGCCGTTGCGCACCTCGATCGTCACCGGGTCCGCTTTTGCGACATGCTGCATCGCATGGTTGAGCGCGCCCTGCACGGTGCGGAAGTCGGCCTCGCCATCGTCGTCCACCGTCAGCAGGCTGCCGCTGGGCGCCGCGTCGCGGGTGAGGAAGCTCCAGCCGGCCGCCTTGCCCAGGCCGACGAACGGCGTGCCGCCCAGGCTGGTGTTGGTGAACACCCCATCGGCAATCGCGACATAGTACTCGGTGCCGTAGGCCAGCTTGTTGCTGTGCGGTTTGATCGTCACGGTGTTGCCGACGATCTTGATCGGCGTGGTATTCACCTTGCGCACCAGTGCCTGCCCCGGATAACCGAGCACATCGGTTTCACCGCTCAGGCGGATGACGTCGACCAGCGCATCGTCCATCTTGCGGAAGATGCGGATGCTGCCGCTGGTGCCAAGCGTCGGCGGCTTGTCGAAAACGAGCTTGAGCGACGTGTCCACATGGACCGCGGCCGCGAGCGGCGCCGGGAGGCTGGCGCCCTGCATCGCGTACACCTGGGTCGGCTGCACGAACTGCGGCGCGATGGTGGCCGCGATGGTCCGGGTGATCGCAGGCTCCGAGCCGCTGCGCAGCACCACGTTGGCCTTGCCGGCGCCCACCGCCGTCAGGCTCACGATGTTGCCTTCGGTGCTGACCGCCACCACGGCCGGGTTGCTCGATTCCACGCTGAAGCTGTCCGGCTGGCCGTCGCCGGCCACCGCCGTCACCGTTGCCCGGTAGGGCGCGTCGCCGACTTCGGCCGACCAGGCAAGGCCGGCCGGATCGATGTTCAGCTGGACCGGCTTGAGGCGCGGGTCGCCGACGCGGATGTCGTCGATCATGAAGGACTTGTTGGCGGTGTACAGGCCGATCAGCCCGCGCGCCGCGAACGACGTATCGGTGACCGAACCGAGGTTCCTGCCGTCGAGGTAGACCGTCAGGGTGGTGCCGATCATCTCGAAACGCACCGTGTAGAAAGCGGCGTCCATCTCGATCGGCGTGCGCACCTGGCGCGGCCGGCTCAGCGAGTTGTTCAGCATCCGCGCGATTTCCACCTGGGTGCTGGTGCTGCTGCTCTGCACGTTCAGTCCGGCGCCATACCAGTTCGACGGATTGACGTAGCGCGTGACCAGGTACAGCAGCTTGTTGCCGGTGGTGCCGTTGGTCATCGGACGGATGCGCGCTTCGACGAAGTAGTCGCCCAAGGGTACGCCCTCGAAGGCCGCCGGCTTGACCAGCGCCAGCACGCCACCGGTGCTCGCCGCCGTGTACTGCAGCAGCTTGTTGTCGCCGCCGGCGAGCTCGGATTTGACGCCGAAGCTGCCGTTCGGCCCCGCCACCGGGAGCAGGTCCCACTTGGCGCTGCTGCCCTCCTGGAAATCGTCGCAGAAGTACAGGCCGGTGGCCGGGCACAGCAGGGTCGGGCTCTGGTCCACGCTCACCTTGCCGGTGCCGCTGACCGCCGTGCCGATCTTGCCGACGCCGGCCTGGGCCAGCGCATTGGCCTTTACCAGCGAGACCGGCCGCGGGCTGAAGGCATAAGGAACGGTCCAGCCGACCGCGTTCGAGACCGAACAGGCGCCCAGCGCGCCGCCGTTGAGCAGCGAACCGCTGTCCTTGAAGGCGCCGGGATTCGCGCTGCTCATGTTGCTCACGACCTGGTCGCAAGCCTGCGCGCCCGCGATCTCGAACACGTTGTTGTTCGACAGGATCTTGGCGTTCTTGCCGGCGCCGACGCTGTAGCCGTGCGCATACGGCGAGGCCGACTTGCTGCCGACGTAGTAGTTGTTGAACAGGTGCACCTGGCCGAAGCGCACGCGCGGTGCGCGCTGGACGATGTCGCGGTAGACGTTGTTGCTGAAGCTGACGCGCAGCTTGCCCTCGTCGCCGGTGGCCGAATCGCTGCCGCCGATCAGGCTGTTCTTGTCGTGCTGGCCGAACACGTTGTACGACACTGTCACGTAGTCCGAGCCATTGGTGATGTCGAGCGCGCCGTCGTGGCATTGCTTCTTCTTGCCGTTCTCGACCGGCAGGAAGTCGTCGGTCATCGGCGCGTCGGTAAAGCTCACGTGGTCGACCCAGACGTGGTGCGAACCCGAGATGCCCACCGCGTCATAGGCGGAATTCCAGTTGCCGCTGGCGCCGTCGAGCGGATCCCAGACCGGCTCGACGTCGCAGGGCGCGACGATCTTGAGGTTGCGGATGATGACCTGGGCCACGTTCGACACGAGCACGGTGCCGTTGAGGATGCCGGCATTGCCGTCTGCGCCGATCAGCGTGGTATTGCTTCTCAGGCGGATCGCGCCGCGCGCGGCCTGGTCGGCCGTAGAGGTGTAGGGCTTGCCCTCGCTCATGTCGACGGTGCCGACCAGCTTGATGATCTTCGGGTTGTCGCCGCCGTTGGCGAGCGCCGCCAGCAGCTCGGAGCGCCTGGTGACGGTGTAGACATGTTCGGTACCGGCGGCCGCGCCGCCGAGGGTGCCGCCGGCCTGGCTGGCCCAGCCGTCCACGGGCGCGCCCTGACGTGCCGGGTCGGTGGCGGCAGCCGCCGGCAACCCGAAGGCGCTGGCCATCACGAAGGCCGCGCATGCCGCTGCCTTGAAACCTGGATGTTTCATGCGATTCTCCTGCAACGGGATGGAAGGATTCAGCGGGACGAACGCGGCGCACCCTGGCGGCGCCGCGCCAGGCCCAGGCCGGCCACGCCGGCAAGTACCAGGCCGATGCTGCCCGGCTCGGGTACCGCGGCCGCGGCGCCGATCTGCGCGGAGAACCCGGCGAACGAGCTGTTCCAGGTAAGGGCGGACAGGTCGAGCGCGATGGTGTGGCCGTCCAGCACCGACAGGACCGGAAGGCCGGCGATGCCGTCGATATCCAGCAGCGTGAAGCTGCCGATCTGCTGGGCCAGGCTGCTGCCGAAATCGAACACCAGGCGATATTCGCCGGACGCGGGCGCCAGGCCGTTGAGGATGACGCTCACGCGCCCGCCGGTGCTGAAATCGATGCCGAACAGGTAGTCGCCGGTGAGGAATTCGACCCCGCCCTGGTCACTGGGATCGATGCCCGTGACGTTGCTGCCTGGCTCCGCACTGAACAGGTGGTCCAGCCCGAGCATGCCGTCGCTCGCGCCGTTGTAGCTGCCGCTGATGGTGCTGCCTTGCAGGGAAATGGGTGCGGCGCCGGCCTGGCTTGCCGTGAGCGCTGCCGCCAATACCAGTGTCTCCAATATCTTTTTGGTTTTCATTGCGTGGTCCCGATCGGTCGAGTGATGTGTTGCACCGACCCCGGCCCAGGCATGGCCTGCGCCAGTGCCGGGGTAGCGGCGCTGCGTCTGCGTGAAGCGGAATCCCGCACGATGCGGATCGCACGGGCGCCAGCTGCCGAACCCGGCAGTGGAGCGGGAAGATTAGCACGAATACATGATATTTGGTCCAACCATTCAAAATTTTGGTCGGACCGAAGCTGGATGTGGCCTGGCTAGAACAGCGCCCCTTGCGGGCTGGTCAGGCGCGCGAAACTGTCGCCCAGGAAGGGCAGGATCGCATCGGCGATCGGCTCCAGCTGTTTCGTCAGGTAGTGCTCGTAGTCGATCGGCGCCGATCGACGTCCAGCGCGCAAGTCGAGCGGCTCCGGCCCCGCGGTCGTCATCACGTAGCGGATCCAGCCGCCACGCCGGTATTGCGGCGGGCGGCCTTGCGCGGTGTGGAAGTCGTCGGCCATGCGCGCGGCGCGCACGTGCGGCGGCACGTTGCGTTCGTAGTCGTCGAGCGGGCGGCGCAGGCGCTTGCGGTAGACCAGCAGCTCGTCCAGTTCGCCGCGCAGGGTGCGCGCCACGTAGTCGGCCACCCAGGCTTCGTAGGGTTCGCCCTTGAACACGCGCAGGTAGAGCTCCTGCTGGAACTGCTGCGCCAGCGGCGACCAGTCGGTGCGCACCGTCTCCAGGCCCTTGTACACCATCTCTTCGCTGCCGTCCGGGTGGGTGACCAGGCCGGCATAGCGCTTCTTGCTGCCTTCGTCGGAGCCGCGCACGGTGGGCATCAGGAAGCGCCAGTAATGGGTGTCGAATTCCAGCTCCAGGCTCGACGCCAGGCCGTATTCGGCCTGCAGGTGTTCGCGCCACCAGCCGTTGACGTGTTCCACCAGCGCCTGGCCGATGCGCCGGGCCTCGGCCTCGGCGTGCGCCCTGCCCAGCCAGACGAAGGTCGAGTCGGTATCGCCGTAGATCACCTGGTAGCCCTGCGCCTCGATCAGGGCGCGGGTGCGGTGCATGATCTCGTGTCCGCGCATGGTGATCGACGAGGCCAGGCGCGGATCGAAGAAGCGGCAGGCGGTGGTGCCGAGCACGCCGTAGAAGGCGTTCATGATGATCTTGAGCGACTGCGACAGCGGCGCGTTGCGTGCGCGCTTGGCGGCCTCGCGGCCCTCCCATACCTGGCGCACGATGCCGGGCAGGCAATGGCGGGTGCGCGAGAAGCGCCCGCCCCGGAAGCCCGGCACCGTTCTCTCTTCGGGTTCGGCCAGGCCGGCCACCAGGCCCACCGGGTCGATCAGGAAGGTGCGGATGATCGAGGGGTACAGGCTTTTGTAGTCGAGCACCACCACCGAGTCGTACAGGCCGGAACGCGAGTCCATCACGAAGCCGCCCGGGCTGTCGCCGGCGGCCACGTCGCCGATATTGGGCGCCACGAAGCCCTGGCGGTGCATCAGCGGCATGTAGCGGTGCTCGAAGGCCGCCACCGAGCCGCCGCTGCGGTCCACCGCCAGCCCCGTGACGCTGGCGCGCTCCAGCAGGAAGCGGATCAACTCGGTCTTCTCGAAGATGCGGGTGACCAGTTCGCAGTCCTTCAGGTTGTAGAAGGCCAGCGCCGGCTTGTCCTCGGCGAACATGCGGTTGATCTCGTCCATCCGGCTGTAGGGATTGTCGATCGCCTTGCCTTCGCCCAGCAGCGACTGCGAGACCGACTCCAGGCTGAACGAGGGGAAACTGTAGGTGGCCGAGCGCAATGCCTCGATGCCGTCGATCACCAGGCGGCCGGCGATCGAGACGAAGAAGTGCTCCGAGCGGCCATGCTCGCGGGTCTCGACGGCGCTGCCGTCGCGCCCCAGACGCAGCGGGCGCCCGCGCTGCTGTGCGGCCTGCACCAGCATGCGCAGGTCGAACTGGATCACGTTCCAGCCGATGATTGCGTCCGGATCGTGCTGCGCGATCCATGCTTCCAGGCGGTCGAGCAGTTCGGCGCGGCTGGCGCAGTAGTCCAGCGCGAAGTCGAGTTCGCGTTCCGCGCCGTTCGGCTCGCCCAGCATGTAGACCTGGCGCTGGCCGCAGCCTTCCAGCCCGATGCAGTACAGCTCCCCGTGCTGGTTGGTCTCGATGTCGAGCGACACCAGGCGCAGCTGCGGGCGGTAGTCGCCGTCGGGCTTCAACTGGGCGTCGCGGATCAGGGACGGATCGTGCGGGTCCGGCGTGCCGCTCACCAGCACCGGCGCCGTGATGAAGCGCTCCATCAGGTAGCGCTCGGGCGGGCGCACGTCGGCCTCGTACACGTCGACGCCGAATTCGCGCAGGCGCTTTTCCAGGCGCAGCAGCTGGCGGTACTGGCGGCAGTACAGGCCCAGCACGGGGCGGTGGCGGAAGTCGCACAGGGCCAGTTCGCGCAGCTCCCAGCCGTTCTTTTCGCTGCGCAGCACCAGTTCGGCGTCGGCGCGTTGTTCCAGCGGCAAAAAGGCGACCGCGGTCTGGGGCGCCAGGCGCACCCGGCGCGGGCCCGCTGCGCTGGCGATCCAGAACTCGACTTCCAGGCCGGCCTCGCCATCGCGCCAGTGCCGGGTCAGCAGGAAGCCCTGCAGGGCGGACGTCTCCATGGCCTGGCCTAGCCGAAGCGCGCCAGCTCCGCTTCGCTGAAGCCCGCCTGGCGCCGCGCCTCCAGGTTGAACGGACCTTTCAGCACCGGCGCCCCGTAACGCACCGTCAGCTCGGCGTAGGTCGATACCGGCTCCAGTCCGCGCAGGCCGCACAGGTGGAGGTACCAGCGGTTGCCGATCTCGACGTGGCCGACCTCATCGGCCAGCAGCACGTCGAGGATGGCGGCGGCCTCCTGGTCGCCGGCCTGGGCCAGCTTGGCGCGCAGCGGCGGAATCGCATCCAGCCCGCGCGCCTCGAGCGTGCGCGGCACCAGGGCCATGCGCGCCAGCACGTCGCCGCGGGTCTTCTCGACCATCTCCCACAGGCTGTCGTGGCCGGGGAAGTCGCCGTAGGCGTGACCGAGCGTGGCCAGGTGGGCGCACAGCATGTTGAAATGCAGCGCCTCTTCGCCCGCCACCCGCAGCCAGTCGGTGTAGTAGTCGCGCGGCATGCCGGGGAAGCGCCACAGCGCGTCGAGCGCCAGGTTGACCGCGTTGAATTCGATGTGGGCCAGCGCATGGATCAGCATGGCGCGGCCTTCGACGCTGGCCATCGAACGGCGGCCGACCAGGCGCGGCGGCACCAACTCGGGCCTGGCGGGGCGGCCCGGGATGCCGTCGGGGGCGGCCAGCACCGCCTCGGCGGCCACGCTCCAGTCGCCGGCACGGTGCGCCGCGACCAGCGCCGCCACCCCGGCGGTCTTCACGGCGGGGTCGGTGTCGAGCAGGGAGTGCAGAGCGCGTGCGCGAAGCTCCAGCGGTTGCGCCATCGTAGCGGCCTTCAGGGTGTGCGAAAGCGCTAGTGTACCAAAGCCCATGCCGGGCCTTCCAGCCTGGGTTACCATGGGCGACCAGTCCAGCCACGAGCCACCATGCACAACGCCCATCCCGCCCTCGTCATCATCGACATGCAGCAATGCATGGCCAGCCCGTCCGCCGGCGCACGCAACAACCCGCAAGCCGAAGCCAACATCGCCGCCCTGCTGGAAAGCTGGCGCGCCCGCGCTGCGCCGGTGGTCCACGTGCGCCATATCTCGCGCTCTCCGGACTCGGGTTTCGCCCCGGGCCAGCCGGGCGCGCGCTTCCAGAGCGCGTTCGAACCGCGTCCAGGCGAACACCTGGTCGAGAAGAACGTGCCGGACGCCTTCCTCCACTCGACCCTGGAGCGCTGGCTGCGCGTGCGCGGCATCGAGCGCCTGGTGCTCGCCGGCGTCAGCACCAACATCTCGGTCGAATGCAGCGCGCGCAGCGCCGGCAACCTGGGCTTCGCGGCATGGGTGCCTGCCGATGCCTGCTTCGCCTTCGCCCGCCAGGACCATGCGGGCGTGGCGCGCAGCGCGGACGAGGTGCACGCGATGTCGCTGGCGAACCTGGATGGCGAGTACGCCACGGTCACCACGACCGCCAGCGCACTGGAACTATTGCGCTAGTTGCTGCGCTGCGTCATCGGCGCCACAGTCTACCCTCGGCGCATTGTGGACAAAGCGGCAAGCTTGCTAATATGGTCGACCCGGCTTCCACTTCGCGCGGCCGGGTTCACTGCAAAGGATCCGTGCCATGTTTGCCCGCCCTGCCCTGCATTCCCGCCTCATCCTCGCCGCCTGCGGCCTCGCCGCGGAAGTCGCCCACCTCGGGTGGGAATACACCCACGGCGGCGTGCCCGCCCACCACCTGCTGAACAATCCCGAGCTGCCTGCCGTCTCCAACTGGTGGGACCTGCTGGTCATCCCGCTGCTCGTGTGGTTCCTGGTGGGACGCATCCAGCGCCGCGCCGCTACCCTGGTGCAGGTAGGCAGCCGCGAGCGCTTCCGCACCCTGGCGCAGACCCGCTTCGCCGTCACGTTCCTGTGGGGCGGCGCGCTGTCGCTGGCCTTCAGCGCCGGCCACCCGGCCGTCACCTGGATCTTCTTCGGCGCCTTTGCGGCCAGCCTGTTCGTCCATGCCTGGCGCGCCGAATACGTGCTCGGCTTCGCCCTGGGCATGAGCTTCACCTTCGGGGCGGTGCTGCCGGTGCTGGTCGCGTCCACCATTGCCGCCTGCTCGTTCGCGGCGCACCTGCTGCTGGGTGGCGTGCTGCGCCTCGCCCGCGGCGGCCGCGCGCGCGGCATCGAGCTGCCCTAGGCCGGGCGGCCTACATCTGGCGGAACAGGTGCGCGTAGACCGGGCTCACGCGCGGTTTCTCGGGGCGCTTGCGCAGGTTGAGCATCACCTTGCCCATGGTGTCGCGCCCCGCGCTGGCCACGCAAGCCATGTTGACCACGGTGCTGCGGTTGATCTGCCTGAATTGCACGGGATCGAGCTGCGGCAGCAGTTCCTTGAGCGGGGTGCGGATCAGGGCTTCGTGTTCGCTGGTGGCCACGTTGACGTACTTGTCGGTGGCCTGGAAGAACACGACCTCTGACACCGGGATCATGCGGACCATGGTGCCGACCGCGGCGCGCACGAACTGCAGGCGCTCCGGCGCCGGGCCGGCCGGCATCAGCGCCTGCAGGCGGCCGACCAGTTCGGCCAGCGAATCGCCGCTGTCCGCCGGTTTCCCGGCGCGCCCGGCCAGCAGTCCCTGCAGGCGCTCCACCGTGCGGCCCAGGCGGGCTTCGTTTACCGGCTTGAGCACGTAGTCGGCCGCATCCTGCTCGAAGGCCTGCACGGCATAGTCGTCGTAGGCGGTCACGAACACCACGTAGGGGAAAGGCGCAGGGCCTTCCCAGCGTTCGGCCAGTTCCTCGGCCGCCTCGATGCCGGTCTGGCCGGGCATCTTGATGTCCATGAACAGCAGGTCTGGCGCCAGCTGCAGCGCCTGCTCCACGGCGGCCATGCCGTTCGGCGCCGTGCCGACGATCTCCAGCCCCGGCCAGAGCCGGGTCAGGGTGCGGGCAAGGGTGGCCGCCAGGATCGGTTCGTCTTCTGCAATCAGGGCGCGGATGCTCATGCGGTCTCCAAAGGTAAGCTCAGGTGGACAAGGGTGCCCTGGGCTTGCCCGGGCACGAGTTCGACGCCGGCGCGTTCGCCGTACAGCACGCGCAGGCGCTCGCGGGTGGTCTGCAGGCCGACGCCGCCGCCGGCCTTGCCGCCGGACCGGCCCGGACCCAGGCCGTTATCGCGCACGCGGATCTCCAGCAGGCCGTCGCGCGCGGCGGCGGAAATCGTCACTTCGCCGCCCTCGATCTTGGGCTCCAGGCCGTGCACGATCGCGTTCTCGACCAGCGGTTGCAGCAGCATCGGCGGCAGGCGCACCCGGCGCAGGCCCGGCGGGAGTTCCAGTCGGTAGGCCAGGCGCTCGCCCATGCGCACCCGCATCAGGCCGAGGTAGGCGTCCATCGCGGAGAATTCCTCGCCCAGCGTGGTGCTTTCCGAGCGGGTGGCGCCGAGCGTGGCGCGCAGGTACTGGATCAGCTGGTCGAGCATGAGGTTGGCGCGCTCCGGGTCGAGGGTGATCAGGCCCTGCAGGTTGGCCAGGGTATTGAACAGCATGTGCGGCTCGATCTGGGCCTGCAGCAGGCGCAACTGGGCCTGCAGGGCCTGGCGCTCGATGGTCTCGGCGCGCAGCCGGGCTTCGTTGTGCGCATGCTTGATGCGCTGCACCCGTTCGCGCTGCACCACCAGCAGCGTCATCGCCACCAGGCCGATGAAGGTGAACAGGATGTAGCTGATCCGGCCCAGGGTCGGATACTCGGCCAGGCTGGGCGGCTTGTGGCCGACCAGCAGCGCGCCGATGTGGATGCCGGCGAAATGGGCCGGTGCGGCCACCAGCAGGATCACCCCGACCAGCGCCAGCCAGCGCTTCGGGTGGCCTTCCAGCGCTGGCCAGAACCGCAGGCGCAGCAGGTCGACCACGGCAAAGCCGGGCACCCCGATGCAGAGCGAATAGACCAGCTGCTCGGGCAGGGTCTCGGGCTTGGCGACCAGCAGCACGATCATGACGGCGGCGAGCACGCTCGCCAGCACGGCCAGGCGCAGGTCGCGCAGCACCGTGGAGACCAGGGGGCCGGGCGGTGCTGCGGGGATGGCGGATTGGCTCGGGCTGTGCATGCGGTCTCGCTTGGGTTTGGTGGCAGATCCGCATTCTGCCCAGCCATGGCGTTCCGGGCAAGCCGGCTGCGATGAACTCGCGGTTTGCGGCCGTGAACCGGGTTCCGGTTCGACCGGAATGCGGCCGCAACGCAGCGTCAATACGTAACTGTCGTGTCAAATTTGGGCTCTTTCCTGTAGGATAATGCCCTCGTTGTATCAGATGTTCGCTTGCTTGGTGGGCCCAGCCGGATCGATACCGTGCGCCGCATACCTGCAGTACACGAATCGATAACAAACCGCATGCCGCGGATCCGGTGCCGATGTCGGTCCGATTCCGCCAGGAGTCTATGGAGCCTTCCCTGCAAACGCGCGGTGCCGCGCGCAGCCGCACCACCCTTGCCTGCATCGCCGCAGTACTGGCCATCGCCGCCCTCGAAGCGGCGCGCTGGGCCCACGGCGCCCGCGCCGCCGCTCCCTCCGCCGTGCAGGCCGTCGTACCGGGACGGGTCGCCCTGTCGGAGCTATCCCGTTCCCTGATCCCCATGCCGCGCAACACGCCCTCGGCCCACGCCAGCGCGATGGCGACCTTGCCGGGCGACCGCATGCTGAGCTTCTGGTGGGCCGGCAGCCGCGAGAGCGGTCCGGACGTCAAGGTCTATGCCGCGCAATGGCATAACGGCAAATGGGGCCAGCCCTGGGAGGTCGCCAGCCGCGAATCGCTCGGCAAGGCGCTCGGCTTCGGCGTGCGCCGGATCGGCAACCCGGTCGCCTGGACCAGTCGCGACGGCCGCATCCACCTGTACGTGGTCGCCACCGGCCTGGGCGGATGGGCGGCCTCGCGCGTGGCCCATCTGGTCTCCAGCGACGAAGGCGCCAGCTTCGCGATGAAGCGCGTGCTGCCGATGTCGCCCCTGTTCAATACCAGCGTGCTGGTGCGCACCAATGCGGTCGGCCTGGTCGACGGCGGCTGGTGGCTGCCGGTCTACTTCGAACTCGGCATCAAGTATCCGATGCTGATGGCCTTCGGACCGGACGGCGAGCCGACCGGCGTGGCGCGCATCGGCGAACGCACCACCACGCTGCAGCCGGCGATCGTGCCGGTCTCGCAGCTCGAGGCGCGCGCCTGGATGCGCGACGCCAGCGACGAGCGGCGCGTGCAGCATGCGCGTACGCGCGACGGCGGCGCCAGCTGGGAAGACCTGCCGCCGCTCGAACTGAACAACGAGGATACCTCGATGGCGGTGCTGCGCCTGGCCAACGGCGAGTTCCTGATGCTGCACAACCACATCCGCGCGGGCGGCTCCGCGCGCAGCCTGCTGCGCCTGTCGCTCTCGAAGGACGGGCGGTCGTGGCGCACCGTGGCCGACGTGGCCAGCGGCAGCGCCGGCGACGAGTTTTCGTATCCAACCATGCAGCAGGTCGGCAGCGAGCTGCATGTCACCTATACCTTCCAGCGTCGGGCGATCGCGCATCACCGGTACCGGATCACGATTGGGGAGAGCATCTGATGGCATTGCCTGAGCTGTCGTGGCAGTTCGTCTACGCGCGCCTGGCCTGGGCGCTGATCTTGGCGGCCCTGGTGGCGGGCGCCTGGCCGGCGGCCTGGCGCCTGCCGCGCCCGGCGCTGGCCGCCATCGGCGCCGCTTGCCTGCTCCTGATGGCGCTGCCGGGCGCGGCCTCGCCGGCCTGGCACCTCGGCCTGGCCTTCCAGTACCCGAGCGGCCTGCTGGCCGCGCTGTGCCTCGTCAGGCTGCATGGGCGCTGGCGCGGCGCGCCGGGCGGCGCTGCCGGCGCCATGCCGCTGGGGCTGGCCGCGCTGCTGGCGGCGACCGGCACGGTGCTCTACCTCGACGCCTTCGGCCTGCTCGCGCGCGGGCTGTATTACGCCGGCTTCGGTCCTGCCTTCGCGGCGCTGCTGGCCATGCTGCTGGCGCTGGCCTGCCTGGCGGCCGTGGTGCGCGGCCGCGGCCGCTCCCAGGCCTGCGCGGCCCTTGGCGCCCTGCTGCTGTTCTCGCTCGCGCGCCTGCCGACCGGGAACCTGTGGGACGCCCTGCTCGACCCGCTGCTGTGGGGCTGGGCCCTGCTTACCCTGGGCGCGGCGGCGCTGCGCGCCCTGCTGCGCCGCCGCACGCCAGCGCAATCGGCGCAGCCGGCGCCGCAACAGCAGCAACTGCCGGCCCTGCGCAGCGCCGGCGCCGAACCGTTTTCACCCATCAAGGAGTAGTCTGTGGCAAACAAGAAGTCGTTTCTCCATCCCGTCATCGCCACCGGGATCCTCATCAACATCTTCGTGCTGGTGCTCGCCGTGCTGGCCAGGGACGACACGGCCGCCCTGTGGCGCCTGCTGGTCGAAGACGGCATCGTCGAATGGATGCAGTTCCTCTGCTTTACCGTGCTCGCGATGCTGCTCGGCTTCGCCTTCTTCGAACGCCTCAAGCGTGCCGACCGCGGCGTGCTGGAACTGCTGGCCCTGGGCGGCCTGAGCCTGCTGTGCGCGCTGGCCGCGCTGGAAGAGATCAGTTGGTTCCAGCGCGTCCTGAACGTGCAGTCGTCCGAGTTCTTCCTGCAGAATAACCGCCAGGGCGAGACCAACATCCACAATCTGGCGGTGGGCAGCGGCAGCCTGCACAAGAACGTGCTGCTCAAGCTGATCTTCATCGTGGGCATCACCCACAACCTGATCCTGCCGCTGGTGGCGCGCTTCAAGCCGGGCGTGCAGCGCTGGGTCGAGAAGCTCGGCCTGTACCTGCCGCCGCTGTCGGCCTCGGTGATCTACCTGGTGCTGGTGGCCCTGTCGCACGCCCTGATCGAGCATCCGCGCAAGGGTGAGCTGGGCGAGATGTTCGGCGCCGTGCACTACCTGGCGACCGTGTTCGCCGCGTATTTCGCGGGCGTCAACTACACCCGCCCGACCCTGTTCGAGAACCCGGCCGACATCCGCCGCCTGTCGGCGCTGTTCGCCAGCTGGATGGTGTTCCTGCTGATGGTGGCGTGGATGCTGAGTGCCGGCGCCGGCGCCGGCGCCCCGCCCGCTGCCTGACCGCTGTCTTGCTTGGGTGGACGGCGCAGCCGTCCACCCGACATCTACTTAAAACCCGTAGTTCATGCGGGCATAGATGAAGCGTCCCGCACGCCCGAACGGCGCGTAGTTCGCGAACGGCGTGTTGCCGGTGGTGTTCAGCGCCGGCGGCTGGGTCTCCGGATACTGGTCGAACAGGTTGTCCGCACCCAGCGCCAGGCTCAGTTTCGGGGTGAACGCGTAGCGCGCCTCGATGTCCACCAGGGTCTTGGCGCTCATCCAGAAGTCCAGCGCCGCCGTGGTGCCCGGCTGCAGCGTCTTGCCGTAACGCGTCGCGCGCAAGGTCGCGCCCCACTGTCCCAGCTTCCAGTTCATGTTGGCGCTCAGCTTGTTCTCCGGCTGGCCTTTTTCCAGCGACAGCACGTTGAGGCGATCGAACAGCACCGGCGCCGGGTTCAGCGCGGCCAGCTGCGCCGTCACCGGCACCTTGGTCACCTTGGTGTCGGTGAAGTTACCGGCCAGCGTGAAGTCGAAGTTGCCCGCGCCCGCCGTCTTCATCGGCCAGCTCAGCACCACGTCCACACCCTGGGTGCGGGTGTCGACGCCGTTGATGAAGAAGCGCCCGCCACCCACGCCGGTAATGCCCTGCGAGATGATGTAATTGCGGACGTTCGCCTGGGTCAGGTTTTCGGACAGGATGATGCGGTCCTCGATGTCGATGCGGTAGGCATCGATGGTGATGCTGAAGGGGTCGAAGCGCATCACCGCGCCCAGCGAGGCGTTCACCGATTTCTCGGCTTCCAGCGGCTTGGCGCCGAGGGCCACGGCCACCCGGTCGGTCGGGCGGAAGGTGGTGATCTCGAAAGGCACGCCGTTGATGAAGTTGGTCGAGGTGGCGGTGAAGTTCTGCTGCTGCGGCGAGGGTGCGCGGAAGCCGTTCTGGATCGCGCCGCGCAGGGCGAAGGACTTGCTGAAGTCGTAGCGGCCAGAGAGCTTGCCGGCCAGGCTGTTGCCGAAGTCGGTGTAGTGCTCGGCACGCACCGCGACCGAAGCCAGGAATTCCGGCGTGAGGTTGGCTTCCAGGTCGACGAAGGCGCCAATCGCGCTGCGGTGGGCGTCGACTTCGTTGGACGGACGGAAGCCCGGGAACACCTGGGCGCCCGGCGCCGCCGGGGTGCCGTTCGGCAGGATCTCGGGGCCGGCGCGCCACGAATCCGGCTCGCCCGCGAACAGCTGGTAGCCCTCGCGGCGCGCCTCGGTGCCGACCGCGACGTTCAGCGGCGAAGCCAGCCCGCTGACCTCCAGCGAGCGCACCCCGGTCAGGTTGAACACCAGCTGGTCGTATGCGTAGCCGCCCGCATAGAAGGTGGTCTTGCTGCTCGGGCCGATCGAGCGGTTCAGGGTGTTCTCGATGTCGTAGGCCATGCGGTTGCGGCCGTAGCCGAGCGAGGCGTCCATATCCCAGCCGCCGGCCAGCCAGGTGACCCCGCCGGTGGCGGAGAAATCGTTGACGGTGGGCGCGATGATCGGCAGGAAGCCGTTCGGGTAGATCGACGGGATGTTGCGGGCATCCTGGGCCGGGCGGAAGAAGCCGCCCGAGCGCGCAAAGCGGTTCTGGCCGCTGGTCCAGCCGTACAGCTTGACGCCGCCGCCCAGGTCGTAGCCGGCGTTCGCGAACACGGTGACCTGCTCCATCTCCGGCTCGCCATACCAGGCGTTGAAGCGGTTGACGGTCAGTTCGCGCGGATCGAAGGCACCGCCCGCCAGGCGCGGGTATTGCTGGCGCATGTCGTAGCCGCTGCGCTCGGTGCGTTCCTGCTTCTTGTATTCGCCGGCGATGGTCAGGTGGCCGCTCTCGCCCAGGGCCAGCCCCTTCCACAGGCTGACGGTGGCGGTCTGGCCGTCGGTGCGCTCCCGCGAGCTCGGTGCGGTCCAGGTGCCGCCGGCCGGCGGCGCATCGTTCCACAGATCGTATTCGGTCTTGCGGGCGCCGTAGGTGACGCTGGCCTCGCCCCCAGTGCGGTCGGTGCGCAGGCGCAGGTTGACCACGCCCGAGATCGCGTCGGAGCCGTACTGGGCGGCGGCGCCGTCGCGCAGCACCTCGACGCTTTTCACGATCGCAGTCGGGATGGTGTTCATGTCGACCGAGGCCGAGCCGCGCCCGATCGAACCGTTCACGTTGACCAGCGAGGAAGCGTGGCGGCGCTTGGAGTTCACCAGCACCAGGGTCTGGTCGGGCGCCATGCCGCGCAAGGTGGCGGGACGGATGGTGTCGGTGCCGTCGGTAATGGCCGGACGCGGGAAGTTCAGCGACGGCAGCGCCATCGACAGTGCCTGGGTCATCTCGGTGCTGCCGGCGTTCTTCAGGGTCTCGGCCGAAATGATGTCGACCGGCGCGGCGGTGTCGAGCGCGGTGCGGTTGGCCACGCGGGTGCCGGTGACCACCACGGTGGCCGAGGCTGCCGGATCGGTCGCGGCGGGCGCTGCGGCGCCGGTGTCCTGCGCCTGTGCGCTCGAGAACAGCGAGGCGATGGCAAGGGCCAGCACCGTCTTTTGCCTTACAGATTTCTGCATCGTGAATTCCCTCTTGTTGTTGTCGGCGCGCCAGTTTGGAGAGGCGCAATTTGATACTGCTGGGCACACCGGAGGATGTCAATTCGCAAAGTTTCGATTGGGCATATTTACAACAGTGACGGACGCGTCAGGCTGGCGTAAGAATCGACGCCGGCAGGCTGTTACACTTTTACTCCTGCCACCATTGGGGCCACGCCATGCAAGACGTCCTGTTTCCCGGCTTCCGGCCGATCCGCATCGATACCGCGGAAGGCGTCGGCATTGCCGGCGTCCTCGGCGGCGCCGGGCCGCCGCTGCTGCTCCTGCATGGCCACCCGCAGACCCACGCGATCTGGCACAAGCTGGCGCCCGGCCTGCTCCAGCACTTCACGCTGGTAGCCTGCGACCTGCGCGGCTACGGCGACTCGTCCAAGCCGCGCGGCGCCCCGGACCATGCGAACTACAGCAAGCGGACGATGGCGGCCGACATGCTGGCGGTGATGCGCGCGCTCGGCTTCGAGCGCTTCCGGGTGCTGGCGCACGACCGCGGCGCGCGCGTGGCGCACCGCCTGATGGCGGACCATCCGCGGGCGGTGGAGCGCGCCGTGCTGCTCGACATCGCGCCGACCCTGGCCATGTACGAAGGGACTACCGAAGCCTTTGCGCGCGCCTACTGGCACTGGTTCTTCCTGATCCAGCGGGCGCCGCTGCCCGAGCGCCTGATCGAGGCCGACCCGGCCGCTTACCTGCGCGACGTGATGGGAGGGCGCAGCGCCGGCATGGCGCCTTTCGATGCGCGTGCGCTGGCCGAGTACACGCGCTGCCTGGCCCTGCCCGGCACCGCCCACGGCATCTGCGAGGACTACCGGGCCGCGGCCGGGATCGACCTGGAACACGACCGGATCGACCGCGACGCCGGCCGCCGCATCGACACGCCCCTGCTGGCGCTGTGGGGCGCGCAGGGCGTGGTGCAGCGCTGCTTCGATCCGCTGGCCGAGTGGCGCAAGGTGGCGGCACGGGTCGAGGGCGAGGCCCTGCCCTGCGGCCACT
Source organism: Massilia sp. X63 (assembly GCF_041023745.1). Lineage (NCBI taxonomy): Bacteria > Pseudomonadati > Pseudomonadota > Betaproteobacteria > Burkholderiales > Oxalobacteraceae > Massilia > Massilia sp. X63. Next base: position 289,974 of record NZ_JBFTEF010000004.1, read on the forward strand.
ACATTCCGGAAGAGGCGCCGGAAGCGCTGCTGGCGCGCGCCCTGCCCTTCCTGCGCGCGGACCTGGCGCCAGGCTGAAGTCCGGCGCCGGCCAGGCTGCGCGCGGTCAATGCGCACCACCTTGCACGCTCGTCAGGCATGCAAACAACATTTGCACAAGAGCGCCTGGATGCACATATTATTTGCATAATCAACAACTCCACCGGCACTTCGGTGCCGCCCCTTGCCGCACTGCGCGCCGGCATCCACAGTTTGCCATTTCCTTATTGTTGCCCACGATGTAAGCTACGGGGCCCAGCGCGAGCTGGCATCGCCCGCGGCCCTTGTTGCCCCCATCCGGCGCCCGCCCGGGCGCTCCCGTCTGGCCACAAGCAGGACGTCTCGTGCGCGTCCGCTGTCATTCTGCTACCGTAGCGGGGCGGCGGACCACCCCGGCCCCGGCAGGCTGCGCGCTACCCCAGCGCAGCCCGGCACCATGCAGGCACACGCCTGGCGAACGCGCCGTGCCGGTGCAGCAGCGACCTCTTTAACTTATTCGGCTCTTATTTGGCTAAGCTTATGACCTCTTCGACAGACACTGACACCGGTCTCCCCCTCGACATGATCATCTTCGGCGGGATGGGCGACCTGGCGATGCGCAAGCTGCTCCCGGCGCTCTACATGGCCTACCTGCACGGCAACCTGCCGGCGCAGACCCGCATCATCTCGACCGGGCGCCAGGAATACGACCGCGACGCCTACCTCGCCCACGTCGAAGCGAACTCGCGCTCCTTCATCGCCAGCAACAACTTCAACGAAAAAACCTGGGACGGCTTCCTGCAGCTGCTCGAATACGTCCGGCTCGACGTCCAGGCCGCGCCCGATTTCGGCGCCCTGGCGCGCGCCGCCCACCCGGGCGCGCAGCGCGTGTTCTACCTGTCGACCGCGCCGGCCCTGTTCACCACCATCTGCGCCAAGCTGGCCGATGCCGGACTGGTCGACGCCAAGGCCCGCGTGGTGCTCGAAAAACCGCTCGGCAACGATCTCGGTTCGGCCATCGAGATCAACGAAGCGGTCGGCAAGCATTTCGCCGAATCGCAGATCTACCGCATCGACCACTACCTCGGCAAGGAAACCGTGCAGAACCTGATGGTGCTGCGCTTCGGGAACTCGATCCTGGAACCGCTGTGGCGCGCGCCGAACATTTCGAGCGTGCAGATCACCGTGGCCGAAGAGGTGGGCGTGGGCAGCCGCGCCGGCTTCTACGACAGCACCGGCGCCATGCGCGACATGGTGCAGAACCACCTGCTGCAGCTGCTGTGCATCGTCGCCATGGAGCCGCCCACCTCGCTGTCGCCGGACGCGGTGCGCGACGAGAAGCTGAAGGTGATCCGTTCGCTGCGCCGCTTCGGCCTGGCCGACATCGCGCGCGACACGGTGCGCGGACAATACGTCCACGGCGTCAGCGGCAACCAGGAAGTCAAGGGCTACCTCGAAGAACAGAACGTGCCGCTGGACAGCAAGACCGAGACCTTCGTCGCCCTGCGCGCCCACATCGACACCTGGCGCTGGTCCAAGGTGCCGTTCTACCTGCGGACCGGCAAGCGCATGGCGCGGCGCTCGTCCAAGATCGTGGTGGAATTCACCAACCCGCCCTTCCCGCTGTTCCCCGAGACGCCGGGCGGGGTCGCCAACCGCCTGGTCATCGAACTGCAGCCGGAAGAAGCGATCAAGCTCCAGATCATGGCCAAGCAGCCCGGCAGCGGCATGCAGATGCAGCAGGTGGCGCTGAACCTCGACCTGCAGTCGGCCTTCCAGCAGCGTCGCGCCGAGGCTTACGAGCGCCTCTTGATCGACGTGGTGCGCGGCCGCCTGACCCACTTCATGCGCCGCGACGAACTCGAAGCCGCCTGGGAGTGGGCCGACCCGATCATCGCCGGCTGGAGCACGCTGGGAGAAAAGCCGCATCCGTACGCGGCCGGCTCCTGGGGCCCGGCCGAATCCTTCGCGCTGCTGGCGCGCGACGGCTTCGCCTGGGTCGAGTAACACGCGGGAAGGCCGGCCGCGCCGGCCTTCCTGGGACTGCAGGGTGCGCGGCTTGCGGCGGCGCCGCAGGATCCAGGCATACAGTAGGGCATTGATGACGAGCACCCCGGCCGCCAGGCCAAGCTGCAGCGCCCGCGTCATCTCGCCCGGATAGATCAGCGGCAGCAGGTAATGGTCGACGAAGCCGCCGCTGTAGCCCGCCTCGCCGGCCAGCGCGCGCATGCGGTTCTCGACCCCGGTCAGCGGGCAGATCGCACCCAGCAGCTCGATCCCGGTGCCCCAGGCCGCCGCCGCCAAGTGCAGCGGCAGCAAGCGCGGCCAGCGCAGCACCAGCAAGGCGCCGAATACGACGAACAGGATGAAGCCGAGGTGCAGCAACAGCACCGCATCGGCAAGGAACCGATAGGCCACGCGTGTTCGATCCTCCTGGAAACGTCAGCCGCCCCCGGCGACGATGTCAGTTTAATACGCCGCAAACGTCTGCGCCATTCGACCCGCGCACGATTGAAGCGCGGGCCGCGGCGGCGTACAGTGACGAGTCTTCGAACCCGACGAGATCGCCATGCACGCCACGAATCTTCCTTCGAACCACCCTGCTTTCGCCATGCCCTCGTTTGCCGCCTCGTTTGCCAAGGCCCTCAAGAACATGGACCGCAGCCGCCAGGCGCGCGGCAAGCTGCTCGAGCGCGCCGGCTACGGGCCGCAGGAAACGCCCTTCAGCGTCCTGTACAGCGAACCGGGCCTCCAGCTGCGCCGCTTCGCCGACGGTACGGCGGACGGCCCTCCCGTGCTGCTGGTGCCGGCGCCCATCAAGCGCTCCTACATCTGGGACCTGGCGCCCGACGTCAGCGTGGTGCGGCGCTGGATGGAACAGGGCTACCGCGTCTACCAGGCCGAGTGGACGCCCCTGCCCGGAGACGAAGCGGACGGCGACGACTTCGGCCTGGACGACTACGGCGAGCGCCTGCTGGCAGCCTGCCGGCGCGCCATCGAAGCCGACAGCGGCCAGCCCAAGCTCACCATCGCCGGCCACTCGCTGGGCGGCATCCTGGCCGCGATCTACAGCTGCCTGCACCCGGACCGGGTCGACGCCACCATCCTGCTGGAGTCGCCCCTGCACTTCGCGCAGCGCTCCTGCTGCTTCCGCCCGCTGGTCGAGGCGACGCCGCACGCGCACCAGGTCGCGCAACAGTTCGGCCAGGTGCCGGGCGTGTTCCTGAACATGATGAGCGCCATCGCCGAGCCGTACGCCTTCCAGTGGGAACGCATGCTGGATCGCTACCTGTCGCTTGCCGATCCGCGCCTGCTGGCCACCCACATGCGGGTGGAGCGCTGGACCCACGACGAGTTCGCGCTGCCGGGCCGGCTATTCACCGAACTGGTCGAGCAGCTCTACCGCAACGACCAGTTCATGCAGGCGGAGCTGCAGATCGGCGGCCGCCGCATCGGCCCGCAGGATCTGCGCGCCCCGCTGCTGAGCGTGCTCGACCTGCGCAGCAAGCTGATCCCGGAAGCGGCCATGCGTCCCTTCCACGAGGCCGCGGCAAGCCCCCGCAAGCGCCTGCTGCACTACGAGGGCGACGTCGGCGTGAACCTGCAGCACGTCGGGGTACTGGTCGGCACCAGCGCCCATGCGCGGATCTGGCCGGCCATCTTCCGCTGGCTGGACGGCCAGGACGCTTGAGCAGGAGGACGGCCGGGCGCGCGCGACGTCCCCGGTCGAGCACGGCAGCACTCGGCGATTCTGATGTACCATGCCGGGCATTCTCCCGCCCACATTGGAATCAAGGAAACACGTGTTTGCCGTACTCGCTCTCGACACGGGAGCCGCCATCAAGACCCTGGTGCTGACGCTCGACCTGATCGGCACCTTCGTGTTCGCGCTCAGCGGCGCCACCGCCGGCGCCCGCCGCCGGCTCGACATCTTCGGCGTGCTGGTGCTGTCCTTCGTCGCCGCCAACTCCGGCGGCATCGTGCGCGACCTCTTGATCGGCGCCACCCCGCCGGCCGCGATCAAGGACTGGCGCTACCTCGCCGTGTCGCTGCTGGCCGGCATGGTCATCTTCTTCTGGTACCCGATCATCAACCGCCTGCGCAACGCCGTGCTGCTGTTCGACGGCGCCGGCCTGGCCCTGTTCTGCGTGGCCGGCGCCCAGAAGGCCCTGGTGTTCGGACTCGATCCGGTGATGGCCGCACTGCTGGGCATGCTCACCGGCATCGGCGGCGGCATCGCGCGCGACGTGCTGCTGAACGAAGTCCCGGCGGTGTTCCGTTCGGACATCTACGCGGTTGCGGCCCTGGCCGGCGCCGGCATCGTGGTGCTCGGCGACGCCCTGCGCCTGCCCACCGCCGCCACCGCCTGCGCCGGCGCCGCCGTGTGCTTCGGCCTGCGCCTGGCCGCGATCCGCTTCGGCTGGCACCTGCCTACCGCGCGCACGCCGGAACACGCCGACGAAGAGCCCGGCGATCCGCAACGCGGCGAATACCGCTAGGCCGGCGCCCGCTCACTCGAGGGCCCGGTTGCGCGACTCCACGTCGACGCACAGGATCGCCGCCGCCCCGATCACGAGGAACGCCGCCAGCATCGCCAGCGCCAGCGTGAAGTGGGTGGCCATCACCGGCGCCACGATGGCGGGGGCGAACAGGCCGCCGAAGCGCGCCACGGCGCCGGCCAGGCCCATGCCGCTGGCGCGCAGCTCGGTCGGATAGACCTCGGGCGTGAAGGCATACAGCGCGCCCCAGGTGCCCAGCAGCGCAAAACTCATCAGGAGGGTCGAGCCGACCACCAGCCAGCCGGCGTTGCCGAAGCTGTAGGCCATGCAGCCGGCGGCGCTCAGCAGCAGGAAGCCGACCAGGGTGGGCTTGCGTCCCCAGCGCTCCACGCCGTAGGCCGACAGCGCGAAACCCGGCAGCTGCACCAGGGCCAGGACGATCAGGAATTCCTGCCCGCGCATGAAGCCGAAGCCCTCGCTTCCGAGCTTGACCGGCAGGTAGACGAACACCCCATAGTAGGCCACCGAGATCAGCATCCAGGCCACCAACAGGGCGATGCTGCGGCGGCGCAGCGGGCCGGCGAACAGCGCGGCCAGCGTATGGCTGGCGCCGGTGTCCGGCTGCAGCGCCGGGATCTCCACCCGGCGGCCGTTGACGGCGGCGACGCGCGCCAGCACCGCGCGCGCCTGTTCGCCCTTGCCGCTGCGGTTCAGGTACATCGGCGACTCGGGCACGAACAGGCGCAGCACCACGCCGACCAGGGCCGGCAGGCCGGTGACGAAGAAGATCACGCGCCAGGCATCCTCGCCCCAGCGCAGCGCCACCAGGGCCAGCACCGCCAGCAAGATGGTGCCGACCGCCCAGAAGGATTCGAGCAGCACCAGCCAGCGCCCGCGCCGGTCGCTGGGCAGGAATTCGGCCATCATGGTGTAGTCCACCGGCAGCGTGCCGCCCACCCCGACGCCGGTCAGGAAACGCAGCACCAGCAGCCAGCCCAGGTCGGTAGCGAAGGCGGATGCGACCCCGAAGCAGGCATCCAGCACCACCGCCGCCAGCAGCACGGGACGGCGCCCGATGCGGTCCGCCAGGCGCCCGAAGGCAAAGGCGCCGACCAGCATCCCGACAAAGAACCAGGTGCCGGTCTGCAGCGCCTGCGGCAGGGTCACGCCGAAGGTCTTCGCGATCGACGGGGCGCTGAAACCCATCGACAGCACCTGCATGGCGTCGGCCATCCAGACCAGGCCGAAGATCGCGAACAGCCGGTACTGGAAACGGCCGACCCCGGCCGCCTGGATGCCCTGCTCTACTGTCGCGCCGATTGCCGGACTGCTTGTCGCCATCGTGGTTTCCTTTGCCCTTCACGTGCTCTCAAGCGCAAGTGTGCCCGAAAGCGGGCTACCGGACGGTGCAATGGAAAACACTCGGGCAAAAAGAATGCCCGCCGAAGCGGGCATTCCTGGCGGTTTGGCAGCCTGGCGGCTTATACGCCGACCATCGACACCGCCTTGACGTTCAGGTAGGCCTCCAGCGCCTCCGGGCCGCCTTCCGAGCCGTAGCCCGAATCCTTGATGCCGCCGAACGGCAGCTCGGCGCTCGGAGTGGCCGGCTGGTTAATCCAGAGCATGCCGACTTCCACACGGTTCATCAGCAGCTGGGCGTTCTTGATCGAGCTGGTGAAGGCATAGCCGGCCAGGCCGTATGGCAGGCGGTTGGCCTCCGCGATGGCGTCTTCCAGACTGTCGAAGCCGCGGATCGCCGCCACCGGGCCGAAGGGCTCGTCGTTGAACACGCTTGCCTCCAGCGGCACGTCGGCCAGGATGGTCGGCGCGAAGAAGTTGCCGGCGTCGCCCACGCGCTCGCCACCGAAGGCGACGGTCGCGCCCTTGGCGCGCGCATCCGCCACCACCTGCGACATCGCGGTCAGGCGGCGCGCGTTGGCCAGCGGGCCGAGGGTGGTGCCTTCCGCCAGGCCGTCGCCGACCTTCAGGCTCTCGGCGTGCTTGACCAGGGCGCGGGTGAATTCGTCCTTGACGGCGTTGTGCACCAGGAAGCGGGTCGGCGAGATGCACACCTGGCCCGCATTGCGGAACTTGGCGCCGCCGGCGGCCTTGACCGCCAGGTTGACGTCGGCGTCGGCCGCGACGATCACCGGCGCGTGGCCGCCCAGCTCCATGGTGGCGCGCTTCATGTGGGCGCCGGCCAACGCGGCCAGCTGCTTGCCGACCGGGGTCGAGCCGGTGAAGGTGACCTTGCGAATCACCGGGTGCGGGATCAGGTAGCCGGAAATCTCGGCCGGGTCGCCGAACACCAGGCCCACCACGCCCGGCGGCACGCCGGCGTCGACGAAGCACTGGAACAGCGCGGCCGGCGAGGCCGGGGTTTCTTCCGGCGCCTTGCACAGGAACGAGCAGCCGGTGGCCAGCGCCGCGGCCAGCTTGCGGACCACCTGGTTGATCGGGAAGTTCCAGGGCGTGAAGGCGGCGACCGGGCCGACCGGCTCCTTCAGCACCAGCTGCTGGGCCGCCGGATTGCGCGACGGGACGATGCGGCCGTACACGCGCATGCCTTCGGCGGCGAACCAGTCGATGATCTCGGCGCCGGCCATGGCTTCCATCTTGGCTTCGGCCAGCGGCTTGCCCTGCTCCTGGGTCAGCAGGCGGGCGATGTCGCCGGCGCGCTCGCGCAGCAGGTTGGCGGCGCGGCGCATCACGGCGGCGCGCTCGGCGGCCGGCACGAAGCGCCAGGCCTCGAAGCCCTTCTGCGCAGCCGCCAGGGCGCGGTCCAGGTCGGCGATGCTGGCATGGGCCACCTTGCCGATCGCCTGGCCGGTGGCCGGGTTCAGCACCGGGATCGTCTTGCCGCCGGTCGCGTCCTGCCATTCGTTGGCGATGAGAAGTCGGGTATCGGGATAGCTGGAAGTCGTCATGGGCCTCGGTTCCTGGGTTGAGTGGATCGTAAATCATGATCATAACCGGTGTGCGGATCGCTTGCAGGCCGTGGCAGGCAATCCGGCCCGCATTTCCTGGCCGCACGCCGTCAGGCGACCGCGGCGATCGACGCGACGGCGGTGATCGCAACGAGCGCGATCAGGACGACCGCGCCAAAAAGGCTCTTTTCCAGCAGTAACAGCAATTCGCCGGGTGGCAGGGCCTGGTCAGCGATGCCCCGCGTCTGCGGGTGGAGCCGGGCGAGACCCCGGTGCTTCCCGCACCCGGCGCCGCCGAGCCCCGGGCCGGCGGCTTTACCAAGGCCATTGCCGCAGCCAAGCGCAAGCTGGCCGACTCCCTTGGCGTAGCTTCCGAGAAGATCGAGATCACCATCCGCCTGTAAGCCATCCGCCCGCAGCCCACGCTTGTCAGGAGACTCCGGCAACGACGCATTCCCTACTGGGACAGGTTCTCAGCGCTGTCCCTGCACGTGCTCGATCATCCAGCGGTCCATCGTGTCGCGGTGCGCCTGCGAGGTCAGGTGCACCTGCGCCGGTTCGACGATGAAGCTGCGCGGCGCCGGGATCACGTTGTATACCGCGAAGGTCGAGGTGGGCGGGGTGACCGTGTCGTTGTAGCCGGCGTAGTACAGCACCGGCGCGCGCAGGCGCCTGGCGAAGTTCACCGTGTCGTAGTAGGCCGAGGTGGCGGCTTTCGGCGCCACCGGCTGGTCTTGCCGGCGTCCGGTTTCGTCCTGGCGGAACAGGCCGGGCCAGCCGCCGGCGCGCCCGTGCAGGTAGCCGGTGACGTCGCTGTAGGCCGGGTAGGACGCCAGCGTGAGCGACACGCGCGGATCCAGGGCGCTGGCCATGATCGCCAGCTGGCCGCCCTGGCTGCTGCCCTGCACCACCAGGTGCCTGCCGTTCCATTTCGGGTGCCCGGCCAGGTAATCGAGCGCGCGCAGGGTCCCCAGGTAGACCCGGCGGTAGTAATAGGCCCTCGGGTTGTCCAGGTTGTAGCGGTTGTACGCATCCAGCGCGCCGTAATTCAGCTGTTCGTACAGCTCGTCCGGCAGGTCGACCGGGATGCCGTGGATGCCGATCTGCAGCGTGATGAAGCCCTTGGCGGCCAGGGCCGGCGTGCCCTTGTAGCCGCGCACGCCCGCCCCGGGCACATGCAGCACCGCCGCGAACGGCCCCGGCGCACGCGGCACCGAGAGCACGCCGTACATGCGGGTCGCGCGCCGGCCAGGGCCGACGTTCTGGAAGCTGAGGTAGGACACCTCGACCTCGGGCGTGGAGAGCGCCGGCGCCGGCACCAGCCGGAACCCCGGATCGAGCGCGGCCAGGTCCTGCTTCTGCGCCGCCCAGAAGGCGTCGAAATCCTTCGGTTCGGTCTGGACCGGGCGCAGCGCGAGCGGACTGAAGGCCGCCGTGGCCACCGCCTCGTGGGGCTTGCCGTCCAGGCTGGCCGTGACGATGCAGCGCACGAAGCCCGGCTGGCGCTGGCTTGGCACCGGCAGGCGCAGGCCGCCTTCCGGCACCACCGCGCTGCGCTGCGGCCCCTCCAGCATGTCCGGCCCCATGCGGTAGCTGATCCGGATGCCTTCGGCCGGATAGGGCTGCCGGTCGATCTTGACCAGGAAGGCGGCCGGCTCGCCCACCCGGTAGGTCCAGTCCGGATGCGTGAGGCCGACCCTGAGCGGTCCATCGCCGCTGGCGGCCTGCGCCACCTGCAGTTCGGACGGCCCCGCGGCCCATGCCGGCCCGCCCCACGCCAGCTGGGCCGCCAGCAGCGCGCCGGCGGCGATCGACAAGACCCTCGGCCCGGCAGCCGTGCGCAGGCGGACCATCACGCGTTCAAGGCGCGCGCGCGGCGGCGTGCGAGCAGGCCGGCCATCCCCGCCGCCAGCAGCAGGGCGCTGCCCGGCTCCGGCACCGCGTTCGCCGGCGCGAGGCTGAAGGACAGCAGCGGCGAGTCGTCGATGTACAGCGCCTCGCTGCTCCAGTCGTACAGGCCGTTCAGCCCCGCGCGGTCCAGGGTCAGCGTGCCGCCCAGGTCCAGCAGCGTGACGTAGAAACCGGCGTCATGGCCGCCCATGTCGGCCGGGCTGGTGTTGCTCAGGAAGTTCCAGGGCGCGACGACGTCGTAGTCCATGGACGAGATCTTGTCGATGCTGGTGGTCTGGACCAGGTCGACCAGGGTCCCCTTGACGGCCGTGATGCGCTCGGGCGCGCTGCTGTCGTAGTAGAACTGCCCTTTGAAACTGCCGTCGCGCCAGCTGGCCTGGTAGTCGTACCAGCCGATCGGGGCGGCCCACAGGGAGGGCGCCAGCAGGGCCAGCGCCAGGGCGAACAAGATGTGAAGCTTTTTCATGTGCGTACCTTTGTCTTGTCGTGAAGAGGAAATGGCGCCGGCCTCAAGGGACGATCAGCTCGTCGATATTGCCCAGGCCCTGGCCGGTCGATTCGAAGCGCAGGGTGTTGTTCTGGCCCGGCACCAGGTTCACGCTCGCGCTCATGGTGGTCCAGGCGGTCCAGCCCCCCGTGATCCGGAAGCTGATCGACTGCGGCACGCCGTTCACCCGCAGCACGCCGGTGCGCGGCGTCGGGTTGCCGTTGGCATAGCGGATCGTGATGGTCCTGGCGCCGCCGGCGCCGCCGTTGATGCGCTGGAATTGCGCTGCGCCGCCGTTCAGCGGGAAGTTCAGGAAGCCCAGGTGGCGGTAGCCGGCGCGGTCGGCCTTGACGGCCGCGCCGCCGCTCACGATCGCGGTCTCGGCCTGCACCGTGCCGCTGCCGTCGTAGGGCACGTGCACCGGCTCCTGCGGGAAGGAAGTCGCGCCGTGGCCCAGGTAGAAGCTGGTGTGCGGCGGCTGGTTGTAGCCGGCGTTCTGGCCGGCCACCTGGGTGCGGTACTGCGGGTTGTGCATCAGGGTGGTGATGCGGGTGGCGGTCGGGATGGTGGTGCTGAACACCATCAGCTCGGTGTTGCCGGTATTGCGCAGGACGATCTCTTCGCGCCAGTCGCCGAACAGGTCGGCGCTCAGCACCGGGGTGGCCTTGGTGCCGTTGTTGGTGGCCGCGCCGTAGGCCGCGCCGTCGAGCAGGGTCGAGAAAGTCCGGGTCGCCGGATTCCATTTCTGGACCGCCAGGCTGCCCATCGGTTCGCGCAGCAGGTCGCCGTCCCACCACACGCCGAAGTTCATCGAGCCGGGCGCCGCGGTATTGATCGGGGCCCCGGTGACCGTGCGCTGGCCGCCGCGCGAGGCCCAGCATTCCGCGCCCGGGTAGGCCGGATCGACGTCGAAGCACACGCCGCGGCCCACGTCGGCATTGGAGCCGCTCGCCCCCCAGATCAGGGCGCCGGTGGCGGCGTCGTGCAGGCCGGAGCCGCTGGCGCCATAGGCGCTCGGGCTTTCGTGCACCATGTAGACCTGCTGGCCCGCGCGGTCGGGGTCGAACTTGCCGAAGTGGAGCGCGTCGCCATGACCCAGCCCGGTGGTGTACAGCAGCTGGCCGTAGCTGTCGATGGTGGCCGCGCCGAACACGATGTCGTCGCGCCCGTCGCCGTTGGCGTCGCCGGTGGCGAACCAGTGCGCGCCCTGCCCCCGCGCCGCACTGCCGGCGACATCGGTATCGAACACCCAGCGGCTGGTGAGGGCGCCGTCGCGCCAGTCCCAGGCGGCGATCACCGCGCGGGTGTAGTAGCCGCGCGAGAAGATCGCGCTCGGGCGGTTGCCGTCCAGGTTGGCCACGCCGCCCAGGAAGCGGTCGACCCGGTTGCCGTAGTTGTCGCCCCAGGCGGCCACGCTGCCGCGCGCCGGCAGGTAGTTCACGGTCTTCATGGCGGCGCCGGTCAGGCCGTTGAACACGGTGAGGAATTCCGGACCGCTGAGGATGTAGCCGCTGCTGTTGCGATGGTCGGCGCTGCCCGATCCGATCACCGCGCCCTGCCCGTCCACGGTGCCGTCGGCGGTCTTGGCCATCACTTCGGCCTGGCCGTCGCCGTCGAAGTCGTAGGCCAGGAAGGTGGTGTAATGGGCGCCGGCGCGGATGTTCCGGCCCAGGTCGATGCGCCACATGCGGGTGCCGTCCAGCTTGTAGGCGTCCAGGTAGGTGTTGCCGGTGTAGCCGGACTGCGAATTGTCCTTGGCGTTGGTCGGCTGCCACTTGACCACGATCTCGTAGCTGCCGTCGCCGTCCAGGTCGGCCGGCGCGCCGTCGTTCAGCTCATAGGTATAGGCCTCGCCGCTCGGCGTCACGCCGCTCGGCGGAGCCTGGACCGGGATCGACTTGTAGGCCTTGGCCCAGGTGGCGCCGGCGCTGCTGCCGGGCTGCTCGACGCCGTTCACCACCTCGCGCACGGTATAGCTGTCGGCCGCGGTGCCGGACGGGTCGGTGTAGTTCAGCGCATTCAGCGGCGCCGCGTTCAGCCTGGTGGCGCCGCGGTAGACGTTGAAGCCGACGCCGGCCGGGTCCTGGGCCAGCTGGCGCCAGCTGACGAACACCCCGGATCCGGCGCTGATCGCGACCGCGCCGCGGTTCAGGTTCTCGACCTGCTTGCCGGGAATGGTGATGACGGCGCTCGCACTGCCGGCCGCAGCCAGCAGGGCAAGCAGGAAGGTCGATGCGCCGGCTTTTTTGTAGCTCATATTGTCTCCGTTAGCGTGTTATTGGACGTTCTCGGTGATGCGTGCGTATGGCTCGGGAATCATAGGCGAGGCGCCATCGCGTGCGACGAGACGACCGAAACAACTCACGCGGATGAGCAGTTGGCAGTGGTGGCGCGAATTTTGCGCGAAGATCGCAGGCTAATGCCGTGCCGGGCGCGGCTCCCCGAGCTGCCCTTCCAGCAGCCCGGCCTGCGCCCGCACGCCGGCCGGACCGCGACCTATCCGCACCAGCACGCTGGCGACGCCGGCTTCGGTGCCGGCGCTGCCGCTGCCGACGATCTCCATTCCCGGTCCGGCGGAGAAGGCCACTACCCGGCCATTCTCCGGCACCGTCGTGCCCTGGGCGTCGAGCAGGCGGGCGCGCACGAACACCAGGTCGCCCGCGGACATGGGCACGCCGAGATCGTCGAGTTCCAGCGCCAGGCGCACCGCCTGGCCGGGCGTACGCACGCGGTGCTCGGCCACGCGGCGCCCGCCCGAATACGCCAGCGCCACCAGCTCGCCGGGCGCGAAGCCGCCGGTCTCGAATTCCAGCGGCGCATGGGCCAGGCGCGGATGCGTGGCCGACGGCCCGGCCTTGCGGCGCCCCAGCGACTTGCCGTTCAGGCGCAGCTCGACTTCCTCGGCGTTGCTGAACACGCGCACGCGCGCCGAGGAACCGGGCTGCCAGTGGCTGGCGATGAAGACCATCGGCCCGCCGCCCCAGCGCGGCGCGCTGTCGTCCGCGCTGCGCTGCGAGCGGAAGAACTCGGCCGCGAACTTGGGCAGGCGTTCGATGCTCATCGCGCCGGACTCCTCGAGATCGGGGGCGTAGCCGCGCGCATAGTCGAACATCACCCAGTAGCCGTCCGCGAAAGCGGGCGTGGCGGCATTGTCGTCGTGGGCTTCGGCCACGTTGCGCGCCTGTTGCAGCAGGCGCGCCTCGCCCTGCGCCAGCGACTGGCGGCTGGAGCGGTCGGCCGGCTGCAGGTCGGCCCAGGCCGACTGGTTGAAGCCGGCGTTCATCGCGTAGTATTCCCAGTCGCCGTACTCCGACACGATCAGCGGCTTGGCGGGCAGCGCGTGCTTGCTGCCGATCCGGTGCTGGCGCGCATGCAGGTAGATGTCGTAGGTCTGCGGCACCCAGCCGGCCGAGAAGGCCTGGTCGCCCGGGTATTCGGCGTGCACGGTGTCGTGCAAGGCCTGGATCAGCGGGTCCGGCATCCTGGTCTCGTTCAGCGAGCACTCCCATGCCAGCACGCTCGGATGGTTGCGGTCGCGCCGGATCATGTCGGCGCAGCTGCGGATCGTCTGCCGGCTGAAGGCCGGGTCCGGGTTGAAGAACTGCCAGCCGGGAATCGCCGGCAGGACCATCAGGCCCAGTTCGTCGGCCGCGGCCATGAAGGCCGGCGACTGCGGGTAGTGCGACAGGCGCACGTAGTCGAAGCCGTACTTCTTGATCAGGAGCGCATCGCGGTAGTCCGCGCCTGCCGACAGCGCATAGCCGACATACGGGTACTCCTGGTGGCGGTTGACCCCGCGCAGCTGCAGCGGCGCGCCATTGAGCAGCAGGCGGCCGCCGTCGAAAGCCAGGCGGCGCACCCCGATGCGGGTCGCCACCCGGTCCTCGCGGCCGGCCGCCGCCACCACCGACTCCAGCCGGTACAGGTTCGGCTGCCGCGGCGACCACAGTTTCGGCTGCGCCAGGCGGATCGGCAGCGTCACGTGGCGGCGCTCGCCCGCCGCCAGGCGCAGCTGCTGCTCCGCGCGCGCTACCGGCTTGCCATTCCAGGCCAGGGTGTGGCGCAGGGTCACCCGTTGCGTGCTGCCCGACGTGTTGCTGACCTCGGCCTTGACCTGCACCACCGCCGCGGCCTGGTCGGCCTGCGGATAGCTGACGAAGATGCCCCCGCCGCCCGGCGTGTCCGACAACATCTCGTCGGTGATGTGCACCGCCGGCTTGACCAGCAGCCTTACCCCGCGGTAGATGCCGCCGTGCTGGATGTAGTCGAGCTCCTTGAGCGGCTTGGGCCCGGTGACCGGATTGTCATCGTTGTTCGCGCGTACCACGAGTTCGTTGGCGCCGCCCCGCTTCAGGTGCGCGGTGATGTCGAAGGCAAAGGGCAAATAGCCGCCCAGGTGCTGCCCCAGGTGCTGCCCGTTCAACCAGACATCGGCCACGTTCATCACGCCCTCGAAGCGCAGGATGGCGCGCTCGCCGGGGCGCAGCTTGAGGTCCAGCCGCTTCTTGTAGAAAGCCGTGCCCTGCCAGGGCGCGCTCGGCACGCGCGGTTCGAGGCGCGCCGCATGCGGCAGGTCGACCCGGGTCCAGGCATGCGGCGGTATCTGCCGGACGTCGGCGATGCGGCGGCTGTCGTCGCGGTGGAACAGCCAGTCGCGGTCGATGCTGGCGCCGGCGGCCTGCGCCGGCGCCAGCAGCACGCCGCACAGCAGCAGGAAGCAGGCCGCGGCCCGGCGCAGCCGGCCTGCGCCGACGGGTTCGAAAGAAGGCATATGATGTTCGATAAGCAACATGGGCGGGCTGCCAGTCTATGTAAAGCCCGGCGCCCGCCGCAAGCGATATCGGCGCGCCGCGCCAAACACTCACGGTCTTGATCCGTTCGCCGGTCCAGGCTTAAGCAATCAGAAACATGACAAGTTCGTCAAGCATGCGTTCACGAAAAGCGAAACCCATTACTATTCGCCCTTTCATCGGCTGTGCCGATTTCCCATTGATTCCTGAATTCGACGAGGCCTTCGATGTTCAATCCCACCGACCATCCGCACCGCCGCTACAACCCGCTCATGGGCGACTGGGTACTGGTGTCGCCGCACCGCGCCAAGCGCCCCTGGCAGGGGCAGCAGGAAGCCGTCGACCGCGAAGCCAAGCCCGCGCACGATCCCAGCTGCTACCTGTGCGCCGGCAATACGCGCGTCAACGGCGAAAAGAATCCGGACTACACCGGCACCTATGTGTTCACCAACGATTTCGCCGCCCTGATGGACGACACGCCGGAAGCCGTCCCTGGTGCCGACCCCTTGTTCCAGACCATGAGCGCGCGCGGCACCAGCCGCGTCATCTGCTTTTCGCCGGACCACAGCAAGTCGCTGCCGCTGCTGAGCGTGGACGCGATCACGGGCGTGGTCGACACCTGGTGCGCCCAGTCGGCCGAACTCGGCGCCAGCCACCGCTGGGTGCAGGTCTTCGAGAACAAGGGCGCGGTGATGGGCTGCTCCAATCCGCACCCGCACGGCCAGATCTGGGCGACCAGCTTCCTGCCCGACCTGCCGGCGATCGAAGACCGCCGCCAGCGCGAGTACTTCGCCGACACCGGCCGGCCGCTGCTGCTCGACTACGTCGAACGCGAAGCCGCCGCCGGCGAGCGCGTGGTGGTGGAAACCGAACACTGGCTGGCCGTGGTCCCCTACTGGGCCGCCTGGCCCTTCGAGACCCTGCTGCTGCCGCGCTTCGCCGTCAAGCGGCTGGAAGACCTGAACGAGGCGCAGCGCAGCGACCTGGCCCTGGCCCTGCAGCGCCTGACGACCCGCTACGACAACCTGTTCCAGACCTCCTTCCCCTACTCGATGGGCTGGCACGGCGCGCCGTATTCCGACGACGATGCGACGCCATGGCAGCTGCACGCGCACTTCTACCCGCCGCTGCTGCGCTCGGCCTCGGTGCGCAAGTTCATGGTCGGCTTCGAGATGCTGGCCGAGGCCCAGCGCGACCTGACCGCGGAGCAGGCCGCCGCCCAGCTGCGGGCGCAATCCGAGGTCCATTACCTGAAAGCCGCCGCATCCGCCAATACCGCTACCACACCCCAGTCCACCTGAGAGCACGATGAACGACACCCCACTGGCCCGCGCGGCCGCCGTTTTCCAGGCCGCCTTCGGCCAGCCGCCAACGATCCGGGTCCAGGCGCCCGGCCGGGTCAACCTGATCGGCGAACACACCGACTACAACGACGGCCTGGTGCTGCCCTGCGCCATCGACTACCGCACCGTGATCGTGGCGCGCCCGCGCGCCGACCGCCGGGTGCGGGTGGCGGCGGCCGACTACGACGGCGCGATCGACGACTACGCGCTGGACGCGCCGATCGAACGCCTGGCCGAGCCGATGTGGGCCAACTACGTGCGTGGCGTGGTGCGCGAGCTGCTGCAGCGCGGCCTGCCGGTGCAGGGCATGGACCTGGCCATCTCGGGCGACGTTCCGCAAGGCGCCGGCCTGTCGTCCTCGGCCTCGCTGTCGGTGGCGGTGTGCCGGCTGTTCGCCACCCTGCCCGGTTTCGAGGCCCTGGGCCCGGTCGACATGGCCCTGGTCGCCCAGGCCGCCGAGAACGACTTCGTCGGCTGCAAGTGCGGCAACATGGACCAGATCAGCTCCGCCTGCGGCGTCCAGGACCACGTCCTGAAGATAGACTGCCGTTCGCTGGCGGTCGAGCCGGTGCCGATGCCGCCCGGCGCCGCCATCATGATCTTCCACTCGCACGTCTCGCGCGGCCTGGTCGACAGCGAATACAACACCCGCCGCGCCCAGTGCGAAGCGGCGGCGCGCCACTTCGGCCTGCCGGCCCTGCGCGACCTCGACCTGGCGACACTGGAAGCGCGCGCCGCGGAACTCGACCCGACCGTGCTGCGGCGCGCGCGCCACGTGGTCACCGAGAACGCCCGCGTGGCCGCCGCCGCCCAGGCCCTGGCGGCCGGCGACCTGGCGCGCATGGGCGAGCTGATGGAAGCCTCGCACGCCTCGATGCGCGACGATTTCGAGATCACCGTGCCGGCCATCGACCAGCTGGTGGAGATCGTCAAGGCGGCGATCGGCGCGGCCGGCGGGGTGCGCATGACCGGCGGCGGCTTCGGCGGCTGCGTGGTGGCGCTGGTGCCGCGCGAACTGGTGGAGGCCGCCGGCGCCGCCGTGCAGCAGGCCTACACGGCCCCGAACGGGCAGCGCGCGAGCGTCTACGTGTGCCGCGCCGCCGCCGGCGCCGGCCTCGTCGACGCATGAGCTGGCAGGCCGCCGCCGGGCGCTACGCGACGCTGCCCTACCGCCGCTGCGGCCGCAGCGGGCTGCGCCTGCCCGCCGTCTCGCTCGGGCTATGGCACAATTTCGGCGACGGCGACGACCCGGCGCGCCGGCGCGAGATCGTCCGCACCGCCTTCGACCACGGTATCACCCACTTCGACCTGGCCAACAACTACGGCCCGCCGCCGGGCTCCGCGGAAAGCAGCTTCGGGCGCCTGCTGGAACTCGACCTGCGGCCCTACCGCGACGAGATCGTGGTCAGCACCAAGGCCGGCTACACCATGTGGCCGGGCCCCTACGGCGACTGGGGCAGCCGCAAATACCTGGTCGCCAGCCTCGACCAGAGCCTGAAGCGCATGGGGCTCGACTACGTCGACATCTTCTACCACCACCGTCCCGACCCGGCCACGCCGATCGAAGAGACCATGGCCGCGCTCGACCACATCGTGCGCAGCGGGCGCGCCCTCTACGTCGGCGTCTCCAACTACAACGGCGAGCAGACGCGCCAGGCCGCGGCCGAGCTGCGCCGGCTGGGCACGCCCTGCATCGTGAACCAGTCGCGCTACAACATGTTCACGCGCCAGGCGGAGTCCGACTTGCTGCCGGTGCTGGCGCAGGAAGGCATCGGCGGCGTCGCCTTTTCGCCGCTGGCGCAGGGCCTGCTCACCGACCGCTACCTCGGCGGGCAGTTGCCCGGCGATTCGCGGGTGGCGGGCGGCGTCGGTTTCCTGCGCCGCGAACACCTGACCGAGGCGCGCCTGCGCAGCGCGGCAGGCCTGCACGCCTTTGCCCTCGAGCGCGGCCAATCGCTGGCCCAGCTCGCCCTGCGCTGGGTGCTGCGCCAGCCGTCGGTCAGCTCGGCGCTGATCGGCGCCAGCAAGCCCGGGCAGGTACTGGAAGCGCTGCGGGCGGCGGCGATGCCCGGCATGGAAGACGCCGAAAGCGCGCAGATCGAGGCGCTGTTGGCGGACTGAAACGCGCCGCCGGGGAGCGCCGCGCGGCGAGCGTTGCGCCGGCGCCTCAAGGACACAATTCGATACAAATGCCGCCGCTTTCGGCTTGCATGGCTCCGGGATTGGCAGGATGATGAAGCTGCCGGTGCGCCCTGACGGTGCCCGGCGAAACGGAGCACACCATGCACAGCTTCTTGTTTGCGACCGGTATCGAAGGCAGCTATCCGGTCGTCTCCGGGCGCGACGGCGCCGACCTGCGCGTCGACGAAATGGAAAAGACCGGCCACTACCGGCACTGGAAGGAAGACCTGGCCCTGGTCAAGGAACTCGGCATCGACGCCCTGCGCTACGGGCCGCCCTACTACCGGGTCCATGCGGCGCCCGGCCGCTACGACTGGGACTTCACCGACGAGGTGTTCGCGGAGATCCGCCGCCTCGGCATCAAGCCGATCGTCGACCTGTGCCATTTCGGCCTGCCCGACTGGCTGGGCAACTTCCAGAATCCCGACTTCGTGCCATATTTCACCGAATACGCCGATGCCTTCGCGCGGCGCTATCCCTGGGTCGACCTGTACACGCCGATCAACGAGATCTACATCACCGCCAAGTTCTCGGCCCACGAAGGCATGTGGAACGAGCGCCTGCGCTCCGAGCGCGCCTTCGTCACCGCGATCCGCAACCTGGCGCGCGCCAACATCCTGGCCACCGAGGCGATCATGATGGCGCGGCCGGACGCCAAGTTCATCCAGAGCGAATCGTCCGAGTACTTCCACCCCTGCGGTCCCGATGCGATGGAAGCGGCGCGCCACATGAACGAACTGCGCTTCCTGGCGCTCGACCTCACCTACGGGCACGACGTCAGCGGCCGCATGTACGAATACCTGTTCGACCACGGCATGACGCGCAAGGACTATCACTTCTTCCTGAACCGCAGCGTCAAGCCGGTCTGCATCATGGGCAACGACTACTACGCCACCAACGAGCACCTGATCCATCCGGACGGCTCCACCTCGGCCTGCGAGCTGTTCGGCTACTACGTGATCACCCAGCAGTACTACCACCGCTACCGCATCCCGGTGATGCACACCGAGACCAACAACCGCGACAGCGGCAACGGCGAAAAGGACGGGCGCGCCTGGCTCGAGAAGCAATGGTCGAACCTGGTGCGCCTGAAGACCGACGGGGTGCCGATCCTCGGCTTCACCTGGTACAGCCTGGTCGACCAGGTCGACTGGGACAGCGCGCTCACCAATGATGCCGGCAACGTCAACCAGTACGGCCTATGCGACCTGCAGCGGCGGGTGCGGCCGGTGGGCGAAGCCTATCGCGAGCTGATCCAGACCTGGCGGCACCGGGTCGGCAACGAATTCATCTACCTGCATTAAGAACCCAAGCGCATTCAGACGAGCGCAAGGACATTGGGCGGCAGGCCGGGCGTCTCGACGCGGAAGGCGAACAGGCCGCCGGCCAGCGGCTGCCCGGCGCGCTGTGCCGGCGACAGGCCCTTCCAGGCCGTGGTGACGTAGGCGGTGCGCAGGTCGGCGCCGCCAAAGGCCAGCTTGGTGATGTTGGTGCACGGGAAGCGGACGCTGTCCACCAGCCGTCCCGCCGCCGTGTAGCGCTCGACGCGGCCGGCGCCGAACAGCGCGATCCACAGGTGGCCTTCGCAGTCGACCGCCATGCCGTCCGGCCGGCTGCCTTCGGGCAGTTGCAGGAACACCCGCTTGCCGGCCAGGCTGCCGTCGGGACGCAGCGCGAAGGCATACACGCGCCGCAGCGGCGTGTCGGTGTGGTACAGGGTGCGGCCGTCCGGGCTGATGGCGGGGCCGTTGGTGATCACGTAGCCGGCGTCGGCGCGCGCCAGCTCGCCGTCGCGGCCGAGCCGGTACAGCGCGCCGCTGGGCTGCGCCTGCGCATCGTCCATCGAGCCGAACCACAGGTTGCCGCCGGCGTCCACGTAGCCGTCGTTGAAGCGGTTGCCCGGCAGCTCGGCCTCGACCTTGTGCAGCGGCGTGAACGCGCCGCTCGCCTCGTCGAACCGGTACAGCCCATCCTCGAGTGCGCAGACCAGGCCGCCGTCGGCGCTGGGCACGACGAAGCCGGGCTGGCCAGGCGCCTCCCAGCTGCGCCGATCGCCGCCGTCCGGCGCGCAGCGGTGGATGCGGCGGCCCTTGATGTCGACGAAATACACCGCGCGCGCGGCCGCGTGCCAGAGTGCGCCTTCGCCCAGGTGGGCGCCCGCGTCCCAGATGCACTGGGGTTGCATGAGATTGTTCATGGCCGCCATGGTAGGGCATGGCAAGGCCGCATTCAAGGGCTGCCTCAGGCTGCGCGGCGCGGCCTGGATCGGCGCGCGAAGTCGCGCAGCACTTCGCGCGCCGCATTGTGGCCCGGCGCGCCGGTGACGCCGCCGCCGGGGTGGGCGCCCGATCCGCAGGTGTACAGGCCGGCGATCGGGCCGCGGTAATCGGCATGGCCCAGCATCGGGCGCGCCGCGAACAGCTGGTCGAGCCCGAGCGCGCCGTGGAAGATGTCGCCGCCCACCAGGCCGAACGTGCGCTCCAGGTCGAGCGGGCTCATGATCTGGCGCCCGAGCACGGCGCGCCTGAAGTTGGGGGCGTAACGGTCGACGGTGTCGATCATCAGGTCGGCCACGTGCTCGCGGTGGGTGTCCCAGCTCGCGCCGTCGGGCAGCTGGGGCGCCACGTGCTGGCAGAACAGGCTGGCCACGTGCCTGCCGGGCGGGGCCAGGCCCGGATCGAGCGTGGACGGGATCAGGAGCTCGACGATCGGTTCGCGCGACCAGCCATGGGCGCGCGCATCGTGGTAGGCGCGTTCCATGTACTGCAGGCTGGGGGCGATGATGATGCCGCTGCCGTGGTGCTCGGCCGCCTGCTTGCCGGGCAGGCAGGTGAAATCGGGCAGTTCGGACAGGGCCACGTTCATGCGGAAGGTGCCGGAGCCGCAGCGCCAGGCCTGCATGCGGCGCAGGAAATCCTCGGGCAACGCGCCGGGGTCGACCAGCCGGGTGTAGAGCAGGCGCGGATTCAGGTTCGAGACCACCACGCGGGCGTCGACCCGCTCGCCCCTGGCGGTGACGACGCCGCAGGCACGGCCCTGGTCCAGCAGCACCTCTTCGATCTCGCAATCGGTGCGGATCTCCACGCCCAGCGCCGCGGCCGCCCTGGCCATCGCCTGGGTGATGGCGCCCATGCCGCCGATGGCGTGTCCCCAGGCGCCCTTCTTGCCGTTGACCTCGCCGAACACGTGGTGCAGCAGCACGTAGGCCGAGCCGGGGCTGTAGGGACTGGCGTAGTTGCCCACCACACTGTCGAAGCCATAGGCGGCCTTGATCGGCGCGCTCTCGAACCAGCCGTCGAGGTAGTCGCCGGCCGACTTGGTGAACAGGTCGAGCAGTTCGCGCTGGGCGGCCAGCGACAGGCCGCGCACGCGGTTGCCGAGCTTGCCGGCCTTGATCAGCTCGGGCAGCGCGCCGAGCCAGCTGCCCTCGACCCGGTTGGGCGGGGTCTGCAGCACCAGCTCGCGCAGCAGGTCGGCGGCGGCGTCCAGGTGGCGGTGGTAGGCATCGAGGCGTTCGGCGTCGCGCGCCGAGAACCGGGCGACTTCCTGCGCGGTCTTGCCGGCGCCGAGCTTCAGGTAGCGGCCGTCGTCGAGGGGCAGGAAGTTGGACAGCGGACGCTCGACGATGCGCAGGCCGTGCGCCGCCAGCTGCATGTCCTGGATCACCCTGGGGTTGAGCAGCGAGACCGTGTAGGCGGCCACCGAGTTCCGAAACCCTGGGTGGAATTCCTCGGTGACGGCGGCGCCGCCGACCACCCCGCGCCGCTCCAGCACCGTCACCTTCAGTCCGGCGCGGGCCAGGTAAAAAGCGCATACCAGGCCGTTATGGCCGCCACCGATGATGATCGCGTCGCGCACTTGGCTTCTCCTTGGATGACACCCCATTATGTCCCAAGGAACGGGCCGGCGCACCTCGCAAAGTCATCAGGGCCTGCGCTGCGTTCCCCCCAATGACAAGGTCCCCGGGTTCGGCGAACGCGGGGACCTTGGCAGAAAGCGGGAAGATGCCGGAAGCGACTCATTCCCTACCGGGACAGGTTCTTACAGGTAGCGCGAACCCATCACCATGTAGGGCATCGCCAGCAGTTCGAAGGCGCGGCGCAGCCTGGCGCGGAAAGCGGGAGAGAAAAAGCGGAAGGCCTGCGGCGCTTCGGGACGGACGACATCGGCGATGGTAGCGGTGTGCATGCTGGTTCCTTTCGTGTTGGTGCGGCTGGCAAGAAACCAGTCTACCCGCCCCACAGAAATAAATCCAATTGCCATTTCACATCACCGTGATACGAAATACGTATATCTGCAAGGAGCAAGCCCGCCGCTAGCGCCGCAGCTCCGACATGATGCTCTCGGCCATGAAGTCGCAGGGCGGGCGCCGCGACATGCTGCTGCGCGCCAGGATGACCTCGAGCGCATCGATGTCCGGCAAGCCCTGCGCCGCGCCCAGCACGCTCAGGTGGGCCGGCACCGCGCAGCGCGCCAGCGGCACGAGCGCCAGGCCCGCCTCGACCATGCTGAGCAAGCCCATCAGGCTGGGGCTCTCGTACGAGGTGCGGTAAGGGATGCCGGCCCGCTCCAGGCTGCGGATCGCGTTTTCGCGCGCCACGCTGCCGGGCAGGAACACCGCGATCGGCAGCGGCCGCTCGGCCCAGATCTCGTGGGCGCTGGGCGCCGCCGCCCACACCATCGGCTCGAAGCGCACGAACTCCCCCGCCAGGCCCTTGACGCGCGTGGCGCACACCAGGTCGACGGAACCGTCCTTCACCATCGGCGCCAGCGCCACGCTGGGCAGGCCGACCACCTGGATCTCCACTTTCGGGTAGGTGGCGGAAAACTTCTTGAGGATGGGCGGCAGCAGCGACGAGGCGTAATCGTCCGGCACGCCCAGCACCACGCGCCCCGTGACGTCCGGGCGCACCACGGCGGCCCAGGCCTCGTCGCGCAGGGCCAGCATGCGCCGCGCGTAGCTCAGCAGCACCTCGCCGTCCTGGGTCGGCGTCACGCTGCGCGAGCGGCGCACGAACAGCGGCTTGCCGAGCGCGGTTTCCAGGCTCTTGATCTGCATGCTCACCGCCGACTGCGAACGGTGCACGACTTGCGCGGCGCGGCTGATGCTGCCGGTATCGGCCACCGCCACCATCATGGCCAGGACATCCAGGTCGAGTGCTTTCACGCGGCGCCGATACAGGTGATGCATCAGAAAAGTTGATAGATGCCTTCAATATTATGCGATTTTCTTAATCCTCGCCATCGGGCATAGTAGCGGCAAAGGAGTTAGACATGAACGCCGCCGCTGATCCCCGCCTCTTCGCAGAACCCGACCTGTGCTTTGCCGCCCTCCCCGGCGGCGCCTGCATCCCCTACGTGGCCACCGGCGCCGGCGAGCCGCTGCTGTTCGTGCACGGCTCGCTGTGCGACTACCGCTACTGGAACGGCCAGACGCAGGTGCTGTCGCAGCACTTCCACTGCGTGTCGGTGAGCCTCAGCCACTACTGGCCGGCGGCCGACCCGGCGCCGCACGGCCGCTTCAGCTGGGAGAGCCACGTGGCGGAACTGGCCGAATTCATCGCGGCCATGCAATTGGGGCCGGTGCACCTGGTGGGTCACTCGCGCGGCGCCAGCGTCGCCTTCCACCTGGCGCGCGATTATCCCGCCCTGGTGAAGACCCTGACCCTGGCCGACCCGGCCGGCCCGCTGCATACGGAAGACGCCGCCGCGCCCGCCCTGGCGCCGGCGCAGGAGGCTCTGCGCGCCGACGTGGCGGCGCTGATCGCCGCCGGCGAGCTCGACGCCGGACTGGAGCGCTTCGTCGATTCGGTCAGCATGCCCGGCATCTGGCGCAAGAGCCCTGCATCCTTCCGCGGCATGGCGATCGCCAACGCGTCCACGCTGCCGAAGCAGTTCCACGACCCGCTGCCGGGCTACACCCGCGCCGGCGCCGCCGCCATCGCCTGCCGGACCATGCTGATCGAAGGAGCACGCAGCCCGCGCATGTACCGCGACAACGTGGAAAGGCTGGCGGGCTGGATCGCCCACGTGGACAAGCGCAGCATCGCCGGCGCCTCGCACGGCATGAACGTGACCCACGCCGCGGCCTTCAACCGGCTGCTGCACGCCTTCCTCGGCGCGCGCGCAGCCTGACGCAGCGCACGCCGCGCACGCCGGAGCGATCCGGCGTGCCTTGCTTCCTAGCGCACTCCCGCCACCGCCAGCGCCGTCATGTTGACGATGCGCCGCACCGTCGCGCTCGGGCTCAGGATGTGCACCGGCTTGGCCGCCCCCAGCAGGATCGGGCCGACCGTGACGCCCTTGCCGGCCGCCACCTTGAGGACGTTGAACAGGATGTTCGCGGCGTCCAGCGAGGGCATCACCAGGAGGTTGGCGCTGCCGGCAAAGCCGCCCTTCACCGCACCTGCCTCGCCAGGCGGCTGGTACAGGCGCCGGATCTCTTCCGACAGCGCCGCGTCGCCGTGCACTTCGCCGATCAGGGCCAGTTCCGGCGCGCTGGCCGCCAGCAGTTCGCGCGCCGCGCGCATCTTGCGCGCCGACGGACGTTCGGACGAACCGAAGATCGAATGCGACAGCAGCGCCGCCTTGGGCTCCAGCCCGAAGTGGCGCAGTTCGGTGGCGGCCAGGCGGGTGATGGCGGCCAGCTCTTCCGCGCTCGGATCGTCGTTGACGTAGGTGTCGGCGATGAACAGGGTCATCTTGTCCAGCACCAGCGCGTTCATGGCCGCCAGCGCGCCGGCGCCGGGGGCGGTGCCGATCACGTCGCGCACGTGCGCCAGGTGGCTGTCGTAGCTGCCCGCCATGCCGCAGATCAGGGCGTCGACCGCGCCCGACCGCAGCAGGCGCGCGCCCTGCAGGGTCGCGTCGCCGCTGCCGTCGGCCTCGGCCAGTTCGTAGTCGACGCCGCGCTGCAGGCGCAGGCCGGACTGCTTCACCGCCGCCTCCACCGCCGCCGCGCTGCCCACCAGCACCGGCTTCGCCAGGCCCTCGTCGACCACGGTCTGCACCGCGCGCAGCACGCGCTGGTCGGCGCCTTCGGCGTAGGCCACGCGGCGCGGCGTGGCCCTGGCCTTGGCGAACACCGGTTTCATGAAGAAGCCGGTGTGGTAGATCATCTCGCCCAGGCGCGCGCGGTAGGCGTCCATGTCGGCGATCGGGCGGGTGGCCACGCCGGAGCGTTCCGCCGCCGCGGCCACGGCCGGGGCGATCGCCGCCATCAGGCGCGGATCGAAGGGTTTCGGGATGATGTAGTCGGGGCCGAACGTCAGGTCCTGGCCGGCGTAGGCTTCGGCCACCGCATCGTTGGCTTCGGCCTCGGCCAGGCTGGCGATCGCGCCCACGCAGGCCAGTTTCATCTCGTCGGTGATGCCGGTGGCGCCGCAGTCCAGCGCGCCGCGGAAGATGTAGGGGAAGCACAGGACGTTGTTGACCTGGTTCGGATAATCCGAACGGCCGGTCGCGACGATGCAGTCCGGGCGCGCGGCCTTGGCGACTTCCGGACGGATCTCCGGTTCCGGGTTGGCCAGGGCCAGGATCACCGGGCGCTCGGCCATGCTCCTGACCATGTCGGCGCTCAGCACGCCGGCGGTCGAGCAGCCCAGGAACACGTCTGCGCCGCGCACGATGTCGGCCAGGCTGCGCGCATCGGTCGCCTGCGCATAGCGGGCCTTGTTGGCTTCCATGTTGGCGTCGCGGCCCTGCCAGATCACGCCTTTCGAGTCGGTGACAAAGATGTTTTCCTGCTTCACGCCCAGGCTCACCATCATGTCGAGGCAGGCGATCGCCGCCGCCCCGGCGCCTGACGCCGCCAGCCGGATTGCGCCGATGTCCTTGCCGACCACCTTCAGGGCATTGAGCAGCGCCGCGCTGGAGATGATCGCGGTGCCGTGCTGGTCGTCGTGGAAGACCGGGATGTTCATGCGCTCGCGCAGCTTCTTCTCGATGTAGAAGCATTCGGGCGCCTTGATGTCCTCGAGGTTGATGCCGCCCACGGTGGGCTCGAGCATGGCGATGGCGTCGACCAGCTTGTCCGGATCGTTCTCCGCCAGTTCCAGGTCGAACACGTCGACCCCGGCGAATTTCTTGAACAGGCAGCCCTTGCCTTCCATCACCGGCTTGGAGGCCAGCGGGCCGATATTGCCCAGGCCTAGCACGGCGGTGCCGTTGGTGATCACCGCCACCAGGTTGCCGCGCGAGGTGTACTCGGCCGCCAGGGCCGGATCGCGAGCGATCTCCTCGCAGGCATAGGCCACGCCCGGCGAGTAGGCCAGCGACAGGTCGCGCTGGTTCGACAGCGGCTTGGTCGCCACCACTTCGATCTTGCCGCGCGTCGGGCTGCGGTGGTAGTCGAGCGCGTCCGCGCGGAGTTGGCTGTCGTCGGCGCCGCTGCCGGCGCCCAGGCTGCTTTCAGTGCTCATGCTGCTCCCTCATCCATACGTGATCGGGACATCATACGATAGATGCGCAAGCCCTGGCGGTCAGCGGTTCAAGCGTTTCGGCGTTCGGCCCCTCGGCAGGCGCTCAGCACGCACTGAGCTTCACCCGTTCGACTTCGAGCCCGAACAGCGGGCGCAGGCGGGTGCCGAAGACGTTGCCGGCAAAGGCGGCGACCAGCCACAGCCAGCCGTGCAGGCTGCCCGACAGGATGCCGCTGAAGTAGGCGCCGATGTTGCAGCCGTAGGCCAGGCGCGCGCCGTAGCCGAGCAGCAGGCCGCCGACCAGCGCCGCGACCAGCGAACGCAGCGGCAGGCGCCACACCGGCGCGTAGCGGCCGGCCAGCGCCGCGGCCAGCATCGCGCCCAGCACGATGCCGATGTCCATCACCGAGGTCACGTCGCGCCACAGGGGCGCGGCGAGCGCGGCGGCGTTGGACTTGGTCGACCAGTAGGGCCAGCTGGCCACGTCGACGCCCAGCAGCGCGGCGGTCTTGGCGCCCCACAGGGCAAAGGCCGAGGTCACGCCCCAGGGACGGCCGGCCAGCGCCAGGGTGGCGAAGTTCAGCAGCACCAGCGCGAGCGCGCCCGCCACCAGCGGCCAGGGGCCGTGCAGCCAGCGCGCGCCGCGGGCCGGCGCCAGCTGCGGGGCCACCAGGCGGCCGTGGCGGCGTTTTTCCACCGCCACGGTGATGGCGGCGATCAGCGCGAACACGGCCAGGTTCACGATCAGCGCCGGCGCCAGGCCCAGCGCCTTGACCAGCGACAGCGGCGCCAGTTGCGGCTGGGCGCTCCAGAACGGCATGTGCGCGGTGGCGATCACCGAGCCGGCGATGAAGGCGGCCAGCGTCACCAGCATGCGCGTGCTGCCGCCGCCCACCGTGTACAGGGTGCCGGAGGCGCAGCCGCCGCCGAGCTGCATGCCAATGCCGAAGATGAAGGCGCCCACGATCACCGAGGTGCCGGCCGGCGACACCAGTCCTGACACGGGCGCGCCGAACAGCGTGCCGCTGGACAGCACCGGGAAGAACAGCAGGACGCCGACGCCGAGCATCAGCATCTGGGCGCGCAGGCCGGCGCCGCGGCCGTCGGCGATGAACACGCGCCAGGCCGAGGTGAAGCCGAACGCGGCGTGGTAGAGCGTGATGCCGAGCAGCGCGCCGACCGCATACAGCGCGGCCTGGCGCCAGCCGACGACCTGCGCCAGCCAGGCGCCGCCGGCCAGGATCAGGAGGAGCGAAACGGCCAGTGGCGTCGGATTGATGTCGACGCCACGGCGCAGTGGGATGGAAGCGGTATCGGCCATGGGAAACGAGCGCAAAGAGCGAAAAACCGCCATTGTCGCCCGTTTCGGCGCTTTGTGCAGGAAAACAGCGGCTCAGCCGCCCGTGGCCGCCGCCCTGGCGCGCGCCGCGTGCAGCTTGCGGTAGCTGTCGATCAGGCGATGGTGCCGCTCCAGCCCCTCGAGCCGCATGCTGGTCGGCGTCAAGCCGTGGAACCGCACGCTGCCGTCCACCGACCCCAGCACCGCGTCCATGCGCGCGTCGCCGTACATGCGGCGGAAGTTGACGACGTAGTCGTCGAGCTCCAGCTCGTCGTCCAGCACCACTTCCAGCACCACGTTCATGGCCTGGTAGAACAGGCGGCGCTCGGCGGTGTTGTCGTTGTACTGCAGGAAGGCACCGACCAGTTCGTGGGCGTCTTCGAAGCGCTGCAGGGCCAGGTTGATCAGCAGGCGCAGTTCGAGCACGGTGAGCTGGCCCCACTCGGTGTTCTCGTCGAACTCGATGCCGATCAGGCTGGCGATGTCGGAATACTCGTCCAGCTCGTTGTTCTCCAGGCGCTCCAGCAGCGCCTCTAGCGCCGCGTCGTCCAGGCGGTGCAGGTTCAGGATGTCTTCGCGGAACAGCAGCGACTTGTTCGTATTGTCCCAGACCAGGTCTTCGACCGGATAGATTTCGGAGTAACCCGGCACCAGGATGCGGCAGGCCACCGCCCCCAGCTGGTCGTACACCGCGGTGTACACTTCCTTGCCCATGTCGGCCAGGATGCCCAGCAGGGTCGCGGCTTCCTCGGCGTTCGCATCCTTGCCCTGGGCCGAGAAATCCCACTCGACGAAATCGTAGTCCGCCTTGGCGCTGAAGAAGCGCCACGAGACCACGCCGCTGGAATCGATGAAGTGCTCGACGAAGTTATACGGCTCGGTCACAGCTTCGCTGGCGAAGGTCGGCTGCGGCAGGTCGTTCAGGCCCTCGAAGCTGCGCCCCTGCAGCAGTTCGGTCAGGCTGCGCTCCAGCGCCACCTCGAAACTCGGGTGCGCGCCGAAGGAGGCGAACACGCCGCCGGTGCGCGGGTTCATCAGGGTCACGCACATGACCGGGTAGCTGCCGCCCAGCGAGGCGTCCTTGACCAGCACCGGGAAGCCCTGCTCTTCCAGGCCCTTGATGCCGGCCAGGATGCCGGGGTACTTGGCCAGCACCTCCTGCGGCACGTCCGGCAGCGCCAGTTCGCCTTCCAGGATCTCGCGCTTGACGGCGCGCTCGAAGATCTCGGACAGGCACTGCACCTGGGCTTCGGCCAGGGTGTTACCGGCGCTCATGCCGTTGCTGGCATACAGGTTCTCGACCAGGTTCGAGGGGAAGTACACGGTTTCGCCGTCCGACTGGCGCGTGAACGGCAGCGACACGATGCCGCGCGCCACATTGCCCGAATTGGTGTCGACCAGGTGCGAGCCGCGCAGTTCGCCGTCCGGATCGTAGATGCCCACGCAGTACGCGTCCAGGATGCCTTCGGGCAGCGCATCATCCAGCCCCGGCTGGAACCAGCGCTCGTTCGGGAAATGCACGAAGTCGGCCCTGGCGATATCTTCGCCCCAGAACACGCCGGCATAGAAGTGGTTGTTGTTCAGTCGTTCGATGTATTCGCCCAGGGCCGAAGCCAGCGCGCTTTCCTTGGTCGCGCCCTTGCCGTTGGTGAAACACATCGGCGAATGCGCGTCGCGGATGTGCAGCGACCAGACGTTGGGCACGATGTTGCGCCAGGACGCGATCTCGATCTTGATGCCCCAGGAGGCCAGCATGGCCGACATGTTGGCGATGGTCTGCTCCAGCGGCAGGTCCTTGCCGGGGATATAGGTGAGCGCATCGGCGCCCGGATTCAGGGTCAGCAGCGCCTGGGCGTCCGCATCCAGGTTCTCGACTTCCTCGATGACGAATTGCGGCCCTTCCTGCACGACCTTCTTGACGGTGCAGCGCTCGATCGAGCGCAGGATGCCCTGGCGGTCCTTGTCCGAAATATCGTGCGGCAGCTCGACCTGGATCTTGAAGATCTGCTTGTAGCGGTTTTCCGGATCGACGATGTTGTTCTGCGAGAGCCGGATGTTCTCGGTCGGAATATTGCGGGTATCGCAATACAGCTTCACGAAATAGGCCGCGCACAGCGCCGACGAGGCCAGGAAGTAATCGAAGGGGCCGGGCGCCGAGCCGTCGCCCTTGTAGCGGATCGGCTGGTCGGCGATCACCGTGAAGTCGTCGAACTTGGCTTCCAGGCGCAGCTTGTCGAGGAAGTTGACTTTAATTTCCATGGGGAATCCTAATACTGCTGACAATGGGATGGGCAGCGCCATTCGCGCGGGAGGGCAACGGGACGGGCATGCAAAACACAAAGCCCTGTCGGAACAGGGCTTTGTATTGAATATCGGTTTGCTCGCATGATACTACGGCCCGGGCCCTGGCGGTGGCCCGGCCTGCTTCAGCGCAGGAAGTCGCCCTCGCGCTCGGGTTGCGAGACGACTTCGAGGACGTTCACGCGCAGCGTGCCGCCGCGCGGGCGCGGCCACTCGATGGCCTCGCCAGCCGCCAGGCCCAGCAGCGCGCTGCCGACCGGCGCCAGCACCGAGATCCGGTCGTCGGCGCCGGCATCCTGGGGATACACCAGCTTCAGGCAGAATTCCTTGGGCGGCACGGCGGTCGCGAAGCGCACGGTCGAGTTCATGGTCACCACGTCCGGCGGCATGTCCTGCGGCGGACGGACGTCGGCGCGGTCGAGTTCATCGAGCAGGGCCTCCCTGCCCGGCAGTACGCGCGCGGGCATGGCGTCGAGCAGCGCCTCGATGCGTGCGAGGTCGTGCGAGGATACGATGGGATGGATCGGGCTGTTCATGTTGACCTCCATGAAAAATGCGCGCCCTTGGCCCCATTGGCGCTAGAGCGCGGCTTCGAACAGGATGGCGACGCTGGCGATCGCGGCGGCGGCGCCGCCCGACAGGACCGCGCGCGTCAGGCCGCGGCGCCGGCGCAGGCCGCGCGCCACGAGGTCGCGGGCGATGCGCCGCTTGCCGCGGCCGCCGTTGCGCGCGCCGGCCTGGGTGGCGCCCTCCCATGCGGATGGTGTGCTGTGGCGGTTCATTCAAATCTCCTTCTGGCCGGGCCCGTCGTGTCCGATTCGACAAGGCAGGCGTCCGACGAGCTTCATTATGGACGATGGGCGCCCGCGGAGCATCCGGGCAAGGCGTAAGGGTTTCCCTGATGGCGCCGGTTCGGCGGCGCGAAGGCGGCCCGGCGCAGCGCCACGTGGGCCCGCACCATGGCCGGCGCCCGCTGGTCCAGCAAGCCCGGCTCGGACTGGCCGACGATCAGGTGCAGCAGGCCGTCGGCAAAGGCCCAGGTGTCCCAGGCCGCGGCCTCCGGCGCCAGTCCGGGCCGCAGCGTGCCGGCCTGCGCCGCCCGCGCGTACACCTGCCCGAGCTTGCCGAGCAGTTCGCGTCCGGGGCGGAACACTTCCTCGTGCACCCCGGCGAAGGCGCCCACGTATTCGCAGCGCATCATCATGATGTCGAAGGTGTCCAGCACCGCCGGGTGGTCGCGCAGCTGGCGGAAGAAGTGCAGCAGCGCGGCTTCGACCGCGTCCAGCGGGTCGGCGTAGGCGGGCGAAAACAGCACGTCGTCGACCGGCGCTTCGAGCCAGGCCAGGATGTCTTCGCGGATCGCGAAGAACAGGGTTTCCTTGTCCTGGAAATGGTAATACACGGCGCCGCGGGTCACCCCGGCCTCGGCCGCGATCTCCTCGAAGGTCGAGCGCGCCACGCCGCTGCGCAGGAAGACCCGGCGCGCCGCATCGATGATGGCGAGCCGGGTCTTCTCGGTGTCTTCCTTGGATTTTCGTGCCATGTTGCGCCCCCGGGATCGGCCCAGGCCTCAACTGTATCCTGTTTTCGCCTACAGGATCTCGTCCACTGCGGCATCCGGCGCGACGTCCAGCATCCGCAGGGTGTCCCGCACCACCGCCGAGAACACCGGCGCCGCCACCCGCCCGCCGAAGTAGCCGCCTTCGGTCGGCTCGTCGACCATCACCGCGACGATCACGCGCGGCTGCGACACCGGTGCGAAGCCGACGAAGCCGGCGATGTAGCGCTTGGTATAGCGCCCGTCCACGGGCTTGTGCGCGGTGCTGGTCTTGCCCGCCACCCGGTAGCCGGGTACCTGGGCGCGCGGCGCGGTGCCGCCGGGCCAGGTGGCCCGTTCCATCATGGCGCGCACGGCGCCGGCGGTGCCTGGCGAGAGCACCGGGCGCGACACCGGCGGCCCCTGCGTCTTGAGCAGGCTCACCGGGATCATGTCGCCGTCGCGCGCGAACACCAGGTAGGACTGCGCCATCTGCATCAGCGAGGTCGACATGCCGTGCCCGAAGCTGATGGTGGCGTGCTCGATCGGCTTCCAGCCGGCGTGCGGGCGCAGGCGGCCGGCGGCCGTGCCGGGAAAGCCAAGCTGCGGCGGCTGGCCGAAGCCGACCTGGGTGAGCAGCGACCACAAGTCCTTCGGCGGCATCTGCAGCGCCAGCTTCACGGTGCCGACGTTCGAGGATTTCTGCAGCACCTCGGCCACCGTCAGCTCGCCGTGCCGGCTGGCGTCGCGGATGGCGGCGCGGCCGATCGCGATGCGCCCCGGCGCGGTATCGACGACGGTGTCGGGCGTGACCAGGCCCTGTTCCAGCGCCAGCGCGATGGTGAAGGGCTTGATGACCGAGCCCGGCTCGTAGGTGTCGGTGATGACCCGGTTGCGCAGCTGCGCGCCGCTCAGGCCGGCGCGCGCGTTCGGGTCGTAGTCCGGCAGGTTGGCCAGCGCCAGCACCTCGCCGCTCCGTACATCGAGCACCACGATGGCGGCGGCGCTGGCCTGGTGCAGTTCGAGCGCGGTCTTCAGGTGGCTGCGCGCGATGTGCTGGATGTGGCGGTCGATCGACAGCACCAGGTCCTTGCCGTCGCGCGCCGGCAGGGTCGCGCCCGCGTCCTCCACCACCCGTCCCAGGCGGTCGCGGATCACGCGGCGCTTGCCGGCCCTGCCGGCCAGGCTGGCCTGGTGCGCCAGCTCCATGCCCTCCTGGCCGGCGTCCTGGACGTCGTTGAAGCCGACGACGTGCGCCGCCAGGCTGCCGTGCGGGTAGTGGCGGCGGGTCTCGCGGCGCGTCTCGATGCCGCGGATGCCGAGCCGCACGATGGTGTCGGCGGTGCGCTGGTCGACCTGGCGCTTCAGATAGACGAAGCTGCGCTGCGAGCCGAGCTTGGCGTCCAGATCGGCGCGCTCGATGCCGAGCAGCCGCGCCAGCG
Source organism: Massilia sp. X63 (assembly GCF_041023745.1). Taxonomy (NCBI): domain Bacteria; kingdom Pseudomonadati; phylum Pseudomonadota; class Betaproteobacteria; order Burkholderiales; family Oxalobacteraceae; genus Massilia; species Massilia sp. X63. The sequence continues at coordinate 323,168 of NZ_JBFTEF010000004.1, forward strand.
CATCCAGGCGCCCGGGGTCCGCCAGGCGCACCTCGCCCGGCACCGCCCCCACCGCCTGCACCTGCAGCGACAGCGCCAGCACGTCGCCGTTGCGCGCGACGATGCGGCCGCGCGAGGCCGGCAGCTCGAGCGTGCGGGCGTAGCGCATCGCGCCCTGCTCCTGCAGGAAGTCGTCGGCGTGCAGCTGCAGCCAGACCGCGCGCAGCGCCAGCGCGGCGAAGGCCGCGAACAGCACGGCCAGCACCAGGCGCGAACGCCAGGCCGGCAGCGGCCGCTCCAGCACCGGGCTGGCGCAGAACGGCCGGCCGCGCGCTGCGGCGATGCGTGGCGGGGCTCCCACGGCTAGTGGCCCGCGCCCGCTTCTTCGTCGAAGGAGCTGGTGTCGGCTTCCAGCACCGGCAGCGCCAGCCGGTAGCGCAGCGCCAGCAGGCGCAGGGCGAAGCCGGCGCCGATGGCGACGCCGGTGGCCGCCGGCGCCGCCACGCCGGCTTCCAGCAGGCCGACGTACAGGATGCCGGTGGCCAGCGAGACGGTGGCGTACAGGTCGCGCCGCAGCACCAGCGGCACCTGGTTGCACAGGATGTCGCGCAGCAGGCCGCCGAACACGCCGGTGGCCATGCCCATCAGGATCACCACCGGCAGCTTGGCCCCGGTGGAAGCCGCGATGTCGCAGCCGATCACCGTGAACGCCACCAGCCCCAGGGCGTCGAGCCAGAGGAACACGGTTTTCAGGCGATGCATGCGGCGCGCCGCCAGCGCGGCGACGATCGCGGCGCCGACGGTGAAGGCGAGGTATTCGGGATGGGCCACCCAGCCCAGCGGGTAGTGGCCGAGGATCAGGTCGCGGATGGTGCCGCCGCCCAGCGCAGTGACGGTGCCCACCACGCACAGGCCGAACAGGTCCATGCGCCGGCGCATGCCCATCAGGGCGCCGGAGGCAGCCTCGGCCGCAATGGCGACCAGGTAAATCGTGTGCAGCAAGCTCATCTTCCAGCCTTGGTGGTTCATCGGCCCAGTCGGCGACAGCATGATACGATCGGGGCATCGATGCGTCCAATGCATTATTTGCGCGCGATCGATGAATTTTCAGAATACTCGACCATGAACACCAAGCAGCTCGAACATTTCCTCGCCGTGGCAGACACCCGCTCGGTGAGCCGCGCCGCCGAGCGCCTGTTCATCACCCAATCGGCGCTCAGCCGCAGTATCCAGGCGCTCGAACAAGACCTGGGCGCGCGCCTGTTCGACCGGATCGGCAAGCGCATCGAACTCACGCCGCTGGGCGCGCAACTGCTGGCGCGCGCCGCCCGCCTGGTGCGCGACGTCGAAGAGCTGCAGCGCAGCGTCGACATCTTCCGCCAGGGCGAAGGCGGGGCGCTGCGCATCGGCCTGGGCTCCGGCGCGGCGGCCATGCTCACCGTGCCGCTGCTGCGCCAGATGGGCGAACGCCACCCGCAGGTGCGGGTGGCGATCACGCGCGGGCCGCTCGACCTGCAGCTGATGCAGCTGCGCGCCGGCCAGCTCGACGCCCTGGTGGCCGATGCGCGCGGGGTCACGCCGGCCCCCGACCTGGTGGCCGAGCCGATCGGCGAACTGCGCACCTGCTTCGCCTGCCGCCCCGCGCATCCGCTGGCGGCAGGCGGGTCCGTGACCCTGGCCCAGGTGCTGGCCTGGCCGGTTGCGTCGACACCGCTCTCGAGCGAGGTGGCGCGCCTGCTGGTGACGCTGTATGGTCAGGACGCCATGCCGGAAAGGATGCTCACCCTGCAGTCCGAAGACATGGCCAGCCTGGTCGAGGCGGTCGCGCAGAGCGACGCGATATTTCTGGGCCTGGCGGCGGCCGCGCGCGCCGGCGGCCTGGCCGAGCTGGTCCTGGATCCGCCCCTGGAAGCCGGCGCGCGCTTCGCCTGCGTGAGCCTGGCGGGCCGCACCGAGGCCCCGCTGATGGCGGAATTCCGGCGCTTCGCGCGCGCGCGTTTGAACGAGTGAAGCCGGCCGCTAGCGCGCGCGGCGCGGACCCAGGCGGCGCAGCTGCCTGCCGGCGGCGGCGCGCAGGCGCGGATTGTGCAGGCACCATCCGCCCACCAGGCCGACCGCGCACCCCAGCAGCGTGTCGAGCAGGCGCGCCTGCGCCAGCGCGCCGGCCGAGGCCTGGCCGAGGGTGGCCGCTTCGGCCAGCAGGATGGTCAAGGGGGTGATCAGGGTCGTGGCCAGCGCGTAGTGGCGCACCACCAGCATCTCGATCAGGAAGGTCAGCAGCATCACGGTCAGGGCGACCGACCAGGCCGTGAGCGGCAGCGACAGCAGGCCCCAGGACAGCACCACGCCGGCGCAGGTGCCGAGCACGCGCTGCAGCTGGCGGTTCCAGACCGCGCGCAGCGAGACGCCCTGGATCACCGCCAGGCAGCTGACCGGCACCCAGTAGGGCTTGGGCAGCGCCAAGGCATCCGCCACCAGCAGCGACACGCCGACCGCGACCCCGATCACCACCGCGTCCAGCACCACGTAATCGAAACTGAAGGCCGGCATCGGCGCCGCCGGCTTGGGCGCACGGCGCCTGAGCATGGCGACGCTGTAGCAGAAGCCCACCGCGCAGGCCAGCAGGCAGCCGAAGCCGAACAGGCCGGCCATGCGCGGCAGCTCCTGCGCCGGGATCGGGCTGTAGGCGCCGATCGCCGCCGCCATCACGAAGAACACGCTGCCGGGCGGTCCGAGCGCATACACGCGGCAGGTCATGGTCACCAGGATGGTGATGGCCACCAGGGCGGGCACGATCGCCGGCCGATACAGGCCGCTGGCCGCGCCCAGCGTGTAGCAGGCCAGCATGCCGAAGGCGCAGGCCATCAGCGCCACCATGCGCCGCGACAGCGCCGTGCCGGGCAGGTAGAGGAACACCAGGCCGCCGATCGAGGCCACCAGCGCGTCGCCCAGGCGCCCGAGCGCCGCGCCGGCCAGCAGCGGCAGCCCGGAGGACAGGGCCGCGGCGAACGGCATCTGCCAGGCCCGGTCGCTGGCCTGGACCGTGCTCAGGTGCCGCAGTTCTTCTGACAGCACGGCGCGTGCGCGCTGCCATCGATCCTTGTGCATGCTGCCTTCCTGCATCGTGTCTACCGGCGCGTCTGGCCGTCGGGTGCCCGGCACATGCTACATCGACCGGGCGCAAAGCGATGCGCGGCAGGGCTTTGGGGCCTAATCGAAGGCATAGGCGTCCATCGCCAGCACGCCATGCTCGACGCTCGCGTGCAGGCGGGTGGCGTGCGCCTGCGGCCCGGCCGCGCCCAGCGCGACGAACAGCGGCAGCAGGTGTTCGTCGGTGGGGTGGTTCTGGGCGGCGTAGGGCGCGGCGCGGCGGTAGTCCAGCAGCGCGGCCCTGTCGCCAGCATCCAGGCGCGCCTTGATCCAGTCGCCGAAGCCCGCCACCCAGCCGGGCGCCGGTGCATCGACGCCCTGCCCGCGGTACTCGTACAGGTTGTGGGTCAGCGAGCCGGAAGCCAGCACCAGCACGCCCTCCTCGCGCAGCGCCGCCAGGGCCTGGCCGAGCGCCAGGTGCGCGGCCGGGTCGCCGCCGTGCAGGATCGACATCTGGGCCACCGGCACGTCGGCCTGCGGATACATCAGGCGCAGCGGCACCCAGGCACCGTGGTCCAGGCCGCGGTCCGGCGCGCGCTGCACCGCCATGCCGGCCTGCTCCAGCAGGCTGGCGGCGCGCTCGGCGACCTCGGGCGCGCCCGGGGCCGGGTACTGGATCTCGAACAGGGCGCGCGGAAAGCCGCCGAAATCGTGGATGGTGGCGGGCCGCGGCGCCAGGCTCACGGCCGGCGCGCCCAGGGTTTCCCAGTGCGCCGACACGGCCAGCACCGCCCGCGGCCGCGGCAGCGAAGCGCCCAGGCCGTCGAGGAAGCGGCGCGCCGGGCTGTCCTGCAAGGCCAGCATGGGCGAGCCGTGGGACACGAAGAGGGTCGGTAATCGGGACATGGTGTGTGCTCCTGCATGGACGCGGCGAAGGCCGCATCACCAGTCACCATGATATTGGCAAGCGACGCACAGATAAACAGGCGCGCGGAAGCCACACTGTTCCACCCGCTGGAACAATCATGCGCCCCAGACCGGGTCGGCGAAGGCCTCGACCAGGAAGTCGACCAGCACCCTCACCTTCGGCGCCAGGAACTTGCGCGACGGGTATACCGCATGGATGCCCAGCTCGATCGAGCGCCAGTCCGGCAGCAGTTCCTGCAGCCTGCCCGCGGCCAGGTCGGCGCCGACCATGAAGCTGGGCTGGAGGATGATGCCCTGCCCGGCCAGCGCGGCCAGGCGGCAGGTATCGCCGTTGTTGACCCGCATGCGCGGCGCCACCCGCACGGTCTCGCTGCCGGCCGCGCCGCTGAAGGTCCACAGGTCGCCGGCCGCGAACAGGCTGTAGGCGATCACGTCGTGCCGGGCCAGTTCGGCGGGGTGGCGCGGCGTGCCGCGCGCCGCCAGGTAGGCCGGCGCGGCGCACAGCACCAGGCGGGTGGCGGCCAGGCGCCGGCTCACCAGCGAGGAACTGGGCAACTGGCCGACCCGCACCGCCAGGTCGTAGCCCTCTTCGACCAGGTCGGCGACCCGGTCGGACAGGGTCACGTCGAGCGCCAGCCCCGGATGGCGCGCCAGCAGCACCGGCCACAGCGGCGCCAGGTGCAGCACGCCAAAGCTCAGCGGCACGTTGACCCGCACCAGGCCGCTGGCCGGCCCGCTGCCGGAGGCGACTTCGGCTTCGGCCTCGTCGAGCCGGTCCAGCAGTTCGCGGCAGCGCGCATGGAAGATCTCGCCGTCGCCGGTGGCCGACAGCCGCCGCGTGGTCCGGTGCAGCAGGCGCACGCCGAGGCGCTGCTCGAGCTCCGCCACATGGCGCGACACCGCCGCCTTCGACATCCCGAGACGCTGCGCCGCCGCCGTGAAGCCGCCCGCCTCGACCACCGCCGAGAACACCCGCATTTCCTGGAACCGGTCCGTCATCCGCTCATCCTGCCTGGCCACGATGCCGCGATTCTACGCGCTTCGGCCCGGGCCCGGCCCCTTGAAATCATCGTTGATTAAAAGCAACAGCTGATGCTATTCTGGCGACCGCTACAAAATTCATAGCGTTGGCGTCGGGCCGATGCACCATTCACAGGGGATGTAATGCGATCAACAATCTTTTTCGTCGCTGCAGTCACGGCCGTGTTGCAGCTTGCCGGATGTTCGGCCAAGCTGCCTGCCGCACAACAGGACTTCATGAAACTGGTCGACCGGATGCAGGACGACTACAGCGAAGCCGATTCCAAGGACAACGCCATCCTCGAGAAGGAAGTGGCCGACAAGTACAAGCAGGCCATGTATGCGGCCGGCCAGAACGTGGTCCGATGGAAGGCAAGCGTCAAGGAAGTGGGCGACACCTTCGGCACGCTGGTGGTTGCGCAGCAGGGCGACGTGAAATTCAAGATGGTCATGGTGACCGACGCCGGCAAGCGCCTGGCGAGCAGCCTGAAGCGCGGCGACGAAGTGACCTTCAGCGGCACCCTCGGGCACGAGACCTCGTTCACCTCCTACGGCATGGTGCAGGCGCCCGAATTCGCCTTCACCCCGAGCGAAATCGGCAAGGAAGACGAGCCGCTGGTGCCCCAGTCCTGAGCAAGCCGGCGGCCCCGGGCCAATGCGGCCCGGGCGCCTCAGTGTCCTTGCCCGGCATCCCGGAGCAGGTGCTGGTGCACTTCGGCGGTGAGCCTTTCGATCCGTTCCGCCATCGCCTTGGTCATCGCCGTCAGTTCCGTATTCTGGCGTAGCAACAGCAACATCTGCTCGGATTGCGTGGCCGAAGCGGTGGCGATGGCCTCGCGGTGCCTGGCGTCGGCCTCGGCATGCGCCTTGTCGCGCGCCGCCTGGCGGGTCTGCGCCAGCAGGATCAGCGGCGCCGCGTAGGCGGCCTGCAGGCTGAAGGCCAGGTTCAGGAGGATGAACGGATAGACGTCGAAGTCCGTCCACTTCAGCACGTTGGCCACGATCCAGAGCACGACGACGACGGTCTGCGTGATCAGGAATACCGGCGTACCGAAGAAGCGGGCGAAGGCTTCCGCCTTCAACCCGAATACGTCGCTGCCGAAGGTGGCCAGCAGATGCTCGTGCTGACGATGAAAGCGCAGGTGGTCCACGGCGGGCTTAGTGTGCGCATCCATATTGCTTGTTTCAGACGGGTTCATGACAGCCCCAGGAAAGCCGGAAGCGCCACTATAGCGCAAGGATGATGCGTCAATAGATCTCCGAAGCCGCCAGCCGCACCTGCTTGAGCAGCAGTTCCGCCCCCGGCGACAGCAGGTGATCCTGCTGGCGGATGATGCCGAAGGCGTCCATCGTGCAGGGCAGCTCGATCGGCAGGATGCGCATCACGTTCAGCGAGGCGTAGTACTGCGCCACTTCCTGCGGCATCACGTGCAGCGAATCGGTCTGCTGCAGCAGCGCGGTGATGAGCAGCAGCGCGGTGGTATCGACCACGTTGCTGGGCGGCTGCAGGCCGGCGCGGCGGAACATCATGTCGAAGCGGTGGCGCAGGATGCTGCCGTGCGGCGGCAGGATCCAGGGCTTGCCGGCGATGTCCTCCAGCTGCAGGTCCTTCGCCTCCAACAGCGCGTGGCCGGGGCGCACCACCGCGCAGGCGGGTTCCTCGGTGAGCTCCTCGTAGACCAGGCCGGACGAATCTTCCTTCTCGAGGATGCGGCCGATCATGAAGTCGAGCGTGCCGCGCTGCAGCTTGTCGAGCAACACGTTGCTGGGCTCCAGGTGCACGCCGATGCGCAGCAGCGGCGCCTGCTCCTTGATGCGCGCGATCGCGCGCGGCAGCAGCGCCATCGCGGGCGACATGATCACCCCCACCTCCACCTGGCCCGACAGTCCGGCCTTCAGCGACAGCAGGTCGTCGTGCGCCAGCGCCAGGCTGGTGAGGGCCATGCGCGCGTGGCGGATCATGGTCTCGCCGTAGATGGTCGGCTCCATCCCGCGCGGCAGGCGCTCGAACAGGCGCACGTCCAGCATCTCTTCCAGGTCCTTGATCTGCTTGGACGCCGCCGGCTGCGTCATGTGCAGCTCTTCGGCCGCGCGGTGGATGTTGCGGTAGTCGTCCAGCGCGATCAGGAGCAGCAGCTGGCGTGTCTTCAGGCGCGCCTTCAAAAACCAGTTCGGGTTTGTTGTATCCATCAAGAAATCATATCATCGGCGATATCACTTCTATGGAAAAACTGCCGCGCCGCGCTCACGTGCAGCCCGGCGAGGGATTGGCGGCCGGCCCCTCGGCGGTCTGCGCCACCGGCAGGATCTTCCCGTCGGGGCCGTAACGCAGCTCCTCCACCGCGACCGAGCGGCGGTACTCGCCGCCGCCCGGCAGCTTGGCGTTGTGGTAGAAGATATAGGACTTGCCATTGAAGTCGACGATGGCCTGGTGGATGGTGTTGACCTTGCTGTTCTTCTCCATGATCACGCCCCCAAAAGACCAGGGGCCGGTGGCCGTCGGGCCGCGCATGACCACGGTCTCTTCGGGGAACTTGCGCGAGTACGACAGGTAGTAACTGCCCTTGTGCTTGTGCAGGTAGGCCGCCTCGGTAAAGGCCTCCAGGCCCACGGTGTGGATCGGACCGTCCAGTTCCGTCATGTTGGGCTTGAGCTTCGCGTACTTCAGCACCGTGTTGCCCCAGTACAGATAGGCCTGTCCATCGTCGTCGACGAAGACGGCGGGATCGATGTCGTCCCAGCCGATCTCGGTTTCCCTGGTCATGTCGTTGGTAATGAGCGCGCTGCCGCGGGCGTCCACGAACGGGCCCGTCGGGCTGCTCGATACCGCCACGCCGATCGCCTTGCCGGGGATGCTTGCGTGCGACACGGTGGCATAGAAGTAGTACTTGCCGCCGCGCTTGACGATGTCGGATGCCCAGGCCGAGCCCTTGGCCCACTTGAAGGCGCCGTAGCCCAGCGGCGAACCATGATCCGTCCACTTCTGCATGTCGCAGCTGGAGTACACGCGCCACTCGTTCATCACGTAGTCCTTGCCGCCGGCCGGGGCATCGTCCTTGCCGACATACAGGTAGACCCGGCCATTGTCGACCAGGGCCGCCGGGTCGGCGGTAAAGATGTCCTTCACGATCGGGTTGCCGGCCTGGGCCAGCGTGGATGCGGCCAGGCCCACCGCGAGTACGCAGCGCTTGATCATCACGTCTCCTTATAATTCGAGTGTATTTATCAGCTTTGCTTTTGACGGAAGCCCATCAGGCGCTGCACCACGCAGAACACGAACAGCAGCGCGCCGATCACGATCTTGGTCCACCAGGAGCTGAGGGTGCCGTCGAAGGCGATCAGGGTCTGGATGGTGCCCAGCACCAGCACGCCCGAGAGCGCGCCAAGGATGTAGCCGTAGCCGCCGGTGAGCAGGGTGCCGCCGATGACCACCGCCGCGATGGCGTCCAGCTCGGTGCCCTGCGCATGCAGGCCGTAACCCGACAGCATGTAGAACGAGAACAGCACTCCGGCCAGGGCCGCGCAGAAGCCGCTGAAGGCATACACCAGGATCTTGGTGCGGCCCACGGCCAGGCCCATCATCGCGGCCGAGGCTTCGTTGCCGCCGATGGCGTACACCGCGCGCCCGAAGGACGAGTAATGCGCCGCCCACACCGCCACGGCCAGCATGCCGAGCGCGATCAGGGCGCCAGGCGACAGGAAGCCGCCCAGCACCGGCACCTGGGTCTGCGACAGCGCCACGAACAGCGGGTCCTCGATGGTGATCGATTCGATGCTGATCAGGTAGCACAGGCCGCGCGCCAGGAACATCCCGGCCAGGGTCACGATGAAGGGCTGCAGCCGGAACACATGGATGATCGCGCCCATGGCGCCGCCAAAGCAGGCGCCGCCCAGCAGCACCGCCGCGATCACCGCCAGCGGCGGCCAGTGCGCCACCTGCAGCAGCCAGGCCGCCACCATGGTGCCAAGGGCCAGCACCGCCCCCACCGACAGGTCGATGCCGCCGGAGAGGATCACGAAGCCCATGCCGATCGCGATCACCAGGAGAAAAGCGTTGTCGATCAGGAGGTTCAGCATCACCTGCAGCGACAGGAAGCCGTCGTAGGCCTGGCCGCCGGCCAGCAGCATTACCAAGAGCAGGACCACGGTAGCCGCCGAGGTGAACCAGGGCGCGCTGGTCACGCGATGACGCGATGCGTTCATGCCGCCCTCCGCTTCCACAGCCCCTTGAACCGGTCCGACTGCGAGATGCAGACCAAAAAGACCACCGCCGACTTGACGACCATGTTGACCTCGGGCGGGACGCCCAGCGAATAGATGGTATAGGTGAGCGTCTGGATGATGAGCGCACCGATGATGCTGCCCAGCAGCGAGAACTTGCCGCCCGCGAGCGAGGTGCCGCCCAGGGTCACGGCCAGGATGGCGTCCAGCTCCAGCAGCAGGCCGGCGTTGTTGGCGTCCGCGCTTTTCACGTTGGAGCTGATCATCAGCCCGGCCATGCCGGCGCAGGCGGCGCTGAACACGTAGACGAACACCACCAGCGCCGCGGTGCGGATGCCGGCCAGGCGCGCCGCCACCGGATTCACCCCGACCGCCTGGATGAACAGGCCGAGCGCCGTGTGCCGCAGCAGGAAGGCGGTCAGCGCAAACACCGCCACCACCACGAACAAGGCGAACGGTAGCCCGAACAGATAGCCGCTGCCCAGGAAGAAGTACGGTTGGTAGTAGACCGTGACGATCTGGCCGTCCGTCAGCAACTGGGCCAGGCCGCGCCCGGCCACCATCAGGATCAGGGTGGCGACGATCGGCTGCAGGCCCAGGCCCGCCACCAGGGCGCCGTTCCACAGCCCGCACAGCAGCGCCGCGCCCATGGCCGCCGCCATGGCCAGCGCCATCGGCGTCTGCGCCACGTATTCCGGCACGCCGTTGTTGATCACCATGGCGCCGCCGACCAGCATCGACGCCACCGTGCCGGACAAGGCCACCACGGCGCCCACCGAAATGTCGATGCCGCGGGTGGCGATCACCAGGGTCATGCCGATCGCCGCCAGCATCAGGGGCGCGGCGCGGTTGACGATGTCGACCAGGCTGCCGTACAGGTGGCCGTCCTTGATCTCCAGGCGGAAGAAACCGGGGATCAGGGCGGCGTCGATCAGGAGCAGGAGCAGCAGCGCCGCACCGGGACGGAACAGCGGGTGCTGGAAGATCGACGGTTTGACGGCTTGCGCGGGGGCGAGCAGCGTTTCCTTGACGACGGCGTTCATGCGCTGCCCTCCCCGGCGATCACGTGCAGCACCGAACTGTCGTCGAGCTCGCCGCGCCGGTATTCGCCGCAGGCTTTACGGTCGCGCATGACGACGATGCGGTCGCTCACGCGCAGCACCTCGGGCAGCTCGGACGAGATGAACAGAATCGACATGCCCTTGCGGCACAGGGTGGTAACGTAATCCATGATTTCCTGCTTGGCGCGCACATCGATGCCGCGCGTCGGTTCGTCGAGAATCATCAGCCTGGGGTCGGTGGCCAGCCAGCGCGCCAATAAGACCTTCTGCTGGTTGCCGCCCGAGAGCGTGCCGATCGGCGTCTCGATGCTGGCGGTCTTGATCCCCAGCTGCTGCACGTAGTGGAGTGCGAGCTCCTGCTGGCGCCGCATCGGGATCGCGCGCAGCAGGCCCTGGCGCGCCTGCAGCGCCAGGATCAGGTTCTCGCGCACCGACAGCGCCAGAATGGCGCCTTCGTGCTTGCGGTCTTCCGAGCAGAAGCCGATGCCCTCTTGAATGGCGTCGCGCGGCGTGGCGAAGCTGCGCTTGCTGCCGTCGATCTCGATGGCGCCGGCATCGGCCTTGTCTGCGCCGAACAGCAGGCGCGCGGTTTCGGTGCGGCCGGAGCCGAGCAGGCCGGCCAGGCCGAGCAGTTCTCCCTTGCGGATCTGGAGGTCGATCGGATCGAGCACACCCTTGCGCGCCAGTGCTGTCGTCCGCAGGAAGGTCGCGCCCTGCTCTGCGGTTTCCGCGCAGGCGCTGCCGCCCTGCTCGGCCGCATCGGCCGCATCGGCCGGCGCGCCGATCATCTTGTTCACCAGGGCCAGGCGCGACAGCGCGCTGCACAGGTACTCGCCTTCGCGCTCGCCATTGCGCATCACCGTGATGCGGTCGGAGATGGCGTAGGTCTGGTCGAGGAAATGGGTGACGAACAGGATCGCCATGCCCTGCTCGCGCAGGCCGCGCAGCACCGAGAACAGCAGCTGGACTTCGTTCTCGTCCAGGCTGGAGGTGGGTTCGTCCAGGATCAGCACCTTGGCCGAGATGTTCAGCGCGCGGGCGATCGCCACCATTTGCTGGATGGCCAGCGGATAGGTCGACAAGGGCTTGCCGACGTCGACCTCGATCTGCAGGCGTTTTAACAGGTCGGCAGCCTGGCGGCGCATGCCGCGCCAATCGATCATGCCAAAGCGGCGCGGGTAACGTCCGATGAAGATGTTTTCGGCCACCGACAGGTTCGGGCACAGGTTCACTTCCTGGTAGACCGTGCTGATGCCCAGCTTCTGGGCGTCCTGGGTGGACGTCGGCGCGATGGCCCGGCCGTCCAGCACGATGCTGCCGCGCTCGGGCTGGTAGACGCCGGTCAGCACCTTGATCAGGGTCGACTTGCCGGCGCCGTTCTGGCCCATCAGCGTGTGGACTTCGCCGGGGAACAGGCGCAGGCCCGCGTCCGACAACGCTTTCACGCCCGGGAACTGCTTGTGGATGCCGGTCACTTCCAGGACCGGGGCCACGGTGGTCGAGGCGAGCATGGTCGCCTCAGTATTGACGCTTCGGGAATTCCTTGGCCGCGACTTCAGCGGGGAACACACCCTCGTTCACGGTAATGCGCTTCGGTACCGGCTTGCCCGCCTTGACCATCTGCGCGGTCTGGATCAGCTGCGGCCCGAGCAGCGGGTTGCACTCGACGGTGACGTTGAGCTTACCCTGCAACATGGCCTCGAAGGCCCCGCGCACGCCATCGATCGACACCACCAGGATGTCCTTGCCCGGCTTGAGGCCCGCTTCCTCGATGGCCTGGATCGCGCCGATCGCCATGTCGTCGTTGTGCGCATACAGCACGTTGATGTTCTTGCCCTCGGACTTCAGGAATGCTTCCATCACCTCCTTGCCCTTGGCGCGGGTGAAGTCGCCGGTCTGCGAGCGGATGATCTTCAGCTTCGGGTTGTCCTTGATGATCTCGGCAAAGCCGGCCTTGCGGTCCAGCGCCGGCGCCGAACCCACGGTCCCTTGCAGCTCGACGATGTTGTAGCTGCGGTTCGGGTTCTTCTTCTGGTGCTCGACCAGCCAACGCGCGGCGCGCCGGCCCTCTTCCACGAAGTCGGAGCCGATGAAGCTCACGTACAGCGACGGATCGCTGACCTTGACGGCGCGGTCGGTCAGGATCACGGGGATCCTGGCGTTCTTCGCTTCGCGCAGCACGGTGTCCCAGCCGGATTCCACCACCGGCGAGAAGGCGATCACGTCGACGCGCTGGGCGATGAAGGAGCGGATCGCCTTGACCTGGTTTTCCTGGCGCTGCTGGGCGTCGGCGAACTTCAGGTTGACGCCCGCCGCCTTGGCGGCAGCCTTGATCGAGGCGGTGTTGGCGGTGCGCCACTCGCTTTCGGCGCCGACTTGCGAGAAGCCGATGGTGAGAGGCTTCTGGGCGTGGGCGGGGATCGCGGCGGCCAGGGCGAAGGCGGCGGCTGCGCCCACGAGGGTTCTGCGAGTGAGGGTCATTACCTTGTCTCCGGTATTGTTCTTTCACAATGCTAAGACAAAGTGCGATGCTGTTCCAATCATATTTGTGTTCGATTAGATACCGTATTTGGTATCACTGAACTTTGCTCACGCAGATGATTGGATGTACGCCACAGTCGACATGCATGACGCATCAAAACGGTATAAAAGCAGGTTTTCCCAAGACACAGCAAGCATACTCCGCTAAGATTCTTTCCACAAAACAACATTTACTCAGTATGGAAAATCGCAGAAACAAAGGTCTGGCAAGCGACCTGATCGCCCTGCCCTGGCAGTTCAGCGCGGTTCTTGCGGTTCGGCGACGCAAATCCCATTCAGCTCCTCGACGGCAAGGGATTCTTGAACAAGATCCTTGACCTTCCACCGGAAAAGCAAACGGCGCTGCTCGACTTTGCCTTCGAGGGCGATTACCGCACACCGACCTGCGCGTCATGCGGCGTCAAGATGACGGCGCGCGACAGCAAGCGCGGGCCGTTCTGGGGCTGTGTCCACTACCCTCGCTGCAAGACGACGCTGACGATGCGCGCTTGATGCCCGATTTACGCATCAGGCGCAAGCCGTAGAGCCCACCCGCCACAGATCCCGGCTTCGCCACGAAGCGCACCGACAAACCAGTGGGCCGCGCTTGCAAAAGAGACGCCGGTAGCGGGTAGTCGACCGTGAAGAACTCCTGCGCAGTATTCCCGGCCAGCACCACTTCCGCCAGCAGCACGCCATTCACCTCGATATTGAAGCGCCGCCCCGCATCCGCCCTGGCGAAACTCAGCCGCAGCAGCTTCGCTTCCCCCTTCGGATCCTTCAGCTCATAGCTGAACCACCCAGTCGCATGCCGCCAGTGCCGCCCGCCATTCACGCCGGCCTCGATCCCCTCCCCCTTGAAGAAGTGATCCGCCTCCGGCTGCTGCTCGCCCGGCGCCACCTGGTCGATGGTGCGGGCGTCCAGCGCCAGGCGCTCCGCTTCGCGCGCCGCGTTCTCGGCGCGCATGCGCTCGAAGTTGGCCGGCGTCGCATGCTGCCAGTACATCGTGTAGCGCGACTCGTGCAGGCGGAAGAAGGGAATGAACTCGGTCGCGCTGCCCGCGGCGCCGTGCACCAGGCCGGGCGCAGTAAAGGTCAGCGGCTTGCCCTTGACGGGACGGAAGCGCCTCAGGAAGTCGGTCGAGTCGCTCACCAGCATGGGTGCAGATTCCAGCGGACACACCGGCCCGCCCGCGATATGCCCCATGCGCGACGCATCGGCCAGGAAGTTTAGCTGCTCGTCGCCGAACATCCGCGTCTTCGCCGCCAGCACGATCGGTCCGTGCAGCACGGCATGGTAGTTCGACTTGTCCGGCATCTGCTCCAGGCGGGTCGTCATCGGCAGCTGCACGTCGACACGGTCGCCTTTGCGCCAATCGCGGGCGATGCTCACGTAGCCGCCCGGCGCGGCGTCGAGCTTCACAGCCCGGCCGTTCAGCTTCACAGCCCGGCCGTTCAGCTTCACCGCCAGCCTGCCGGCAGCGACCCAGCCCGGATAGCGGATCTTCATGGTGAAGGTCCCCGGCGCATCCACCGTCAGGCGCGTGCTGCCCTGGTCCGGGAAGCGCGTGGTCTGCGTGATCTTCACGCCCTTCGCGCGCCAATCCAGCGTCGAGGGGATGAACAAGTTGACGAACAGCGCATCGCCCTCGTGCGCGTAGATGAATTCGCCGTACTTGGCGTGGCTCTCGATGCCTGAGCCGACGCAGCACCACATGCCCTGGTCCACCTGCGAATACACGCGGTAGTGGTTCGGCCGCATCGGTGTGAAGTAGACGAAGCCGCCGCCCGGGCGCTGCGAGGACAGGATGTGGTTGTACAGCGCGCGCTCGTAGTAGTCGCCGTAGCTGCCCTCCTGGCGCGACTGGAACAGCATGCCGGTGAGCTTGAGCATGTTGTAGGTGTTGCAGGTCTCCGGCCCCTCGGCCTCGCCGACCATCGAACTGAAGTCTTCCGTGTCGTGGAAGTGCTCCTTGACGCTGTTGCCGCCGATGGCCACCGAGCGGCGCGCGACCACGGTCTGCCAGAAGAAGCGCGCGGCCTGGTCCAGGTCCTGGCGGCCCGTCATCTCGGCGATGCGCTTGAAGCCGATCACCTTCGGGATCTGCGTGTTCGCGTGCAGGCCGGTGAGCTGGTCCTGTCCTTGCGCCAGCGGCTGCAGCACTGCCTGGTGCGAGAAGCGCAGCGCCAGCTCGAGGTATGTGCGGTCGCCCGCCATCTCCGCCACGTCGGCGAAGATCTCGTTCATGCCGCCATGCTCGCTGCGCAGCATCTGCTGCATCTGCGCCTCGCTCAGCTGCGCCGTCAGGCGCAGCGCCCAGCCGGACAGCGCGACCAGCATCGCGCGCGCATCGTCGTTGCCGGCGTAGCGCCAGGCGTCGCGCAGGCCGGCGTAGACCTTGTGCAGGTTGTACCAGGGCACCCACTTGCCGTTGACCGAGAAGTTGTCGGCCGCCAGCTTGCCGGCAGCGATGTCGCGCCAGGCCTGGCGCCCGCCGGGAATGCCGCCCAGGTAGCCGTCGCCGTTCGCCGCCTGCGCGCGCTTGAGTTCCGCCACCATGTAGTTCAGGCGGCGCAGCACCTCGGCGTCGCCAGTGGCGGCATACATCAAGGCGAGTGCCGACAGGTAGTGGCCGCCCATGTGGCCGTCCAGCCCGGTCGACTCCCAGTTGCCGTAGCTGGGCTGGCGCGGCGCGAGGCCGGCTTCGCGCAGGAAGGGCGCCAGCAGCCGGTCCGGCTCCATCGCCATCATGTAGTTCAGGTCGGTGGTCTGGGCGTCAAGAAAAGGGCCGGGCTTGAGGCGCACGTCGGCCAGCGGGAACAGCGCGGCCGCCTGGCTCCAGGCGCTGAGCACCGACAGGGCGAGCGCGGCGAGGCGCAGCTTCATGGCAGCTGCACGCTCAGTTGAACACTCTGGTAGCGGTTCAGGTCCCGCTGGTCGACCGTCGGCTAGCCGTCGGCGTCCCAGGCCATCGGCAGCACCTTCAGCTTCTGCTTGTAGCGGTCGGCGGTCTCGTAGGCGTGCAGCACCATGACATCCTTGCCGTCGAAGGTATAGGCGCTGTTGTGGCCGAGCGCCTGCCACTCGCTGTCGCCCTGGATCACCAGCGAGCCGCCGCCCCTGGCCATGTCGACGCCATGGCGGTCGAGGTAGGGCCCGGTAATCGCCCTGGCCCGGCCGACCACCACTTTGTAGGTGCTGTCCTTGCCCTTGCAGCACAGGTCCCAGGAGGCGAACAGGTAGTACCAGCCGTTCTTGCGCATGATGAAAGGCGCCTCGATCTGGGCGGCGCCGCCGTGCAGGTCCGGCGTAAAGGCCGGACGCTCGCGGCGGGCGATGCTGTGCCATTCCTGCGGCTCCGCCAGCCTGCTGCGGCTGGCGTCGAGCTTGACCAGTTTGAGCCCGCTCCAGAAGGAACCGAAGGCCATCCAGGGCGTGCCCTGCTCGTCGTCCATCACGTGCGAATCGATCGCGTTCCACAGGTCGCGGCCCGGAATCGACTGCAGCACCATGCCCTGGTCTTCCCACTTGTAGTTCGGCGCGCGCGGATCGAGCGTGCTGTTGGTGGTCACGCCGATCCCGGAAGTGTTCTTGCCGAAGCCGGAGACCGAGTAGTACAGGTAGTACTTGCCGCCGTGCTGGTAGATGTCCGGGGCCCAGATGTGGTCGTTGAAGGTAGGCGCCGCCTTCTTGGCCCAGCTGGGCTGGCCGGCGAAGATGCGCCCTTCCGGCTTCCACGACCGCATGTCGGTCGAGCTGTAGAAGGTGATGCCGGGGCCGGTGCTGAAGAGGTAGTACTTGTTGCCCTCCTTGGTCATGACGGGGTCGTGGACTTCGACCTGGGCGGCGAAGGATGGGAGCGCGATCGCCAGGGCGGCCGCGCAGGCAGAGAGACGGGAGAGTAATGACATTGCTGACTCCTGAATTGTCGTCATTGCAGGGTGGGCGGCTTTGCCGCCCACGCGTTCAACGATCATTTACAGGTCGACACATACGCGCGGGTCCGCAACCGTGATTTGAACGCGTGGGCGGGAGACCCGCCCACCCTACGGGTCAGGCGTCGACGGAGACGACCACCACCGACTTGGCCGGCACCTTGAGGGTCAGCTTGCCGTTCACCGCCCTGGCGCTGTACGGCGCCGGCTTGATCGCCTGCGGCTGCTCGAAGGTGTTGTGCGCATCCATCGCCTCGGAAGTCAGCACCTGTCCGGTCGCGCTGCTGGCCGCCTGCCCTTTCAGGTCCACGGTCACGTCGCTGGCCTGGCGCGGGTTGGTGTTGACCAGGGCCAGGTAGACCTTGCCGTCCTTGCCGCGGGCGCTCGAGGCGCTGATGCCCGGGATGCTCTTGTTATCCACCGAATAGGCCACGTCCTTGTTGACCGCGGTCGGCAGCGAGCTCGCGTCCTGGAACGGGATGTACATCTTGTAGGCGTGGTAGGTCGGCGTCAGCAGCATCTTGTCCTTGTCGGTGATGATCATCGCCTGCAGCACGTTGACCATCTGGGCGATGTTGGTCATTCGCACGCGCTCGGCGTGCGCGTGGAAGATGTTGAAGTTGAGCGCCGCCACGACCGCGTCGCGCAGGGTGTTACGCTGGAACAGGAAGCCCGGGTTGGTGCCCGGCTCGACGTCGTACCAGGTGCCCCACTCGTCCACGTAGAAGCCGATCTTCTTCTTGGGGTCGTTCTTGTCGAGGATGGCGACGTTGCGGCGGATGTGGCCGTCCATGCGCAGGGTCTGCTGCATGGTGGAGAACCATTCGCTTTCCGGGAAGCCGGTGGCCGCGCCCTTCTTGTCCCAGACGCCGGTCGGCAGGGTATAGAAGTGGAAGCTGATGCCGTCGGTGCCGCGCGCGGCGTCCTTGCTCAGTACTTCGGTCCACCGGGTGTCGTCGTCGTTGCCGCCGCTGGCGATCATCTTCGGACGCGCGCCCGGCGGGGTCTTCAGGAAGGTGGCGTAGTGATTGTACAGCTGGGCGTAGTATTCCGGCTTCATGTTGCCGCCGCAGCCCCAGGCTTCGTTGCCGATGCCGAAGTAGGCCACCTTGTAGGGTTCCTTGCGGCCGTTCTTGCGGCGCTGCTCGGCCAGCGTGGATTTGGTGTCCGAGGTCATGTACTCGAGCCACTCGGCCATCTCCTGCGGGGTGCCGGAGCCGAGGTTGCCGTTGACGTAGGCCTCGGTGCCCAGGATCTCGACCAGGTCGAAGAATTCGTGGGTGCCCACCGCATTGTCCTCGGCCACGCCGCCCCAGTGGGTGTTGACCTTCACCGGGCGCTTGTTGCGCGGGCCGATGCCGTCGCGCCAGTGGTATTCGTCGGCGAAGCAGCCCCCCGGCCAGCGCACCAGCGGCACTTTCAGTTCCTTCAGGGCGCCCACCACGTCATTGCGCCAGCCGCGCGTGTTCGGGATCTTCGAATCCGGGCCGACCCACAGGCCGCCGTAGATGCCGGTGCCCAGGTGTTCGGCGAACTGGCCGTAGACGTTCTTGTTGATGGTCGGGCCCGATCGAGTGGCGTCGATGCTGACGTTCACCTGGGCCCAGGCCGATGCCGATGCCAGAGCGAGGCCGAGTGCGAGGACGGATGGCTTGAATACGTTCACTGCTGTCTCCTGGTTTGATGAAACGCTTCTTTTGATCGGGCGTGGTCCGCCCGTCGCTCCCCCAAAGCAGGTGGCCTGAGAGCGAATGGGGTCCCCGCCTGCGCGGGGACGACGGATCGTGGGCTTGCGGTGGAAAGGACCTTGCGGCGTGCTGCGCGACCGCGATCAGGTCCAGCCGGCGTCGACGACGAAATCCTGCGCCGTGCACATCCTGCTGTCGTCCGCGCCCAGGAACAGCACCATGGCGGCGATATCGTCCGGCATGAGCTTGCCCGGCAGGCACTGGGCCCGCTTGATCTCGGCTTCGGCGGCCGCGTCGACCCATAGGTCGATCTGGCGCCGGGTCATGACCCAGCCCGGCGTGACGGTGTTCACGCGCACCCCGAACGGGCCGAGGTCGCGCGCCAGGCTGCGGGTCAGGCCGATCACGGCCGCCTTGGTGGTGGCGTAGACCGGATAGCCGGCGCCCTTGGCATGCCAGGACATGGAAGAGAAGTTGATGATGGAGCCGCCGCCCATCTTCTTCATGCCCGGCAGGACGGCCTGCGCGGTGAAGAACATGGGGCGCTGGTTGATGGCGATGCGCTCGTCCCAGTAATCGAGCGAGACCTGCGCGATGTCGTGGCGCTGGTCGTTGGCTGCGTTATTCACCAGCACCTCGAAGTCGCCGAGTTGCTCCGCCAGCTCGGCGATCGTGCGCTGCAGCGCGGGAATGTCGGTGATGTCGCAATGGCGGAACACCGGCGCGCGGTGGCCGGCCTCGGCCAGCCGCGCGCACAGCGCCTCGCTGGCGTCGCGTGCTATGTCCACGAAGGCCACCAGCGCGCCCTGCTCCACGAAAGCCTGCACGATCGCTTCGCCGATGCCGGTGCCGCCACCCGTCACGAATACCCGTTTGCCCCGCAAACTGGGATAGTTCGCCGTTTTACTCATGCCTGTCTCCATCTGTGCTTTTATTGTGATGCCGCCTTACTCTTTGGTCAATGCGCCGTCCTTCCTCACAGGGCCTTCACCTTCGCAAAGCCGGTCGCACCGACGGCCAGGCGGTTGCGCAGGGCGGGGCCGAACTGCGGCGACGCCACTTCGAAGCTTTCGCCGGCCTGCACCGAGACGCCGTCCGCGAAGCTCAGCGTGGCGGTGCCGAAGAAGTGGACGTGCACGTCGCCCGGGCGCTTGAACAGGCCGTACTTGAAGTGGTGGTATTCCAGGTTCTCGATGCTGTGCGACATGTTCTGCTCGCCGCTCACAAAAGCCTTCTCCCAGCGCACCCTGCCCTCGCGGTCGAGGATGCGCGAGGTGCCGGACACGTGGCTTGGGAGCTCGCCCACCAGCAGCGCCGGGCCGAGGCCGCAGTTGCGCAGCTTGGAGTGGGCCAGGTAGAGGTAGTTCTGGCGCTCGGTGACGTGGTCCGAGAACTCGTTGCCGATGGCGTAACCCAGGCGGTAGGGCTGGCCGTCATCGCCGATCAGGTACAGGCCGGCGATCTCCGGCTCCTCGCCGCCGTCGAGCGCGAAGTCCGGCATCTCGATGTCCTGGCCGCTGGCGCGCACGATCGAGCCGTCGCCCTTGTAGAACCATTCCGGCTGCACCCCGGCGCTGCCGGGAGCCGGCTTGCCGCCCTCGACGCCCATGCGGAACATCTTCATCGAGTCGCTCAGGGAGTCGACGTCGCCGCCGATCTTCTTGTGCATGGCGTCGCGGGTGTCGGCGCTGCCCAGGTGGGTCAGGCCGGTGCCGGTGACGTAGCAGTGGGCGGGGTCCGGATGGTCGAGCGGCGCCAGGATGCGGCCGCTGGCCGCCAGGTCGTCGTAGTGATAGTGCTCGCTGCCGGCGGCGGCGTCGGCCAGCTGGGCCAGCCCGGCGCCGGCGGCGATGGCGGCGCGCGCCAGCGCGAGCGTGGTGGCGTAGCCGTTGACGACGCGGATGGTGTTGTCGTGCAGGATGCCGATGCGGCGTTCCTGGGATTCGGTGATGAATTGTACGAGCAGCATTGTTGAGTCTCCGCTATGGATATTCTTTTGGCAGTGCGTTTGTTCGCACGCTGGTTGAACGCGTGGGCAGGAAATCTGCCCACCCTACAGAGACGATTTACGTAGGGTGGGCGGCTCTGCCGCCCACGCGTTCAAATCCCGCGTGATCAGTGAGAATGCTTCGGCACCGCCGCCCCCCGGCAGCCCACCAGGAAATCGAAGTCGCAGCCTTCGTCCGCCTGCAGCACGTGGTCCAGGTAGAGCCGCTGGTAGCCGCTGTGCTGCACCGGATTGTCGTGCTCGGCGCGCTCGACCAGGCGCTGGCGGATCTCTTCGTCCGACAGTTCGAGATTCAGGCCACCGCCGGCGCAGTCCAGCTGGATCCAGTCGCCGTCGCGCACGATCCCGAGCGGGCCGCCCGCCATCGCTTCGGGCGCCACGTGCAGCACCACGGTGCCGTAGGCGGTGCCGCTCATGCGCGCGTCCGAGATGCGCACCATATCGGTGATGCCCTGGGCCAGCAGCTTGGGCGGCAGTCCCATGTTGCCCACTTCGGCCATGCCCGGGTAGCCCTTGGGGCCGCAGTTCTTCATCACCAGGATCGAATTCGCATCGACGTCCAGGTCCGGATCATTGATGCGCTGCTTGTAATGATCAAAATCCTCGAACACGACGGCGCGGCCGCGGTGCTGCATCAGGTGGGGCGAGGCCGCGGACGGTTTCAGCACGGCGCCGCGCGGGGCCAGGTTGCCGCGCAGGATGCGGATGCCGCCGTCCTCGATCAGCGGGGTGTCGAGCTTGCGGATCACTTCGTCGTTGTAGATCGGCGCATCCTGGCAGTTCTCCCACAGGGTCTTGCCGTTGACGGTCAGCGCGTCCTTGTGCTTCAGGAGCCCGCCCTCGCCCAGGCGCCGGATCACGCCCGGCAGGCCGCCGGCGTAGTAGAACTCCTCCATCAGGTATTTACCGGAGGGGAGCAGGTCGACGATGGTCGGGGTGCCCTTGCCGATCGTGGTCCAGTCCTCGAGTTCCAGCGGCACGCCGACGCGGCCGGCGATCGCCTTCAGGTGGATCACGGCATTGGTCGAGCCGCCGATGGCCGCATTCACGCGGATCGCGTTCTCGAAATTCTCGCGCTTCAGGATCTTCGACAGGCGCAGGTCTTCGTGCACCATCTCGACGATGCGGATGCCCGACATGTGGGCCAGCACGTAGCGGCGCGCGTCCACCGCGGGAATCGCCGCGTTGTGCGGCAGCGAGGTACCCAGCGACTCGGCCATGCAGGCCATGGTCGACGCCGTGCCCATGGTGTTGCAGGTGCCCGCCGAGCGCGAGTGGCCGGCTTCGGCGGACAGGAAATCGTGCATCGTGATCTGCCCGGCCTTGGCCTGCTCGTGCAGCTGCCAGACGGCGGTGCCCGAGCCGATGTCCTTGCCGTTCAGCTTACCGTTGAGCATGGGGCCGCCGGTGACGACGATGGTCGGCAGGTCGACGCTGGCCGCGCCCATCAGGAGGGCCGGCGTGGTCTTGTCGCAGCCCACCAGCAGCACCACCGCATCCATCGGGTTGCCGCGGATGGATTCTTCGACATCCATGCTGGCCAGGTTCCGGGTCAGCATGGCGGTCGGGCGCAGGTTCGATTCGCCGTTCGAGAACACCGGGAACTCCACCGGGAAGCCGCCGGCCTCCAGGATGCCGCGCTTGACGTGTTCGGCCAGCTTGCGGAAGTGGGCGTTGCAGGGGGTCAGTTCGGACCAGGTATTGCAGATGCCGATGATCGGCTTGCCCTGGAATTCATGGTCGGGAATGCCCTGGTTCTTCATCCAGCTCCGGTACATGAAGCCGTTCTTGTCCTGGGTCCCGAACCACGCCGCCGAGCGCAGCGTGGTCTTCTTTTTTGTCTCGGACATGCATTCTCCTGGTCTCGTTAGCCTGGCTGCGGGAGGCTGAGGGCCTCTTCTCGGTCGGTCCGTGCAGCGCGCCTTGTTCAGCAATGGGGCAAGTCTAGAGGGCCGCCAGATAACTTTCCAATCAATTATTTCGCAATATCGATACCGAAATCGTTATCCAAATTGCCCGAGAAAGCGCGATTCCGGCAGGCCGCGCAGCGCGAGCGCCTGGCGGAACAGCGCACCCGACAAGGGCGCCGCGGCCCGATCCTGTGGCGTCATGCCCAGGTGAGCGCTGGTGGCATACAGGGTGGACAGGCCGGGGCCGCCGAAGGCCGGGCAGCTCGGTTGCGGAGCGTCGAGCGCCAGCACCCGGTCGAGCCGGCCGTCGGGCGCGAAGCGCATGATCTGCCCGGCGCCCCAGCGCGTGCTCCACAGGTGGGCGTCGGCATCGATGCAGGAACCATCCGGCGCGCCCGGCGCCGCGTCGGCGGCCACGAACACGCGCGAGGCGCCCAGCGCGCCGCTGTGCGGATAGTAGTCGCAGCAGTGGATGGCGCGGGTGGCGGAATCGGCGTAGAACATCAGGCGCCCGTCCGGACTGAAGCAGATGCTGTTGGCGATCGCCGCCTGCGGCAGCGGCAGGCGCTCGAGCGTCAAGTCAGTATTCAGGCGGTAGAAGCTGCCCAGCGCCCGCTTCGGGTTCTCTTCCTGGTTGAACATGCCGAACACGAAGCGCCCCTGGCGGTCGCAGCGGCCGTCGTTCAGGCGCGTGGCCGGGATGTCGGCTTCGACATCGAGGATGCGCCGCACTTCGCCGCTGGAGAAGCGGAACGAGGCCAGGCCGGAGGCGAGTCCCAGCAGCAGGCAATCGTCGCTGGGCGTCAGGGCGAAGCAGCACAGGCGCTCCGGCATCTGCCAGCGCATGCTGCGGCCGGTGGACGGTGAATACGACCACAGCGCGCAAGCCGGGATATCGGTCCACAGCAGGCGCCCGCTGCGCTCGCACCACAGCACACATTCGCCCAGTTCGTGGCGATTGTCGAGGAAGGCTTGCATCATGCGCTCATGCCTGTGTCCGTGCGGCGTCCACGCGGGCGCCGCGCTCGACCGAAAAGCGGAAGCGCGATTCGGTCTCGTATACCTGGCCCGGGCGCAGAATCACGTTCGGGAAGCGCGGCCGGTTCGGCGCATCGGGGAAATGCTGGGGCTCCAGGCAGAATCCGCTGCGGAGGCCATAGCTGCGGCCCTTGCCGGTGAGCGAACCGTCGAGGAAGTTCCCGCTGTAGAACTGCAGGCCAGGTTCCTCGGTGAACAGCTCCAGCACCCTGCCCGAGCCGGGGTCGAGCACGTGGGCGGCGCGCCGCATTGCCCGGCCCTGCCCCGTGCCGTCGGGCTTGTTGAGCACGAAGTTGTGGTCGTAGCCGCTGCCGTGGCGCAGCTGCTTGTCCGGCTGGCCGACGCGCTCGCCGATCGGGCGCGGCGTGCGGAAGTCGAAGGGCGTGCCGGTTACCGGCGACAGCATGCCGAGCGGGATCGCGCCGGCATCGATGGGCAGGAAGCTGTCGGCGTCGATGCTGAGCAGGTGGTCCAGCACGTCGCCTTCGCCGGCCAGGTTGAAGTAGCTGTGCTGGGTCAGGTTGACCGGGGTCGGCCGGTCGCTCACGGCGCGCAAGCGCACCACCAGTTCGTTGTCGTCGTTCAGCAGATAGGTGGCGAGCACGTCCAGGTTGCCGGGATAGCCCTCCTCGCCATCCGGGCTGCGGTAGGCCAGGCGCAGGCTGTCGCCTTCGACGCCGGCCTGCCACTTGCGCTTGTGGAAGCCCCCTGCCCCGCCGTGCAGGTGGTGCTCGCCGTCGTTGGTTGCCAACACGTATTCGCGGCCGTCGAGCGTGAAGCGGCCCTTGGCGATGCGGTTGCCGTAGCGGCCGATCAGGGCGCCGAAATACGGGCTGTCGCCCTGGTAGGGAGCGAGCGTGTCGAAGCCCAGCACCACGTCGGCGAAGCGGCCGTCGCGGTCCGGTGCATGCAGTTCGGTGACGATGCCGCCGAAATCGATGATCTTCGCCACCAGGCCGTTCGCGTTGGCGAGCGTGAACTGCGTGATGGCGTCGCCGTTCGCCAGCTGGCCGAAGGGCGCTTGCGTGATGGGGTGTGGCACCTGGCGTTCCTTTAGTCGATCGAAGGCCGGCCGAACACCGGCATGCCCTGCGCACCCCAGTCGGCATCGAATACGCCCGCCAGCGTGGCCGTCGCGGCGCTGCCCTTGTTGCGGTTGGCGTTATCGTAGAACTCCGCCACATTCCACTTGCTCGGATCAAGCAGGTCGGCATTGTCATTGAAACGGAAGGCCGTATCGCCGCCGGCATTGAAGTCGACGTCGATGGAGGGTGCCACGCGATCGATCCGGGTGGCCGTAAATTGCGTGTCGAACTCGCTCGTCTGGTAGGACAGATCGCCGTCCAGCTTGAGTCGCTCGCCGATATTCCACTTGCCGTTCAGGGCATACACGAAGGAGTCGGTCTTCGAGGTGGTGTAGTCGCCGCTGTTGAAGCCATAGACCTTATTGACCTTGCGCGTCTTGATGACGTTGGTTCCCGGGAAGGTCGTGATCGTCCCCGCCGGGTTGCTGCCCAAATCGCCCCACCAGTCGACAAAGCTGAACAGCAGCTGGTTGAAGGCCTTGTCGCGATAGCCGTTGTACATCGATTCGAAGGTATAGACCGCATCGCTGTCCGGTTTCCACTGCAAGGCGATATTCGCGGCGGGACGCTTGCGTTCGCCCTGGACGTCGCTCTGGAAGACGGCGTCGCGCGCCAGGTAATACGGATACGCCTTGCCCTTGAAATTCAGCGTCGAACCCGCTGCCATCGGCAGGCCGGTACGGGTACCGGGCGCCCAGATATCGTTGTCGAAGATGCGCTGCAAGGGCGTGTAACCCGCCGGCACCTCGGCGGCATTCGGGCTGGTGAACGGCACCATGGCGCCCGGCGTCACGCTCTCGTTGCGGTATGTCGTCCGGGTCGCGGCCAGATTGACCAGGGCGCCGAACTCGCCGATGCCGGTTTCCCAGCGGTTGCTGAACATGGCGCTGATCTGCGGATTCCACTTTTTGGCAGGATCCAGATAGGTCTCGCGCGCCGACAGCGACACTTGCGGCCCCTTGAAATCGAAGGGCCGCAGCGACTTGACGTCGATCTGGCCTGCAATGCCGGTTTCCAGCTGGCTGGCGTCGCGCGTCGTGTACACGTCGATCTGGCGCACCAGAGTCGAGGGAATGTCCTGGAGCGCAACCTGCGTACCCGAGGCGGTAAAGATATTCCGGCCGTTCCAGGTGGTCTGGACGTCGGGCAGGCCACGGATCGACAAGGCGCCGACTTCGCCGCCGGCGCGGTTGGTGACCTGGATCCCCGTCACGCGCTGCAGCGCCTCGACCACATTGTTGTCGGGCAGCTTGCCGATGTCTTCGGCCACGACCGATTCCACCACCTGGTCACTGATGCGCTTGATCGCCAGGCTCTTGACCAGCGATGCCTTGACGCCCGTGACGACCACGGTCTGGGTGTCGCCCGGCTCCGGCGTGTCGGCGGCCGCGGCGGGGGAGATTTCCTGGGCGCCGACCGTGGCGCCGCTGATCAGTCCTGCGCCGGCCAGCGCGGCCACCGTTGCCCGCAATGCGAAGGAATGACAGGTACTGGCCGTGGCACGGCCGGATGCGGTGCGTTTCATAGGTCTCCTGTGTCGATGTTCTCGTTGTGGCCGCTGTGCCGCGGCTTTACCGTCATGACATGCTCGACAGGGATGGTAGGTGCTGCTGTGAGATCGTTCCAATCAATTTTTTGGCCATTCCGATATCAATTTACATATCGGCTTGCCGACAGCGCCAATGAAAACGCCCGCTGGAGAGCGGGCGTCGGAAGACGGCGATCGAAGGGCAATGGCGGCGGGGCGAATGCAGAACGGACGCGCGCACCCTGCCTGCGCACGCGGCGCAGGGCTCGCGGTCGGCGGCCAGGCCGGCGCGGATCAGATCATCGCGGCGATCGTGCGGGTGAGCAGCGCGAAGCCGCCGGCGATGAGTCGCGCGCCGACCGCCGCCACCACCACCAATACTGCCAGCTGGATGAGGCGCAGCGCCAGTTCGTGGCCGCGCCAGAGGCGGCCGAAACGCAGGGGACCGTGGAAACGATCGGACACATGCGGTGATACCAGGCGAAATTTCATGATTGTCTCCGCTGACAGGCCTATCATGGGTCCAGCATACTCTTCGCTGGGGACGGCCGCAAATGCCTGCGCCGCGCGTGCGCGCCTGCCGCACTGAACGCTGCGGCGCATGTCGAACCGAGCGGCCGGCAGCAGCCGTCGCGCAATGCCTGCGCGATGGCCCTGCCGATCCCGCGCGTGCCGCCCGTTACCACCGCTGTCCTCGCCATTGCCCCTCCCGGGAATGCCCACCCGGGATTGGATCGGCAAAAGCGGGCCGGGTTCCGGACGCTTTTCTTTAACGAGTGCCTCACAAAACCCCAAGAGCAAGGCGCATCGTCGAAGGCAGTACGCTAGTACGGCGAGACGATGCAACGCAGCTATTGGGGGAATTGTGAGGTGCGCTTAAACGCGCTCGATGGCGATCGCGATACCCTGCCCCACGCCAATGCACATCGTGCACAGCGCGAAGCGGCCGCCGCTGCGCTGCAGCTGCCAGGTGGCGGTGGTGACCAGGCGCGCCCCGCTCATGCCGAGCGGGTGGCCGAGCGCGATCGCGCCGCCGTTCGGGTTCACGCGCGGATCGTCGTCTTCCAGGCCCAGCATGCGCAGCACCGCCAGTCCCTGCGAGGCGAACGCCTCGTTCAGCTCGATCAGGTCGAACTGGTCCAGGCGCATGTCCAGCTGGCGCAGCAGCTTCTGCACGGCCGGCGCCGGCCCGATGCCCATGATGCGCGGCGCCACCCCGGCGGTGGCCATGCCGAGGATGCGCGCGCGCGGCGTCAAGCCATACTGCTCCACCGCGTCGGCGTTGGCCAGCAGCAGCGCACAGGCGCCGTCGTTCACGCCCGAGGCATTCCCGGCCGTCACGCTGCCATCCGGGCGCACCACCGGCTTGAGCTTGGCGAGCGCTTCCAGGCTGGTGGCGCGCGGATGTTCGTCCTGCGCCACCCGCAGCGCTTCACCTTTCTTCTGCGGCACCAGCACCGGCACGATCTCCTGCTCGAAGATGCCCGCGTTCTGCGCGCGCGCGGCCTTGTCCTGGCTGGCCAGGGCGAAGGCGTCCTGGTCGGCGCGGCTGATCGCGTAGTCGTCGGCGACGTTCTCGGCCGTCTCGGGCATGGCGTCGGTGCCGTACAGCTGCTTCATCAGGGGGTTCGGGAAGCGCCAGCCGATCGTGGTGTCGTAGATGTGCGCGCTGCGCGAGAACGCCGATTCGGCCTTGCCCATCACGAAGGGCGCGCGGCTCATCGACTCGACGCCGCCGGCAATGACCAGGCGCGCCTCGCCGCTGCGGATGGCGCGCGCCGCCACGCCCACGGCGTCCATGCCCGAACCGCACAGGCGGTTGACGGTGGTGCCCGGCACTTCTTCAGGCAGGCCGGCCAGCAGGGCCGACATGCGCGCCACGTTGCGGTTGTCTTCGCCGGCCTGGTTGGCGCAGCCGTAGACCACTTCGTCGACGGCCTTCCAGTCGACGGTCGAATTGCGGCGCATCAGCTCGCGGATCGGCAGCGCGCCGAGGTCATCGGCGCGCAGGTCTTTCAGGGCGCCGCCGTAGCGGCCGATCGGGGTGCGGATCGCGTCGACAATGTAAGCGTCGGTCATGCTTGTTCTCCTTCGGTTGGCGGCAGCAGCGCAGCACCGGTGACTGCCTGCAGGTCCTTGAATGTCATGCCCGGCGCCATCTCGCGCACGCGCAGGCCCTGCGCCGTCACGTCGAGCACGGCCAGGTCGGTGTAGATGCGGTCGACGCAGCCGATGCCGGTGAGCGGATAGGTGCAGCCTTCCACGATCTTGGATTCGCCGGTCTTGGTCTGGTGCTCCATCATCACGAACACCTGCTTGGCGCCGATCGCGAGATCCATCGCCCCGCCCACGGCGGGAATCGCGTCCGGCGCGCCGGTATGCCAGTTGGCCAGGTCGCCGGTGCTCGACACCTGGAAGGCCCCCAGCACGCAGATGTCCAGGTGGCCGCCGCGCATCATGGCGAAGGAATCGGCATGGTGGAAGTAGGCGCCGCCGGTCAGCAGGGTCACCGGCTGCTTGCCGGCGTTGATCAGGTCTTCGTCTTCCTCGCCTGGCGCGGGGGCCGGGCCCATGCCGAGCAGGCCGTTCTCGCTGTGCAGGAAGACTTCGCGTTCAGGCGGCAGGAAGTTGGCCACCTTGGTCGGCAGGCCGATGCCGAGGTTGACGTAGGCGCCTTCGGGGATGTCCTGCGCCACCCGCGCGGCCATCTGCTCACGGCTGTATTTGGTCGATGCGTTGGTCGATGCCTGGCTCATGCTGCCTCCTTGACGACACGTTGGACGAAGATGCCCGGGGTGACCACGGTTTCCGGATCGATGGCCCCGAGTTCCACCACCTCGGCCACCTGGGCGATGGTGACCTTGGCCGCCATCGCCATGATCGGCCCGAAGTTGCGGGCGGTCTTGCGGTACACGAGGTTGCCCCAGCGGTCGCCGCGCAGCGCCTTGATCAACGCGAAATCGGCATGGATCGGGCTTTCCAGCACGTAGTGGCGGCCGTCGATGACGCGGGTTTCCTTGCCCTCGGCCAGCAGGGTGCCGTAGCCGGTGGGCGTGAAGAAGCCGCCGATGCCGGCGCCGGCGGCGCGGATGCGCTCGGCCAGGTTGCCCTGCGGGGTCAGCTCCAGTTCGATCTCGCCCGCGCGGTACAGCGCGTCGAAGTGGTGCGAATCGGCCTGGCGCGGAAACGAGCAGACCATCTTGCGCACCCGCTTTTCGCGGATCAGGGCCGCCAGGCCGGTCTCGCCGTTGCCGGCGTTGTTGTTGACGATGGTGAGTTCGCGCGCGCCCTGGGCCAGCAGCGCGTCGATCAGCGCGGCGGGCATGCCGGCGTTGCCGAAGCCGCCGATCATGATGGTTGCGCCGTCCGGAATGTCGGCGACCGCCCGTTCGAGCGAGTCGCATGTCTTGTCGATCATGGGGTTCCCCTTTGTGCACCGCGCACGGCTTCAACCCGTTCGCGGTCCGAGTGTCGAGTGTTCGATAATCGCACATTTGAACGATTACCGCACAAATAGGATAGTCCTCTTCGTTTGCGGCGGTCAAGCGGAAATGTTCCCGCGCCTGTCGTCCGGCCGGCGCCGTGCATTAGAATTGCGCCATGCCACCTTCCACCAAGACCCATGACGCCCTGGCGGGCGCCCCCAGCATCGCCGACGAAATCGATGCCCTGACCGACCCGGATTTCATGACCTCGCTGGCGCGCGGACTGGCCGTGATCCGCGCCTTTTCCGACTCGCGCAAGCCGCAGACCATCGCCCAGATCAGCCAGCAGACCGGCATCCCGCGCGCGGCGGTGCGGCGCTGCCTGCACACGCTCAGGCAGCTCGGCTACGTCGATGCGGAACTGAACAACTTCACGCTGCGCCCGAAGATCCTCACGCTCGGGTATTCCTACCTGTCGTCGACGCCGCTGACGGTGTCGGCCCAGCCCTGCCTGGACGGGGTCAGCCGCGCGCTGAACGAATCCTGTTCGCTGGCGGTGCTGGAGGAAGACGAAGTGCTGTACGTGGCGCGCTCGGCCACGTCGCGGGTGATGTCGGTGTCGCTCAGCGCCGGCAGCCGCCTGCCGGCCTACTGCACCTCGCTGGGACGGGTGCTGCTGGCGCAGCTGCCCGAGCACGAGCTCGACGCCTACCTGGCGCGGGTGCCGCTGCAGGCCCGCACCGCGCACACGGTCACCGACCCGGACCAGTTGCGCGCGCTGCTGGCGCAGGTGCGCCGCGACGGCTACGCCATCAACAACGAAGAGCTGGAATTGGGACTGCGCTCGATCGCGGTCCCGGTGCGCGGCGCCTCGGGCCGCGTGCTGGCGGCCCTCAACGTCGGCGCGCAGGCGGCGCGGGTCAAGCCGCAGCAGATGCTCAAGGAGTTCCTGCCGGTGCTGCGCCAGGGCGCGCAGGAGCTGGCGGTGCTGCTGCCCTGAGCCGCCAAGCCGGCCTCGCCCCTACAGGCTTTCCCTGTTGTGGGGCAGGCCGTAGTCGTCGTAGATCGCGTAGATCACCTCCAGCATGTCCTCCAGCTCGGGCGAGCGGTCCAGGTGGCGCAGGCTGAAGAAGATCGGCGAGAAGGCATGCTTGTCGCCGATCGGCCGGTACACCACGTTCCGGTGGTGCATGCCCTGCACGCTCGCCGGCACGATCGAGATGCCCTGCCCGGCCGCCACCAGGCCCATCGCGATCTGCAGTTCGCGCACTTCCACCACATGGTCCGGCCGCAGGTTGGCGTCGCTGAACAGGGCCAGCACCTGGTCGGCGAAGCTGGGGCGCGGCGTGCGCGGGTAGACCAGCAGCGGCTCGTGCACCAGGTCCACCAGCCGCACCGGCCCCTCCCCGGCGGCCAGCCGGTGGCCCGGGAACAGGGCCACCACCATCGGTTCCTGGCGTAGCAGGATCCTGCGGATGCTCGGGTCCTCGCTCTTGAGTCGCCCGAAGCCGACGTCGATCCGCCCTTCCTTCAAGGCCTGCATCTGCTCCACGGTGGTCATCTCGTGCAGGGTCACTTCGACCTCGGGATGGGCCTCGCGGTA
Organism: Massilia sp. X63; assembly: GCF_041023745.1. NCBI lineage: Bacteria > Pseudomonadati > Pseudomonadota > Betaproteobacteria > Burkholderiales > Oxalobacteraceae > Massilia > Massilia sp. X63. The sequence goes on from NZ_JBFTEF010000004.1 coordinate 354,207, forward strand.
ACGCCGGATGATGTCCGGCAGCAGGCCGTACAGGGTCGAGGCCACGAAGCCGGCGTTGATGGTGCGCTCCAGTTTTCCCACCCGCCGGGTCATGGCCTTCAGGTCGCGCACCTGGTCCAGCAGCGGCTTGGCGTGCGCCAGGAAGAACTGCCCTGCCTCGGTCAGCCGCAGCGGCCGCGAACCCTTTTCGATCAGCGCCACGCCGAGTATTTCCTCGAGTTGCTGCACCTGCCGGCTCAGCGGCGGCTGCGCAATGTGCAGCCGCTCGGCCGCACGGGTGAAGTTGCGTTCTTCCGCCACGGCGACGAAATAACGCAGGTGCCGAAGCTCAATCATCATACCTCCCAGGTATCGAAACGATACCAACATAGTGTTGGACGGGGCTATTAAGCGGGATTATCGTGTTTCTACCGACCCGCACTATACGCATTGAATATGATAACCACGATCGAGACATTCCTGGTAGAAGTTCCTACCATCCGCCCGCACAAGCTGTCGGTCGCGACCATGAACACCCAGACCCTGGTGCTGGTGCGCGTGCGCTGCGAGGACGGCGTCGAAGGCTGGGGCGAAGGTACCACCATCGGCGGCCTGGCCTACGGCGAGGAAAGCCCGGAGAGCATCAAGACCAACATCGACACCTACATCGCGCCGCTGCTGCTCGGCATGGACGCCAGCCAGGTGGCCAGGGCGATGGCGAAGGTCCGCAAGGCCGTGCAGGGCAACCGCTTCGCCAAGTGCGCGATCGAGACCGCCCTGCTCGACGCCCAGGCGCGCCGCCTGCGCGTGCCGCTGTCCGACCTGCTCGGCGGCCGGGTGCGCGACGCGCTGCCGGTGGCCTGGACCCTGGCCAGCGGCGACACCAGCCGCGACATCGCCGAGGCGGAGCAGATGCTGGAAGCGCGCCGCCACCGCATCTTCAAGCTCAAGATCGGCCTGCGCCCGGTCGAACAGGACGTGGCCCACGTGCTGGCGATCAAGCGCGCACTGGGCGACCGCGCCAGCGTGCGCGTCGACGTCAACCAGGCCTGGAGCGAACTCGAGGCCGTGCGCGGCATCGCGGCGCTGGAAGCCGGCGGCGTCGACCTGATCGAGCAACCGGTCAAGGCCAACAACGCCGCCGCCATGGCGCGGCTGGCCCGCCGCTTCGACGTCGCCGTGATGGCCGACGAAGCGCTGCACGGTCCGGACGACGCGATGCGGCTGGCCCGCATGGACGCCGCCGACGTCTTCGCCGTCAAGATCTGCCAGTCCGGCGGCCTGCTGCCGGCCGCCGAGGTGGCCACCGTGGCGCGCCTGAACGGCATCGGCCTGTACGGCGGCACCATGCTCGAAGGCGGCATCGGCACCGCCGCCACCGCCCACCTGTGCGCGACCTTCGCCGAACTGGCCTGGGACACCGAGCTGTTCGGCCCCCTGCTGCTCACCGAGGAAGTGCTGACCGAGCCGCTGGTCTACCGCGACTTCATGCTGCAGGTGCCGACCGGCCCGGGCCTGGGCGTTGCCGTCGACCTCGACAAGCTGCGCTACCTGCAGCGCAAATAAGCATAAATAGACTCAATCAAGCACCCAAGCGAATACAAGCACAAGGAGAACGCCATGCTGTTCCACGTTCGCATGAACGTCAAGCTGCCGGCCACCATGCCGGCGGACCAGGCCACCAGGCTCAAGGCCGACGAAAAGGCGCTGGCCCAGCGCCTGCAGGACGAGGGCAAGTGGCGCCACCTGTGGCGCATCGCCGGCCAGTACGCCAACGTCAGCATCTTCGACGTCGACAGCGTCGACGAGCTGCACACGCTCCTGAGCTCCCTGCCCCTGTTCCCCTACATGCAGATCGAGGTCATGCCGCTGTGCCGCCACCCTTCCTCGATTCGGTCCGACGACCGCTGATTTCCCCCCTTCCAAAACACAAGGAGACAAGCATGAACCACGCAGACATCGATACCCTCGTCAAGAACTGGATCGTCGACGCCGCCGACCGCCCGGCCAACCCGCGCGTGCAGCAGGTCGTGACCCGCCTGATGGGCGACCTGTGCAAGGCCATCGAAGACCTCGACCTCAGCCCGAGCGAAGTCTGGTCCGGCATCGCGTACATGTCGGCCGCCGGCGCGGCAAACGAACTGGGCCTGCTGGCCGCGGGCCTCGGCCTGGAGCGCTTCCTCGACATCCGTGCCGACGAAGCCGAAGCCAGGGCCGGCCTGGCGGGCGGCACCCCACGCACCATCGAAGGCCCGTTGTACGTGGCCGGCGCGCCGGAAAGCGTCGGCTTCGCCCGCCTCGACGACGGCAGCGAACTCGATCGCGGCGAAGTCCTGTTCATGCAGGGCACGGTGTTCGACCAGGAAGGCAAGCCGCTGGCCGGCGCCAAGGTCGAAGTGTGGCACGCCAACCTGCTGGGCAACTACTCGTTCTTCGACCAGACGCAATCGGACTTCAACCTGCGCCGCACCATCGTCACCGACGAGAACGGCCGCTACGGCTTCCGCAGCATCGTGCCGAAGGGCTACGGCTGCCCGCCGGACGGCAGCACCCAGCAGCTGCTCGACCTGCTCGGCCGCCACGGCCAGCGCCCGGCGCACATCCACTTCTTCGTGTCGGCGCCGGGCCACCGCAAGCTGACCACCCAGATCAACATCGACGGCGACGAATACCTGTGGGACGACTTCGCCTTCGCCAGCCGCGAAGGCCTGGTGCCGCCGGTCACCCGCATCGCCGAGCCGGCCGAACTGGACGCCAAGCGCGTGAACGCGCCCTTCGCGTCGATCGACTTCGACTTCCGCCTGTACCGCGACACCGCCGCCGCCCCGAGCCCGCTGGTGGAGCGTGCCCGCGCCGCCGCTTGAGGAGAGCAGCATGATTCCGATCCGTCCCGTCAGCAGCTTCCAGCCGAAGAGCATCGACGACTTCCTGATCGAAGACGAAGCCACCGGCGACTACCGCCTGCACCGCAGCGCCTTCACCGACGAGGGCCTGTTCGAACTCGAGATGAAGCACATCTTCGAGGGCAACTGGGTCTACCTGGCCCACGAAAGCCAGGTCGCCAACGTCAACGACTACTACACGACGCACATCGGCCGCCAGCCGGTGTTCATCGCGCGCAACCGCCAGGGCGAGCTGAATGCCTTCATCAACGCCTGCAGCCACCGCGGCGCCCAGCTGTGCCGCCACAAGCGCGGCAACAAGGCGACCTACACCTGCCCGTTCCACGGCTGGACCTTCAACAACAGCGGCAAGCTGCTGAAAGTGAAGGACCCCGAAGAAGCCGGCTACCCGGAGTGCTTCAACAAGGAAGGCTCGCACGACCTCAAGAAGCTCGCGCGCTTCGGCAACTACAAGGGCTTCCTGTTCGGCAGCCTGAATCCGGACGTGCCCGCGCTCGAGGAATTCCTGGGCGAGGCCACCCGCATCATCGACATGATCGTCGACCAGTCGCCGGACGGCCTGGAAGTGCTGCGCGGCTCCTCGACCTACACCTTCGAGGGCAACTGGAAGCTGCAGGCCGAGAACGGCGCCGACGGCTACCACGTCAGCGCCGTGCACTGGAACTATGCCGCCACCACCAGCCGCCGCAAGGAAGAACAGGCGGCGCGCGAAGACAAGATCCGCGCCATGGACGCCGGCAAGTGGGGCCGCCAGGGCGGCGGTTTCTACGGCTTCGAGAACGGCCACATGCTGTTGTGGACCAAGTGGGCCAATCCGGAAGACCGCCCGAACTTCCCGCGCCACGCCGAGTATGCCGAGCAGCACGGCAAGCCGATGGCCGACTGGATGGTCGAGCGCTCGCGCAACCTGTGCCTGTACCCGAACGTCTACCTGATGGACCAGTTCGGCTCGCAGATCCGCCTGCTACGCCCGCTGTCCGTCAACAAGACCGAAGTCACGATCTACTGCATCGCGCCGAAGGGCGAACCCGACGAGGCGCGCGCCCGCCGCATCCGCCAGTACGAGGACTTCTTCAACGTCAGCGGCATGGCCACGCCGGACGACCTCGAGGAGTTCCGCGCGTGCCAGGAAGGCTATGCCGGCAGCGCCATGCAATGGAACGACATGTGCCGCGGCGCCACCCACTGGATCAAGGGTGCGGACGACGCGGCCAGGGAAATCGGCCTCAAGCCCGTGATGAGCGGCCTGCGCACCGAGGACGAAGGCCTGTACACGGTCCAGCACCGCTACTGGCTCGATGTGATGAAACGGGCAATCGACGCCGAAGGAGCTGCGAAATGAGCACCGAGATGAATTCGCCGGGCATGCAGGAACTGTGCGCTTTCCTGTACCGCGAGGCGCGCCTGCTGGACGACGAGCAATGGGACGCCTGGCTGGAGTGCTACGACCCCGAGGTCCAGTTCTGGATGCCGGCCTGGGACGACGACGGCAAGCTGGTGAGCGATCCGCAGCGCGAGATCTCGCTGATCTACTACCCGAGCCGCCAGGGGCTGGAAGACCGCGTGTTCCGCATCAAGACCGAGCGTTCCAGCGCCACCATGCCGGACACCCGCACCAGCCACAACATCGCCAACGTCGAAGTGGAAAAGGCCGAGGGCAGCCGCCTGACCGTGCGCTTCAACTGGCACACGCTGAGCCACCGCTACAAGACCACGTACAGCCACTTCGGCATGTCGCGCTACGTGATCGAGTTCGCCGGCCCGACGCCGAAGATCGTCGACAAGTATGTGGTCCTGAAAAACGACTACATCAGCCAGGTCATCGACATCTATCACATCTAGCAACAACAACCAGCAACGAGCAAGAGATCACGCAGGAGACGACGATGAGCCACACGATCGCACTGCAGTTCGAGGACGGTGTCACCCGTTTCATCAGCTGTAACGACAACGAAAAACTGGCGGATGCCGCCTATCGCCAGAAGGTCAACATCCCCCTGGACTGCCGCGACGGCGCCTGCGGCACCTGCCGCGGGCTGTGCGAATCGGGCCAGTACGAGATGCCGCCCGAGAGCTACATCGAGGACGCGCTCGAGCCCCAGGACGCGCAAGCCGGCTACGTGCTGGCCTGCCAGATGCGCCCGACCTCCGACTGCGTGGTGCGTATCCCGGCCACCTCGAGCGCCTGCAAGACCGGCGTGCACAGCTTCCCCGGCAAGATCGCCGCGGTGGAAGCGCTGTCGCCCTCGACCTTCCGCTTCACGGTGGCGCTGGATGCGCCGGACAGCCTGGACTTCCTGCCGGGCCAGTACGTCAACCTCACGGTGCCGGGCACCGACCAGACGCGCTCCTACTCGTTCAGCTCCGCGCCGGGCGCGGACCTGGCCAGCTTCGTGGTGCGCAACGTGCCGAACGGCCTGATGAGCAGCTACCTGGCCGGCCAGGCCAGGCCGGGCGACGCGATCAGCTTCGCCGGACCGTTCGGCAGCTTCTACCTGCGCCCCGTGCAGCGCCCGCTGCTGCTGCTGGCCGGCGGCACCGGCATCGCGCCCTTCCTGTCGATGCTCGACGTGCTCGCCAAACAGGGCTTCACCCAGCCGGTGAAGATGGTCTACGCCGTCACCAACGACCACGACCTGGTCGAACTGGAACACCTCGACCGCATCGCCGCGGCCCACCCGCAGTTCGAATACCTCACCTGCGTGTCCGCGGACGCCAGCTGCCACCTGCGCAAGGGCTATGCCACCGCGCACGTGGAACCGGCATGGCTCGCCGGGCCCAAGGGCGGCGGCGACGTCGACGTCTACCTGTGCGGACCGGTGCCGATGGTGGAGGCCGTGCGCGGGTGGCTGGACAGCGTCGGGGTCAAGCCGGCCAACTTCTACTTCGAGAAATTCTCGGCCAGCAGCGGAGGTGCGGCATGATGCATCCCGACCGTTTCAAGGACCAGGTCATGCTCGTGACCGGCGCCGCCCAGGGCATCGGGCGCGGCGTGGCGCTGGCGGCCGCCTGCGAAGGCGCGCAGCTGGTGCTGGCCGACCGTTCGCCGCTGGTGCACGAGGTCGCGCACGAGGCGGCCCAGTGCGGCGCCCAGGTGGTCGTGGCCGAAGTCGACCTGGAAACCTATGCCGGGGCCAGCGCCATGGTGGCCCAGGCGCTGGACGGCTACGGCCGGGTCGACATCCTGGTCAACAACGTGGGCGGCACCATCTGGGCCAAGCCCTACCAGGAGTACGAGGAGGCCCAGATCGAGGCCGAGATCCGGCGCTCGCTGTTCCCCACCCTGTGGAGCTGCCGCGCGGTGCTGCCGGGCATGATCGAACGCCAGGCGGGCGCGATCGTCAACGTGTCCTCGATCGCCACCCGCGGCATCTACCGGATTCCCTATTCGGCGGCGAAAGGCGGCGTGAACGCGCTGACCGCCAGCCTGGCCTTCGAACATGCCGGCGACGGCATCCGCGTGAATGCCGTGGCGACCGGCGGCACCGAAGCGCCGCCGCGCAAGGTGCCGCGCAACCCCACCCCGCTCAGCGCGCAGGAAGAAGTCTGGTACGCCGGCATCGTCGCGCAGACCACCACCAGCAGCCTGATGCGCCGCTACGGGACCATCGACGAGCAGGTGGCGGCGATCCTGTTCCTCGCTTCGAAGGAAGCGTCCTATATTACCGGTACCGTGCTGCCCGTCGGCGGCGGCGACCAGGGCTGAGGAGACCGCATGCCTTCCATTCGCATCGACGACGTCGACCTGTACTACCAGCTCGACGGCGACCCGGCCAGGCCGGCGCTGCTGTTCTCGAATTCGCTCGGGACCGACCTGAGCATGTGGGACGCCCAGGCCGCGGCGCTGGCCGAGGATTTCCATGTGCTGCGCTACGACACCCGCGGACACGGCCGCTCGCCGGTCGGACGCGAGGCGGTGACGCTCGGACGCCTCGGCCGCGACGTGCTGGCCCTGCTGGACCGGCTGGACATCGCGCGTGCGCACTTCTGCGGCATTTCGATGGGCGGCATGACCGGCCAGTGGCTGGGCATCCATGCCCCGCACAGGTTCGACCGGATCGTGCTCGCCAACACGGCCGCGCGCATCGGCACTGCCGAAGGCTGGCACATGCGCGCCGGCCAGGTAAGGCGCGAAGGCATGGCCGGCGTCGCCGAGGGCGCGGCCGGCCGCTGGTTTACGCCCGGTTTCGTGGCCGGCCACGCGGCCGGCGTCGCGCGCATGACGGCGCGCCTGCGCGAACAGTCGCCCGAAGGCTACGCGGGCTGCTGCGACGCCCTGGCCCTGGCCGACCTGCGCGCATCGATCGGCGCGATTCCCAACCCGGTGCTGGTGATCGCAGGGCGTCACGATCCGGTCACCACCGTCGAGGATGCCCGGCAGCTCGGCGCCGGCATCCGGGACGCGCGCGTCGAGGTGCTGGAGGCCTCGCACATCTCCAACCTCGAGGCCCCCGCGGCCTTCACCGCCGCACTGCGCAGCTTCCTGCAGCAGTGATGTCCCCGGGGCGGCGCAGGCCGCCCCTCACGGTTGCCCTGCTGAAAAACTCGCACTACACTGGCTTTCTTGTTCAGAACGGGATGGCCAGGATGCGTGAACGCACACCTCCACGGTACCAGGGAAAGATCAGCACCTGGAAAGACGACCAGGGTTTCGGTTTCATCAGCCCCAACGGAGGCGGCCCGGCGGTCTTCGTCCACATCAAGGCCTTCGCGCGCCAGGGCGTCCGCCCCGCCGAAGCCGACATCGTCACCTACGAGTTGACGGTCAACGACAAGGGACAGCCGCGCGCCGCGAACGTGGCCTTCGCCCGCGGCGGCGCACCGGGGCGCGCCCGCACGCGCGCGCCGGGACGGTCCCTGGCGGCGGCCGGCGGCCTGCTCGGCCTGCTCGCCCTGCTGGCCGTCGCCGGCCTGGCGCCGCCGCTGCTGCTCTTCCTCTACCTCGGCATGAGCGCCCTTGCCTTCGTCGCCTATGCGATCGACAAGGCCGCCGCGCGTGCCGGCGGACGGAGGACGCCCGAAAAAACCCTGCACCTGCTCGGGCTGGCGGGCGGCTGGCCGGGCGCCCTGCTGGCGCAAAGACTGCTGCGCCACAAATCCGCGAAACCGAGCTTCCAGGCGGCCTTCCACTGGACCGTGGCGCTCAATTGCGCCGCCCTGTTCTGGGTCCTGACGCCGGCCGGCGCGCGCACCCTGCGCGCCGTGCTGGGGCTGTAAGGCCGCTCAGAACATGTGGCGCAGCCCCGCCATCACGCCATTCTGCGCCCTGCCCGGCGCCACCGTGCCGCCGGCGTCCAGCGCCACCGCCGCCGCGCCATGGTTGTCCATCCGCCCCACCGCCCCGTAGGCGGCGGTGCGCGGCGAGAACGCATACGTCAGGCGCGCCACAAACATGTTGGTGTCGTCGTTGGAATCCTGGACGTCGCGCCGGGCGACCTGCGCATCCAGGGTCAGGCGCGGCGCCAGCGGCTGGCTGATGCCGAGGTAGGCCAGGCGCGACTCCGTGACGCCGCTCGACGCATCGGTCTTGCGGGCGATGAGGCCGGCGCCGAGTTTGGTCGCCCCCAGCATGGTCCAGCCATTGACGGTCACGCGGCGGTCGAAACGCTCGCTGGTGCTCAAGCCGCCCGCCGCGCCCGCGTTGCCTTGCAGTTGGTCGTAGGTCGTGTTCACGCCGAAGGACTTGCTCTCGTAGCCCAGCAGGGCCGTGAACTGGCGGCAGGCCTTGGCGTTGCCCGCCACCTCGCCGCCGCAGTTGGTGGCCGACGGGCCGCCCGCGCCGGCCCCGTCGCGCCCGAGGCTGTAGGTGGCGCCGACGCTGACGCCGCGGAAGCTGCCCAGGTAGCCCACCGCGTTGTCGCTGCGGGCGTTCGGCAGGTACAGGTCGATGCTGTTGATGGAGAACAGGTTCGGTCCCAGCACGTCGCTCCTGGCGGTGGCCAGGAACGTCATGTTCAGGATGCGGCCCACCTGCAGCGTGCCCCAGCTTCCCTTCAGGCCCACCCAGGCCTGGCGGCCGAACAGCCGGCCACCCTGGCCCGACACGCCGGTGTCCGGATTGAAGCCGCTTTCAAGCGTGAACACGGCCGCCAAGCCATTGCCGAGGTCCTCGCTGCCGCGAAAACCGATGCGCGACGGCAGGCTGCCCGTCAGCGACGACAGCCTGGTCGCCGAGTTGCCGGCGGCGTCCGCGTTACTGGTATGGGCCAGCGCCGTGTCGACGATGCCATACACCGTGACCGCGCCCTGGGCGCTTGCCGCGGTGCTCCAGAGGCTGGATGCGAGTGCCGTGGCCAGCAAGGCGCCGATGCGGCTGTGTTTGACTGCTTTCATACTGTCTCCTGTTGGTATCGATAGGGATGGAACGATGTTGCGGACGCGCGCCGGCACGCCGGCCTCCTGCGGGAGGACGGCGCGTGGCAAGGCGTCGGATCGGGGAGCGGGCCGGCCGGGGGGGGGTAAGCGGCCGCAAGCCGGCCGGCGGCTCAGGCTTCGGAAGCCTCGGCCGCCGCCGCTGTGCGCAGCGCCGGGGTGGCTGCGGCGGCCACCGAGGCCGAACGGCCGTGGCGGATGCAGGCGACGGCGATGGCGGCGATGACGGCCGGGATGGCGATGGCCAGGAAGTTGTGCTGCAGCGGCAGCGCCATGCCCACCAGCGTGCCGATCACGATCGGCGCCAGGATGGCGCCGCTGCGGCCCACGCCCGAGGCCCAGCCGATGCCGGTCGAACGGATCGCCATCGGATAGAACTGGCCGGCATAGGCGTAGGTGACGATCTGGGTGCCGATGGTGGACGCTCCGGCCAGGCCGACCAGCAGGAACAGCACCGGGGTCGACACCTTGTAGCCCAGCAGCGTGATCGACACGGCGGCCAGCGCGTACATCGCGACCAGCACGTGCTTGATGTTGAAGCGGTCGGCCAGCCAGCCGCCGCCCACCGCGCCGATGACGGCGCCGAAGTTCAGCACCAGCACGAAGGTCAGGGCCGAGCCCAGGCTGTAGCCGGCGCTGGCCATGAGCTTGGCGAGCCACGAGCTCAGCGCATACACCATGAACAGGCACATGAAGAAGGCGATCCAGAACATGACGGTGGAAAAACCGCGCCCGTCCTGGAACAGCTTGCCGATCGGCGCGCCTTCGGCGCGGTCGATTGCCGGCAGCGTGTAATGGTCGCCCTGCTGCACGCGGTAGGACGGGTCCATGCCGACCAGGATGCGCTGCAGTTCGGCGTGGCGCTTGCGGCGGATCAGGAAGGGCATCGACTCCGGCATGCTCCTCAGGATGAAGGGAATCAGGATCACCGGCACGCCGGCGGCCAGGAACACCGACTGCCAGCCGTGCGCCTCGATCAGGCCCTTGCCCAGCAGCGCGGCCAGCATGCCGCCCACGGCATAGCCGCTGAACATCAGCGTGACCATGGTCGAGCGGATGCGCTTGGGCGAATATTCGGTCATCTGCGCCACCACGTTCGGCATCACCCCGCCGATGCCCAGCCCTGCCAGGAAGCGCATGATGCTGAAGGTGTAGGGATCGGTGGCGAAGCCCGCCGCCGCGGTGAACACGCTGAACAGGGACAGGCAGATCACGATGGCCAGCTTGCGCCCGATCCGGTCGGCGATGGTGCCCAGGAAGATTGCGCCGAACATCATGCCGAACAGCGCCGAGCTGACCATGAAGCCCGCGTCCTGGGCGGTGACGCCCATTTCCTGCATGATCGACGGCAGCGCGATGCCGGCCACCGCCAGGTCGTAGCCGTCGCAGATGATGATGATGGCGCACCACAGCAGGATCCCCGCGTGGAAGCGGTTGAACCTGGCCGCGTCGGCCATCTTGTGTACGTCGATGTGTCGCATGTCGTCTCCTTTGTTGTCAATCGCTGGAACCCTCAGGTCTTTGCCCGGGTCTGGTCCGATGTTTTCCCCGCGCCGCGCCCATGCAGCACCCTGCAGGCCACGATCCCGATCGCCACGCCCCAGAACGCCGAGCCGAGCCCCAGGAAGCTCATGCCCGAGGCGGTGGCAACGAAGGCGATCAGCGATGCTTCCCGATGGTCGCCGGCCGCCAGCATGGCGCCCAGGTTGGCCAGGATGGGGCCGAGCAGCGCCAGTCCGGCCAGCGTGGCGACGAGTTCCTTCGGTAAGGCGGCGAACAGCATCACGATCGAGCCGCCGAACAGGCCGGCGACCAGGTAGAAGGCGCCGTTCGCCAGCCCGGCGACATAGCGCCGGCGCGGATCCTCGTGCGCTTCGCGGCCGGTGCACATGGCGGCGGTGATGGCGGCGATGGCGATCGTGATGCCGCCCGCGAACGCGACCGCCAGCGAGGCCAGGCTGCTGCCGACCACCACCGGCCGTACCGGGGTGTCGTAGCCCGCGTTCCTCAGCACGGTCATCCCCGGCAGGTACTGGCCGGTGAGCGTGACCAGCACCAGCGGCAGCGCCAGGCTGAAGGTCGCCGACCAGGTCCAGGCCGGTGCGATGAAGACGGGCGCCACGAGCTGCAGGTCGACGCCGCCGAAGCGGGTGGCGCCGCTCAGCCAGGCGATGCAGGTGCCGGTGGCGAGCAGCAGCGCGACGCAGTAGCGCGGCGACGTGCGCCTGAACACGAGGTAGGCGGCGATCATGCCGAACACCAGCACCGGCATCGCGGCCACGCCCTTGAAGGCGTTCAGGCCGAAGGGAATCAGGATGCCGGCCATCATGCCGCTGGCGACGCCGGGCGGTACCCAGCTCGACACCCGCTCCATCCAGCCCGACATGCCGATCGCCAGCAGGATGGCGGCGGCGCTCAGGTAGGCGCCGACGGCTTCGTTGACCGACAGCTGCGGAAACAGGGTGATCAGCAATGCGGTGCCGGGCGCCGACCAGGCGGTGATGATCGGCGCCTTCAGGCGCCAGCTGAGCCAGATGCCGGTGAGGCCGGCGCCGATCGAGATGCCCCAGACCCAGGAGGCGAACATGGCGTTCGAGACGTTTGCCGCCTCGGCGGCCTGGTAGAAGATGGCGAGCGGGCCGGAAAACGATACCAGCACCGCCAGGAAGCCGGCGACGATGGCCGGCAGCAGGCCGGCGATGCCGGCGCGCCGCGCCGGAACGGGTGCGTCGTCCGGTCGCGCCGCGGCGCCTGCGCCGGCATCGGTGGCCCGGTCGTCGCCGGAACGTGTTTGCGCTTCAGCCTGCATGGTGTCTCCGCTGCATTTGTGGTGGAGTCACCTTGGCAGGCGCCCCTTTTCTTGCAGCGTAGATAACTCAGGCGAGCGCGTCCAAGACCGATTTGGTATTCGTTCGATACCTGGGCGGTATCGTCCTGCAGACGGGCGCGCGTGCGGCGGACCGGCACATGCCCCGGCTACAGGCGCGCGCAGATTGCCAGGTTCGCCTGCACGAAGTCGTCCCAGGCGATGCGGTCGGCCAGGTGGACGGTATAGTAGTCCTGCACCCGGCATACCAGCGGCCGTTGCGCATAGATCGTGCAACGCTGCGCAGCCTCGTCGAAGTGGCGGCAGGTGCCGTCGCCCCGGTCCAGCCATGCGGTCTCGGGGCTGCGGTCCACCAGGCGGCAGCACTTGCCGCAGCCGTTGCAGGGGAAAGGCGTCAGCGCCGCGCTGCCGCTCATGCGCCGGCAGCCGCCCTCTTGACGGCCAGCACCTGCTCGATGCGGCGGCTGTTTTCCTGCTCCGCTTCGCCGAAGCCGGCGCGCAGGCCTGCGACCTGTTCGTTCACCTGTTCGAAGAACGCCGCGCTTTCCCTGGCGACGATGGCCGCCATCGCGCTGTCGAAGCCCTCGGCCAGCCCGTGTGCGAAGTCGTCCATCTGCTGGATGGCGCGCTCGCGGGCGCGTTGCTGCTCCTCGTGCTGCTTGCGCAGGCGGTCCGCTTCGGGATCGCCCTTCAGCAGGGTGTACAGGCCTTCGCCGACCGCCGCCGCCACGCCGACGTAGGGAATCCACTTGCCGACCACGGCCGCGCCCCACTTCTCCATGGTCTTGGCGCCGATGCCCTTCATCAGGCTGGGCATGGTCTTCTTGACGAGCTTCAGTCCGCTGACGATGTGTTCCGGCTTGGCCAGGCCGCCGAGCTGCTGGACGGCGTCCTTGATCGGGATCGAGGGGCCGGACGGGCCCGGCGTGCTCGCCGTCCCCGCCTCCTGGGCGTCGGCGTCGCCGAAGCCCGCGGACGAGGGCACGGCGCCGGCGACGTCCGGCCTTGCGATGTGCGGCAGGCTGACCTGGAACTCGTCGATCTCGGCCTGCACCAGCGACACCACCGCCTGCAGTTCGCCCTCCAGGGCATGGCTGACCTGCTCGCCGGCCTTGCGCACCAGCTGTTCGAGCTGGCCCTGGCATTCCTCCGGCGCCGTGCGCAGGTACACCTTGCTCATCTCGTACACGTGGCTGCGCTGGCGCGCCAGCACCCGCGCCATGTCGCGCGAAAAGCGCGCCCGTTCGGCGTTCAGGCGCTGGAGCAGCCGGTCGTAGCGCTTGACGGTGGCGGAGGTCGAACGCGACTCGAAGCACGCGACCGCCGCATCCAGGAACAGCTGCAGCTCGCGCTGCAGGCGGCCAAGCACCTCGTTGGCGCCGATGCCCTGCAGGAAGCCCTTGAGCTGCTGCTCGAATGCCGGAAAGCCGCTCATCTCGAGCATCAGGGGCTGGTTCCTGACGATGCCGTGCAGGGCGCGGCGCGCATTGACCTTGGAAATCGGGATTTCCTTCAGCACGTCCGACAGCCCGCGCTCCGCCGCCAGCGCCTGCAGGCGGGCGCGCACCTGGTCCTTCAGGTGAACGTAGGTCTCCTCCGCCACCTCTTTCTTCTCGTTGAACACGAGGTAGATCTGCTTGCGCTCCTCGACCATGTCGAGCAGCACCTGCAGGGTCTTGGCTTCTTCGATGGTGCCGAGCGGGTCCACCACGAAGATGATCGCGTCGGCCTTCAGCATCTGGGCGCGGGTGACCTGTTCGTGGGCGATCGGCGCGTCCACCCCGGGGGTGTCGAGGATGCTGTAGCTGCCCCACTGGTAGGCGGTGACGGTGTCGGTCAGCGGGATGTCGTCGGCGGCGGCGGCCTCGCGGCCGAGCAAGGCGTTGATCAGGGTGCTCTTGCCGGCATTGTAGACGCCGTAGACCATGACGACCGCGTCGGCCTTGCGCTTCTTGTCCTCGAACATGGTCTCGACCGGCGCGAACTGAGCGGCCAGCTCGGGATGGTCGGCGACGATGGCGCGGGCCTGTTCGTAGGCGCCGAGCAGCTGGATGGAATCGATGCTCATAGGGTCTCCTGTTTCTGTTCGATGACGGCAACCAGCGCCTGCAGGCGGGTGTCGAACTGGCCGATGGTGGCGGCCAGCGCGTCGAGCAGGCCGTCCACTTCCTGCTCGACCGAGCGCCACAGGGCGCCGGCGGCGTCGCGGATGCCGGTGTCGAGCGCCTGCTGGGCCTGGCGCAGGGCCTGCAGGCGGATTTCCTGCAGGTTGTCGCCGACGGTGACTTCGATTTCGCTGAAGCTGGTCGAGGCGCTGTCGCCCGACGCGCCGCCCAGCGCGCCGCCGATACTCGCGCCGATGCCGGCGCCGGCCGGGCCGCCGAGGAAGAAGCCGAGCGTTCCCAGCAGCGCGCTGCCGATCACGCTGTTACGGCCGCGGGTGCCGGACTTGACCCGCGGGATCTGCTCGGTGACCTTCTTCACTTCGAAGTCCGGCAGGCGCAACAGCCCGCTGTCCTGGTAGCTGTCGGCGATCGCGGTGGCGAAGCCGGACATCATGTCTTCGAAGACCGCGGCCAGGTGGGTCTTCGCGATCTCCTGCATCTGCGCGTTCAGGTCCTTCCGGAATGCGGCCAGCTGCGCGTCCAGGCCTGCCTCGTGGCGCCCGGCCTCGAACCGCTCGAAATACTGGTCGATGAAGCCCTGCAGTTCGCCCTGGGCGGCATGGACGATCGTGTTCAGGCGCTTGTCGGCGCGCCCCTTCGCGTCGTGCAGCGGCTGGCGGAAGCCCGCGATCAGGGCCTGGTAGGGGGCCAGGTCCGCATGGCAGGCCTTCAGGAAGTGATGCAGGTTCACGATCGGGGTGCGCTGCTTGATGCGCACGCCCTCGGAGCAGGCGATCCGGTGCAGGGTGCCGAACAGCGCGCCGACGCCGCTTTCTGCCAGCCTGGCCTCGTCGCCGGCGTGGAGTTGCGCATAGCGCGCCGACACCGGCACGATGTCGATGCCGGCCGCCAGCTCGGCGCCGCAGGCGTCTTCCAGCACCTTGCGCACGTAGTCGACCTGGCGGCCGCTGCGCGCGGCATCCTTCATCACGACTTTCTTGACCAGGCTCAGGCCGTCCGGCGCCACGTCCTCCTCGACGTCGTCGCTCCCGGTCAGCAACAGCACGATCTTCTTTTCCTTGCCGACCAGCTGCTGGATCTCCGACATGTCGCTTTCGCGTCCGGGGGCGTCCGACTTCATCGTGTAGAGGATCAGGTCGGCATGTCCCACATAGGCCTTGGCCAGCTCGCCGTTCTCGGCGTTCATCGAATGCAGGCCGGGCGAATCGACCCAGGTCAGGCCGGGCAGCCGGAATCCCTGGATCGTGCTGGTCGCCTCGATCGCGCCGACGCGGAACTCGCGCCGGGACCTCGCTTCGCCGGCCTCGTCGCCGCCCTGCACCCCGGTCTTCTCGTGCGAGAAGAATTCCGGCACGTAGGCGCTGTCGACCTGCTGCTTCAGCGCCGCCGTCGGATCGGTATGGCCCCAGGCCATGTAGTTACCGAACGAGCTCTTGCCCGATTTGACCTTGCCGTTGACGAACACCAGCAGCGAGTCGTCGAAGTCCTCCTGGAAGCGGACGCCCTTCTCGCGCCCGGCCACCTTGGCGTTCCACTCGTCCTTCGTGGAACGCATGAGCTCGATGAAAGCCGTGATCTGCCCGTGGGCCGGATGTGCCTTCGGCAGCTGCCCGGCGGCCCGCTTCAGCTGCTGCTCGATGGTGGCCATGAAGCTCTGGCGCAGGTCCTCGAACGCCTGCTCCTGGACCTTGGCCCAGCCCAGGCTGTCGCTGAACTTGCCCTCGAGTTCCGCAAAGGAGGCCAGCAGTTCGGTACGACGCATGCCCGTGGCCGAGAATCCTTCGCGCTTCATGCCGCCTCTCCCGCTCCGGCCTTCAGCGCCGACAGTTGCTGCGCGATGGCGTCCCATGCCGCGATCTCGGCGTCCAGCGCCTCGACCGCGGCGAGCCGGCCGTCCAGTTCGGGACTGCCCTGTAGGCACACGTCGTAGGCCCGGGTGTAGAAATCGAGATTGCCGACGATCCGGACAAGCTCGGCGTCCTTCGGGAACGCCGCTTTCAGCGCCTCCCCGAGCGCCGCCGCGCGCACCGGCACGGCCGGCGGCAAGGTGCAGCCGCCCGCGCCCAGGCGCGCGATGAACGCGGTCGTGCGGGCTGCTTCCACGGCGGCAAGGCCGTCGAGCGCCTGGGCCAGGCTGGCGCCCATGCGTGCGCCTTCCTCCGCGAACAGGGCCTGCGCGTCGGCACGCTTCCGTTCGCGCTCGCGGCGCAGCTGCTCGGCGCTTGCCGCCTCCCTGCGGCGCCGCTCCTCGGCCACGTCGTGGCTGCTGGAACTGCTGCCGGAACTGCTGGACGAATCACTGTCGCTGACGGCTTTCGCAAGCGCCGCGCCGAGGCCGACCACGGCGGCGCCGATTAACCAGGGTAATGCCATGTCGATTCCTTAGATTTTCTTGTAGGCCGCCGCGGCGGCGTCCAGGTAGCGGCGCAGTTGCGCGACCTGTTCGTTGAAGGCGCCGAAGCGCGCCACGACCGAAGCCCGCAGTTCCTGCCGGCCTTCCTCGGCGCGCTGGCGACCTTGCGCGGCTTGGGCCAGCAAGGCGTCGATCTGCAGGGCGCGCTTGCTCGCACGCACGGCGCGCACGTCGCCGGCAAGCTGGCGCAGGTGCGCGGCCAAGGCCTCGATGCCGCTGGCCGCCGCCAGCACCGGCTGCGCCTTGCGCACGCCGTCCTGGTAGCGTTTGCCGGAGACGCGGTGGATGCGCGGTGTGAAGCCGAGCACCTGCTCGCACTGCTGGGCGACGCGCGCCTCGATCAGGTCGATCTGCTCCACCGCTTCCTTGTCGATCTTGCTGAGCACGACGACGATGTTGCTGGACGCATGCTCGCCGAGCGTGGCGCGCAGCGCGCCCAGGCAGGCCAGCTCGATGGCTTCGAGTTCGCCCTGCGGCTGGTGCACGAACAGCACGATGTCGCCTTCGCGGGCGCCGCGCTGCGCCTGCAGGTCGTCGGCGTCGTTGGCGTCCAGGCCGGGCGTGTCGAGAAAGTCGCACTCGGCGCCCTGGAAGCGCGCGTTGACCACGGTCTCGCGCACGTCGTTTGTCTTGAAGAATTCTTGCTCAACATGCTGGGTCAGCATGTTCATCAAAAAACTCTTGCCTGCGTTCATCAAGCCATAAGCAACGATAATGGGTTTCGCCGCCGCCTGCTCCGACGCGAGCGCGTCGGCCTCACTCTGAATGTGCTGATAATTCATCCGAACCGTATCAAGTTGTGCCATGCCGCCCGGACTGCGCCGCGCGTCATTACTATGCAGGAATTTTTATTTGTCTAATTCAATTGTTCTATTTTATCGAACATAGTTTCACTATCGAAACATTTTTATCGCCCCGTTGACGTTTGCCTGCACTTTACCCACGCAGGGTAGTCGCGGCCTCGGTGCCATCATCGCCGGCCTGGCGACAAATGCCGTCGCATGCTTTCGCTTGTGCGGGGGTGCAGAACTTGTTGATAATAGACAAGTTCATTTTCTTTCCCTCATCTCATGGCCAGCTTGTCCCCGCAACTCCTGCCGCCGCTGCGCACCGATGCCGGCCGTTACCGCGAACTCGAGGTGCTCGAGCGGCTGCGCGACTACCTGCCGGACGGCTTCGAGGTCTTCCACAACATCCCGCTGCACACGCTGCGCGACGACCGCGACCGCTACGGCGAGATCGACGTCGCGGTCCTGGCGCCGGACGGCTGCCTGCTGCTGATGGAAGTGAAGGCCGGCCCGGTGATCCTGCGCAACGGCGAGATCTTCAAGCTCTACGGCGACGGCGAATGCGACGTCGCGCGCCAGGGCCGGCTGCAGCGCGTCGCCATGCAGAAGCGGCTGCAGGAGGCGGGCCTGGAAACGCCATTGATGAGCTGCCTGGTGCTGCCGGACTATGCGCTGGGCGACAGCCACCTCATCTCGATCCCGCGCGAACGGGTCATCGACGCCGGCCGCTACGACCACATGGTGTCGACCGTGCGCCAGTGGTTCGCGGCCACGGCAGGCACGGTCGACCGCGCCGCCCTGCGCCGGCTGCTGCTGAACCAGTTCGAGGTGACGCCCAGCCTGGAGACGATGCGCGACCAGCTGAACGGCGCCGTGCGGCGCCTGGCGGACGGCCTGGCCACCTGGGTGCCCCGCACCGGCTCGCCGACCGGCATCTACCGGATCCAGGCGACCGCCGGTTCCGGCAAGACCCAGCTCGCCCTGCAGCTGCTCGAGACCGCCGCCGACGAGCGCCTGAACGCGAGCTATGTCTGCTACAACCGGAGCCTGGCCGACCATGTCCGCCGGCTGGCCTCTCCCAGGGCGGAGATCGTGAATTTCCACGAACTGTGCGTCGAGCACTACCGGCGCAGCCGGGGCGATCCGGACTTCTCGCCGTCCGCTTTCGAACGCATGGCCGCGCACTACGTCGAAGCCAGCAAGGGCTTCGCCCAAAGCCTGGATCTCCTGATCATCGACGAGGCCCAGGATTTCGACGCCGGCTGGGTGGAAAGCGTGTGCAGCCGCCTCAAGCCCGACGGCCGGCTGTACGTGCTGGAGGACGAGGCCCAGCGCCTGTACCGCCAGGACGGCTTCGAGCTGGGCGACGCGGTCACGATCCAGTGCAGCGACAACTTCCGCAGTCCGCGCGTGATCTGCGACCTGATCAATGCGCTGGCGCTGGTGCGGCCGCCGATCCGGGCCCTGAATCCCTTCCGCGGCGAGCTCCCCGGCATCCGCACCTACGGCTCCGAGGCGGCGCTGCTGGCCCAGACCGAAGCGGCCGTGGCCGCATTGCTGGCGCGCGGCTTCGACCCGGCCGACATCGCCGTGGTCGGCGGCCGCGGCCGCGACAAGTCGGCCCTGCTGAACCGGGTCGGCATCGGCCCCCACCGCACGCGCCGCTTCACCGGCGAGTACGCTCCCAATGGCGAGCCGCGCTGGAGCACGGGCGAGCTGCTGGTGGAATCGGTCTACCGCTTCAAGGGCCAGAGCGCGCCGGCCGTGGTGATCACCGAGATGGACTTCGCGGAGCTCGACGAGGCCGCGCGGCGGCGCCTGTTCGTTGCCTTGACCCGGGCCCGGATGGCGGTCGAGCTGGTGTTGTCGGAACGCGCCGAGCGCTGCCTGGCCGCCCTGCTGGCCTAGCCCGCGGCGAGCGGCGCGCCGAGGTTCAGCTCGACCGGGTCAGCACTCGAAAGCGGCCACGCCGCACTGCGCAGCGCTTCCCTGCGCACCCTGGGCGGCATAGGCTTGCGCCATGCGCCGCGCGACGCCGGCCAGCTCCTCGCGCAAGGCGGCCGGCTCCTGCACCAGCACCCCGTCGCCGAAACCGAGCAGCCACCACACCAGTGCGCGCGTATGCGGGACGGTGGCCGCCAGGTGCAGGCGCCCCGCCGCGTCGGCGCTCAGCACCTGGTCGGCGCTGAGCGGCGTCTCGAATAGGTGTTCGCCGGCGGCCCGCGAAAACACCGCGCGCAGGGTGATGGGCGCGCCGGCGATCACCCCGAACTGGCCGGAAGCGATGTAGGCGTCGATGTCGAAGCCGGGCTTGCGGCGCGCCGCTTCATACAGCACCTCGGCCTGCTGGACCCGGTGCAGCGCGATCGTGCGGACGTCGTCGTAGGCGCCGAACGTGCACACCAGGTAGACCAGGCCGCCGCGCTGGACCACCGCCAGTGGGTGGACCGCGGCATACACCGTCGGCGCATCGGCATCGCGCTTGCGGTAGTGCAGCCTGAGCTGGCGGTCCTGCATCAGGGCCAGGTACACGAGGCGCTGGCATTCGTCGTCCATGCGCGGCGGCAGCAAGGGCTGCTGCGGCGACACGCTGCGCACCTTGTCCAGCCAGGCCCGCGGCGGCGAAGCATCGTCGACGGCCGACAGCGTGCGGGCCGCCGACTGGAAGTGCGGACGCAGCGCATCGACCGCATTCGGCGGCAGGTGGTGTTGCAGGTGCTGCTCGACCAGCGTGAGCGTGAGCGCTTCGGGCAGGGTCAGCCCGGGCAGGTCGAAACTCGACGCCTCGCGCAGCCAGCTCCAGCCATACGGCTTGTCGCGGCTGTCGACCACGATCGGAAACACCTCGGACAATTCCTTCAGGTCGCGCTCCACGGTCCGCTTGGCGACCTCGAAGCCGGCCGCGCCCAGGCGTTCGCACAGTTCCTTGGCCGATACCTTCTGCGGCGCGCGCGGCACCATGCGCAGCATGTGCCACTGGCGCAGCAGCGATTGCTGGTTGGTCGCCATCAGAAGTCCTCGGCCCAGCGTTGCCAGAACCCCGGTTCGTCATGCGCGGCATTCTCCATCGCATAATCGAGCGGCATGGCGTAGAAACGCACGCCGGGATGGCGCATCGTCCCGTCCGGATGTTCGAGGTAGTCGCGCAGCCGGCAGTACTCGGGCAGCGCTTCGTCGTAGGGGACGTCGAGGTAAACCTGGCCCAGGTAGGGAGCCATGCGCGCGGGGTTGGCGTAGGGGCCGCAGCGGGTCCAGGGCACGCCGTGCGCGTCGAGCCAGGCCAGCACCGCGCTGCGGACCAGGTCTTCCTCGTAGCGGTAGGCGCGCCACTCGGCGAAGGGTTGCGGGTGGAATTCCAGGTACAGGACCTCGCGCCCCTTCTTGCGGGCGATCGCGTCGATGTGTTCGATCAGTGCAGGCATATGCGGGCTGGCAGCCGGTCGGCGGCCATGCTTGTCGGTTCAAAATCCCATCTTACCAAAAATATTTCCAATGAGAAATATCGATCCGGATCGTTCAGGGCCGCGCGCCGCCATACACCACGGTCCGCGGCGCGGCCGTGGCCTGCGCATCCACCAGCTCCCCGATGGCGGCGGCAATCCTGGCCCCGCCCTGGGCCGAGGGCTCGATCGGGGAGCAGGAAGCGTAATCGTCCGGGTCGCGGCACACCACCCGCAGGTCGAGCACCGGCAGGCGGCGCTGCACCGCCTCGCGCAGGATCACGTCATTGAAAGGCGCCAGCGCGGTGCGCAGACCCGGCGACAAACCGGGCACCGCGTCGTAGATCGTCGCCACGGCCAGCGGCGTCCCGTGCGCCAGCAGCAGGTCCAGCATGTCCCGGTAGGCCTGGCGGAAACCGGCCTGCCACGCCGCCAGCAGCTCGGCGGCCTCGAGCACCGTAGCGACCTGCCCGTGCATCGCGCCGACCAGGCCCAGCACGTCGTTGCCGCCGCAGCTCGCCACCAGCCAGTCGGCCGGCGCCGGCAGCGCGCGCAACCCGGCCGCCTGCGCGGCCATGTCGGCCAGCACGCTGCCGTCGCGCGCCAGCAGCGATACCCGGTGCGGCCGGCCCGGCAGCGATTGCAGGCGGGCGCGGACTTCAGTCCCGACCGGGACATACGGGGCGTTATCGAAGATCGAATCCCCGAGCAAGACGATGTGCGCCATGGGCGCCTCCTTTCGATGATTGGGTGAGCGCGATGATTGCGTGACCGGCTTTGGCCGGCCAGGCGCTACCCTAGCCGCGGACGCGACAAGGGCCGTCGCAGGCACGCTGCGACAGCGCCTGTCGCCGGGCCTCCTAGACTGGCCGCTCGTTCAACGGCAAGGAGCCCGCATGAAAAGACAGACACTGACCGATGCACGCTACCACACCATCGGCTACATCGACACCGCCGCCGACGGCCGCCAGACCGGCAGGGATGCGCGCCTGCACATCGTCGGCTACTACGACCCGCATACCGACACCACCCGCGATGCGCGCCTGCACACGGTCGGCCACGGCAACCTGCTGGCCGCGCTGGTCGCCGGCCGCTGAACGGGAGCGGCGATGAGCAAGGGATTGATCCACTTCGTGCACGGCAAGGAAAGCGGACCGGGTGGCAGCAAGATCGCGGCGCTGGCGGCGGTGGCGCGCCAGCACGGCTGGGAAGTCGCCAGCCTGGATTATTCGCAGTGCACCGGTCCGGGGCAGCGCCTGGCGCAGCTGCGGGAGGCCTGCCGCGACCTCGACCGGCCCTTGCTGCTGGTGGGTTCCAGCATGGGCGGCTGGGTCGCGGCGGAAGCCTCGGCCTGGCTCGACGCCGACGGCGTGTTCCTGCTCGCTCCCGCCGTGGCCATGCCGGACTACCCGACCCAGGCCCCGGCGATCCTGGCCACCCATGCCGAGATCGTGCACGGCTGGGATGACGAAGTCATTCCCTGCGAACGTGCGATCCGCTATGCGCGCCAGCAGGGCTGCACCCTGCACCTGGTGCCGGGCGACCACCGCCTGACGCGCCGCATCCCGCTGCTTTGCGAACTGTTCGCGGCCTTCCTGTCACGCTGCGCCGCGTCCCTCTGAACCGGCCACGCCGCCTTGCGCAACAGTGCGCCAGGCTGGAAAATGCCGTGCATGTTCACACTCGACATCCATTCATGAACCAACCCGACATCAAGCTGTTCAAGTTCCGCGACGACTTCGAACGGGCCGGCCAGATCGGCCTGTGCGCGACCTCCATCGAGGGCATCCGCGCCCACCTCGGCGCCGATTGGCAGGAACTTGCCAAACCCGTGGGCAAGCGCGAGACCCGCCTGAGGGAGGCGCGCAAACTGGTCAAGCACCTGATCCGGGTGGCCAGCGAATCGACCGACTTCTACCGCACGGTCGACTTCATCAGCCGCGCGGCCGCCGCCACCGTCGAGCAGGCACGCGTGCGCAACCAGTGGAAATCGCTGGCCGGGCACCTGGCGCCGTCGGCCGAGCTCACCCACGAGCACATGGTGCCCTGCGAAGTCGTGCTGCGGGAACTGGCCGCGGCGCCGGCCGGCGTGCCGCTGGCCGGGCTGCTGGAGCCGCTGACCTATCGGGCGCTGGTGTGCAAGAAAAAGGAGATCCGCACGCTGGACAAGCCGGCCTTGAGAAGCAGGCTGCCGGCGCTGGCCGAAACCGGCCTGGCGGCGGCGCCGCCGCGGCAGGAGCCGATGCCGGAGGCTTTCAAGGCATTGATGCGCTACGATGCCGCCGGCCTGCTGCACGAGCTGATCCCGGTGTCGGCGCGCGCAGCGCACCTGAAGCAGGCCTACCTGGCCTGGATCGGCTAGCGCCTGCCGTTGACGACCACGTTCTCCAGCCGCAGGTTGGCGACGTCCGCGGTCTCGAGCTGCTCCTGCTCGAGCTGCACGTCGAAGTCCTTCAGCAGGACGTCGCTGATCGCGGTCTGGCCGGGATTCGGCTTGATCGTGCCGAAGGCCTTGAGGCGTCCGCGGATGCCGACCAGGCTGATGTTGCGCACGATCGACTTCGGCGGCGGCGCGCCTTTCAGGTCGACGTACTGGGTCCAGGGCTGGATGGTCACGATCTGGCCGCCGGAATCGTCGACGCTGATGTTGCGGAAGTGGATGTTCTCGTAGTGCTGCGGCGTATCCGGCCGCAGCTTGAACACGGCCAGGCTGTCCAGCTTGCCGGTCACCCGGCAATCCTCGACGAGCACGTCGCGCACCAGGGTGGCTTCGCTGCCGAGGGCCAGCATGTGGTGGCCGCGCCGGAACTCGCAATTGCGCACCCGTACGTCGATCACCGGCGGGCTGTCCCTGTCTTCCATCGCGAACGGTCCCTTCGAGCCCTTGGCCGCGATGCAGTCGTCGGTCACCGAAAAATAGCAGTCCTCGACCAGCACGTGCTGGCAGCTGTCCAGGTCGATCCCGTCGCTGCTGGGGGCCTGGTGGTAGTCGTCGGGCACCTGGAAGCGGGCCGTGCGCACCGTGACCCCGCTGCAGCGGTACAGGTGCAGGTTCCAGAACTGCGAATCCTTGAAGGTGACGCCCTCGATCGTGATGTCGCGCGAGCGCTCGATCAGCGCCAGCCGGGCGCGCGGGATGCCGATGTTCTTGAAATTGTACGGGTCGGGCGCGGCATTGCGCAGCTGCCAGAACCGGTCCCAGATCGGGCGGCCGGCGCCGTCCAGGGTGCCGCTGCCGCTGATGCGCAGGCCGTCGCAGCCGTCCGCATTGACCAGTGCCGGGTTGAAATGCGGCGCGAAGTGGCCCTCGATGCGGGTACGCCGGGCCGGGAAATGCGCCAGGTCGGTCGAGCAGCGCAAGACCGCGCCCTGCTCCAGGTGCAGGTGCACCTTCGGCTTCAGGAACAGCGCGCCGCTGACGAACACGCCGGCCGGGACCACCACGGTGCCGCCGCCGCGCGCGGCCAGGTGCTCGATGGCCTGCTGGATGGCGGCGGTATTCACCGTGGCGCCGTCGGCGACGGCGCCGAATCCCGTGATGACGGCCCTGTCCGGCGCCGCGGCCAGCGCCGCCAGCGGGCGCGCCAGCAGGGGCGCCGCCAGCATCGACAGGGTCATGGCGCGGCGGCGGAAAAAACGATGTGTCATGCTGGTCTCCCGATGGCGATCCTGGTTTGCTGCTTCATTCCTGCACCAGGCTGAGGTCGTCGAGCATCAGCCACTGGCCGTCCTTGCCTTCGGTGTAGACGCCGACCTGCACGCTGCCATTGCGCACCTCGACGCCCGGCAGGCTTACCTGGCGCCATTCGGCGAGCGGGCCGCTGAACTGCTGCGCGACTTCGGGGCCACCGTGGCCGCTGGCGAACAGGCGCGCCACCGCTTGCCCGCCGCTGCTCCTGACCCAGGCCCGCAGCGTGTAGCGGCCGTTCGGCAGCCTGACATCCTGGACCGCGCTGCCCATGCTCGGATCGGCATGCCGCAGCACCAGCGCCCAGCGGCTGGCGTGGCCGTCGAGGGTGTTCACGATGGGCGCGGCGCCCTTCAGGCTGGTCCAGCTGGTGCGCCAGCCGGCCACGCTGGTCTGGGCGACGCGGTCGGCTTCGAAACCAGGATTGAGCACGTAGTTGTTGCCCTTGCCAGCCGACCAGGTGCCCTTTGCGGCGTCGAGCCTGAATTCGCTGAGCGAATTGAACACCGGGGCGTCGCCCTCGAAGGAGAGCGGCACCCAGATGTTGTAGCCGATGCCGTTGGCGGCGAAGTTGCTCCAGCGGTCGCCGGCATACAGCACCGTGGTGCCTTCGCTGCCCGCCACCTGGATGAAGAAACCATTTTGCGAGACGTGCGAGAAGTCGGCCTCGGTGCCGGCCACCAGCTTTTCGGGCGAGTATGGCCCCGTGATGCTGCGGGCGCTCATGCAGAAGCTGCGCGAGGCGTTCCAGCCGTGCAGGTCGGAGGAACAAAAATAGTACAGGCCCCGGTGCTTGAACATGGCGTTGCCTTCGCGGCCGCCGGCCGGCGCGGCATGCACCTGGGTCGCCGCTTCGACGGCGAGGAAGTCGGCCGGCCGCAGGGGCGCCACGTACAGCTTGCGGCGGTCGCCGCTGCTGCTGAACACCAGGTAGGCCTGGCCGTCGTCGTCGACGAACACGGTCTGGTCGCCGGAACCGGGGGTGGCGACCTTGTCGAGACGGGTCTGCAGGCGCCGGACGACGAAGGGGCCGGTGGGCGTGTCGCTGGTGGCGAACAGCACGCCGCTGCCGTGTTCCGGGCTCGCGTACTGGGTCAGCAGCACGTATTTGCCGGTCTGCCGGTGGTAGACCACGCCCAGCCGGCCGACCCAGCCCGGCCGGTCGAACAGCTTGCCGGACGCCCCCGCCGCGAGCACGTCGCCTTCGAACTTCCAGTTGACCAGGTCGGCCGACGAGTAGACCGTCACCGCGCTGAAGTGCGGATTGCCGGTGGCGGGGGTCGGCCGCGGCGCCGCGGCATAGCTGACCGCTTCGGCATACCTGGCGCCATACCAGTACCAGGTGTCGCCCACCTTCAGTATGCCGCCGCCCTGGGAGTGGATCGGGGCGCCGGCGCTGTCCTTCCAGAACACGCCGTTGCGGATGATCGGCTCGGCGGCGCAGGCGCACGACTGCATGCCCAGCATGGCCAACATGACGATGGCGCCGGACGGAGTGCGTGGCGAGTGGTGGGTTCCTGGAAAACGCATGGCGGGCTTGTCGGGCAGGATGGCGAGGTCGAGCCGGCAGTATAGACATGGCCCCGCCCGCCAGCGGGCGCGCCGCCGAAAAAATCATGCGCTTGCGCGGAACCCTGCGGGATGGGCGCCTAGCTGGCAACCTGGCTGCCGGCCAGCGGCAGCGAGACCTCGGCGATGTTGCCCTGGCCGTCGCCCTTGCGGCGCAGGCTGACCGAAGCGCCGTGCTGGCCCAGGATCTCCTTCACGATCGCCAGGCCCAGGCCGTGGCCGCCCGGCGCCGCCCCCGGGGAGCGGTAATACGGCGTGAACAGCTTGCCCAGCTCGTCGGCAGGAATCGGCGCGCCGTCGTTGGCTACCGACAGCAGGGCGCGGTCGCCGCGCGCAGCCAGGCGCACCTCGATCTCGCCGTCGGGGGCGCCATGGACCGAGGCATTGTCGATCAGGTTCTGCAGCATGCGCCGCAGCTGGCTCGGCTCGCCCCATACCTGCAGGTCGCGTTCCGCCTCCAGGCTGATGGTCTGGCCGCGGCGCTCGAGCAGGGGGTCGAGCGTGCCGATCACCTCGTGGCAGACTTCCAGCAGCGATACCTGCTGCGGCTTGTAGTCGTCGCTGCGGGCGCTGATGCGGCTGAGCGTGAGCAGCTGTTCGGCCAGCTTGCTGGTGCGGCGCGCCGAGGTCAGCGCCAGCGCCAGCGCTTCCGCGCGCTCGGCCTCCACGGGCGAACGCATTGCGTTTTCGATATGCAGCTGGACCGCCGCGATCGGCGTGCGGATCTCGTGGGCAGCCGCGTCGATGAAACGCTGCTCGCGCTCGAAGGCGGCCTTGATGCGGTCGAGCAGGCTGTTCAGTTCCTGGATGATCGGCGCCAGCTCGACCGGGGTGTCGCACAGGCGCACCGGCTCGAGCGAATCGGGGGTGCGCGCGCCGATTCGCGCCGCCAGTTCCTTGAGCGGACCCATGCTGCGCAACAGGACGACGTTCACCGCCACCAGCAACAGCAAGCCGCCGACGATCAGCGGCGCGGTGATCGACATGCCGATATACTCGGCCAGCTCGCCGCGCACTTCTTCCTTCTCGGCCGTCACGACGAAGATGCGCCCCGAGCGCAAGGCGAAGACTTCCCACAGGGTGTCGCCGACCCGGTGCGCGCTGAAGCCCGGCGTCAGCGGCGCCAGCGCCTCGTCCGGCGCCGAGGCCGACTTGGCCAGCAGCACGCCGTCCTCGCGCCAGACCTGGAAGGCGATCTTGGTTTCGTAGCGGTGTCCGGAGGCGTCCGCTTCCTCGCTGCCAGAGGACTCGAGTTCGGGCGGCAGCGGAATGACCAGCGGCTGCGCCAGCGTCGCCGTCGACAGTTGCTGCGCCACCAGCGCCTCCAGCACCCGCGCCGAGGTGGCCAGGCGTGCGCTGAACAATTCCTCGGATTCGTGGCGCGCGACCAGCTGGGCGACCACGCCGATGCCGCCGAAGATGAACACGATGCACAGCAGCGTGGCCACTACCAGGCGCCGCCGGCCCGAATAGGTGCGCGCCTTCATGCGCCGACGTCGCCCAGGCGGTAGCCGACGCCGCGAATGGTCTTGATGGCCTCGGGCGCCAGTTTCTTGCGCAGGTGATGCACGTGCACGTCGATGGTGTTGCTCTCCGCCCCCTCGCCCCAGCCGTACAGGGATTCCTCGAGCTGGGCGCGGTTGAAGATGCGCGAGGGGTGCTCGGCCAGCTGCTTGAGCAGCATGAACTCGAGCCGTTGCAGTTCGACCGGCTCGCCATGCCAGGATGCGCGCAGGCTGTCGGCCTCCAGCACCAGCGCGCCGCGCTCGATCCGGTTGACCGGACGCCCGCCATGGCGCCGCGCCAGCACCCGCAGGCGCGCCAGCAGTTCGTCGAGTTCGAAGGGCTTGACCAGGTAGTCGTCGGCCCCGAGGTCCAGACCCTGGACGCGGTCGCGCATGGCGTCGCGCGCCGACAGGATCAGGATCGGCAAGCCATCCCCGCCGGCGCGCACGCGCTCCAGCACCCGGGTGCCGTCGAGATCCGGCAGCCCGAGGTCGAGCACCGCGATATCGAAGGCGTTGTCGCGCAGCGCCGCGAGCGCGGAGGCGCCGTCGCGGACATGCTCGACCGTGTAGTGGGCGCGCCGCAGCGCGACCACCAGTCCGCTGGCGAGCAGCGGGTCGTCTTCGACCAGCAGCAGCCTCAAGACGGCATTCCTCGTTGTGGACTCGTCACTTCTTTCCTTCCGCGATCTTGGCCAGCAATTGCTTGATCTCGCCGCGCCGTCCCTCGTCGGCCAGCTTGCGTCCCGGACGGGCCGGCGCCTGCAAGGCCTTGCGCAGGTAGCGCTCGGCGTTCTCGAGATCGCCCTTGCGGTACAGGTAGTCGCCGTAAAAATAATTCGGATCGATGCCGTCCGGGTTCACCGCCAGGCCTTTCCTGAGGAATTCCTCGGCCTTGGCCTTGTCGCCGAAGCCGATCGGCCATCCCGGCACCTGGTAGTACAGCGAGCCCAGGCTGGTGTAAGCGGAGCCGGACAGCGCATTCGGATTGATCGCCAGCGCCTGCTCGAGCGATTTCTTGGCGTTCTTGACATATTTTAACGCGCCGATCCCGCCCTTGGCCCCGGCATAGGTGGATTCGACGATGGCATGCCAGATCAGGACGTCCGCACTGCCGGGATTTCGCACAAGCAATTGTTCGCTTTCCCCCAACAGGCGCTCGAATTCCGCCTCCTGGCGGTCGGGCGGGGTCTGGTACTTGATCTGTTCCCAGCCCTGCTGCATGCGCGCGACATCCTCGGCCGGGCCGGCCCAGGCCGTCCCCGCCAGCAGCATGGCCGCGGCCACGGAAGCAATCCATCGGTACAGGTTTTTCATCAGTTTCTCCTTTGTACTTCGCTTATGTTATCGAGGCAAGTATTTTCGAATTTGCACCAGCTGCTTGCGGATCGCCTTGTCGGGAATGCCGGGCAGCAGCTTGTTCACCAGCACGAAGAAGCGCTCCGCCGTGCCCAGGGTCCGGGTTGCGGCATCGCCGGCCAGGAAGGCCATGAAGGCCTCGGCCACGACTTCCGGGGTGTCCTCGGCCGTGCGCAGCTCGCGGTTCATCTCGTTCACGGCGGCGCTGTTGATCGGCGTCCGGGTGGCGCGCGGCGAGAAATGGCGTACCGTGACGTTCGAATCGGCATATTCGCGCCGCAGCGACTGCGAGAATCCGGCCAGGCCGGCCTTGGCCGCGCCGTAGGCGGCAAAGCCGGGGAATCCGAGCGCGCCGAACACGGAACCGACGTTGATCACCTGGGCCGCCGGCGCCGCGCCCAGCAGGGGCAGCAGCTCGCGGGTCAGCAGCATCGGGGCCAGCAGGTTGGTCTCCACCTGGGCCCGGATGTCGGCGGGAGCCTGGGTCTCGAAGGCGTGGAAGCTGCTCACGCCGGCATTGTTGATCAACAGGTTGATGCCGCCGCCGGCGCGGGCGGTGGCGGCCACCGCGCCCAGGGTGTGCGGGTCGCACAGGTCGCCGCAGACGATCTGGACGTCGCAGCCGCGCAGCTGCTGGGCCAGGGCTTCGAGGGCCGGGCGCTGGCGTCCGACCAGGATCAGCAGCGCGCATTGCGGGGCCAGGCGCGCGGCGATGGCCGCGCCGATGCCGCCGCTGGCGCCGGTCAGGACGGCGCGATAACGCCCACCTGCTTGTCGCTGCGCCATCTCAGGCCTCCTTGCCGAACAGGGTTTCGCCGCGCGGCAGGCTGCGGAACACGTTGCCGTACAGGCCGTACATCATGCGCGCCATGTGGATCACCGCCTCGCGGTCGGCCGCGTCGTCCAGCCGGTTCATCAGCTTCTCGAAGAAGGCCACGTGCTCGAGGTCCAGGCTGCCGTGCGAGCTGAGGTAGCTGAACGCTTCCGGCGGCAGCGCCAGCGCCGAAGCGATGGTGCCGGCCGCATGGGTGGCCAGCGCCGTGCTGGTGCCTTCGAGCACGTGCACCATGCCGAAGAAGCCGACCGGGTTGCCGCGGTCGACCTGGTGGTAGGCGTAGGCCACCATCAGTTCGGTGCTGGCATGGGGACGGGCGCGCCGCACCGCTTCGGCGTCGCCGCCGCAGGCGCGGATGTCCGACAGGATCCACTCCTGGTGGCCGACCTCCTCCTCGATGTACTCGGCGATCGCCTCGCGCAGCCATTCATGGCGTTCGCCGAGGCGGCTGCCGCAGGCCATCAGGAGCGGCACCGTGTGCTTCACGTGGTGGTAGGCCTGCGACAGGAAGGCGATGTACTGGCTGGTCACCACCTGGCCCTGGAGGGCGTCCTGGATGATCGGGATCGAAAACATTTCCTGGCGCTGGGGCTCGGTGGCCGATTGCAGTTGGTCGAAGAAATTCACGAGAGGGACTCCGGTTGGTCGAACAGGGATGCGATGGTCTCCGCATGCGCGGCGCGGATCGCGGCGCGGCGCAGGCGGCCGTTGGGGGTGAGCAGGCCGGCGGCCGGCGTGAACGGGGGCACCGGGCGCCAGCGCCGCACCTGGGCGTAGTCCGGCAACTGGGCATTGGCGCGCTCGACCGCCGCCTGCAGCTGCGCCGGGTCCAGGCCGGGGGCCGCCGGCACCAGCAGCGCGCCCAGGTAAGCCTGGGCCTCGCCGAGCACCATGGCCTGCGCGAACAGGCCGGTGCCGAGCAGCACCGCCTCCGGCCATTCGGGCGAGACGTTGCGGCCGTAGCCGGTGATCAGGATGTCTTTCTTGCGGCCGTCGACGAACAGGAAACCGTCCGCATCGACGTGCCCCAGGTCGCCGGTCGCCAGCCAGGGGTCGTCCTGCACCGGCTGCCCGAGGTAGCGTGCGGCGCAGCCTTCGACCAGGATCTCGCCGTCGGCGGCGATGGCGACGCGCCGGTGCTTCAGCGGGCGGCCGACGCTGCCGTCGCGCGCGGCGCCGGGCAGGTTCAGGGCCACCACCGACGCGCACTCCGACAGGCCGTAGCCCTCGAACACCGGGAAGCCGCGCGCACGGGCGGCCTCCAGCAGCTGGGGCGGCATCTTGCCGCCGCCGACCGCGACGAAGCGCAGGCTGGCGATGCGCGGATCGTCCGGCCGGCTGGCGGCCACCAGCGCCTGCAGCATCTGCGGCACCAGCGTGATGCTGTGCGGCGCATGGCGCGCGATCGCGTCCAGGCAGGCGACCGGGTCGAAGCCGCTGGCGCCGCGCATGCCGGTTTCGAGCAGCGGCGGGCAGATCGTGGTGGCGCCGCTGAGCAGCGCCGTGTAGGGGCCGGCCAGGTTCTCGAGCAAGACCGCGAACGGAAGCAGGCACAGGTGGCGTTCCAGCCCCAGCGGCGCCACGCCCTCGCGCAGGGCCGCCGCCACCTCCCACTGCTGGGCGGCCGACAGGCACACGCCCTTGGGCGCGGCCGTGGTGCCCGAGGTGAAGGTGAGCTTCTGCACCCCGTCCAGCTCGGCGGCCTGCGGCGCGCGGCTGGTCTCGCACAGCGCCAGCGGGCCGCCGGCGTCGCGCACGATGTCGAAGCCGAGCGCGGCGCCCTGCGCCGGATCGGCGCAGAACAGCGCGCCGATGCCGCTCTCGGCGATCACGTGCATCCACTGCTGCGGCGTGAAGAACAGGGGCAGCGGCACCAGCGTCAGGCCGAGTTCCTGGGTGGCCAGGTCGACCATCAGCCATTCGGGCGAGTTGTCGGCCAGGATGCCGACCGGGGCCTCCGGACGGGCGCGCGCGGCCAGTGCGGCGCGGATCCGGGCGATCCCCTGCGCGACCGCGGCGCGGTCGAGCCCGGTGCGGCCGTCACTCAGCAGGACGGTGGAATCGGCTAGCGAGTCGAGCAAGTTCTGTATAACCATATTGAATATCACCAAACATGACTTGTGGGTGGGTGTCGTAATAGCTGCCCCACTGGGCTCCGCCGTCGGGCAGGCGCGCCGGGTCGGCGCCTGCGAGGACCTGCGGGCGCAGCTGGAGCCGGCCGAAGGAATTGAGCAGGCTGGTGGTGGCGGTGAAGGCGACGATGC
This sequence comes from Massilia sp. X63, assembly GCF_041023745.1. Classification (NCBI taxonomy): domain Bacteria; kingdom Pseudomonadati; phylum Pseudomonadota; class Betaproteobacteria; order Burkholderiales; family Oxalobacteraceae; genus Massilia; species Massilia sp. X63. The sequence continues at coordinate 386,275 of NZ_JBFTEF010000004.1, forward strand.
GCAGGCCCAGCTCGTGCAGCAGGCTGGTCGTGCCGACGATCAGGGCGCGCGCGGCGCCGGGGTGGGTGGCGGCCAGGTTGCCGACCTCGACGATTTCGTCGCGCGCGACCGGGCGCCCGATACGCGCGCCGATCTCGGTTTCGATCGGACCGTCCAGGTAGTGTTCGAGGAACAGCGGATGGACGCCGGCCAGCGAGTAGCCCAGCGCCGCCGTCCAGCTGCCGTCGGCGTCGCGGCAACCCACCAGGGTGTCGCTGAAGTGCGCGATCCGGGCGCCGTAGTTTTTCAGGAAGGCGGCCGCAATGAAGGCCTCGAGCTGCGCGCGTCCGGGATCGCCAGGCTCGAAGCGTTCGAGCCGGGGCCGGGGCTGGCGCGCCATGCCTGCGAGCGGGATGTCGTTCGCAAGCGGTTCCGGGAGGTTCATCATCGTAGGGCTTGCATCTGTTATTTCAACAGTGCAAGCCTATGCATGGAACATTAAACCCAGATTAAGCGAACTCCAGCGCAGGATTGGCGGCCGATTTTCCCTGTAGCGCGCCGGGTGCTGCAGGACGAATTTACTCGCGTGCAAAACGTGCTGCGGCGGCGCAGCAGCACGGCGCGGCCGAGGCGCCGGCCGCCGAGCAGCGCCAGTCCCGCAGGCAACAGTGCGACCAGCGGCAGCTCGGGCACCGCCGGCACCGGCGTCAGGAGACTGGAACCGTAGCAGAACACCCCCGCGCGGTCGCAGGAAGGCGCCAGGATCTGGCCGCGCTCGTTGATCTCGTCGGCCGAGATCAGCAGCCGGTCGGCGTCGCGGTCGATGCGCGTGTTCAGGTCGATCAATTCGCCGTCGGCGTACAGGAAAGCGCGGCCGTCGCTGACGCCGACTACCTGGCCGAGATTGTTGATGTCGTAGCCGAAGCTGCTGCGGGCCCACGGCGTCAGGTTGGTATAGGTCTGTCCGTCCCAGAGGAAGGCGTGGTTGCGGCCGTCGGCGCTGGTGAGGTAGCCGGTGACCCAGCCGGCGTCGTTGATGGCCTGGCCCAAAACCTGCATGCCGCCCGCGCGCGGCAGGTCGGTCAGCGTGCCCTTGCTGTACAGCGCGCTGCGATACCCGAGCCCTTCGGGGAAGTAATCGACCAGCATGTCGCCGCGCGCGTTGATGTCGCCGGCCCCGCTGTTCGGGGGACCGAATTCGTCGAACACGCCGCCCCGCAGCACGGCGGCGCGCAAGCCGGTGCTGCGGGGCGAAATCTCGCCGCGGTCGTTGATGGCGCCGGCATCCTGGATGCCGTAGCGGGCCGTCAGGTCCTGCATGCGTCCGCGGGAATACAGGAAGGCATGGGCCTCGCCCGCGGCGGTGGTGGAGACGCCCACCGCCTGGCCCAGGTTGTTCAGGGCGCGGATCTGGGTCGTGTAGCCGCCCAGGCTGCCGATCGACTCGGGCACGGGATTCAGGGGTGGCGTGTAGGATTTTCGCTGATTTAGGTTTAGGAGTAAGCTGGCAGTTAGCCGATGATCCACACACTCAACAAGCTGCCGCCTGTCCAATTCCGGTCGGCCGACTGGCGACATTTCCGCAAAGGAAGCCATCGTGTACAAGACCATCTTGACCTACGTCGACGGCAGCCCCCTGCAGGACAGCCGGCTGCGGGCCGCCGCCCTGCTGGCCGGCGAGCACGGGGCCCACCTGGTGGGCAGCGCCGCCACCGGCATCTCCTGGATGGACTTCTCCCTGCTGGCCGGTGCGGCCGGGGCGCCGGTACCGGCCGTCGACCTCGGTTTGCTGCGCGATGCGGCGCTGTTGCGCCTCGACGCCTTCGCGGACCAGGCGCGCCGCCTGGGCATCGATTCCTGCGAGATCCGCCTGATCGAGGACGCCCCCGGCTACGGCCTGCTGCAGCACGCCCGCTATGCCGACCTGGTGGTCCTGAGCCAGGATCGCGAGGATGGCCCCGGTGCGCCGGTGCAGGTGCCGCGCCTGCCCGAACTGCTGGCGCTGAACAGCCCGCGGCCGGTGCTGGTGGTGCCCGCGGCCTACGGCGGGGCGCCGATTCCCGGCACCGTGGTGGCCGGCTGGGACGGCAGGACGCCGGCGCTGCGCGCCCTGGACGCCGCCCTGCCCCTGCTGCGCCGCGCCGCCGCCGTCAAGCTGGCGGTCGTCAATCCCGAGCCGCAGGCCGGCCTGCACGGCGACGAACCCGGGGCCGACATGGCGCAGTACCTGGCGCGCCACGGCGTCGCCGTCGAGGTGGTGGTCGAGCGCACCACTGCCACCGTGGGCAAGACCCTGGTCGGGCTGGCGCGCGACTGTGGCGCCGGGCTGATGGTGTGCGGGGCCTACGGGCACAGCCGCTTCCACGAATGGATGCTGGGCGGCGCCACCCGCGAGCTGCTGGCGCGTGCGCCGGTGCCGCTCCTGATCGCGCACTGACGGGGCCGCCATGCGCTGCACCGGCAGCGGGGAACCCGCGCGATGAAGCGGGCGCGGGTGCCGCCGCACCCGGCCGCGCCGGACGCCGCGGCGCTCGCCGCGCTCGACGCCGGCGCTGCCCTGCGCCTGCTCGATTCCGGACCGGACGGCCTGCCGGCCGCCGAGGCCCGGCTGCGGCTGGCGCGCCACGGAGCGAACACGGTCGCGCGCGCGGCCGTCCGTTCGCCCGTGCCGGCCTTGCTGGCAGCCTTCGCCCGGCCGCTTCCGCTGCTGTTGCTGGTGCTGGCCGGGATCGACCTGGCCACCGGCCAGGGCTTCGGGGCCGCCATGATCGCCGCCATCGTGATCCTGTCGACGGTACTGGGCTTCGTGCAGGAATACCGCGCCGACCGCGCCGCCCAGCGCCTGCGGGCGCTGGTGCGCACCATGGTCCGGGTGCGGCGTCCGGCGGCGGACCCGGACGGCGCCGAGGTCGAGCACCCGCTCGAGGAACTGGTGCCCGGCGACATCGTGCTGCTGGCCGCCGGCGACCCGGTCCCGGCCGAGGTGCGCTTCATCGAGGCGATCGACCTGTTCGTCGACCAGTCCTCCCTCACGGGAGAATCGCTGCCGGTGCGCAAGCAGGCCGGCGCGCAGGTGCTGGAACCCGGCGCGGCGGCCCAAGCACCCGAACTCGACAACATCGGCTTCATGGGCACCCACGTCACCAGCGGCAGCGGCCGCGCCCTGGTGTTCGCCACCGGGACGGCGACCGGATTCGGCCGGCTGGCCGCGGCCCTGGTCGAGGCGCGCGAGCGCAGCGACTTCGACCGCGGCATCGCCGCCGTGATCGCCCTTCTGCTGCGGATCATGCTGGTCATGGCCCCGCTGGTGCTGCTGCTGAACTGGGCCGACAAGGGCGACCTGCACCAGGCCCTGCTGTTCGCCACCGCGGTGGCGGTCGGCCTGGCGCCCGAGCTGCTGCCGGTGATCGTCACCGCCAACCTGGCGCGCGGCGCGCTGGAATTGTCCCGGCGCGAGGTGATCGTCAAGCGCCTGGCCGCGGTCCAGACCCTGGGGGCGATCGACGTGCTGTGCACCGACAAGACCGGCACCCTGACCCAGGACCGGGTGGTGCTGGAGCGCCACGTCGACATCGCCGGACGCGAGTCCGGGCGCGTGCTCGACTACGCCTACCTGAACAGCTACCACCAGACCGGGTTGCACAACCTGCTGGACAAGGCGGTGCTCGGCCATGCACGCACCCATGCGCACCTGCAGCCGGATGCCGGCTGGCGCAAGCTGGGCGAGATTCCCTTCGACTTCGTGCGCCGCCGCATGTCGGTGGTGCTGCAGGCGCCGGACGGTAGCCGGATCCTGGTGTGCAAGGGTGCGGTCGAGGAAATCACCAGCGTCTGCGACGCGGCCGAGGGCGCCGGCGGGCCCGCACCCTTCGGCGCCGGCCACGCCGATGCCCTGGGCACGGTGGCGCAAGGCCTGAACCGGGAGGGACTGCGGGTGATCGCGATCGCCTGGCGCGCGCTGCGCGACGACGAGCGCGACCTGGCCGATCCGGCGCTGGAGCGCGGTCTGATCCTGGTCGGCTACATCGCCTTCTTCGACCCGCCCAAGGATTCGGCGGCGGCCGCGCTCGCCGCCCTGGCGGCGCGCGGCGTCGCCGTCAAGGTGCTCAGCGGCGACAATGCGGCCGTGTGCGCCCACGTGTGCCGGATGGTGGGTGTCGACCCCGGCACGGTGCTGGAAGGCGGCCGGATCGATGCGCTGGACGACGCCGCCCTGGGACAACTGGCGCTGCGCACCACGGTGTTCGCCAAGCTGGCGCCGGCGCAGAAGACGCGCGTGATCCGCTGCCTGCAGGCCCAGGGCCGGGTGGTCGGCTTCCTGGGCGACGGCGTCAACGACGGCCCGGCCCTGAAGGCGGCCGACGTCGGCATTTCGGTGGACACCGGCGCCGACGTGGCCCGCGAGTCCGCCGACCTGATCCTGCTGCAGAAAAGCCTGCTCGCGGTCGACGCCGGCGTGCTGTCCGGCCGCCGGGTGTTCGGGAATATCGTCAAGTACATCCGCATGAGCGCCAGTTCGAACTTCGGTAACATGCTCAGCGTGCTGGGCGCCAGCGTCCTGCTGCCCTTCCTGCCGATGGCGCCGGTGCAGGTGCTGCTCAACAACCTGCTCTACGATTGCGCCCAGACGGCGCTGGTGACTGACCGGGTCGACCCGGATTTCCAGGCGCGGCCGCGCCACTGGGACATTCGGGCCCTGCGCCGCTACGTCCTGTGCTTCGGCCCGATCAGTTCCCTGTTCGACTATGCGACTTTCGGCCTGCTGTGGTTCGGCCTGGGCGCGGCCCATGCGCCGGCCTTGTTCCAGACCGGCTGGTTCATCGAGTCGCTGCTGTCGCAGACCCTGATCGTGTACGTGATCCGCAGCGGCGCCGCGCCCGGGCGCGGCGCGCGGCCGTCGGCGGCGCTGGCGCTGGCCAGCCTGGCGGCCTGCGGCACCGGGCTTTGGCTGCCCTGGTCGCCGCTCGCGCCGCTGCTCGGCCTGGTTCCGCCGCCGGCCCCCTACTGGTGGGGCCTGGCGGCGATCCTGGCCGGCTACGTGCTGCTGACGCGGGGCGCCAGTACCTGGCTGCTGCGCCGGGTCGACGGCGCCTGAGCCGGACGCGCGCCCTCAGGGTGCGGGCGCCGCGCGTCGGTCCGGATGGACCCGGCGTTCCGGCCTTGGCGCCTGGGTCCGGGCGCCGCGCGCGGCGCGCAGGCGCAGCGCCAGCGCCAGCAGCAAGGCGCCGCTGGCACATGCCCAGGCGCCGGCCAGGCCGAGCAGCCATGCGACGCGCGGTGTGTGGCGCAGGCGCAGGGCGACCCAGCAGGTCGAGCACACCGGCGACCAGCGCATTGGCGCCCATCAGCAGCACCAGCACCCGGGCGGTCAGGCCGGGACGCAGCACAGAGACCACGCCGGCCACGCCGGCCACGATGCTGACCGCCCCCAGCAGCAGGCCGGGCCAGCGCTCGTCGCCGCCGCGATGGCGCAGCGCGCCCGCCAGGGCGGCCGCGCCGCCCACCAGTGCATAGGCGGCGAACAGCGCCACCAGCGCGACCAGGGTCAGGCCGGGCCAGGCCAGCGCCAGCACGCCGAACACGATGCCGGCGGCGCCGCGCAGGGCGAACACGTACCAGGTGGGGGAAAGCGCATGTTCCATGATGGGTCCCGTGGTCGACCATGCCTGGTTTGATTCGCACGGAAAGGCGTGGCTCCCGCCGCCCTGCCCTGCCCTTCAGTGCGGCCGCAGCGCCGTGCCGAAGCGGGCCAGGCCCAGCGCGAACAACACGGCGCCGATCGCCAGCAGGGCCAGCATGGGGCGCCAGACCACCTCGATTCCGGCGCCGCGGAACAGGATCGCCTGGCTCAGCTCGACGAAATGGGTGGTCGGCGCCAGCAGCATCAGCTCGCGCAGCACGGCGGGGATGCTCTCGCGCGGCGTGGTGGCGCCGGACAGCATCTGCAGCGGCAGCAGGACCAGGATCACCAGCAGGCCGAATTGCGGCATGCCGCGCGCGGTGGCCGCCATCAGGATGCCGAGCGAGGTGGTGGCGAACAGGTGCAGCGCGACCCCGAGCAGGAACAGCGGCAGCGCGCCCTGCAGGCCGACCTGCAGCAACCCGCGCAGCACCACCAGCAGCGCCACCAGGGTCGCCAGCATCACCACCGCCGCCATCGACCACAGCTTGGCCAGCAGGATTTCCACCCCGCGCACCGGCATTGCCAGCAGGTGTTCGACGGTGCCGTGCTCGCGCTCGCGGATCAGGGCGGCGCCGCTGAGGATCACCGACAGCATGGTGACGTTGCCGATCAGCTCCATCAAGCCGCCGAACCAGGACGGCGTGAGCGCCGGATTGAAACGCGCGCGCACCGTCAGCGCGACCGGCGGCGCCCGCGCTGGCGCGCCGTGCACGAAGGCCGCCACCTCGCCCAGGGCGATCTGCTCGACGTAGCCGCTGCCCGAAAACGCCTGGCTCATGCGGGTGGCGTCCACGTTCAGCTGCAGCGCGGCCGGGCGTCCCGCCAGCACCCGGCGCTGGAAGCCGGCCGGGATCACCAGCACGAAGGTCGCGCTGCCGCGGTCCAGGCGCGCGTCCAGCTGCGCCAGTGCGATCTGCTCGGGCGGCATGAACTGCGGCGGCAGGAAGGCCTGGCGGATGCGCAGCGACAGGGGCGACTGGTCCTCGTCGACGATGGCGAGCGCGGCCCGGCTCAGGGTGTCGGGCTGAGCGGTGGCGGCGATGTACACGCCCGCCGTGAAGCTGTACACGATCAGGCCCAGCATGACCGGGTCGCGCGCCAGGCTCCACCATTCCTTGATGCCCAGGCGCCACACCTTGTGCCAGGACAGCGTCATGCTAGCGCTCCTGTCGCGGCAGGGCCAGGATGGCCAGGCCCAGGATCACCGGAATCGCCGCCAGCAGGGCCAGGAATTCGGCCTGCAGGTCGGCAAAGCCGAGCGCCTTGGAGAACACCCCGCGGCTGATGGTCAGCATGTGCGAAGCCGGGTAGGTTTCGCCGATTACCCGGCCGGCCCCCTCCAGCGCCGCCACCGGATTGATCAGCCCACCGAACTGGATGGCGGGCAGCATGGTGCCGATCATGGTCAGGAAGATCGCCGCGATCTGGCTGCGCGTGAAGGCCGAGGCCAGCAGGCCGATCCCGGTCGAGCAGATGCAGAACAGGAAGGCGGCCGCCGTCAGCGCCGCCACGCTGCCCTTGAGCGGCACGCCGAGCAGCGTCACCGCCAGCACGGTCATCAGCACGAAGTTCAGCATGGCGAGCAGCACGTAAGGGGCCGCCTTGCCGAGCAGGAACTCGCTGCGCCGCAACGGGGTGACGTACAGGTTGACGATCGATCCCATTTCCTTTTCGCGCACCACCGCCAGCGCCGCCTGCATGGCCGGCAGGTTCAGCAGCAGCAAGGCGATGATCGCGGGCACCATGGCGGGCAGGCTGCGCACGTCCGGGTTGTAGCGAAAGCGCGTCTCGACGCCGGCGACGGCCTGCCCGGCCACGCTTGCCCGGCTACGGAGCCAGTGCGCATGCATGCCCTGCACATAGGCTTCGGCGGTCTCGGCGCGCGGCGGATTGGCGCCGTCGATCCAGGCCCCGACCTGCACCGGCCGGCCGCGCTGGAGCGCACGCGCGAAGCCGGGCGGAATCTCGATGGCCAGCGCCAGTTCGCCCGAGCGCATGCGGCGGTCCAGGTCGGCGTAGTCGGCCAGCGGCGCATGTTCCGAGAAGTAGCGCGAGCCGGACAGGTTCAGGGCATAGTCGCGGCTGAGCGCCGTGCCGTCGCGGTCGAGTACGGCGTACGGCAGGTCTTCGACGTCCATGTTCAGGCCGTAGCCGATCACGATCATCAGGATCAGCGAGCCGAGCGTCGCCAGCAGGGCCCGCACCGGATCGCGCCACAGCTCCAGGGCTTCGCGCCGGCTGCAGGCGGCCGCGCGGCGCAGCCAGCCGCCGCGCGCGGCGGCCTGGCCTTGCGGCGGCGGCAGCACCGGCGCCGCGACCGACGCCTGCGGGTCGGCTTCGCGCAGCCAGGCCACGAAGGCCTGCTCCAGATTGGCGGCGCCGCGCGCCGCGCGCAGGGCCGCGGGTGCGCCGCAGGCCAGGACCCGGCCCGCGTGCATCAGCGCCACCCGGTCGCAGCGCTCGGCCTCGTTCATGAAATGGGTCGAGATGAAGATCGTCACGCCGTCCTGGCGCGACAGAGCCAGCATCTCGGACCAGAAGCCGTCGCGCGCCACCGGATCCACGCCGGAAGTCGGCTCGTCCAGGATCAGCAGTTCGGGCGCGTGCACCAGCGCCACCGCCAGCGACAGGCGCTGGCGCATGCCCAGCGGCAGCGCATCCGGCATGGCGTCGAGCACCGGCTCCAGCCCGAAGCGGCCGGCCAGGTCGGCGCAGCGGCGCCGTCCGGCGTCCTCGGGCAGGTCGAACAGGCGCGCGTGCAGCAGCAGGTTCTGGCGCACGCTCAGCTCGCGGTACAGCGAGAAGCCTTGCGACATGTAGCCGACCCGGCGCCGCCCGGCCAGGTCGTGGCGGCGCACCGGCTGACCCAGCACCCAGGCCTCGCCGCTGCTGGGCGCCAGCAAGCCGGTGAGCATCTTCATGGTGGTGCTCTTGCCGCAGCCGTTGGAGCCGATGAAGCCGAAGATCTCGCCGCGCGCGATCCGGAAACTGACGTCGCGCACCGCGACGAATTCGCCGAAGCGGCGCCACAGCGCGCGCGCTTCGACCGCCGGCTCGGCCGCTGCCGCGCTGGTGGCCGACTCTGGCGCAGCCGGCCCGCTAGCCGGGGCGCGCGGCCGCCCGGTGCGGCGTTCGGGCGGCAGCAGCGCCACGAAGGCCCGTTCCAGGTCGGCGCAGCCGGTGCGCGCCAGCAGCGCCTGCGGGCTGCCGGCCGCCAGCACGCGGCCGGCGTCGAGCGCCACCAGCCAGTCCATCTGCCCGGCTTCGTCCATGTAGGCGGTGGCCACCAGCACGCTCAGGGACGGCCGCGCGCGCCGGATCGCCGCGATCAGTTCCCAGAACTGCACCCGGGCCAGCGGGTCGACCCCGGTGGTGGGCTCGTCCAGGATTAATAAGTCGGGCTCATGAATAAGGGCGCAGCATAAGCCCAGCTTCTGCTTCATGCCGCCCGAGAGCAGGCCGGCCGGGCGCGCCAGGAAGGGCTGCAGGCCGGTGCTGCGCGCCAGCAGGTCGATCCGCGCGCGCGCCGCCGCCGCGTCGAGCCCGAACATGCGGCCGAAGAATTGCAGGTTTTCCTCCACCGTCAGCGACGGATAGAGGTTGCGTCCCAGCCCCTGCGGCATGTAAGCGATGCGCGGGCTGATGCGGGTGCGGAAGGCGGCGCGCCGGATATCGCCGCCCAGCACCTCGACCCGGCCATGGCGGAAGCGGCGCGCCCCCGCCAGCACCGCGAGCAGGCTCGACTTGCCGACGCCGTCCGGCCCGATCAGTCCGGTCATGGCGCCGGCCGGCAGCACCAGGCTGACGTCGTCCAGCGCGCTCACGCGACGGTAGCGCAGGCGCAGGCCCGCGACCCGTGCCACTGCCGCCTGCCCGGCCGGCTCCGGATTCATCGTCCGCCCCGCAGCGCCAGCTCGGGCGGCCAGGCCGCGCGCGGGTCCAGGCGCACCCAGGCCACGCCCGGGACCCCGGCCTTGACATACTCGGCATAGCGCTGCAGCACCTGCCGGTCGACCTGGGCCTTGACGCGGAACATCAGTTTCTGGCGCTCGCTGGCCGTTTCCACCGACTTCGGGGTGAACTGGGCGCTGCTGGCGACATAGGTGACCGTGGCCGGCACGATGAAGCCGGGCGCGGCATCCAGCCGCAGGCGCACCTCGGCCCCGAGCGCGACCCGGCCGGCGGCGGTTTCCGGAACGAAGAAGGTCATGAAGACGTCGCTCAGGTCGATCAGGTTCAGCACGGTCCCGCCGCCCGGCAGCACTTCGCCCGGCTGCGCCACGCGGTACTGGATCCGCCCGGCGCGCGGCGCGCTCAAGTCCAGTTCGCGCAGGTCGGCGTCGACGCGCGCGGTCGCCGCCAGCGCCACCTCGATGCCCGAGCGCGCCTCGACCACCTGGGCGCGCGCCGCGTCGGCCGCGGCCGCGGCGGCGGCGCGCTGGGCGCGTGCCGCCGTCAGCGCGGCTTCGGCGCCGCGCACCCGGGCCTGGTCGTCGTCGAGCTCCTGGGACGGCGCCGCCCCGGCCGCCGCCAAGGTCGTGGTACGGCGCAGGCGTCGCTCGGCGGCATCGAGTTCGCTCGCGCGCTGGACCACGGTCGCCGCGGCCGCCGCCTCGTCGCCGCGGCGCATCGCCAGTCCGGCCTCGGCCTGAGCCACCGCGTCGCGCGCCTGCCGCTCGCGCGCAGCCGCTTCCGCGCGCTGCGCCAGCAGGGTGTGCGGGTCCATGCGCGCCAGCACCTGGCCTGCCTTGACCATGTCGCCCTCGTCCACCAGCACCTCGGCCACCCGCCCGGGCAACTTGGTGGCGATGTCGATCTCGGTCGCTTCGATGCGGCCGTTGCCGCTCACGAAGCCCGGGCCGGGTTGCGCCTCGTGCGCGCGCCCGCGCCACCACGGTCCGGCAGCAGCGCCCAGGCCCAACAGGGCGGCCAGCAGCAGGAGTGCCGCGCCGAGGCGCCACCCGCGCGGCGCGCTCATGACAGCCGGCGCCGGCGCGCCCGGCGGGTCGCCGCCGGGGCCGGCCCGGGGGCGACACCCAATTCGTGATGCTTCGAAGCGCTAGCCATGGGAAGCCGGAATGCCTGGGTTCAGGGCACGATCGCCACCTTCAGGACGCCGTCGCGCTGGTTGGCGAACAGCTCGTAGGCTTCCTCGATGCGGTCGAGCGGGAAACGGTGCGTTACCAGCGGCCGCAAATCGACCCGCCCCGATCCGACGATGTCCATCAGGCGCCGCATGCGGTGCTTGCCGCCCGGGCACAAGGTGGTGACCAGCTTGTGGTCGCCCAGCCCGGCCGCAAAGGCGTCGACCGGCAGGCTCAGCTTGCCCGAATACACACCCAGGCTCGACAGCGTGCCGCCGGGACGCAGGGCACGCAGGCAGCTCTCGAAGGTCTGCTGGTTGCCGAGCGCCTCGATCGTGACGTCGGCGCCCTGGCCGTCGGTAAGGTCGAGGATCGCCTCGACCGGATCGGTTTGCCTGAAATCGATGACGTGGTCGGCGCCGAGCCGGCGCGCCATCTCGAGCCGCGCCGGCACCGTGTCGACCGCGATGATGCGGCTGGCGCCGCGCAGGCGCGCCCCGGCGGTGGCGCACAGCCCGATCGGCCCCTGCGCGAACACGGCCACGGTGTCGCCGATGCGGATCGCGCCGCTCTCGGCCCCGCCGAAGCCGGTGCTCATGATGTCCGGGCACATCAGCACCTGCTCGTCGCTCAGGCCGTCGGGCACCGGCGCCAGGTTGGCCATGGCGAACGGCACCCGGACGTATTCGGCCTGGCAGCCGTCGATGGTGTTGCCGAAGCGCCAGCCGCCGATCGCGTGGCCCCCGCACTGCGACTGGTGGCCTTCGAGGCAGGGATGGCACTGGCCGCAAGGGGTGATGGCGCCGACCACCACCCGCTGCCCCAGGGCGTAGCCTTCGACCCCGGACCCGAGTTCGGCGATCGTGCCGACCGGCTCGTGCCCGATGGTCAGGCCGGGCGCGACCGGATACTCGCCCTTCAGGATGTGGACGTCGGTGCCGCAGATCGTGGTCAGCGTGACCTTGACGACCGCCTCGCCGGGCCCGGCCCGGGGCACCGGCTTGCGCTCAAGCGCGATCCGGCCCGGCCCCCTGAAGACTGCCGCTTTCATCATGTCCATCGGATCCTCCTGCCGCTAACTGTCAACGAGGAAACCCCGGGGGACCGTTACACCGCTCAGTGGGCCATCAGGACCGAGATCGTCGCATCCTGCAGCACCTTGCGGGTGACGCCCCCAAGGAAGAGTTCGCGGAACTGCGAATGGCCGTAGCAACCCATGACCAGCAGGTCGTAGGCCCCCTGCGCCGCGATGCCGAGCAGCGCATCGCCGCCGTCGATCTGGCGGTCGACCGCCATGATCTCGGCCTGGACGTCGTGGCGGGCCAGGAAGGCGGTCAGGTCGGCGTGGTGCTGCGGGTCGCCCAGGTCGGTGTCGCCGGGCGGACGGAACGCGACCACGGTGACCCGCACAGCGCCCCGCATCAGGGGCAGCGCGGCCAGCAGCGCCGCCGAGGCTTCCTTGCTGCCGTTCCAGGCGACCAGTACATGCCGCCCCGGCCCGTGGGCGACCGGCGCGCGCGGAACGACCAGCACCGGGCGGGCGCAGGTGAAGGCCACGTACTCGGGGATGCGCCCGATGGTGTCGGTCAGGGCTTCGTCGGGATCGTCCTGGCTAACCACCAGCAGGTCGGCGAAGCGGCCGAGCCGCGCCAGCGCTTCGCTGGCCAGGTCGCACACCAGCCGTTTCTCGAACGCGACGCCGGCCTCGCCGGCCAGCTCCGCAAACTGCTCGAGCGCCCGGGTCGCCGTGGCTTGCAGGGGTTCGAAATAGCTGGCCTCGAGCTTGCCGGGCGCGGCGTGGTAGCCATGGGGGAATACCTCGCGCGAGACGCCGACGGCGGCCACGCCCACCAGGTGGGCCTCGTGCTCGGCCGCCAGCCTGGCCGCGACCTGGATGCGTTGCGGCGCATGGCGCGAGGCGTCGGCGTGCACGATGATGGTTCGGTAGCTCATTGCCTGGTTCTCCTGGTTGGTGAAGTGCGGATGGGTTGCGCTAGGCGTATTGCGGCCGCCGGCCCGGCGCGGGTGCATGCCGCGCAAGCGGGCCCGGGACGCGGCTGCGGCGCAGCGCCAGCAGGCGCAGGCCGCAGAAGCGGTGCAGCGACAGCAGGCCCGGCAGGGCTGCGAGCACTTCGCGCCCGATCCCGAGTTCGCCGGCTTCGACCCGGGGCGCCGCATGGTGCAGCGCGTTCAATAGCAGCGCATTGTCGCGGCGCTGCTCGCGCACGCCGGGAAAGCCGGCGACTTCCATGAGCGTCTCCTCATGCCGGAACGCGGCTTCGATGGCGGCGACCAGGTGCGCAAACGCTTCCGGGAAGCGCAGGTCGGGTGCGCCTGCCGCGGCGTGGACCTGGACCAGCAGGGCGTTGCGTGCGTGCGACAGGGCGCGCACGACGGTATGCGGGCCTGGCGACGACGGTGCGGAAGGTTTCATGGTGCATGCCTGTGCAAAATGGTAAGGCCGAGCTGGCAGTCTCCGGGATTCGCCTCCCCCCTGTCTTTGACTTAAATCAAATTCGCCGGGTTCGCCCCCCTCGGCAACTCGCTCAATTGCACCAGCGACATAACAGATTGCTTTTTGGTGCATTTTGATGTCGATCAAATGAAATATCGCTTCACCTCGCTAGACTGGTGCTGGCCGATCAACGCCGGGAGTATCCATGAGCATCCGCAATCTTCAACACCTGTTGTCCTGCCTGCTCGATTACTGCACGGCGCGCGGCGTGCCGCTGGTCGCGGGCATCGCCCTGCCGGAAAATACGCGCATGCAGGCCCTGGCCGCCACCCTCGGCTTCACGCTCGACAGCGGCGCCGACGGCAGCGTCTGGGTGCGCCGCAGCCTGTGCCGGAGCCCATGATGGGCAGGCGCATCCTGATCATCCAGGGGCACCCCGACCGCTCGCGCGAACACCTGTGCCACCTGCTTGCCGACGCCTATGCCGACGGCGCCCGCGCCGCCGGCCACAGCGTCGACACCATCGAACCGGCGCAGCTGGCGTTTCCCCTGCTGTCCGATCCGGCGCAATGGCAGGACGGCCCGGCGCCGGAGGCGCTGCTGCCGGCGCAAGAGGCAATCCGGCAGGCCGAGCACATCGTGCTGGTCTATCCGCTCTGGCTGGGCGACATGCCGGCGCTGCTGAAGGGTTTCCTGGAACAGGTGCTCCGCCCCGGCTTCGCGATCGCGCCCGCGCCGGCCAATCCGCTGCACTCCGGCCTGCTGGCCGGACGCAGCGCGCGCGTGATCGTTACCATGGGCATGCCGGCGCTCGTCTACCGCTGGTTCTTCGGCGCCCACGGCGTCCAGCTCCTGCGCCGCAACATCCTGCAATTCGCCGGCCTGAAGCCGGTGCGGGCGACGATCGTCGGGATGGCGGGGTCGATGCCGCCGGAACGCGTGGGGCGCTGCTGCGCGCGGCTCGGCCGCCTGGGCGCCAAGGCGGCCTGATTCAGTCTGCCACCCGTGGCTGCGGCGGCGCCGGCCGCGCCACCCGCGCCGCCAGCCATTTGCGCAGCTCGAGGCCGGCCAGCGCCAGCACCGCCACCGCGCCCGCCGCGGCCACGGCCGAGGGCGGCGGCGGCGCCAGGCCGAGCATGTGCGCCAGCGCCGGCACCCACACCGCCAGCGCCAGCAGCACCAGCGCCGTGCCGGCAATGGCCCAGAACACCGGGTTGGCGACCTGCAGCGTGCTCGCGAAGCCGTGGCGCTGGCGGTTCGAAAGCAGGAGCGCGAGACTGCACAGCACCAGGCCGGCGAATCCGGCGGCGCGCGCCTCCGGTTCGGCCAGCCCGGACAGCGCCCAGCCGTACAGCGCCACCAGCAATGCCAGTACCCAGGCGCCCTGCGCCAGCGCGCCGGCAATGGCGGCCTTTCCAAACAGCGCTTCGTCGCGCCCACGCGGCGGGCGCCGCATCAGGTCCGGCTCGGCCGGTTCGTTCTCGAAGGCCAGCGAACAGGCGGGGTCGATTACCAGCTCGAGGAACACGATGTGCAGCGGGTACAGCATCACCGGCCAGCCCAGCAGCACCGGCAGCAGCGCCATGCCTGCGATCGGCACGTGCATGGCCATCACGTAGCACATCGACTTGCGCATGTTGCCGAAGATGCGCCGTCCCGACGCGATGGCTTCGACCAGCGAGGCGAAGCGGTCGTCCAGCAGGGTGAGTTCGGCGGCCTCGCGCGCAACGTCGGTGCCGCGCAGGCCCATCGCCACGCCGACGTTGGCGGCGCGCAGCGCCGGCGCGTCGTTGACGCCGTCGCCGGTCATGGCGACCACCGCGCCGTCGCGCTGAAGCGCCTGCACGATGCGCAGCTTCTGCTGGGGCGCGATGCGTGCGCACACGTCGGCCCCCTCCAGCCGGCGCGCCAATGCGGCGTCGTCGAGCGCGGCGATCTGCGCGCCGGTCAGGACCGCATCCGGCGTCCCTGCCTGGAGCCCGGCCTGGCGCGCGATCGCGCGCGCGGTCTCGGGATGGTCGCCGGTGATCATCACCACCCGCAGGCCGGCCGCCCGGCAGGCCGCCACCGCCGCCGGGATGTCCGGGCGCAGCGGGTCGGCCAGTGCGGCCAGGCCGAGCAGCTCGAAGCCGAACGCGGCGGGATCGGCCGGCCACGCCTGCGGACCGCCCGGCGCCCGCGCCCGCGCCACCGCCAGCACGCGCAGTCCGGCAGCCGCCATCCGCGCCGCGGCCCCCAGCGCCCCTGCGGCGCCGGGCGCGTCCGGCCCGCACATCGCGACCACCGTCTCGGGTGCGCCCTTGGCGGCCACCAGCAGGCCGGCGCCGCCGCGATCCCAGACCTGCACCAGGGCCGGGCGCTGGGCACTGAGCCCGTACTCGTGCGCCAGGGTCCAGCCCGGCGGCGGCGCACCGGCCTCCGGCAAGGCCTCGCCGGCCAGGCGCCAGAACGCCGCCTCCATCGGATCGGTGCCGAGAGCGCGGCTGGCGCGCAGGGCGCACTCCAGCACTTCCTGGTGCGCCGGCGCCATCGGCGCGCCGGATGCGGCCTGGTGGACCGCACCGGCGCGCCACAATTGCGCCACCGCCATCCGGTTCTCGGTCAGGGTGCCGGTCTTGTCGACGCACAGCACCGAGGTCGAGCCCAGGATCTCGATCGCCGCCAGGCGCCGGGTCAGCACCCGGCTGCGCGCCAGGCGCCAGGCGCCGATGGCGGGAAACACGGTGAGGATGACCGGGAATTCTTCCGGCAGCATCGACATCGACAGTGCGATGCCGGCCAGCAGTGCTTGCAGCGGCGCACCGCCGCGCCATACCAGCAGCAGCACCAGCAAGGCGCTGACGACCACGCCCAGGATCGCGAGGCGCCGCGCCAGCGCGCGCGTCTCGCGCTGCAGGCGGCCCTGCGGCGGGGCGATGCGGCCGAGCGCGGCGCCGATGCGGCCGATCTCGCTGCGCGGCCCGGTGGCGCTGACTCGCGCCAGGCCATGCCCCTGCACCACCAGGGTGCCCGAGTAGACCCACGGCAGGTCGGCGCCGCCGGGCGCCTGCGCACGCGCCGGGCTGGCCCCGTCCTGCTGCGCGGCGAGCTTGCTGACCGGCACCGACTCGCCGGTCAGCAGCGACTCGTCCACCTGCAGCCCGGCCGCCGCCAGCAGCAGGCCGTCGGCCGGCACCCGGTCGCCTTCGCCCAGTTCGACCAGGTCGCCCTCGACCAGTCCGCTGGCCGGGAGGCGCTGGGCGCGGCCGTCGCGCCACACCAGCGCGGTGGGCGACCCCAGCTCGCGCAGCGCCTGCAGCGCGCGCTCGGTGCGCCCTTCCTGGTACAGCGTCATGCATAGCATCAGGACCACCATGCCGAGAAGGAACGCGCCCTCGAGCGGATCGCCCAGCATCAGGTAGAGGAGTGCGGCGCCCACCAGCAGCAGGTACATCGGTTCGCGCGCCGCCTCGGCGGCCATCCGGCGCCAGCGCCGGCGCCCGGTGTCGGGCAAGAGGTTCGGCCCGTCGCGCGCCAGGCGGCGCGCCGCCTCGGCGCTGTCCAGGCCTTCGGGCCCGACAGCCCCTGGCTCGATCTTCATCCGCTTTCCCTCCTGACAGGATCAGGCGCGCAGCGTGCCAGCTCGACGCGGTCGCGCCCCTTTGATTTGGCAAAGTATAAGGCCGTGTCGGCGGCGGCGAGCAGCGCCGCAATGTCCGCATGGCTTGCGTCGAGCTGGACGACGCCGATGCTGATCGTGCAGCGCACCACCGCCTGCGGCGTCTCGAGGCGCAGCGCGGCCACGGCCAGGCGCATGCGCTCGGCGCAGGCCAGGGCCTCGGTCTCGTCGGTCTCGGGCATGACACAGACAAACTCCTCGCCGCCGATCCGGCCGAAGTAGTCGCTGGCGCGCAGTGCGCCAGAGCACGCCTCGCTGACGGCGCGCAGCAGCGCATCGCCGACCGCGTGGCCCCAGGTGTCGTTGACGCGCTTGAAATAATCGATGTCGACCATGCCGATCGCCAGCGGATGGCCATAGCGCCGGGCGAGCGCGATGTCGTGGGTGGCCAGTTCGAGCAGGTAGCCGCGCGCCAGCACGCCGCACAGGCTGTCGTGGCGCACCGTATAGGTCAGGGCGCGCTCGGCCAGGAATTCCTTGCGCAACAGATGTCCCTGGAACAACGCCACCGCCGCCACCAGGCCGAGCATCGCGGCATACACCAGTACGCTACTAGCGAACACCTTTCCGGGCAGCACCGTCGCGCCGAGTACCAGGAACAGCAGGGCCGGCGGCACCGCCATGGCAGCCAGGCGGCCCAGGCGCGGCTCGACCAGGGCCAGCGGGAACATGATGCCGGTAATCGCCGGCAGCGCCAGCACCAGACCGTCGGGAAGCAGCCCGGCACTGAGGATCATTGCCGCGGCATGGGTGACATAGACCAGGCCGCAGCGCCAGGCAACCGGGATCCGTCCGCGCCAGCGCAGGTAGCCGACGGCGCCGAGCAGGACCAGCGCCAGGCGCAGGAGCATGGCACTGGCGGCCAGCTGCGGCGCGATCCAGTAATCCCAGGCGCCGAACAGCAGCACGCCGATGCCGAATGCGGGGCCGAAGGCGGGCAGCGTGGCGTCCAGCCTACGGTCGAGCGCCTGAGCGAATTCGCGTTCCTCCGTGGGGTCGAGCCTGGCGGTAGCCGCGGCGAACAGGCTGCGCAGAAGACGCCAGCCCCCAGCTTCAGGAATGTCCGCTGGGCTTGGCGTGGACGCAGCACTGCCGCCCTTGGTATCAGTGAATGCCGTTTTCCCGTCGGAATCTTCGGCTGCTGGCCGGCTCTGCCGCACTGGCGCGATTCCTCGGCGCACCCGGCCGCCGTTCAGGCGCCGCCGGGAGCGGCCGCTGTCCGGGCCTGCGTTGCCGCTGCGTTGCCGGCCGGCCGCAGCACCATCACCGGCACCGGCGCGTTCGCCAGCACGGCCTGGGTCACGCTGCCGGCCAGCAGGCGGCTCAGGCCGCGCCGCCCGTGCGAGCCCATGACGATCAGGTCGCAATGCTGCGCCCTTGCCGTCTCGACGATCGCCTCGGCCGGATCGAGCGCGCTGCTGGTGAGCTCGGTGCAGGGAACGCCGGCCTTCCGGGCGCGCGCCGCGATCGCGTCGACATGGTTTTTCGCGTGTTCCAGCAGCAGCTCGACCTGCAGGCCGGGATCGTAGGCCACCGCGCCCTCGAGCGACTGGAAGCTGGGCTCGGGTACGGCCACGCCCAGCGCGACGATGGCGCTGCCGCGCGCCCGGGCGAAGTCGATGGCGGCATCGACGGCCGCTTCGGAAACGGGCGAACCGTCGGTCGGCACCAGGATGCGTTGGTACATGCTTGTCTCCTTTGGCTTGCTAGCGGTGCACCAGCACCGGGATGGCGCTGTGGACCAGGACCTTCTGGGTTTCGCTGCCCAGCAGCAACGCCTTGAGGCCCTTGCGGCCGTGCGAGGCCATCACGATCAGATCGCACATGCGTTCGCGTGCGGTCGCGATGATGGCCTCGTAGGGCTCGTCGGACACCGCCTGCACGCCGGTGCAGGGCACGCCGGCGTCGCGCGCGGCGGCCAGCACCTCGCCGAGCAGGCGCTCGGCGCGCGCCCTGCCCGCTTCGGCATGCTGCGCCGGGGTCTCCTCCAGTTGCGCGCTGTCGGTGGTAAACGTATGGAATTCGGGCGTGGCGGTCATGGCGACCACCTCGGCCCCGACGCTCCTGGCAAAGTCGATTCCGGCCAGGAAGGCGCGCCGGGACGCCTCCGACCCGTCGGTGGGCAACAGGATACGCTGGTACATGGCGACCTCCGGAAGGTGATGGTCAGGTGCTGGGATGCCTTCGCGCTATGGACGCACGCTCCCCACGCGCGCGACCGCTGCTTCGGCTCATCGAGATTCGAGCGAAGCGGAACCAGTCTGTTCTCCTGGATCGGCAAAATCTTTGACCCAGATCAAAAACCTGCTGATCGGCCCGACAACATGGCGTCCTAGGGTGCGCCGGCCGCCGCCGCGGGCACCAGCACCGCCGCGCCGTCGATGCGTCCGTGGCGCAGGTCGTCCAGGGCCGTGTTGGCGGCCGCCAGCGGGTAGCAGCTCACCGCGGTGGCCACCTCGCCGTGATTGACTTGGCGCAAGAACTCCTCGCCGTCGGCCCGCGTCAGGTTCGCCACCGAACGCAGGCAGCGCTCGCCCCACAGCAGCGCATAGGGAAAGGACGGGATGTCGCTCATGTGGATGCCGGCGCAGACCACGATCCCGCCCTTGCGGCTGGCCGCCAGCGCCTGCGGCACCAGCTCCCCTGCGGGAGCGAACAGGATCGCCGCGTCCAGCGGGGCCGGCGGCGCCTGGCCGGCGCTACCGGCCCAGCTGGCGCCGAGCGCCCGCGCGAACGCCTGCGAGCGCAGGTCGCCGGCACGGGTGAAGGCAAGCACCTCGCGCCCCTGGTGCAGCGCCAGCTGGGCGATCAGGTGGGCGGCCGCGCCGAAGCCGTACAGCCCGAGCCGCTGCGCGCCGGCGGTCATGGCATAGGCGCGGTAGCCGATCAGGCCTGCGCACAGCAGCGGGGCGGCATGCGGATCGTCGTAGGCGTCCGGCAGCGCAAAGCAGTAGCGCTCGTCGGCCAGCGTGTAGTCGGCGAAGCCGCCATGGCGGTCGTAACCGGTGAACACGGCGCGCTCGCACAGATTCTCGCGTCCCGCCCTGCAGTAGGAACAGCTGCCGCAACTGCCGCCGAGCCAGGGCACGCCGACCCGCTGGCCCGGCCGGAAGCGTCCCGCCTGCGGCCCGCCTCCCACCACCCGGCCGACGATTTCATGGCCGGGAATCAGGGGCTGCAGATGCGGCGCCAGCTCGCCGTCGACGATGTGCAGGTCGGTGCGGCATACGGCGCAGGCCGTCACCTGGATCAGGATGTCGCGCCCCTGCGGCTGCGGCACCGGCAGCGTCGCCGGGCGCAGCGGCCGGCCGGGTGCGTCGAGCAGCATGGCGCTCATCTGCGTGCTCAGGGGCATGGTGGGATCCATGGGCGTCAGCTTACGCCTCCGGCGCCACGGCGCACAAGCGGAACCTGCATATCAGGATTGCAGGAATGGCGATTGCTCCGCCCAATCCCGCCATCTACATTGCCTTTTCCACTTTGAAACACACAACAAGGAGACAATGTGATCGACGCCGAAAAAGGCCCATGGAAATACCTGGTGATGTGGCTGCGCTTCTATTATGCGATCCACTTCCTGAAATCCGGCATCAACTACGCCGTGTTCGGCGTGATCCCGGACTTCAGCAAGGCGGGCGCGGTCGGCCCCTACCTCGCCGAGATGAACAACATCGGTTTCTACCCCTTCATCAAGTACCTGGAAATCGTGCTGGGATCGATGCTGCTGTTCAATATCCTGGCGCCGCTGGCGTTGGCGGTCATGGCCGGCATCGCCTTCCAGATCGTCTACCTGAACCTGTTCGTCTCGCCCCATCCGCGCCAGCTGTTTACCGGCACGCAGGAGCTGCTGCTGTGCGGCCTGCTGATTCTCGCCTACGGCAAGAGCTACGCCGGGCTGCTGCGCGTGAAAGCGCAGCCGGCCTTCCCCTGGTCCAGATAGACCGCCCTGTACATACTGGAAGGATGCATGCATGAACAACACAGCAAGCACGAAGGACTTCGTCGCGGTCATCGCGACGGCACTGGCCTGGACCCTCGTGGTCATGGCGTTTTCCACCACGATGGGCTCGCGCCCGCTGCGGATCTACGACTGGGGGCCACCGGTGTTCGCCTGCATCCTGACCCTGGCGTTCATGGTCAGGGACAGGCTGGCGCGCCGGAACGGCGGCTGAACCAGGCGCCGGCCTGCCCGGGCAGGCCGGCCTGCTTCATTTCGGCGGCTGCAGCTGCGCGCATAGCGCGCCCACGGCAAGCATGCCGCCCACGATCCAGAACACCACCTGCGTCCCGCCTGCCGAACCGATCGCTCCAACCGTGACCGGCAACAGCGTCTGGCTCGCGTTGGCCAGCATCGAGCGGATGCCGATCGCCTCGCCGCCGCGGCCGGGCGGCGCGGCCTGCCCGATGGCGCTCATGATGGTCGGCAGCGCGCAGCCGAGCGCCAGGCCGAGGACGAAGGCCGCGGCCAGCAGCAGCGGCAGGCTGCGCACCAGCGGAAAGCCCAGGTAGACCGCGGCCGCCACCGTAAGCGCGCCGCCCAGCACCTGCCACGCCGACCACCGGCGCGCCAGCGCGGGCGTGAACAGGCGCACCACGAAGGTCCCGGCCCCGAAGGCGCCCATCGCCAGGCCGATGCGCGATGCCGGCAGCCCGATGGCGTTGCCGTGCACCGGCATCATGAAGGCGAACAGGTCCCAGCCCATCGACAGCAGCGCGCTGACGAGCAGCACCGCGCGCAGCGGCGGGTGGCGCAGCAGGTCGATGACGCGCGCCCTGCCCTGCGCCCGCCCTGGCGCGTGCGGCTGCGCCATGCCGCCGGCCGCGCGGGCCAGCGCGCACAGCGCCAGCAAGGGCAAGGTGGCCAGGGCGAGGAAGGTCCAGGCGGCCCCCGCCAGGTCGAGCAGGAAGCCGGCGATGACCGGGCCGGCGATGGTGGAGGTGGAATTCCCGAGCGCCAGCAGCGCGTAGGCGCGCGGGTGCAGGGCGGGCGCGCAGCCTGCCGCCACCGCATTGTGGAGGGCCACGTGCACCAGCATGAAGCCGCTGCCCAGCAGCACCGCGCTCGCGCCCAGCATGCCGAGCGAAGGCAGCAGGGCCAGCAGCAACCCCGCTTCCAGCAACAGCAGCGCGAGCAGCGTCGGCCGCAGCGTGCCGCGCCGGTCGGTCCAGCGCCCCGCATGCACGGACAGCAGCATCGGCACCAGCGCCAGCAGGCTGACCACCAGGCCCACCTGCAGCGACGTCGCACCGAGCCGGATGGCGGACAGGGTCAGGGCCACGCGCCCGCCGGCGAAGGCCGTGTGCGCCAGCACCATCAGCGCGACCAGCGCCCGCAGCTTCATGGATCCTCAGGCCGGCGCCGCGGCGCCGCGCGTGCGTTCGACCGGCGCGGCCTGGAAGCGCATCGAGAAGTCGATCGCCCGAATGTCCTTGATCAGGGCGCCCACCGAGATCCGGTCGACGCCGGTCTCGGCCAGCTCGCGCAGGCGCGCCAGGGTGACGCCGCCCGACACTTCCAGGCTGCAGCGCCCGGCCGCCATCCGCACCGCGCTGCGGATCCGCTCGATCGGCATATTGTCGAGCAAGACCATGGCGACGCCGGCCTGCAGGGCTTCCTCGAGCTGGTCCAGGGTCTCGACTTCGACCTGGATGAAGCGCGCCTGTGCGCCGTGGCGCCTGGCTGCGGCGAAGGCGGCGCCCAGGCCGCCGGCCGCCGCGATGTGGTTTTCCTTGATCAGGATGGCGTCGTACAGGCCCATGCGGTGGTTGCGCCCGCCGCCGCAGCGCACCGCATACTTCTGGGCCACGCGCAGGCCGGGAATGGTCTTGCGCGTGTCCAGGATCGCGGCCCCGGTGCCGGCCACCGCCGCGACGTGCAGGGCGGTGCTGGTCGCCACCGCGCTCAGCGTCTGCAGGAAGTTCAGGCAAGTGCGCTCGGCCGTCAACAGGCCGCGCGCCGGCCCCGTGAATTCGACGACGGTCTGGCCGGGCGTGCAGCGCCCGCCGTCGGCCACGTGCCAGGTGGCGACGGCGGACGGCGCCACCTGCCCGAGCGTCGCCATCACCCACGGCTGCCCGCAGATCACCGCCGCCTCGCGGCAGACGATGCCGGCGCGCGCCGTTTGCCCCTCCGGCACCAGCGCGGCGGTCAGGTCGCCGCTGCCGACGTCTTCCGCCAGCGCGCGCCGGACGTCGGCCTCGACTTGCTGCAGGAATGCGCGGTCCAGGCCGGCGTCCGGGGCCGTCTGCATCAGATCACCACGCCGCGCGGGACCGGAATGCCGTACAGCGAGCCGGCATAGGCCGCGTACACCGGATCGTCGACGTTGCAGGCATGGCCCATGGCCACCGACAGGTCGCGCCAGGTGCGCTGGATCGGATTGCTGACGCGGCTGGCATTGCCGCCGGCGTGCTTGAACACCTCGGCGGCCGCCTCGGCGGCGCGGCGCACCGCCCGCACCTGGTTCACGCGCGCCTTGTACTTCATCTCCCTGGTAACCTTGCCGCCGGCCTGCACCAGCTTGTAGATCTCGCCGACCTCGTTCAGCACGTGCTGGCAGGAGGCGTCGATGTCGGACAGGGCGGCGCCGAGCGAGGCCATGTGGTAGGGGTTCTGGGTCTGCTTGACGCCCATGCGCGAGACCCGGCTGCCGGTGTACTCGGCGAAGTGGTTCACCACGCCGGCGGCGATGCCGAGCGTCGCGGCCGAGATCGCACCCGGGAAGAACAGGTCGAAGGGAATCTGGTACAGCGCGCTGCCCGGACGGTGGCGGCTGGCGTACTCGCAGTCGTTCAGGGCCTGCACGTTATAGGTGCGGTATTCCGGCACGAAGACTTCCTGCACCAGCACGTCCTTGCTGCCGGTGCCCTGCAGGCCCATCACGTTCCAGGAATCCTGCAGGATCTCGTAGTCGGCGCGCGGCAGCACGAAATGGGTCAGCACGGTGAACTCGCCGGCCGGACCGTCGGGGCTTTCCGCCAGGCCGCCCAGCACCGCCCACTTGCAATGGTCGGTGCCCGAGGAGAACGGCCACTGGCCGCTCAGGATGTAGCCGCCCTCGACGCGACGGGCGCGGCCGATCGGGGCATAGGGCGAGGCGGTCCAGGTGTCGTGGTCGTCGCCCCAGACTTCTTCCTGCATGCGCGGGTCGCCCTGGCCGAACTGGAACGGGTGCACGCCCACCACCGAACCGACCCAGCCCAGCGACGAGGCCTTGGAGGCCAGTTCGATGACGGCCTGGTAGAACTCGCGCGGGTCGGCTTCGAAGCCGCCGTACTGCTTCGGCTGCAGCATGCGCACCAGGCCGCTATCGCGGATCAGGCGCGCGCCTTCGTCCGTCACGCGGCCCAGTTCGATGCTGGGGAGTTCTTCCTGGATGAAGCTGTCGATGTTGCCAATGATGGTTTCTCGTACCGGATGCATGTTGCACTCCTTGAATTCTAGGTCTTGCGAAAGGTGTGGGGGGCGGATCGGGGCGTCAGGCCTCGTCCAGCTTCAGGGCGGTCAGTTCCGCGTGCTGGCGGCGGTGGCCCCAGCTGCTCGGCTTGTCGTAGGTGCGCGGGGTCCACAGGTCGGGGTTCACGTCCAGTCCTCCCCAGCCGTACTCGAGGCGGAAGCCCGACGGCGTGTACATGTAGAACGAGAACATCTGGTCGTTGCTGTGCTTGCCCAGGGTGGTGGTGATCGGGATCTCGCGCTGCAGGCACATGTCGTGGGCGGTGCCGACGTCGTCGATCGCGTTCACCTCGATCATCAGGTGCAGGAAGGCCACCTCGCGGGTCGGCAGCGCGCTGATCGCCAGCGAGTGGTGGCGGCCGTTCAGGTGGTAGAAGTGCGCCACCAGCGGACCGTCGCGCACCGTATCCGACGGGTGGAAGCCCATCACGTCGCGGTAGAAGCGATCGCCCTGGTCCAGGTCCTTCACGGCCAGCACCACGTGGCCCAGGCCCTGGTCGGCGGTGCGAAAGCCCGAGACCGCGCGGCCCGGACGGAAGGCGACCACGGTATGGTGCAGGCCCCAGCTCAGCTCATGGCGGAAGCCGGAAGGGTCCTTGAACCAGTAGAAGCCCTCCACCTTGCGCTCGGCGCATTCGTCCGCGCCGGCGCGGCAAGCCTCGATGCCGTGGGCGCTCGCGCGCCCGGCCACCGCCTTGGCGGCGGCTTCGTCCTGCACGCTCCAGCCAATGTAGGCGACGGCATTGCGCTCGCCCGGATGGATGACGATACGCTGGGCCACTTCGTCCAGGCGCAGGCGCACCGCGCCGTCCGGACCGTGGCCGGCCACCTGCAGGCCCAGTACCTCGGGGCCGAAGCGTTCCCATTCCTGGTAGTCGGGGGACCGCACGCCCAGATAGGCAAGCGATTTGATCATTCGCTGTCTCCTTGTTTTATTGATTCCACGTTCTGGAATATTCGTTCAAGCCGGGCGCAATCCGCCCCGGCTTTGTTTCCGTGCTCAGGCGGCCTGGCGCACCGCCACCGGATTGCCTTCGATGAAGGAATCGATCACGCGGTTGAATTCGTCGGTGTGCTCGAGCTGGACCCAGTGGCCGCAGCGGTTGACGATGTAGATGCGCGAGTTCGAGATCATGCGCGCCAGCACCAGGGCCGAACTGAAGTGCACGGTGCGGTCGTCGCGGCCGTGCATCAGCAGGGTCGGGGCGGTGATGGTGGGCACGCGCTGCGTGTCCAGCTTGACCATCGGCTTGCCGTGGCCGCTCTTCCAGCCGGCGATGTGGTCGGGGCGCGCCAGGGCGGCCTTGACGCGCTCGGCCAGCAGCTCGTCGGTCACGTGGCGGGTGTCGAAGGCCATGCCTTCGACGAATTTGCGCATGGTCTCGATCGAGGGATTGAAGTAGGCCGCCTCCAGCGCCTTGACGCCTTCGCTCAGGCCGGCCGCATCGAAGATGCCCGGCACGCCGGCCGAGGAACCCATGGTGACCAGGTGCGAGACCAGTTCCGGGCGCTCGTAGGCCAGGCGGATGCAGGACGAACCGCCCATCGAGTTGCCCACGAAGGCGGCCTGGCCGATGCCCAGCGCTTCCAGGAATTCGGCCAGGGCGCCGCTGTTGTCGCGCTGGTCGTAGGTGACGGCCTGCGACTTGCCCCAGCCGGGCAGGTCGACCGCCAGCACGCGGTACTTGCGCGCCAGCGTCGCGATGTTGGGGTTGTAGTTGCTCCAGGCCGAGGCGCCCGGGCCGCCGCCGTGCACCAGCACCAGCGGATGGCCCTGCCCCGCCTCGTGGTAGTGGATGTCCCAGTTCCTGGTCTTGATGCGCTTGCTGGTGTTTTCTTCGGTCACGATCGCCACGTCTTCCTCCATTCGTCTTCAGGTTAGCTTGCCTTCCGCACGCCGCACAGATGCCGGCCGCGCAGTGGTCGAGACATATTAGCTGAATCCACGTTCTAGAATCAACATTTTATTTTCACCAAAAAAATGGCCGGCGATCGCTGGGCGATGCCGGCCTGGGTAGCGCCAGGATGAGCGCGCGGGCGCCGCGTTCAAGCCTTGGCCGCGGCCGCCTCGGGCTTGCGGCGCTTGCGGGCCGCGCCCTGCTGCGCCGGCAGTTGGGCCTCGGCCTGCTCGACCAGGTGCGCCAGGCTGGACGCCAGCATCGGCCGGAAAGCGTGGATGGTTTCGCCGGAAGCGCCGGCGATCGCGTTCCCATCCTGCAGGGCCAGGGTGAAGCCGCTCAGGCGGTCGGGCAGGCCGGGATCGTGGGCCAGCAGGGCTTGCGGCAGGGTCTTGCACCACCAGGACGCGAACTCCGCGCGCTGGAGTTGGCGGATGTGCAGGAAGCGCTCGCGCGCCACCTGCTCGCGCACCGATTTCTCCACGCTCAGGATCACGCCCAGGCGCCAGAAGTCGGCGGCGTCGTACTGGCGCTCGGCGTCGACGTTGCCGAACAGGCGGTCGATGTGCTGGCCGAAGCTTTCGCCCGGCAGCGGCTGCAAGGTGCTGGCCACCTGGCTGTGCCAGCGCGCATAGCTGGTCTCGATCAGGGCCGCCAGCAGCAGGTCCTTGTTCTCGAAATGCCAGTACACGCTCCCCACCGGCAGCTCGGCCTTCTTGGCCACCTTGGCCATGGTCGCGCCGCTGTAGCCCTCGTCGCGGATCACCTCGAACGCGGCGTCGAGGATGCGCTCGCGCGAGGCGGCGCTGGTGCGGTGTTCTCCGGAACGGCGGGGACGGTCGATCATGGACATAGGCAGTGGCACTCGGCTGACGGGAAAGAAAAAATGGTAACACGGGAGATTGCGAAATGACCACCGCCGGCAGCACCCCGTCGCACCCTGCGCCGGCCCGGATGCCACGAGCTATGCGGCTTTGCGCATGTTTTCCGCGGCCTATGCGGCGCACGCATAGCTGAAATGACCGTTCTCGCGTTGTTCGCCTGTGCGCGATCACAAAAAATAGCGTCATACACCTGTCAAGGAAACACATGAACAAACTGCAGCTCTCCGTGGCCATCGGCAACTACGACCGATGCCGCCCCCTGATCGACGGCGCCGTCCAGATCGATGGCGTCGATCCCGTCTTCATGACCTTGTCGCCCGAGGAGATCTTCTTCCGCGCCTTCCGCGCCGAGGAATTCGACATCTGCGAGCTGTCGCTCTCCAGTTCCACGGTCAAGGCGGCCGCCGGTACCCTGCCCTACGTCGGGGTGCCGGTGTTCCTGTCGCGCGCCTTCCGCCACACCGCGATCTACGTGCGCACCGACCGCATCAAGCGCCCCGAGGACCTGCGCGGCTGCCGCATCGGCCTGCCGGAGTACCAGCTCACCGCCAACGTGTGGGTGCGCTCGATCCTGCAGGACGACTACGGCATCGCGCCGTCCGACGTGACCTGGGTGCGCGGCGGCATTTCGCACGCGGGCCGGCCGGAGAAGATCAAGCTGGCGCTGCCGCCGGACGTGCGCCTGGTCGATGCGCCCGAGGGCGAGACCATCTCCAGCCTGCTGGCCAAGGGCGAGATCGACGCCTACGTTGCGCCGCGCGCCCCCGACGTGGAACCGGGCACCCCCAACATCGGCTGGCTGTTCCCCGACCCGGTGGCCGCCGCCAAGGATTACTTCCGCCGCACCCGGATCTTCCCGATCATGCACATCCTGGGCGTGCGCCGCACGCTGGCCGAGCGCCATCCCTGGCTGCCGGGCGCCGTGTTCAAGGCCTTCAACCAGTCCAAGCACGTGGCGCTCGAACACCTGGGCGAAACCTCGGCCACCAAGATCACCCTGCCCTTCGCCGAAGAGCGCCTGAAGGAAGCGCGTGAGCTGATGGGAGAAGACTTCTGGTCTTACGGCATCGAGGAAAACCGCCACGTGCTCGAGAAATTCTTCGACCACCACCACCGCCAGGGCCTGTCGGCGCGCCGCGTGACGCCCGAAGACCTGTTCCATCCGGGTACCTTCGAATCCTTCAAGCTGTAAGGAGCCAGCCATGAGCGAATCCGTCCGCGACCCCTACCCGATCTGGCACGCCGCCCACCTGGCGCCGCTGTGGGACAGCCCGAACGCCCACAAGCCGCCGCCTCCGCCCGCCGGCGCCCACATCTGGCGCTGGGCAGACACCCGCCCGCTGGTCGACCTGGCCTTCCAGGAAACCTCGCCGGCCGCGGTGCAGCGCCGCGTGCTGCAGATGCTCAGCCCGCACGCCGCCTCGCTGGCCGACGAGTTCACCTGCGGCAGCGTGCTGGCCGCCCTGCAATGCCTGCTGCCGGGAGAAACCGCGCGTCCGCACCGCCACACCATGAACGCGCTGCGCTTCCTGCTGGAAGGCGCCGGCGCCGTGACCCTGGTGGACGGCAAGGAATGCCCGATGGCCTTCGGCGACCTGGTGCTCACGCCCGGCATGTGCTGGCACGAGCACCGCCACGACGGCAGCGAACCGGTCGTGTGGCTCGACGTGCTGGACGTGCCGCTGCACCAGCACCTGGGCACCGTGGTGTTCCAGCCGGGCCCGATCGGCGCGCCGCCGATCACCATGCCGGACGCCGCCTTTGCGTCGCCCAACATCGTCCCCGAACAGATCCTTGGGCGGCGCGACCATTCGCCGGTGTTCCGCTACCCCTACGCGGATGCGGTGCGCGCGCTGCAGCACGCGCCGCGCTCGCCCGACGGCGCGCGCCGGGTGCGCTACGTGAATCCGCTCGACGGCCAGGGCGCCATGCCGATGCTCGATACCGCCATGCTGCAACTGGACGCCGGCGTTCCCACCCTGCCGCTGCGCAGCAACGCCAACCTGGTCTGCACCGTGGTCGAAGGCCATGGCGAAACCCGGGTCGGCGAGCAGTGCATCGCCTGGGGCCCGCGCGACACCTTCACGCTGCCGCAGCACAACTGGGTCTCGCACCACAGCGAGGGCGGTGCGCGCCTGTTCGTCGTGTCCGATGCCGACGTGCTGCGCCGCCTCGGCCTGCTGAAGGAAGAGATCCAGGCAGCCGCCTGACCCGTTTCACTGAAAGAGAGCATCATGAAAATCTGCTGGTTCAATCAAACACAACTGGGCGCCGTCGTCGACGGCCGGGTCTACGACGTGAGCGCGGCCCTGCAGGCCCTGCCGCCGGTGCGCTACCCGGCCGCGCCCGGCGACCTGCTGCTGGCCAACCTCGACCTGGTCCGGGTCGCCATCAACCAGCTGCTGCCGTCCGCCGCCTCCATTCCCGTCGAGAAGGCGCACTTCCTGAGCCCGGTGGCCAACCCAGGCAAGATCATCGGCGTGCCGGTCAACTACGCCGACCACGTGGCCGAGGCGAATGCCGACCAGGCCACCTTCACCGACCGCTACAAGGGCGAAGTGCGCGAGCAGGGCCTGTTCCTGAAGGCCGCCAGCAGCCTGGTCGGCCCAAGCGAGGGCGTGGCCCTGCGCTTCCCGCAGCGCCTGTCGCACCACGAGATGGAACTGGGCGTCGTGATCGGCAAGACCGCCGCCAATGTGTCAGTCGAGGAGGCGCTGGACTACGTGGCCGGTTACGCGATCGCGCTCGACATGACGGTACGCGGCCCGGAAGACCGCTCGCTGCGCAAGTCGGTCGACAGCTATGCGGTGCTGGGCCCCTGGCTGGTGACGGCCGACGAGGTGGCCGACGCCCAGAAGATCGACATCCGCCTGCAGGTCAACGGCGAACTGCGCCAGCAGGCCAACACCGCCGAGATGATCATCGGGATCGCCGAGCAGATCGCCTGGGCCTCCAGCTACTACACCCTGCACCCGGGCGACATCATCATGAGCGGCACCTGCGCCGGCGTCGGTCAGGTGCTGCCGGGCGACGTGATGGACTGCGAGATCGCCGGGATCGGGGCGATGCGGGTCACGGTCCGCGCTGCCCAGGGCTGAGCCATGAACGCTCCCCTGCCCCCATCCGCCGGCGCACGCAACCGGCTGCAGGTGCGCCTGCAATCGGTTGCCTGGGCCACCCGCGACATCCAGGTGTTCGAGTTCGTGTCGCCAAGCGGCGCCACGCTGCCGCCGGCGACGCCCGGCGCCCACGTCGACGTCCACCTCGGCAACGGCATCACCCGCTCCTACTCGCTGCTGCATGCCGAGGCGGCGCCGCAGCGCTACCTGGTCGGCGTCAAGCGCGACCCCAACAGCCGCGGCGGCTCGCGCTACATGCACGAGCAGTTGCGCGTCGGCGCCCTGCTCGAACTGTCCGGGCCGCGCAACCACTTCCCGCTGCTTGAAAACGCCGCGCACACGGTCCTGATCGCCGGCGGCATCGGCATCACCCCGATCCTGTGCATGGCCGAGCGGCTGGATGCGCTCGGCGCGTCCTTCGAGCTGTGGTACGCCGGCCGCGCGCAGGCCGACCTGGCCTTCCTGCCGGCGCTGGCGCGCTTCGGCACGCGCGTGCACCTGCACGCCGACGAGGACGCCGCTGCGGTGCTCGACCTGGCCGCCATCGTCGCGGCCGCGCCGGCGGGCAGCCACTTCTATTGCTGCGGCCCGGCGCCGATGCTGGCCGCCTATGAAGCCGCCACCGCCGCGCGCCCGCCCGGCACGGTGCACCTGGAGCGCTTCGGCGCCAGCCAGCCTCCGGCAAGCGGCGGCGACGGCTTCGTGGTGCAGCTGGCCAGGCGCGGCGTCGAGCTGCGCGTTCCGGCCGGCGCCACCATCCTGCAGGTGCTGCAGGAAAACGGCGTGGCCGTCGATTCCTCCTGCGAGGCCGGCATCTGCGGCTGCTGCGAGGTCGCCGTACTCGAAGGCGAAGTCGACCACCGCGACGACGTCCTTACCGCCTCCCAGCGCGCGGCCAACACATCGATGATGGTGTGCTGCTCGCGCGCCAAGTCCGAACGCCTGGTGCTCGACCTGTAGCTCCTGTCGGCCGCGATCGCGGCCACGAAACGTGCACTTCCTCCTTTACGCCGGGTCCGCCCGGCGTTTTTTTGTTTGCTTGGTCGCTGTTGTAGGGTGGGCGGCTCCACCCGGCGATCTGCCCAACGGCGGCGCTAATGCCGCCCGCGCGTTCAACTCCCCTGGGCGCAGACGGAGCGGCCGTGCTCCCGCTGTCTGAACGCGCGGTCGGCGCCATCGCTAATAGCTATGTGTACTATCGGGTGGAGCCGACCACCCTACGTTCGGGCAATGCATCCGGCAAAAGAAAAGGCCCGCTGCAAGCAGCGGGCCTTCGTTCACGACGCTTCGTTCAGGACGCTCAGTTCACCCCGAGCTTGCCCGCATCGACGGCCGGCAGCGCGCCGCGCGCCTCGCGTTCGGCTTCGCGCGCCTCTTCCGTGCCGGCGGTGTACACCGGCAGCTCCTGGTCGAAGCGCTCGGCGCTGAAGAAGTAGGCGATCGCGCTCACGACGCACAGGCCGCCGAAGAACAGCGCCACCAGCACCGGATCGGTGCCGCCGCGCATGGCCAGCAGGCCGGAGGCGATCATCGGCGCCAGGCCCGAGCCCAGGGTCGAGGCGATCTGGAAAGTCACCGCGATGCCACTGTAGCGCACGTCGGCCGCGAACTTCTCGCCCATCCAGGTGTTCACCGGGCCGCCCAGCATCGCCTGCACCACCGGCAGGGCCAGCACCAGGGCCAGGATCAGGGCGCCCAGGCTGCCCTGGTTCACCAGCAGGAAGATCGGCCAGGTCAGCACCGCGCCCAGGATCGCGCCGGTGATCAGGAGCGGACGGCGGCCGAGGCGGTCGGACAGCGCGCCGAAGCACGGCATGGTGAAGATGTGCAGGAAGTTCGCCACCGTCATGGCCAGCAGCGAATCGGTGCGGCTGTGACCCACGCTGACCGCGTAGTTGAGCAGGAAGGCCGCGCCGAAGGTGGCGAAGGCCAGCGGCGCCAGGCCGCCGATCACGCCCGACAGCACCTGGGCGCGGTTGTGGCGGAACACCGTCACCACCGGCAGCACGCTGACTTTCTTGCCGGCGGCCAGGCGCTTCTTGCGCGCTTCCTCGAATTCCGGGGTCTCCTCGAGCTTCATGCGGATCACGATGCCCAGCACCAGCAGCAGCGCGCTGAGCAGGAAGGGCACGCGCCAGCCCCAGGCCAGGAAGTCTTCGTTCGGCAGCTTGGAAAAGCCCATCATCACCATGGTGCCCAGCAGCGCGCCGCTGGGACCGCCCGAGGCGACGATCGAGACCGCCAGCCCGCGTCCCTTGGGCTTGGCGTGCTCCATCGACATCAGGGTCGCGCCGCCCCACTCGCCGCCGATGGCGAAGCCCTGCACCAGGCGCAGCACCACTAGCAGCACCGGCGCCATCACGCCGATTTGCTGGTAGCTCGGCAACAAGCCGATCAGCACGCTGGCGCCGCCCATCATCATGAGGGTGATCATCAGGATCTTCTTGCGTCCCAGCCGGTCGCCGTAGTGGCCGAACACCACCGCGCCCAGCGGACGCGCGAAGTAGCCGGCCGCCAGCGTGGCGAATGCCGACATGGTGCCCAGCATCGGGTCCATGCTCACAAAGAAGATATGCGGGAAGACCAGCGCTGCGGCAACGCCGTACAGCAGGAAGTCGTAGTACTCGAGCGTGGTGCCGAGGTAGCTCGCGATGACGGCGCGGCGCCGGCTCTTGGCCATGTCGGCCTGGGTGGTGTGGTCAGCCATGAATGTTCCGCCTCAGATAGGATCGTGAATGGATCGTGCGTTGGTCGATATCGCCGGTGCGCGGGGCGCGTCCGGCGTCAACGGCGGGCCTTGCCGGCGTCCTGCTCCGGCGCGTCGAAGATCGAGGGCAGCATCTTGAAATCGGACAGCTTGCCCATCGGCGCACGCATCCTGAGCATCGGCAGGTAGTAGCGGATATGGGCCAGCAGCAGGATCACGTTCATGTACAGGCACCACACCGCCATGTAGGTGCTGACGATGCGGTCATAACGCATGTTCAGCGCGATCGAGTTGTGGAACACCATGTAGGACACCGGCAGGGCCACCGCCAGCGCCAGCGGCACGAACACGTTGAACACCAGGCACAGGCCGACCAGCAGCTCGACCGTCTTGACGATGTCGAACAGGCCGACTTCGAGCAGCGAGGCGAGCATCACGTTCGAAGGATGCAGGTTGCCCAGCGGCTGGGGGAAGATCGGCGGATAGCCGAATACCGACAGCAGGTGGCTGGCGCCGCTGACGATCATCCAGGCGCCCAGCATGATGCGGAAGAAGGTCAGTACGAGCTTGCCGACGAACCAGATGTCGAGCTTGTTGGGGGTAGCGGTGTCGGTAGGGACACGGGTTGTGACTGCCATGATGCTTGTCTCCGTTGCGGTTGTTGTAGCCGGCTCAGCCCGGGATCGGCTTGAGCCCGAGGTCGACCTGCTTCGCCAGCGTGCTGGCGGCGCACGAGGCGCTGCCCGCGTCCTGGGCGATGGTCTTGCGTCATGCGATGCGCCCGTTCGAGGTGCGGAACATGTCGATCACTTCGCGCGCCCCGGCGTCTGCCCCGCCCTCCACGCAGTGGTGGACCACCACGTTCAGGCCCTCGGCGACCACCTGGCGCACCGTCGACCGGAGCGGCGCCGAGTCGCTGCGGTAGGGCGCGTCCGGCGTCACGTCGACCGTCTTCCTGGTGTAGTACAGGCGGGCCGCTTCGGCCACCTGCCCTTTGCCGTAGGCGGTGTCGATGTAGCCGGCCACGACTTCGCGCGGCATCTTGCCCACGCCGGGGCCGTTGTCGCCGTACCAGCGCGGGTTGGTATGCAGGTCCTGCGCCACGTAGGCGCTCAGCAGCAGGCCGGCCACGATCGAGAGCCGGTTCAGGTTCTTGTCGCTGATCATGCGCCTTGCCTCCTGCCGGCGGGCGCCGATTGCTGGGTTGTCTGTTCCTTGTTCACGCGGATGTCTCCTGTCCTGAAATGTTTTTATGGTGGGTGAAATGGTCGACGCTTGCCCCGGCGCCCGCTAGCGCGCGCTGGGATGCGCCTGGTAGAGTTTCCACAGCGCCGGGCTGTGCTGGGCTAAGCGGCTGCTGCGCAGCGGCGCCGTGCGCGCGCGCAGCTTGTCCCGCTCCGTGGGGGCGAGTTCATGGATGTCCATGCCGCTGCGCGCCAGTTGGGCCATGGCCTGGCGCGCCTGCGCGCGTGCAGCGTCGCGCTGGAAGCGGCCGGCCTCGCGCGCCGCCCCCGCCACGAGGGCCTGGTGCGCCGGATCGAGGCCGCGCCAGGCGCCCCGGTTCGCCACCAGCACCAGCGCGCCATACGAATGATTGGTGATGCTCAGCGAAGCCTGCAGCTCGTGCAGGCCGCCTGCCAGGATCTGCGAAATGAAGTTGTCCTGGGCCGCGACGCGGCCGCTGCGCAGGGCGTCGTGCACGTCGGCGAAGGCCAGCGGCACCGGCTCGGCGCCCATGGCGCGCGCGGTGTCGACGAAGACCGGCGCGTCGATCACCCGCATCCTGAGACCGCGCAGCGCATCGGCGCTGCGGATCGGCGCGCCCGTGCTGGTGATCTGGCGGAAGCCGTTTTCCCACCAGGCCAGCCCGACCAGGCCAGCGCCGCGGGCTTGCCCCAGTTGCGCCAGTTGCGCCAACAAGGCATCGCCGAAGACGCCGTCGAGCAAGGCATCGGCCTGGGCGTGGTCCTGCACCAGATAGGGCAAGTCGAGCAGCGCGAAATCGGGTGCGAGCGGCGCCAGGCCGGTAGCGGCGACCAGCATCAGGGCCGGGGCCCCGGGCGCGCCCGCCTGCAGCGCGGCGATCTGCTGCGCCGGCGTGCCGGGCAGCGCATCGGCACGTAGCACGACGCGCAGGCGCCCGCCGCTGCCCGCCTCCACCAGCTCGGCGAAGCGGCGCATGCCCTGGCGCACCGGGTGATCCTCGGCCAGGTAGCTGCGGTAGTCGGCGATTGCAAGTTCGCGCACGGAAGCTTGCGCGCCTTGTACCGCACCCGCAGGACCCGGGGCAGCGGCGGCGGCAGCTGCTCCCAGCAGGCCGGCGCCGCACAGCGCGAGCGTGCGCGCGGCCGAGGCAGCACGCCTGAAAAGTGTCACCAGCATGAATCCAGCCTTAATATTGCTTCTGGAGATTATCATACCTACCCCTTCTGCATACAATGCTGCAGTCGAAATGTCTGCTATGTGCGCGGCGCATAACTGGGCGCTACCCGAGGAGCGCTAGCCGATCGCCAGCGCCGCGTTCAACGCCGCCACGTCGGTTTCGGCTTCCAGCTTCCCGTAGCGCGCCATCAGGCGCTCGGCCTGCGGGCGCGGCATGCGCGCCGCGTCGGTACACTCGAACACCTTCGTGCGGTACTCCGCCGCCGTCATCGGGTTCTTCGGGTCGCCCTTGGCGAACCTGACCAGCTTCTCGTGGGTCCGGCCGGCGCGGGTCGTGATTTCCAGGCGCACGAAACCGGGACCGCCGTCGGGACGCACCAGGCCCTTGTCTTCCACCGTCGTCATGCGCGCCGCCAGGGCAAGCAGGTCGGCACGCTGCAGGGCGGCTTCGCTGAAGTGGCGCAGGCCGACGTCGCGGTCCTGGATCGCCGCCGCCACCATCCACGGATTGCTGAACTGGGCCTCGACGATGCTCTGCGGCCGGCGCTTCTTCTCGATCGGGGCGCCGAGCAGCATCATCTCGGCCGGCGGGCTGTAGATCGTGACCGCCGCCACGTCGTCGGGGCGGATGCCGTGGGTCCGGACCAGGTCGAGCGCGCCGTCGATCGCCACGTGCCCGCCGCGGCAGGACGGATAGGGCTTCGGTGCGATGTCGACGCCGGCGAAGCGGGCGCCGAGTCCGTCCAGCAGCGCCTCTTCCGAGTACTTGCCGCCGTGGTACTGCTTGAACAGGCCCTTGACGCCCTGCAGCACCCGGTCGGAACCGATCACGCCCTGCTGCGCCAGGCGCGCCGACAGGATGCCGCCGTAGGCGGCGAAGCCGGAGCCGAGGCGCTTGGCGTGGGTGCCGTCGACGCTGGCCTGGGCATTGCCCGACAACTGGTGGTAGGCCAGGCCGACCGCGGACACGGCCTGGGCGCGCGTCAGGCCCAACAGGCGCGCCGCCACCATCGCGGCGGCCAGGTGGCCGTACATCGGGGTCGGGTCCCAGCCCACGATGAAGGGCGAGACCCCGGGCGAGCCGGCGCGCGACAGGCGGCAGGCGGCGTCGGTGCCGGCCGCCACCGCGGCGATCAGCTCGCGTCCGTCGACCTTGCGGCCGGCGGCGCCGACCAGGTCGGCCACCGCCAGCGCCACCGGGATGGTGACGCAGGAGGCATGCAGCAGCGAGGGCTCGTAGGTGTCGTCGAATTCCAGCGCCGCGGCCATGGCCGCATTCAGGCGCGCCGCCGCTTCGGCCGGCAGGCGGGTGCGGGTGCCCAGCACCAGGCTTTCGCCCTTGCCGCCGCTGTTGCGGCTCCAGGCGTGCAGCTGGCGGATGCCGTCGGCGTCGAGCGCCGGCAGCGTCACCGCCACAGTGTCGAGAATCTGGGTGCGGGTCGCCGCCACCACCTCGGGCGGCAGCGCCTCGTAGCGGGTGTCCAGGCAGTGCGCCACCAGGGCGTGGATGGCGTCCAGGGGTGGCATCGGCATGGCAGCGGCGCCAGGCGTTCCCGCGGCCTGTCCGGCCTCCAGGAAGGCCCAGGCCGGGGCCGAGGCCATCAGGGCCGACAGCCCGACAAATTTCCTGCGGCTCGTTTGCATCGTCGTCTCCTTGTTGTCGTTTTCGTGAGCGCGCGCTTAGTGTTCGCGCTTGCGGTCACGCACCAGCATCCAGGCCAGTCCGCCCCATGACGCCGCGAAGGCGACCAGGTCGTAGTTGCGGATCGGGCGGAACTCGGCGTAGAACAGGCCGGTCGAGCCGATATAGGCGGCGGCGGTCAGGAACAGGCAGGCGACGACGGCAATCCAGTGGGTCTTGTTCATCAATGCACCTCTTGGGCGATGGGGTTCGAACGGAGCTTCGGTTCGTCGGCGACGCGGCCGCCGACGATCGGACGATAGGCGCGCGCGCCGGTCCACAGCCACAGCGGCTCGAGTTTCGGGCGCAACACGGCGGCCATCCAGCCACTGTAGGCCAGCAGCAGCACGCCGTTCAGGAACAGCTCCTGCGGTCCGGTGAACAGCTGGCGCGGGGTGGCGACGATGAAGGTGTTCAGCCAGAAGATGTTGACGGTGGCCGGGAACTCCAGGATCAGGCCGAGCAGCGTGAAGCGGTTGGTCAGGATCAGGGCGCCGGTGACGATCTCGAGATACTTGATCATCTGGTACAGGTAGATGTTGGCATTGGCCTGCACCCATTCGCCGCCGACGCCGGGAATCTCGGGCACATAGCCGGTGGCCGCGTAGCGGATGCCGGAGAACAGCAGGTGGGCGCCGAAGTACAGGCGCAGCCAGTGGACGATGTAATACCAGGGTGATTGCTTGGACATGTCGACTCCTCGGTTGGGAACTACGAACGTCCGGGCGCAGGCCGCGCCCGGTCCTGCACGCGCTTCAGAAGCGCCAGGTCAGGCCGGCCGTGATGGCGTCGACCGATTCGCCGGCGCGCGGGCGCGGGCTCTGGAACACCGGGAAGCGCACCGCGCCGTCCTGCGACAGGTGGGTGGCGGCGGCCATCAGCATCAGCCGGCGGCTGACGTCGTAGGTGTAGGCAATGCCGTAGTTCCTGGCGTCGCTGTCGGCGGCCCCGCTCGCGTACAGCCCGTAGGTCATGCGCACGGTGCCGCGCGCCGAGACCGGGATCGCCACGCCGAACAGGCGCACGGTTTCGCTGTTGCCGTTCATGATCCCGCCGCCGGCGCGCCGGGTCGGATCGGTGGCGTCGCGCCGGATATAGCTGAAGTACGGATGCACCGGGCCGGCCTGGTACTTGGCGCCGAAGGCGATTTCCTGGTTCGACTCGGAGGCCGCCAGGCTGCCGGCGCCGGCAATCGCGCCGGCCTTTACATATAGCAGCCCGACCTGCAGCGGTCCGGCCACATAGTCGAGCCCCGCTTCCAGCAGCCGGGCCTGGGTGGCCGAACCCTCGTTGGGGCTGTACGACAGGCGGCCCTGCACGCCGGACAGGCGCGGCGAGGTGTAGCCGATGGTGTTCTCGGTGCGTGCGGTCGGGTTGATCAGGAAGCCGGTCGGCGCGCCGGTACCGGAGCCGACGCCCGGAGCCGGCGAACCAAGGGTGGTCACTACGCCCCAGGCATCCATGGCCGGCAGCAGCATCGGATCGTAGGTCGGGAAGAAGTCGTAGGTCGGGCCCTGCTGGCGGCCCAGGCGCAGCGAGCCGAAGGCGCGGTTCTCGATCTCGACGTAGGCCTGGCGGCTGAACACCCGGTTCGGGTTGCCGTTGGTCGAGCTCGGGGTGCCGGTGTCGAGGTTGACGCCGGCTTCGAGGCGGGCATTGACGGTCCAGCCCTGCCCCAGGCTTTCGCTGGCCAGGAAGCCGATGCGCGAGCCGGAGCCGCCGGCATGCATCGCGGTCTTCGATTCGCCCGAGGTGCGGTAGCGCGCCAGCGAAATGTCGGCCACGCCGTAGATCTTCAGGCTGCTCGGGGCTGCCTGCGTTTGCGGGGCGGCCGGCTGCTGGGCCAGGGATACGGCCGACGCGCACAGGGCGGTCATGCCGGCTACTAACTTCTTCATGCTGTCTCCATTCTTGTCGTGTCGGGCCCTGCGCACCCGGCGGCAGCTTGCCACCGGAGCGCCGGCCCTGCGGGTTGTCGCGCCCCTCGCCGTGGGCTCGCTTGCGACCAATCGGTAAAACAAACACCGGTGAAACGGGCTGCGGTGGATGTGGTATTTACTGTATTTCGGCTCTGGAAGATATGTTCTAGAGTTTTTCACACAATGCTGCCACGGCGCAAGTTAAAACCGTGCATCGCTGCTATACGTTTTTTGCATCGTTCGCCCTTGCGCGCCCTGCCGGGCGCATTCGGGCCGCTTTCGGGCCGAATGCGGGACAGCCGCCGGCGAGCTCA
Source organism: Massilia sp. X63 (assembly GCF_041023745.1). NCBI lineage: Bacteria > Pseudomonadati > Pseudomonadota > Betaproteobacteria > Burkholderiales > Oxalobacteraceae > Massilia > Massilia sp. X63. The sequence continues at coordinate 425,494 of NZ_JBFTEF010000004.1, forward strand.
GGCCGCCTGCGCCGCCGCTTCACGGCCCTTGAGCATGTCCAGCGCCACGTCGACGATCATGTCTTCCTGGCCGCCCACCATGCGGCGCTTGCCCAGCTCCACCAGGATGTCGAAGGCGGGAATGCCATATTTGCCGGAGGCCGCTTCGGCATGGCGCAGGAAGCTCGAATACACGCCGGCATAGCCGAGCGCCAGGGTCTCGCGGTCGACCCGCACCGGGCGCTCCTGCAGCGGGCGCACAATGTCCTCGGCGGCGTCGATCAGGCCCTTGACGTCGCAGCCATGGCGCAAGCCCATGCGGTCGGCGGCGGCGATGAATACCTCCAGCGGCGCGTTGCCGGCGCCGGCGCCCATGCCGGTCAGGCTGGCGTCGATCCGGTCGCAGCCGTTTTCCAGCGCCACCAGCGAGTTCGCCACGCCCAGGCTCAGGTTGTGGTGGGCGTGCATGCCGGTCTGGGTTTCGGGTTTGAGCACCGCCTTGAAGGCCTGGAAGCGCGCCGCGATGTCCCACATGTTCATCGCGCCGCCCGAGTCCACCACGTAGACGGACTGGGCGCCGTAGCTTTCCATCAGCCTGGCCTGCTGCGCCAGGCCCTCGGGGCTGTTCATGTGGCTCATCATCAGGAAGCCCACCGTGTCCATGCCCAGTTCGCGCGCGTACTCGATGTGCTGGCGCGAGATGTCGGCCTCGGTGCAATGGGTGGCCACGCGCACCACGCGCGCGCCGGCGTCATACGCGTTCTTCAGGTCGTGGATGGTGCCGATGCCGGGCAACAGCAGGGTCGCCACCTTGGCGTGGCGCACATTGGCCGCCACCGCCGCGATCCATTCGAGGTCGCTGTGGGCGCCGAAGCCGTAGTTGAAGCTGGAGCCGCGCAGGCCGTCGCCGTGCGCCACCTCGATTGAATCGACCTTGGCGGCGTCGAGGGCGCGCGCGATGCGCACCGCGTCCTCAAGCGAATACTGGTGGCGCACCGCGTGCATGCCGTCGCGCAGGGTGACGTCGGATACGTAGATTTTCTTGTCGTGGTCGAGCATGATGCCTCCGGTTGGCTGGTCTTGTGTATCCATTACGCGGCCAGCGCGGCCTGCGACATGCCGGCGGCGATGCGCTCGGCGGTCGCCATCGCCGCGCTGGTCATGATGTCGAGGTTGCCCGCATAGGCCTGCAGGTAGTGGGCGGCGCCTTCGACCTCGAGGAAGATCGAGACCTTCAGGCCGGCCTGGCGGCCGATGCCGGGGACGTTCGGCGCGTGGTCCGGGCCCAGGCGCTCGAACTGCACTTCCTGCTTGAGGCGGTAGCCCGGCACGTAGCGCGCGACGTCGTCCGCCATCCGGCGCACCGAGGCGCGGATCGCTTCCTGGTCGGCGTCCAGCGCCGCCAGGCAGTACACGGTGTCGCGCATGATCAGCGGCGGCTCGGCCGGGTTCATGATGATGATCGCCTTGCCCTGGCGCGCGCCGCCCACCTCGACGATGGCGCGCGAGGTGGTCTCGGTGAACTCGTCGATGTTGGCGCGGGTGCCGGGACCGGCCGACTTGCTGGCGATCGAGGCGACGATCTCGGCGTAGTGCACAGGAGCCACCCGCGCCACCGCGGCCACCATCGGGATCGTGGCCTGGCCGCCGCAGGTGACCATGTTGACGTTCGGCGCGTCCAGGCATGCGTCGGCGTTGACCACCGGGATGCAGTAGGGACCGATCGCGGCCGGGGTCAGGTCGACCATGCGCAGTCCCGGACGCAGGCCGCGCAGGAAGGCGTCGTTCTTCACGTGGGCGCCGGCCGAGGTGGCGTCGAACACGATGTCGATCTCGCCGAATACCGGCAGGCGCGCCAGGCCTTCCACGCCGTCGTGGGTGACGACCACGCCCATGCGCGCCGCGCGCGCCAGGCCGTCCGAGGCCGGGTCGATGCCGACCATGGCGCCCATCTCGATGTGCCGGCCATGGCGCAGGATCTTGATCATCAGGTCGGTGCCGATGTTGCCGGGGCCGATGATGGCCACTTTTTTCTTCGCTTGTGTCATGCTGCTCTCCTTGTCCTGGTACTGCTGGCCTTATTGGCCGAACACCGCGCGCACCTCGCCGAGGCCGCCGATCTGGGCGACGAAGCGGTCGCCCGGCGCCACCGCCACCATCGGGCCGAGCGCGCCCGTGAGCAGCACTTCGCCGGCGCGCAGCGGCGTGCCGACCCGCACCATCATGTCGGCCAGCCACACCGCCGCGTTGAGCGGATTGGCCAGGCAGGCCGCGCCGCTGCCGCTCGACACCACCTCGCCGCGGCGCTCCATGGTCATCGCGCAGCCGGCCAGGTCGAACTGCTCCAGCTTCACCGGGCGCGAGCCGAGCACGAACAGGCTGGAAGAGGCGTTGTCGGCCACCGTATCGAGCAGGCGGATGTTCCAGTTCTCGATGCGGCTGCCCACCACCTCGACCGCCGGCAAGGCATAGGCGATTGCCGAAATCAGGTCGGCGAAAGTGTGGCGCTCGTGGGTCAGGTCGCGCTCGAGCACCAGCGCGATCTCCGCCTCGACCTTGGGCTGCAGGGTGCGCCCAAGGGGAATCTCTTCGCCGTCGCCATAGGCCATGTCGGCGAACAGCATGCCGAAGTCGGGCGAATCGACGCCGAGCTGCTGCTGCACGGCGACGGAAGTCAGGCCGATCTTGCGGCCGACGACGCGCGCGCCCTGGGTGACGCGGCGCTGGGCGTTGAGTTGCTGGATCGCGTAGGCGCAGGCCACCGGGTCGGTATCGCCGGCCGCTTCCAGGATGCGCTCGCGCACCGGGGCGCAAGGCACACCCTGCTGCTCGGCCGTGCGGAGCAGGCCGGCGATCTCGCTAATGTGTTGCTGGTTCATGCTGTGTCTCCTGTTGTAGGGTGGGCGGCATCCCACGGTGTCTAGCCGAGCCCGAATTCGGCGCGGATCGCCGCGTCGTGCTCGCCGAGCACCGGCGCCGGGCGGGTGGTCGGTCCGCGCGCGCCGTCGATGGTCAAGGGGCGGTGGATGGCGGTCATGGCGCCGTGTTCCGGATGCGTGCTCTGGTAGAAGGTGCCGGACTGGCGCACCTGCGGATCGTCCATCACTTCCGGCACCGTATTCACCGGCGCAAAGGGCACGTCGCTATCCTGCAGCCGCGCGCACCACTCGGCGCGGCTGCGGGTGCGGAAGGTCGCGGCCACCTCGCCATTCAGGGCCGCATAGTTGCGGGTGCGCAGTTCCGGACCCAGGAAGCGCGCGTCCTCCAGCAGGTCGGGACGCTCGATGACGGCCACGAAGGCCTGCCAGAACTTCTCGACCGAGGACAGGTGCACCGTCACCAGGCGTCCGTCTGCACAGGGAAAGGCGTGCGACTGCGAGATCGCGACCCGGGTCTGCGGGCCGGGCGCCGCACCCAGCCGGGTGTACTGGGCAAAACCCTCGGGCGAAAACGCGATCGAGGCTTCCAGCATGTTGACCTCGACGCGTGCGCCCTTGCCGCTGCTTGCTCTTCCCATCAGGGCGCCGAGGATGCCGTAGGCGGCATACATGCCGGTGACGTTGTCGGAGATCGTCGGGCCGTTCATGCTTGGTTCGGCCGGGTCCAGCATCAGGCTGGCCAGGCCCGACAGGCCGAGCGCCACCGCGTCGTAGCAGGGGCGGTCGCGGTACGGGCCCTCGGCGCCGAAGCCGGTGATCGAGCACCACACCAGGCGCGGGTTGATCTGTTCCAGCGCCGCCTCGGTCAGGCCAAGGCGCGCCATCACGCCGGGCCGGTAGTTTTCCAGCAGCACGTCGGCGCGCGCCAGCAGCAGCTGCAGGTCGGCCTTGCCCGATTCGGTCTGCAGGTCGAGCTGGATGCTCTCCTTGTTACGGTTGTACGAAGCGAAGTGCGGGCTGTACAGCTTGCCCGCGTGGCGGCGGAAAGGATCGCCGCCGTTCGGGTGCTCGACCTTGATGACGCGGGCGCCGAGGTCGGCCAGCATCATGCCGGCCAGCGGGGCGGTGAGGACCGTGCCCAGTTCGATGACCAGGATGCCTTCCAGGGGGTGATTCATGCGGGCCTCCTTCAGGCGTAGTGTTTCAGGATCTGGCGCGCTAGCGTGGTGCGCAGCACCTCGGTCGGGCCCTCGGTGATGCGGTAGCTGCGCAGGTCGCGCCAGAAGCGTTCGATCGGGGTGTCCTCGGTCAGGCCCATGCCGCCGTGCAGCTGCATGCAGTCGTCGATGATGCGCCAGGCCGCCTCCACGCCGAAGGTCTTGATCATGAAGGTCTCCATGCGCGCCTCGGCGCCGGCGTCGGTCTTGCGCGCCGCGTCGTACACCAGCAGGCGGGTGCAATACAGTTCGGTGAAGCCGTCCGCGATCATCCACTGCACGCCCTGGCGCTCGGCCAGCACCTGGCCGAAGGTCTTGCGCTGGTGCGCATATTCGGCCGTGAGGGCCAGGCAGCGCTCGGCGGCGCCGCAGGCATGCGCACCCTGGCGCACCCGCCCATAGTTGATGTAGCCCTGGGCCAGCGCGAAGCCGCGCCCCTCCTCGCCCACCAGGTTCTCGAACGGCACCAGCACGTCCTCGAAACTGAGCTCGCTGGGCGCATCGCCCATCAGGGTCTTTTCCGAGCTGGCCAGGGTCACGCCGGGAGCGTCGAGGTCGACCAGGAAGCAGGAGATGCCGCCGCGCGCTCCCTTGTCCGGATCGGTAACCGCCATCACGATGGCGAAATCGGCCACGGCGGCGCGCGTGATGTAGCGCTTGACGCCGTTCAGGCGCCAGCCCTGGTCGGTACGCACGGCGCGGGTGCGCATCATCGACGGGTCGGAGCCGGCGTCCGGCTCGGTCTGGGCGAAGCAGGAACGCTTGCTGCCCTCCAGCACCGGCTGCAGGTAGCGCGCACGCTGTTCTTCGTTCAGGCCGAGCAGGATCGGGCCGACCATCGGGCCGAAGATGCCGTGGTCGCGCACCCAGGAAGCGACGGTGCTGCGGCCCACCTCTTCCCAGAACACGGCCAGGGCCAGCAGCGGCAGGCCCTGGCCGCCGAATTCCTCGGGTATGTCCATCAGCCAGAAGCCGGCCTGTCTGGCGCGCTGGCGCAGGTTGTCGGCCTGTTCCGGCGGCAGCATGCCGTTGGCGCCGACGGCGTGTTCGAGCGGGATCAGTTCGCGCTCGACGAAACGGCGGATCGAGTCGCGGAACTGGAGCAGCTCTTCGGGGAGCGCATCATGGGGAGTCAAATCGAGCATCGTCGGTCCTCAGGCGGCTTCCTGGCCCGGCTGCACGGGCAGCGCGTCGGCGTCCTGCAGCGAACGCCACTCCTTGGTCGGCTGGCCGGCCTCGACCAGTTCCAGTTCGCGGAAGAACAGCTTGCGCAGGGTGACGATGCCGAGATCCGAACGGCCCAGGATCTCGTCCTCGCGCGCCGTGATGCGGGCCTGGCCGCGGATCGACAGGTAGTCCTGGGCGGCGGTCAGGCCCACGAAGATGTCGTCCGGGTTGTTCCATTCGCGCGAGGCGAACAGTTCGTCGTGGTGCTCGGCCGGGTCATACTTGCCGTACTTGGCGAAGTAATCGGTGAAGCGCTTGCGCGCCTCCTCGCTGGCGCCCGGCGCCTGGCCGTAGATCATGAAGCGGGTGGTGTTCATCTCGTCGTTCGGGATCATCCACACGAACACGTCGATCCACGGATCGTCCGGGGTCAGGCCGGGTACGGTCACGTGGTTGTTGTTCGGGAAAGTCCAGTCGCTGACCCGCACATTGCTCTCCGAGCGCCTGGCGGTCTGGCGGATGCCGGCCGAGGTCTCCTCGTACGACAGTTCCGGGATCGCGCCGGTGACGGCCTTGCCGAAGGGGCCGACGGTGAGCGCCATGTGCACGAAGCTCACGTGCACCGCGTCCAGCGAGTTCTCCACCTGCTGGAACCAGTTGTTGTCCCAGCGCTCGCGGCCGTTGGCGACCAGGGTGCCTTCGCGCTCGAGGCGCAGCTTGCGCGGCAGGTCGAAGGCCGGGGCCTCGCCCTCTCCCATCCAGGCGAACACCAGGCCCATGTACTCGCGCACCGGGTAGCCCGGGATTTTTGTGCGCGGCATGCCGTTGTTGGCTTCGGCCGGGCGCTTGGTGCAGCCGCCGCTGCCGTCGAATTGCCAGCCGTGGTAGATGCAGCGGATTTCCTCGCCCACCACCCAGCCGGTGTGCAGCAGGGTGCGGCGGTGCGCGCAGCGCCCGCCCACCAGGTGCAGGGCGCCGCTCTCGCCGCGGTACAGGGTCAGTTCCTCGCCCATGATCAGGAGCGGGATGGCGCCGCCGGGCGCCACGTCCTCGGCCAGCGCGACCGGCTGCCAGAACTTGCGCAGCAGGCGGCCCATAGGCTTGCAGCGGCTGCATTCGGTAAGTTGCTTGAACTGTTGGGCGCGCTCTTCGCGCCGCTGGTCCTGGATCTTGTCCATGTGGGTCTCCGTGGTATTCGTGGTGTTCTTAAGATCGGTCGATCGGCTCGCCGAGCAGCTCGGTGAGCAGCTCCTGCTCTTCGCCGTAGCGCGTCACGCGGGTGGCGCGCGCGTAATCCTTGATGTCGCGCGGGTCGTGCCTGCCGGGGGTCCAGGTCGGGTACTTGTGACGCAGGCCGGCGTCCACCGCCATGTCGGACCCGGTCATGCAGGACGATTCGTCCGAGGCCAGGAACACGGCGGCCCAGGCCAGGTCGGCCGCGCGCGGGAAGCGCCGCAGCGGCAGCTGGTCCAGGTACTCCTGGCGCGAGTAGAAGCCGCGCCGCGCGGGCTGGACCCAGTCGGGGTCGAACATCTCGTCGCGCATCGTGGTCCAGAGCTGGTGCTCCATCGAGCAGGGCGTGATGGTATTGACGCGTATGCCGTGGTGGGCCAGGTCCATCGCGGCGGAGCGGGCAAAGTTGAGCAGGCCCGCCTTGGCCGCGCAGTACGAGGCGCCGTCGGCTTCGCCGAAGTGCGCGGCGGTCGACATCACGTGGATGATGCTGCCCTGGGCGCCGCAGGCCAGCATGGCGCGCGCCCCATGCTGGGTGGCCAGCAGGCCGGCGGTGGCGAAGCTGGCGACCGAATCGTCCCAGTCGTCGCGCTGCATGTGCAGCACGTCGTCCCAGTGCACCCGGCCGGCCATGTTGACCACGATGTCGAGGCGCCCGTAGCGCTCGACGGTGGCGGCGACGATGCGCCCGACGTCCTCGTCGCGGCGCGCGTCGCCGGCCATGCCGAAGGCTTCCCAGCCGCGTTCGCGGATGAAATCGGCGGCGGCGACGGCCGCTTCTTCCCTGACGTCGGTGACGCAGACCCGGGCGCCTTCGCGCGCCAGGAAGTGGGCGATGGTGCCGCCGATGTTCGGTCCGGCGCCGAACACGATGGCGACCTTGTTCTTCAATCTGTCCATGGTTTCTACTTGTCTCCAGGTGGCGTGAGCAGCATTTCCCGGCTGCCGACGTCGACCATTGTTAGTCCTGCGCCGGACCGGTACAAGTCGAAACACCTCAAGGCTACTATGCAGAATCTGCATCGCTCACCGCTCGCTGCGCGCAAGCTGCAATTAAGTTGTTGAATAATCGTTCTAGAACGCTATAATCAGGAAAACGGTCGGCCGCCCGGCATCGGCGGCGCCGGCAGAATCTTCCACAAAGACAGCGAGACACTTATGCAAGCCCCAACCCCAGCACGGCAGATCGACGGCGCCCGCTTCCGCGAGGTGCTCGGCAGCTATCCGACCGGCGTCGCCATCGTCACCTGCATCGACGAAGGCGGCGCCGCCGCCGGCATGGTGATCGGCACCTTCACTTCGGTGTCGCTCGACCCGCCGCTGATCGGCTACCTGCCGATGAAGACCTCGCGCACCTTCGCGCGCATGCGCGGCTCGGCCAGCTTCTGCGTCAACATCCTGGCGGCCGACCAGGAAGCCGTCTGCCAGCACTTCGCCTCCAGCGCAGAAGACAAGTTCGCCGGCCTGGCCTGGCATCCCAGCCCGGCCGGCAATCCGGTGCTGGACGGCGTGGTGGCCTGGATCGACTGCGACTACGCCAGCGTGACCGAGGTGGGCGACCACTACATCGTGCTGGGCGGCGTGCTCGACATGGCGCTGGTGCGCGACACCGCCCCGCTGCTGTTCTTCCAGCGCGGCTACGGGCGCTTCTCGCCCGGTCCGCTGGTGGCGGCGGCCGAACGCGAGACCATCGAGGCGGTGCAGCTGGCCGAGATCGGCCGCGACGAGGTGGAAGCAGTGGCCACCGAGCTGAACGCGGAGTGCAGCCTGGTGGCGGCGGTCGGCGGGGACGTGGTCTACGTGGCGACCGAGAACCGCTCGCCGCAGTTCCGCCTGCGCAGCCGCCTTGGCCTGCGGGTGCCGTGCGCGCCGCCGCTCGGGCCCCTGTTCGTGGGCAGTCCGGGCGCGCCGGGCGAAGGCGAATGGATCCGGCGCCTGGGGCGTCCCGACCAGGAAGCGGTGGACGGCGCGCTGGCCCAGCTCGAGCGGGTGCGCGCGCGCGGCTGGTCGATCGCCCTGCAGGGGCCGGACGACGGCGACAGCCTGGAAGAACTGGTGGCGCTGTACTCGGACCGGCACCGCACGCCGGGCCAGGAGCGGCGTCTGCTGGCGGCGGCCAAGGCGCGCGCCGGCCTGCACGAGCCGGCCGAGCTGCCGGAGGACGCCCGCTACGACCTGCGCCACCTGTCGGTGCCGGTGCGCGACGAGGCCGGCCAGGTACTGCTGGTGCTGCGCCTGAGCGCCTTGCCGCCGGCGGCCGGCCTGCCGCAGGTGCAGGCTTGGCTGGCGCGCCTGCAGCAATCGGCGGCGCGCCTGGAACAGGCCATTGCCGCCCGCAGGCAGCAGTGCGGCCAGCATCTGGCCGCCTGACCCCACCGTCACCAGGATGAGCGAGCCAGCATGGAAATCACCCAGATCCGCCATTTCGTCCGCATCGCAGAAACCGGCAGCTACATCAAGGCCGCCGACCTGCTCGACATCGGCCAGTCGACCCTGAGCCGGCAGGTGCGCGCGCTCGAGGTCGAGCTGCGCGCCAGCCTGTTCTATCGCCACGGGCGCGGCGTGCTGCTCACCGAGGCCGGCAAGAAGTTCCTCGAGTATGCGCGCGGCGTGCTGCACCTGATGGACGCGGCCGCGATCGCAGTGCGCGATTCGGAGTCGGCGTTCTCGGGCCAGCTCACGATCGGCATGGCGCCGAGCATCGGGCGCGCCTGCATCCCCACGCTGCTGCCGCAGCTGGCCGAGCTGTATTCGCGCGCGGCGATCAGCGTGGTCGAGGGCCTGTCCGGCGCGCTCTACGATGCCGTGCTGCTCGGGCAGCTCGACTTCGCCCTGCTCTACAACCCGGCGGCCTCCCCCAACATCAGGATTTCGCCGATCGTGGCCGAGCCCCTGTACCTGATCGGCGCGGCGCCGGTCGGGGAGACGCATGGCGAAGTGACCCTGGCGGCCGTGGCCGAGCTGCCGCTGATCCTGCCGCACGGGAACCACTCGGTGCGGGTGGCGGTGGAATCGGCCGCCGCGCGCCTGGGGCTGGGCGTGAACCTGGCGCTGCAGGTCGACGCCAGCTATTCGACGATGGAGCTGGTGGCGCAGGGCATGGGCTATTCGATCATGCCGCGCCTGGTGGGCCGGGGCGCCGGCCTGCCCGCGCTGTCGTGGCAGAAGATCGAGCAGCCGGCGCTGGAGACCACCCTGTGCATGGTGCAGCAGGCGCAGCAGCCGAACAATCCGCTGGTGAGCGCGGCGGCCGAGGTGGTGCGCGGCAGCCTGGCCGGGCTGCTGGCGCAGTAAAACCGTAGGGTGGTCGGCTGTGCCGACCGCGCGTTCAACTTTCGGATGCGTCGTGGCTATGCATGCCATGCTTGGACGCGCGCACGGCAAAGCCGTGCACCCTACGCCGATGTCGTCCCGCCCCAGTCCGAAAACAGGCTGGCGATGGTCTGGCGCAGCCAACGGTTCGACACGTCCGCATGGTAGCGCTCGTGCCAGTGCTGCTTGACCTGGAAGCGCGGCAGCTCCACCGGCACCGGCAGCGCGCGCACCGCTTCGCTGCCCGCCACCTCGGCGGCGTAGCGGAAGGGCACGATCGCCAGCAGCTCGGTCTGGGCGACGATACGCGCCACGCCCAGGAAGCTGGGGAGCTTGAGCGCGATCCTGCGTTCGATGCCCTCCTCCGCCAGCACCTTGTCGACGATCGCGTGGCCGGTGCCGGAGGTGAGCACCCGCACGTGCGCTTCCTCGCGCAGCGCGTCGCGGCTCAGCGCCTCCTTGATGCGCGGGTGCGCGGCCGCCGCCAGGCACACGAAATGCTGGTCGAACAGCACCTGCTGGTAAAAGCCCGCCTCGAGGTGCGGCATGAAGCCGACCGCCAGGTCGACGCTGCCGTCGGCCAGCTCGGCCGGGCTGTCGGGCGAAATCTTGGCGATCTGCAGGCGGATGCCCGGGCCGACCTCGCGCAGGTGGTTCAGCAGGCGCGGCAGCAGCACGACCTCGCTGATGTCGGTCATGCAGATGCGGAATTCGCGCGTGCTGGCGGCCGGGTCGAAGGCCGGCTGGTCGGCCAGCGCGTGCTGCAGCGCCTGCATCGCGCTGCGCACGTCGGCGATCGCGTTCTGGGCGCGCGGCGTCGGCACCATGCCGCGCGCAGTGCGGCTGAACAGCCGGTCGTTGAAGTGGCCGCGCAGCTTGCCCAGGCCCAGGCTCACCGTCGACTGCGGCAGCCCGAGGTTGGCGGCCGCGCGGGTCACGTTGCCGGTCTTGTAGATCTCGTCGAAGATCGCCAGCAGCTCGAGGTCGAAGCCCATTCCGTCTCCATTATTTGAATTCCTGATTATGTTAATCGCATCTCATCGGTTTTCCAAATAGAGATCCGGCGGCACACTGGACGCCGTTCACACAACAACAGGAGACCACCATGAACCAGAGCGGGACCAAGCCGCCCACCAGCCTGCCCTCCGTCATCGTCGCCGGCGCCGGCATCGGCGGCATTGCCGCCGCGCTGGCGCTGTCGCAACTGGGCCTGCGGGTCACGGTGCTGGAACAGGCCGCCGAACTGGGCGAGATCGGCGCCGGCCTGCAGCTCGGCCCGAACGCCTTCGCCGCCCTCGATGCGCTCGGCGCCGGCGAGCGGGTGCGCGCGCACGCCGTGTTCACCGAGCGCCTGGTGATGATGGACGCGGTCGATTGCAGCACCGTCGCCAGCTTCGACGTCGGCCCGGCGTTCCGCGCGCGCTTCAGGAACCCCTACGCGGTGATCCACCGCGCCGACATCCACACCGCGATCCTCGAGCAGGCGCGCGGCATCCCGAACATCGAGGTGGTGACCAGCTGCCGCATCGAGGCGATCGAGCAGGACGCCACGGGCGTGAGCGTACTGGCCGCCGACGGCCGCCGCTTCCAGGCCGGCTACCTGATCGGCTGCGACGGCGTGAAGTCGGTCGCGCGCGAAGCGGTGGTGGGCGACGGCGTGCGGGTCTCGGGCCACGTGGTGTACCGCGCCGTGGTGCCGGTGGCCGACATGCCGGAGGAGCTGCGCATGAACGCCCCGGTGGTCTGGGCCGGCCCCAATTGCCACCTGGTGCACTACCCGCTGCGCGGCGGCGAGCAATACAACCTGGTGGTCACCTTCCACAGCCGCGAGCAGGAAAGCTGGGGCGTCAGCGACGGCAGCAAGGAAGAAGTGCTGTCCTACTTCGGCGGCGTCGCCGAACTGCCGCGCCGCCTGCTGCACCTGCCCTCGAGCTGGCGCCGCTGGAGCACCGCCGACCGCGACCCGGTCGACAACTGGACCCGTGGCCGCATCACCCTGCTGGGCGACGCCGCCCATCCGATGATGCAGTACCTGGCCCAGGGCGCCTGCATGGCGCTCGAAGACGCCGTCACCCTGGCCGCGGCGGTGCGCCGCTGCGACTACGACATGGAGGCCGCCTTTGCCCTTTACCAGCGCTCGCGCATCACCCGCAGCGCGCGCGTGGTGCTGTCGGTGCGCGAGATGGGCCGCCTGTACCACGCGTCCGGCGTCGAGCGCCTGGTGCGCAACGACCTGTGGAAAGGCCGCAGCGCCGCCGGTTTCTACGACGCCCTGGCCTGGCTGTACGACTGGAACGCCGAGAACTGCCTGGCGCCCGACGCCTGACGCCTGACGACAAACCGAGGAGAACACGACATGAACATCGACCTGGCCCAGCACGAGCTGACGGCGGCGCGCCGCGCACTCTACCAGGACATGCAGGCCCTGCACCTGTCCCCGCTGTGGGAATCGCTGCACACGCTGGTGCCGCGCCAGCCCACGCCCGACTACGAGGCCGCACTGTGGCGCTACGAAGAGGTGCTGCCGCACCTGACCCGCGCCGGCGAAGTGATCTCGGCCGAGGAAGCCGTGCGCCGCGTGCTGATCCTGGAGAACCCGTCCCTGAAGGGCAGCGCCTCGATCACCCGCTCGCTGTACGCCGGCCTGCAGCTGATCCTGCCGGGCGAGATCGCCCCGGCCCACCGCCACACCCAGTCGGCCCTGCGCTTCATCGTCCACGGCAAGGGCGCCTACACCGCCGTCGACGGCGAGCGCACCATGATGCAGCCGGGCGACTTCATCCTGACCCCGGCCTGGGCCTGGCACGACCACGGCAACCCCGGCATCGACGGCGTCAGCGAGCCGGTGGTCTGGCTCGACGGCCTGGACATCCCGACCATCCGTTTCTTCAATAGCGGCTTTGCCGAGAACAGCGACAGCGCCAGCCAGCCGATCGCCCGTCCGCAGGGACGCAGCTTCGCCGCCTACGGCCACAACATGGCGCCGGTGCGCCAACTGCACAGCGGCGCCAGCTCGCCGATCTTCAACTACCCGTACGAACGCTCGCGCGAGGCGCTCGAGACCCTGCGGCGCCAGGAGGAGATCGACGCCTGGGTCGGGGTCAAGCTGCGCTACCTGAACCCGCTCACCGGCGGCGCCCCGATGCCGACCATCGGCGCCTGCATGCAGCTGCTGCCGGCGGGCTTTGCCGGCCTGCCCCACCGCAGCACCGACGGCACCGTCTATAGCGTGGTCGAAGGCCGCGGCAGCGCCGTCATCGGCGGGCGCCGCTTCGATTTCGCGCCGCGCGACACCTTCGTGGTGCCGTCCTGGGCCACCCTGGCGCTGGAAGCGCCCGAGGACACGGTGCTGTTCAGCTTCTCGGACCGCCCGGTGCTCGAGGCGATCGGCCAGTTGCGCGAAGAATTCCTGCCCGCATAAACCACCAACACGGACCCGCATACCATGAACGACAACTTCACCTTCCCCGCCCAGGCCATCGTCGGCCTGCCCATCAACAGCCTGGATGCCGCCTTCCCGGTGCGCCGCATCTACTGCGTCGGCCGCAACTACGCGGCGCATGCGCGCGAGATGGGCTTCGATCCCGACCGCGAGCCGCCTTTCTTCTTCTGCAAGCCGAACGACGCCGAATCGGTCGTGCCGGTGGCGGCCGGCGCCACGGTGGCCCTGCCCTACCCGCCGCGCACCGAGAACTACCACTATGAGATCGAGCTGGTGGTGGCGATCGGCAAGGGCGGCCGCGACATCGCCGTCGAGGATGCGCATGCCCACATTTTCGGCTATGCCGTTGGCCTGGACATGACCCGGCGCGACCTGCAGATGCGCATGCGCGAACAGGGCCGTCCCTGGGAGATCGGCAAGGCCTTCGACTACTCGGCGCCGATCGGCCCGATCACGCGCTTTTCCGAGTCCGGCCCGGTCGACGCCGGCGCCATCGTCCTCACGGTCGACGGCAAGACCGTGCAGAGCAGCGACCTGTCCAAGCTGATCTGGAACGTGAGCGAGACCATCGCCCAGCTCTCGACCCTGTTCGAACTGCGTCCCGGCGACCTGATCATGACCGGCACGCCGGAAGGCGTGGGCGCGGTGCGTCCCGGCCAGCGCATGGTCGGCAGCATCGACGGCCTGAGCCCGATCACGGTCGACGTCGTGTGAGCCCCGCGCCATGAAGCTGCATACCTTCTTCCGCAGTTCCGCGTCCTACCGGGTGCGCATCGCGATGAACCTGAAAGGCGTGGAGGCCGAGCACCTGCACGTACACCTGTCGAAGAACGGCGGCGAGCAGTTCGCCCCCGCCTTCGACGCATTGAATCCCCAGCACCTGCTGCCGGTGCTCGAGGATGATGGCCTGGTACTGGCGCAATCGCTGGCGATCATCGAATACCTCGACGAGACCCGTCCGGGAGCAGCCCTGCTGCCGGGCGACCCGGCAGGCCGCGCACGGGTGCGTGCCCTGTCGCAGAGCATTGCCTGCGACATCCACCCGCTCAACAACCTGCGCGTGCTGAAATACCTCGGCGGCGAACTGGGCCTGCCGGAAGAGCGCAGGAATGCGTGGTACCGCCACTGGGTGGCGCTGGGCCTGGCGGCGCTGGAGCGCGAACTGGCGCGCAGCCCGGACACCGGGCTGTTCTGCCACGGCGACACGCCGACCATGGCCGACTGCTGCCTGCTGCCCCAGCTCTACAACGCGCGCCGCTTCGAGTGCGACCTGTCGCCCTACCCCACCATCGGCGCGATCGCCGCGCGCTGCGAGGCGCTGGACGCCTTCGCCCGGGCCCGCCCCGAAGCGCAGGCCGACGCGCAGTGACACACGAGGAGAGACACATGAAAGTCCTGGTACCCGTCAAACGCGTGGTCGACTACAACGTCAAGGTCCGCGTCAAATCCGATGGCAGCGGCGTGGACGTCGCCAACGTCAAGATGTCGATGAACCCGTTCGACGAGATCGCGCTGGAAGAAGCCGTGCGATTGAAGGAAGCCGGCAAGGTGCTGGAGGTGGTCGCGGTGTCGGTGGGCGTGCCCCAGTGCCGGGAAACCCTGCGTACCGGCATGGCGAACGGCGCCGACCGCGGCATCCTGGTGGAGACCAGCGTCGAGACCGAGCCGCTGGCCGTGGCCAAGATCATGAAGGCGCTGGCCGACAAGGAGCAGCCGCAGCTGATCATCCTGGGCAAGCAGGCGATCGACGACGATGCGAACCAGACCGGCCAGATGCTGGCCGCGCTGCTGGGCTGGCCGCAAGCCACCTTCGCCTCGAAAGTGGTGCTGGAAGACGGTAAAGTGACCGTGACCCGTGAAGTCGACGGCGGCCTGGAAACCGTGGCCCTGAACCTGCCGGCCATCGTCACCACCGACCTGCGCCTGAACGAGCCGCGCTACGTGACGCTGCCGAACATCATGAAGGCCAAGAAGAAGCCTTTGGCCACCATCAAGCCGGAAGACCTGGGCGTCGACGTGAGCCCGCGCCTGAAGACCCTGAAAGTCACCGAGCCGGCCAGGCGCTCGGCCGGCGTCAAGCTGCCGGACGTGGCCACCCTGGTGCAGAAGCTGCGCCTCGAGGCCAAGGTCATTTAGAGGAGAACAACATGGTCGCACTCGTCATTGCTGAACACGACAACGGCTCCCTCAAGGGCGCTACCCACCACACTGTCACTGCTGCCGTCCAGTGTCGTGGCGAGGTCCACATCCTGGTCGCAGGATCGGGCTGCGGCGCCGCCGCCGAAGCCGCCGCGCAGATCGCAGGCGTCGCCAAGGTGCTGGTCGCCGACGCGCCGCACTTTCTGGATGCCCTGGCGGAGAACGTCGCCGAGCAGGTGCTGGCCATCGCCGGCGGCTACTCGCACATCCTGGCGCCGGCCACCGCCTACGGCAAGAACATCCTGCCGCGCGTGGCCGCCAGGCTGGACGTGGCCCAGATCTCGGAGATCACCAAGGTCGACTCGCCGGACAGCTTCGAGCGTCCGATCTACGCCGGTAACGCCATCGCCACCGTGCAGTCGAGCGACCCGGTCAAGGTCATCACCGTGCGCGGCACCGCCTTCGACTCGGCCGCCACCGGCGGCTCGGCAAGCGTCGAGCAGATCGCCGCCGTGGGCGACTTCGGCAAGTCGGCCTTCGTCGGCCGCGAACTGGCCACCTCAAGCCGTCCGGAACTGACCGCCGCCAGGATCATCGTCTCGGGTGGCCGCGGCATCGGCTCGGCCGAGAACTTCAAGCTGCTCGAGCCGCTGGCCGACAAATTGAAAGCCGCCATGGGCGCTTCGCGCGCAGCGGTGGACGCCGGCTTCGTGCCGAACGACTGGCAGGTCGGCCAGACCGGCAAGATCGTCGCCCCGACCCTGTACATCGCGGTCGGCATCTCGGGCGCGATCCAGCACCTGGCCGGCATGAAGGACTCGAAGACCATCGTCGCCATCAACAAGGACCCGGAAGCGCCGATCTTCTCGGTGGCCGACTACGGCCTGGTGGGCGACCTGTTCGAGCTCGTGCCGCAGCTGAGGGACGCCCTCGGCTAGTCCGGCCGCAGGCGCTGCGACACTCCCTGTCGCCGCGCCTGTGTATGATGCAGGCCGTCCTCCTTCATCACCCGAACACCATGTCCGACCTGCGCTGGTACCTCCCGCTCGAACGCTGCGACACCCTCGACGACATCCGCGGCCAATGGCACGCATTGCTCGAACAAAGCCAGATGGCGCCCTGGCACAACGCCCCGCGCTACCAGGACGCCATGCTGTCCTTCCTCGGCGCGGCCCGGCTTGCACCCGCGCTGAAGCTGGCGGCCGTGCTGGCCTGCGGCTCCGCCTTCGATGTCGACTTTCGTCTCGCCGTCGGCCTGCTGAAGGAAGAAATCGACGAACTCGAGGTCGCCTGGCCCGAAGCGGTCGCCGCCGCCGTCAGCGACAACGGCCCGGCCCTGCCGCTGGCCACCCAGGATCCCTGGCTCGGCGCCTTCGTCGCCGGCCGCCTGGCGGGCCTGCGCGAAACCTTCGGGCACGACGGCACCCGCGCCGAGCACTGGCGCGCCGCGTTCTGGAACCGCTACCTCGAAATGGCCTGCCGTCACGCCGACTCGGAGGGCGTGGCGCTGGCGCTGGGGCATGGCGCCGATCCGTGCGCCGACGCCCATGCGGCGATCCTGACGCCTGCGCGCGGCGTGCACGGATACTTCCTGCCCGAGTCCGGTCACCTGACGCCGGAACGCAGCAATGCCGATTATCAGGGCATCCTGCTTCAGTTGCTGGCCGGCGGCCTGGCGCGCGCCGAGATGCTGTCGGCGGCGCTGCCGGCGGCCGCCGCCGTCGACAATACCGGGATGCTCGACTTCCTGCTGGCGCAGGAAGCAGACCTGCGCGCCGACGGCGCGCCTGCCCTGGCGGCGGCAGCCGGCAGCATGGCGACCGCGGCGCTGGCCTGGCTGCTGGCGCATGGCGCGGACGTGCATGCCGACGATGGCGCAGCCTTGGTCGCCGCCGTCGGCTCGCTCGACCAGGCCACCGTCGAGATGCTGCTGGCCGCCGGCGCCGACCTGCAGGCCGTGGCCAGCCGCGCCGTCCGCAGCGCGCTGGTGTCGCGCCCCTACGAACTGTATTCGGACGAGTCCGACCTGGTCGACCAGCGCGCCGAGATGCTGGCCTTCCTGCTGCGTCAGGGGCTGCGCCCGGGCGACGCGGACATCGCCTACGCCCTCGAGCAGGACCGCGACGCGGGACGGGTGCTCGACGCGGCCGCAGCGAGCGCCGCATGAGCTACGATTTCGCCGAAGACCTGCACCTCGACGGCGTTGTGTACTCACTGTACGCCTTTCCCCTGAATGCCTTCCTGTCCTCGCTGCCCACGCGGCTGCGCTTGCGCGGATGGCCGGGCTGCTCGAACGGCTACCGCGCCACCTGGACGGTCGCGGACTGCGGCGCCGGGCGGCAACTGTACCTGACCGGGCTCAGCTCGCCGGAGGTGGACACGCTTGCGCAGCTGTTGGGACGGCCGCAAGGACCGCTGGCGGCGAGCTGGTTCAGCGGCATGCTGCGCGCCACCCGCGGTCCCCGGCGCCGCAGCGGCTATCCGCCGCGCAGCTTCAGCGACGACGAGGTGTATCTCGAGGTCGTGGCGGGCGCGGTGCTGCGCGAATGGGTGCTCGACCTGCGCGCCGTGCCCGACCAGACCGACGACGAGCTGCGCCTGTCGCTGCCGCGCTTCCTGTGGGGACCGCGCCTGCTCCGCGAATCTACTTGATCCGCTGCGCCGGGACGCCGCCGGCCCGCCCTAGTCGACCGGCCCCTGCTCGCCATGGGGCGGCGGCAGGATCCGGACCAGGATCTGGTCGATCCGATAGTGGTCGACGTCGAGCACCTCGAACTTGACGCCCTGGTACTCGACGCTGTCGGTCCGCTTGGGCACCTTGCGCAGCATGTACATCATGAAGCCGGCGGCGGTGGCGTAGTTTTCCTCGTCCGGCAGGCTCTCGAGCCCGACGGTGCGCTTGACGTCGCCGACCGGGGTGCTGCCGTCGATCAGCCAGGAGCCGTCTTCGCGCTGCATGATCTGCTCGTCCTGCTCGAGCGGACTGCCCCAGCTTCCCATGACGGTCAGCATGATGTCGCTCAGGGTGATCACGCCCATCACCAGGGCATATTCGTTGATCACCACCGCGAAGGTCTCCTTGGTGGCGCGGAACTTGTCGAGCAGTTCGGACAGGGTCAGCGTGTCGGGAATGATCAGGACGGTGCGCACGCTCGATTCGTTCAGCTGGAGCACCGACTGCTTGTTCAGGAGCCGCACCAGGATGTCGCGCGTATCCACGTAGCCGATCACCCGGTCGATGCTGCCGTCGCAGACCGGAAACTTCGAATGCCCGGCCACCTTCTCGCGGATGCTCGCCTCGTTCTCGGTCAGGGTGAAATACACCACGTTGTCGCGGTTGGTCATGGCCGAGGCCACCGAGCGCGACTCCAGTTCGAACACGTTCTCGATGAAATGCTGTTCCTGCTTCTGCAGCACGCCGGCCTGGGCGCCGGCCTCCACGGCGGCGGAAATCTCGTCGAAGGTGATGCTGTCCTCGCGCGTGGTGTCGATCTTGAAGATGCGGAACAGCAGGTTGGCGATCAGGTTGAGCGCCCATGAAAAGGGTTTGCAGATCCGGATGTACAGCAGCACCGGGCGAATGATCGCGACGGCGATCCGTTCGGGCGCGATCATCGCAAGCCGTTTCGGCATCAGGTCCGCGAACAGGATGAACAGGCAGGTCACGAACAGGAAGGACAGGGCGAAGCCGATGTTCTCGAGCGCCGGGCCGGCATACACGGTCGAGACCCAGCCGATGAAAAAGGGCCGCAGCGCGCCCTCGCCCAGGATACCGCCGAGGATGGCGATCGCATTCAGGCCGATCTGCGACGCGGCGAAGAATTCCGCCGATTGCATCTGCAGCGCCATCACCTGCATGGCGCGCTCGTCGCCGGCCTCCGCCAGCAGCTTGAGCTTGATCTTGCGCGCCCCTGCAAAGGCGATCTCCGTGAGCGACAGGAAGCCTGCGGCCAGCACCAGGAGAAGCATCAAGACAATATGTTGGAACAAGCTCACGAGACACCCGATTGGAATACGGCGAAACGCCGCCACGGCCCCCAGTATACGTTTGACAATTATTTGTGGCAACGCGGCCGGGCCAAGCGCCGGACGGGCAGGCCCCGCGCCGGCGCGCCCTCACCCGCGCAGGCGCCGGCGGATCGCCTGCAAAGCCTCGCGCTGGGCGGCGTCGGCGCGCGGATAGCGCAGCTTGAGCTCGCGCAGCGCATCGAGCACGATCTTGGAAACGATCAGCCTGGCGTTCTTCTTGTCGTCGGCGGGCACCACGTGCCAGGGCGCGGCAACGGTGCTGGTCCGGTTGATGCATTCCTCGTAGGCCGCCATGTAGGCCGGCCAGAATGCGCGCTCCTGGACGTCGGCCAGGCTGAATTTCCAGTTCTTTTTCGGGTCGTCGATCCGCTTGAGCAGGCGCTTGCGTTGTTCTTCCGGCGAGATGTGCAGGAAAAACTTGATGATCCGGGTGCCGTTGGCGTCCAGGTGCCGCTCCAGGTTGCGGATCGAGCGGTAGCGCTCGCGCCAGACGGCCTCCTCATCGGCGACGGCCGGCACGCCTTCGCTGCGCAGGATCTCCGGATGCACGCGGGCGATCAGCACCTCTTCGTAATAGGAGCGGTTGAAGATGCCGATGCGCCCGCGCTCGGGCAGGTCGACCGTGGTGCGCCAGAGGAAATCGTGCTGCAGTTCGCGCGGGGCCGGATGCTGGTAGCTGTGCACCTGGCAGCCCTGCGGATTCACGCCCGACATCACGTGCCGGATGGCGCCGTCCTTTCCCGCCGCATCCATGGCCTGGAAGATCAGCAGTATCGCATGGCTGTTCGACGCAAACAGGACCTGCTGCCGGGCGCTGAGCCGGGCAACGTGCCTGGCGAGGATCTCGCGGTAGTGCTGCTTCGACCGGTACACCGGGTCCACTTCGGTGGGCATGGCGTCCAGGCGGATCCGGTGCTCTCCGCTGACGCAGAATCGCTGTGCATCGATGTTCATCGGCTTCCTCCCTGAACCTGCCGGACTGCGCGCTTTCCGCCGATGATAACCCAGCCGCCGGCCTGGCGACGCCGCCTGGCGCGCACGACGCCGGTGGACGGCAAACGACGATAAAATGTTGCTTTGTGTAGCAAGGCTGGCACTCGCCATGGCAACTGAAACAATCAGGAATTTCATCGCATCGTCCGCCTGGGGGCAGCTGTTGACCCCGGAACAACTGGAGCGGGTGCTCCGGGACGCCTCCGAGACGGGCGCCGGCCCCGGCGAAGCCATCTGCAGGAACGGGCAGCGCTCCAATTACTGGTACGGCGTGGTCGAAGGCCTGGTCAAGGTCTCCAACGTGGGCCCCGACGGCAAGCCGACCACCCTGATCGGCATCCCGCGCGGCGGCTGGTTCGGCGAGGGCTCGGTGTTCAAGCATGAGCGCCGCCCCTACGACGTGGTGGCGCTGCGCGAATGCCGGGTGGCCCAGGTGCCCGCCGATACCTTCCACTGGCTGCTGGCCGACAGCATCGCGTTCAACCACTACCTGATCGGCCAGCTGAATACCCGGCTGGCGCAGTTCGTGATCCGCTGCGAGCACCTGCGCTCGTATGCGCCGGAGCGCCACGTGGCCCTGTGCCTGGCCGAGCTGTTCAATCCGGTGCTGTATCCCGGCACCACCATGACGCTCCAGCTCTCGCAGGAAGAGCTCGCTTTCCTGGCCGGGGTCTCGCGCGGCATCGTCAACCGCGCCCTGCGCCACCTCGAACAGGACGGCATCGTCGAAGCGCGCTATGGCAGCATCGAGATCCGCGACCTGGCCGCCCTGCGCGCCTCCGCCTTCCGCTGAGGCCCGCCGTCTGCCTGGAATGTCGATCTTTAAGGCAATTGTTGTTGCGTGAACAGTCAGCGCGCGCAAGGGCGGCTACCCTAGCGCGAGCAAGCACCTACAATCAGGAGACAACTATGCAGCAGCAATGGAGCTATGTTCATGGGCCCAGCAATACGCCCTTGATCGGCGCATCGATCGGCGCCCACCTGGCGGACATCGCAGCCCGCCACGGCGAGCGCGAGGCGCTGGTCGTGCCCTTCCAGGACATCCGCTGGACCTACGCCGAATTCGACGAGCGGGTCTCGCGGGTGGCCGCCAACCTGCTGGCGCTGGGACTGGCGCCGGGCCAGCGGGTCGGGATCTGGGCGCCGAACTGCGCGGAATGGGTGCTGGTGCAGTTCGCCACCGCGCGCGCCGGGCTGGTGATGGTCAACATCAACCCGGCTTACCGCCGCTCCGAACTCGCCTATGCGCTGGAGAAGGTCCAGTGCAGCGCCCTGATCCTGGCCCCCGGCTTCAAGACCAGCGACTACCTCGCGATGGTGCACGACGTCGTGCCCGCACTGGCCGGCGGCGCCACGACGCTGCGCGACGAGGACCTGCCCCACCTGCGCCACGTGATCCGCCTCGGCCCCGAGCCCACGCCCGGGATGCTGAACTTCGACCTGCTGCTGGCGCCGCCCGGCTCCGAGGCGCTGGCGCGCCTGCAGCAGGTAGCGGACGCGGTGCAGTTCGACGATCCGGTGAACATCCAGTTCACCTCGGGCACCACCGGCGCGCCCAAAGGGGCGACGCTGAGCCACCACAACATCCTGAACAACGGCTTCTTCGTGGGCGAGGCGATGCGCCTGACGAGCGCCGACCGCCTGTGCATTCCGGTGCCGCTGTACCACTGCTTCGGCATGGTGCTCGGGAACATGGCCTGCGTGACGCATGGCGCCACCATGGTGTTCCCGAGCGCCGGCTTCGACCCCGAAGCCGTGCTGGACACCGTGCAGGCCGAGCGCTGCACCGGCCTGCACGGCGTGCCCACCATGTTCATCGCCCTGCTCGAACACCCCGGCTTCGCGCGCTACGACCTGTCCACGCTGCGCACCGGGATCATGGCCGGCTCGCCCTGCCCGGCCGAGGTGATGAACCGGGTGATGCAAACCATGCACATGGCGGAGATCACGATCGCCTACGGCATGACCGAGACCTCGCCGGTGTCGTTCCAGAGTTCGGTGGACGACCCGGTGACGCTGCGCGTGACCACCATCGGCCGCGTCCATCCCCACATCGAGTGCAAGGTGGTGGACGCCAACGGCGCGATCGTCCCGCGCGGGGTGAAGGGCGAATTGCTGACGCGCGGCTATTCGGTCATGCTCGGCTACTGGGACGACGAAGAGAAGACCCGGGCCACCATCGATAGCGCCCGCTGGCTGCATACCGGCGACCTGGCGGTGATCGACGAGCAGGGCTTCGCCTCGATCGTCGGGCGCTGCAAGGACATGGTGATCCGCGGCGGCGAGAACATCTATCCGCGCGAGATCGAAGAGTTCCTGTACCGCCATCCGAAGGTCCAGGACGTCCAGTGCATCGGCGTGCCCGACCCGAAGTACGGCGAGGAGCTGTGCGCCTGCATCATCCTGCGCCCCGGCCAGGAGGCCAGCGCCGAGGACATCCAGGCCTTCTGCCGCGGCCAGATCGCCCACTACAAGATTCCCCGCTACGTGCGCTTCATGGAGGCCTTTCCGATGACGGTGACCGGCAAGATCCAGAAGTTCGTGCTGCGCGAGCAGATCAGCACCGACCTGGGGCTGGGCCGGGACGCCTGAGGCCGCAAACCGCTTCTCCCGGGATACTTCAATTTCTACTGGGAACTTACTCTTTCTCCTGGATACATGGCTGACGTGCATACGCAGCCATGCTTTTTTTCGACTTGCACGCGTTATTACAAATGCTTGCGTTTGAAACGTTTTCGAACTTTCGCGTGCGCGCCCTTTGCCAGTAGTCTTATGGGCTCTGCAGTCGACGGCGCCCGCCGCGGCGCATGGCGCAGCCATGGCGCGGCATGCCGGCTTTATCCTTTCATACGGAGTGTTTCTTGTCCGAATCAAATTTCCCCCAACCTGAGACGGTCATCAAGGTGATCGGCGTGGGTGGCGCCGGCGGCAACGCCGTCAGCCACATGGCGTCGTCCGGCCTGGCCTCCTTCGAATTCATCTGCGCCAATACCGACGCCCAGGCGCTGTCCAATACCAGGGTCGAAAAACGCATCCAGCTCGGCGAGGGCGGGCTCGGCGCCGGCAGCGACCCGATCGTCGGCCGCGAAAGCGCGGTGCGCGAGCGCGCCGTCATCGCCGAGGCGCTCAAGGGCGCCGACATGGTCTTCCTCACCGCCGGCATGGGCGGCGGCACCGGCACCGGCGCCGCCCCGGTGGTCGCCGAAGTGGCGCGCGAGCTCGGCATCCTCACCGTCGGCGTGGTGTCCAAACCCTTCGACTTCGAAGGACCGCGGCGCATGCGCGTGGCCGAAGAAGGCATCGCCACCCTGGCGCGCTGCGTGGATTCGCTGGTGATCGTCCTCAACAGCCGTCTCGAGGAAGTCCTGGGCGACGACATCAGCCAGAAAAGCGCGTTTGCCGCCGCCGACGAGGTGCTGAGCAAGGCGGTCACCGGCATCGCCGAAATCATCACCGTGCCCGGCATGGTCAACGTCGATTTCGAGGACGTGCGCACGGTGATGCGCCAGACCGGCATGGCCATGATGGGCTCGGCCCAGCACAGCGGCGAGGATCGCGCCGTCAAGGCGGCCGAAGAAGCGATCGCCTGCCCGCTGCTCGACGGCTCCAACCTGCGCGCCGCGCGCGGCGTGCTGGTCAACATCGCCGCCTCCGAGGAAACCCTGCGGCTGCGCGAAACCAAGCTGGTGATGAACACCATCTGCGCGCAGACCAGCGACGAGGCCATCATCAAGTTCGGCGCGGTGTTCGACGACAGCCTGGGCGACGCCATGCGGGTCACGGTGGTGGCCACGGGCCTGAACCGGCCCAGCGACTTCGCGGTGGGACGGCGCACCCCGGGGACGCGCGCGGCGGCGCAAACGCACCCTGTTCTGCGCCAGGGCGGGGTTCCGACGGTGGTGCGGCCGGCGGCGGTGCAGCAGGAAGCGCGCACGGCGCCGGCGCCGCGCCAATCGGCCGGCTAAGGTTCAGCGGCGCAGCATGGATGCGCCGGCCGCGCGGGCGAAGGTCGCCAGGTAGTTCACGCGGGTGTCGCGGCACCATGCCGCCCGGTGCCACAGCGGCAGGTAGCGCATGCCGCGCAGGTCGGCCAGCGCCAGCCCGGCTCGAGCGGCGGCGGCCGACAGCTCGGCCGGCCGCACGAAGCGGCGCCATTGGTGGGTGCCGCGCGGCAGCACCCGCAACAGGTATTCCGCGCCCACGATCGCAAACAGGTAGCTTTTCCAACTGCGGTCGATCGTCGACGCCAGCAACAGGCCGCCCGCCGCCACCCGGTGCGCCAGCGCGCCGATGAAGGCGTCGGGATCGGCGACATGCTCGGCCACCTCGAGCGCCAGCACGACGTCGAAGGATTCGCCGGGCCGCAGCACGGCCTCCGGCGCTCCCAGGCGGTAGTCCAGCGCCACGCCGGCGACCTCGGCGTGCCCACGTGCCGCCGCCAGGTTGCCGGCAGAAGCGTCGACTCCCACCACCCGTGCACCGCGCCGCGCCAGCGGTTCGGACAGCAGCCCGCCGCCGCAACCGACGTCGAGGATGCGCAGCCCATCCAGCGCGCCGCGCTCCCGCCCGAAGTGCGCCGCAATGCAATCGAGCAGGTAGTCCAGGCGCAGCGCATTGGTCACGTGCAGCGGCCGCATCGGACCGCGCGGATCCCACCAGGTGGCGCCCAGCCGGTCGAAGCGCGCGATCTCCTCGGGGATGACGCTCACGCCATGCCTCCCGCCAGCATGCCGGCCAGGGCCGTGCCGGAGCGCCAGGCGCCTTCGACCCCGCCACCGCCCAGGGTGTCGCCACACACGCCAAGCCCGGTACGCACATCCCACCAGGCGCACTCGCCGCCTGCGGGGCGCCGGTTCAGCGCCGGCGCCAGCGCCGGTGCGGCATAGAGCCAGCGATGCACCGCCGCGTGGCGCCACGCCAGCTCGGCGCCCACGCAATCGGCCAGCGCCGCCTGCAGGGCCGCCTGCACCTCGGCCGGCGGCGTCTCCAAGTGCGCGCGGCTCCAGCTCGCCACCGCGTGCACCACCCATTGCGCCAGTCCGGGCAGCAGGGTGCGTCCGGGCCTGGCGTCGTTGCGCAGCACCAGCGACAGGGGACCGGACACCGGCTGCAGCACATCCCATGCGCAGGGCGCGGCAGGCAGCTCCGTCACTCCCATCAGCACCCAGGCCGGCAGCATCGCTGTCCCCTGGGCCCGCCGCGCCCAGTCGGCGCGATGCGGCAGCAGCAGCGCCGCCGCCTGTTGCGGCGGGATCGCGACGGCCACGGCGTCGAAACCGTCGGCAAGCGTCGCCCCCGCGCTTTCCAGGCTCCATCCTGCCCTGCTGCGGCGCACCCGATCGACCGTGGCCAGGGTGCGCAGCGGCAGCCCGGACAGCAGCCAGCGGCACAGCGCCGGCATGTCCGGCGTCGGCACCCACATGGCGCCGCCCGGCTCGGCTCCGCAGCCGCTGGCCAGGCGCGGCGTCCAGCGCGCCAGCAGGCCGGCCTGCCGCGCCTGTTCGAGGAATGCCAGAAAATCCGGCCCCTCGGCGCCGAAGCCGGGCGCCCCATGATCCAGGCGCAGTTCCTCGCCGGCGCCCCAGGGAACGCGCCTGGCGGACATGCGCCCGCCGGCCCCACGCGACTTGTCGAACACCTCGACCGCGTGTCCGGCATCGGCCAGGGCGCGCGCGCACGTGGCGCCGGCCATGCCGGCGCCGATCACCGCCACCCGCAAGCAGTTGCCGCTCATCGCACTGCGCTCCGCCCACGCCAGAGCGGCCTGATGGCAAGGAACAGGCGGTAGGCCGCCTCCAGCAGGGGAAGCGCCAGCCGGGAGCCGAGCAGGCGCCCAAGCCAGGCCCAGCGCGGCAAGGCGCGCCAGAGCAGCGTGAAGGCGGCCGCGCCGCTCGCCAGGCTGCCGTCGGGGCGGCGCAGGTGCAGGCGCGCCATCGCCGCCTCGCGGCTCAGTCCCGGGCCAAGCGCCTCGGGCGCGCAGCGCGCGACGTCGACCCACACCAGATGCTCGGCCCCGGCCTGGCGCCGGTACAGCGCCACTTCGCGGGCGCACACCGGACAGCCGCCATCGTAGTACAGGGTCGCAGGGGGTGGATTATTAGCTTGCATGACCCGCATCATACAACGAATGCGCCCTATCGCGGTTCAAGCCCACGATTTTATCGGTTCATGACCCATGATAAGCGGGTCATCGACGATTCGAGCGCCATCCGCACCGGCACAGCGAAACCGCGGCCGATGCGCAGAGCGTTTAATATAGCGATACTCGCCAGATACTCGGCAGTATCCGGATGCGACGATGCACGGTTTACCCGGCACGTAGCTGCGCCGACGATGCCTTCGCAAGGCCTTACCACCACCCTAGCCCACGTCCAAGCCTCACATCACCATGCAATCCCCTGCCCAGCTCATGAGCGGGCTGCTCGACTATCTGGTCGAGCAAGCCAAAGACATCGACCCTGCAGCTTTCACCCTGTCCAAGGCTGGCGAATTCAAGAAGACCTACGCCGACCTCGAGGCGCTGCCCTGGGTCGACTTCAACGTCGACACCGACGGCGAGCCCCTCTGGCTGCGGGTGCATCGCCTGGAGGCGACGTCCGCGCCCGCGCTCCCGGAGCCCGAGCTGGCGCCCTTCCTGACGATCGGCGACGACCCGGCGGGCCGGCCGCCGGCCCTGAAGGAGGCCGCACTGGCCGGCGCCCGCAACCAGGACGCCGGCGTCGTCGCCGGGGAAGATGCCGAGCGGCGCGATGCGCAACGGCGTGCCCGCGTCGGCCGCCTGCTGGAGGTCTATACGCAGCAATGGACGGAGTGGGCCGCGCGCGAGCGGCCGCGCCGCCAGGTCATCGGCCTGTATGCCGACCTGTTCGCACTGAAAACCCGGCTGGAGTCCGAAGAGGCGGTTCGCCCGACCGAGCTGGTCTGGGGCATGGGCGTGTCGTCCTGGCGCATCGCGGGCGCCGATCAACACGGTGCGCCGCTGAGCGCCGACTTCCACTACCCCTTGATCACCCAGGCGGTGGAACTGGAGATCGACGGCAGCAGCCATGCCATCGGCGTGCGTCCGCGCCAGGCCGAGCCGCGCCTGGAATTCGACGCCTTCGCCGCCTGCGCCGTCCCCGGCATCGGCGACGTCGAACGCGCCGCCCGGCGCCTGTTGCGCGAGCGTCCCGACCTCGAGGTCTCGCCCTTCGACCCGACTACGGTGGAACCGATCCTGCGCCTGGCCGCCGGCAATCTCGCCGCATCGGCGCGCCATGACCGTGCCGCCGCCAGTCCGCCGCCGCCAGGGGACGAGCTGGTGGTGACGAACCAGTGGGTGCTGTTCACCCGTCCGCGCGCCAGCCACTTCCTGATCGACGACATCGCGCGCCTGAAAGAGCGCGTCGGCGCCGGCGACCCCATTCCGGCAGGCCCGCTCGGCATCGTCACGCCCCCTGGCCAAGCCGTGATCGAGCACGACCCGATTGCCTTCCGTGGCCTGTCCGGCCGCGCCAGCGGCCGCGGCGAAGCGCGCGAACTGTATTTCCCGCTGCCCTACAACCGCGAGCAGGAGACCATCGTCCAGCAACTGGCGCGCTCGCCCGGCGTGGCGGTGCAGGGACCGCCCGGCACCGGCAAGACCCATACGATCGCCAACATCATCAGCCACTACCTGGCGCTGGGCAAACGGATCCTGGTCACCTCGAAAGGCGAGCCGGCCCTCAAGGTCTTGCAGGAGAAAATCCCGGCATCGATCCGGCCGCTGAGCGTCGCGCTGCTGTCCGGCGACAAGGAAGGCATGCGCCAGTTCCAGGCCTCGATCGAAGCGATCATCCACACCCTCACCCACCTGAATCCGCAGCTGGAAGACGAGGCCATCGCCACCTGCCGCGCGGCGCTCGACCGCGCGCACGAGGAGATGGCGCGGATCGACACGCGCATCGACGACATCGCGCGCGCCCACCTGAGCGACGTCGATGTCGACGGGGTGCCGATGCGGGCCCAGAAGATGGCCGAGCTGGTGATCCACGGCCGGCAACTGTACGGCTGGTTCGACGACCAGCTGTCGCTGGCGCCCGACCATGCTCCGCCGTTCGGCGACGAGGCGGCCATGCAGTTGCGCGACGCCCGGCGCCGGCTCGGGGACGACCTTGCCTACTGCGATGCCGCCGTCCCGGCTTCCAGCGCCCTGCCGCAGCCTGCCGAGATCGGGCGTCTGCACGGGGTGCTGCAGGCGGTGCGCGGCATCGAGCGCGACGAGGCGGCCGGCGCGCTGCTGCCCCTGCGCGCGTCGACGCCGGAGGTGTTCGGACATGCGCGCCGGCTGCTGGCGGCGCTCGACCTGGCGTCCTCCGCGCTGCGCGAGCTCGAGGATTTCGGGCATGACTGGGTGTTCAGCCTGCGCGAGAAATGCCGGCGCGCCGACTTCGCCACCGAACGTGCGTCGCTGGAAGCGCTGTTCTCGGAAATGGATGCCCTGCTCCAGGCCCGGGCCGAGTTCATGCAAAGGCCGGTCGGCGCGCCGCGCGAGGCACTCGAGCATCCGAAGGCGCTCGAAGCCATCGCCCGCGCGGCGGAAACCGGCAGGCCCTTCGGCCTGCTGGCCTTCGGCGTCGGCGACATCAAGCCGCATGTCGGCGCCATCCGCATTGCCGGGCTGGCGCCGGCCTCCAGCGCGGACTGGGCGCACGTGCAGCGCTACGCCGCCCTGCACACGCGGCTGCTGTCTTTCGTGGTGCGCTGGAATGCCTTCGCCGACCTGCTCTCGCTGCCCCAGCTGCAGCCGGACGTCGCGCAACTGCGCGCAACCGAACAGATCGCCCTCGCCGCGCGCCGGGCGCACGCCCTGGCGACCGGCCATGACCGCGCGCTACCCGGCCTGGCCGAACCGGTCTTCGCCAGGGTGCCGATCGATGCGCTGCTGGGACGGCAGGCCGACCTGGCCGGGGTCGGCGAGCAGCTGCGCCGCCACCTCACCCGCGCGGACCTGTCGGCGGCCACCGCGCAACTGGCCGGACTGCGCGAACAGCTGGCCGGCGCCACCGGCCCGGTGTCGGACCGGCTGCGCGCCTTCGTCGAACAGACGCTTGGCCAGGCGCCGTTGCCGGCCGAGCGGATCGCGGCCGACTATGCCGGGATCGTCGCCGAGATCCGCCGCGTCGAAGCCTTGTCGCCCATCTTCGCCGGCGTGCGCCAACTGGCGGACCAGATCGCAGGCCGCGGTGCGACCCGGCTGGCCACGCGCGTGCGCTCGCTGCCGATGACGGATGCCGGCGACGATGCGGTGTTCCCGGTGCGCTGGCGCGATGCCTGGACCTGGGCGCGCCTGAAGACCCACCTCGACAGCATCGACGACCGCGACGAGATGCAGGAACTGGCCGCGCGCCGGCGCGCGCTCGAACAAGGTCTGGCCCGGCTGTACGAAACCCTGGTCTCGAAATCGGCCTGGCTCGCGACCCGGCGCAACGCCGGCCAGAACGTCCTGTCGGCGCTCGAGACCTACCGGATCGCCATGCGCAAGATCGGCAAGGGCACCGGCGTCAACGCGGCGCGCTACCGGCGCGACGCCCAGTCCGCGATGGTCGACGCACAGGGCGCCGTGCCGTGCTGGATCATGAGCCATGCCCGCGTATCCGAAACCCTGCCGGCGACCCTGGGCGCCTTCGACCTGGTGATCGTCGACGAGGCCAGCCAGTCCGACCTGTGGGCCTTGCCCGCGGTCCTGCGCGGCAAGCAGATCCTGGTGGTGGGCGACGACAAGCAGGTCTCGCCCGAGGCGGGATTCGTCTCGGCCGCCAAGATCGTCGACCTGCGCCGCCGCTTCCTGGCCGGCCAGCCCTTCGAAGCCGTGCTCACCGCCGACATGTCGCTGTACGACATTGCCTCTTCGGTGTTCGCGGCATCCAGGGTCATGCTGCGCGAGCACTTCCGCTGCGTGCAGCCGATCATCGCCTACAGCAACCGGGTGTTCTACAAGGACTTCATCCAGCCGCTGCGCATCCCGAAGGCCTCCGAGCGGCTCGATCCGCCGCTGGTCGACGTCTTCGTCGCCAACGGCTACCGCACGCCCAAGTCGCAGAATCCGCCCGAAGCCGAGTTCATCGCGGCTGAAATCGAGGCCATCCTGGCCGATCCGGCCATGCGCGAGCGCACGCTCGGCGTGGTGTCCCTGCTCGGCCCGGAGCAGGCCCAATGGATCGACAAGCTGGTGCGCTCGCGCTGCGATGCGGCGGAACTGGCGCGCCGCAATTTCGCCTGCGGCGACGCCCGCATCTTCCAGGGCAGCGAACGCGATATCGTGTTCCTGAGCATGGTGGCCGACAGCCGGAATCACCATGCGCTGTCCGGCCTGCAGTACGACCAGCGCTTCAACGTTGCCGCCTCGCGCGCGCGCGACCGCATGTACCTGGTGCGCTCGGTGCGGCTGGAAGAACTGTCCACGCTCGACCTGCGACGCTCGCTGGTGGAGCATTTCGCCCGCCCCGTCGAGGCCAACGACGAAGCCGGCAGCCTGATCGCCCTGTGCGAATCCGGTTTCGAACGCGAGGTATACACGGCGCTGTTCGAGCGCGGCTACCGCGTGATCCCGCAGGTGCCGGCCGCGGGCTACCGCATCGACATGGTGGTCGAGGGCGCCGACGACCGCCGCCTGGCGATCGAGCTCGATGGCGACGAATTCCACGGACCGGATCGGTGGGCGGCAGACATGGGCCGCCAACGCGTGCTGGAACGCGCCGGCTGGGTGTTCTGGCGCTGTTTCGCTTCCACCTGGTCGCTCAGGCGCGAGACCGTGCTGGCCGAGCTGCTGGCGCAACTGGCGAGCATGGGGATCGAGCCGCTCGGGGCGCTGGCGCGCATTCCGTCCCTGGTCGAGTACCGGGAATGGGGACGGGAAGCCGCGGCGGGATCGGACGAGGCGGCGCGCAACCTGCTGGAGGATGCGGTGGCTGCCGACACGGCAGATACGACAGCGCCCTGACGTCGATGCGCCGTCTCAGGACGGGCTGCCGAAGTCCTGCTTCGCGGCCAGCACGCGCCCGAGCGCCGTCTCGGGATCGAGTCCGGCCATCAGCTGGTTGATGATTTCCTGCTTGTCCTCGGGCGTGAGCTTGTCGCAGGCCGCCCGGTGCGAACAGAAATACGCGTACCAGGCCACGTCCGCCGGCCTTTCCTTGCGCGGCTTGAAGCGCGCCGGCACCCTGGCGCGCATCGTCGCCACGTAATCCTTCAATTGCGCCTCGGCCGCGCCCCAGTCGGCGCCGGCGACGGCGCGCCTGTCGGCTTCCCAGTCGCCCTGGTAGCCGGGGCGCGGCCGCAGGGTCTCCCGGTTCACCGCCAGGCTGCTCAGGTTGGGATAGCCATGCTGGGTGCAGAACGCTTCCACGAATTGCAGCTTGGGACCGATGCCCACCGGAACCGCGCGGCCGAGCACCTCGTCCTTCGGGTGCAGGGAACGCGCCAGCGTGAGCAGGTCGCCGTAGGTGATTGGCATGCCGCGCAGGGAACTTGCCTGGCGCGCCAGGGCCTCGAACAGGCGCACGCCTACTTCGATGTCGTTGAAGGTAAATGGGATCATTGCTGCTGCAGCGCGTCAGGAAAGGGCCATAAAAAGCGTGCTCGTCAGTGAGACGCTTGTCGATACGTCGAGCGCGACATCTTAGCAAATTCCCCTGGCATCCGGCCCATCGCCGCTTTTTCTCCGCCGGCGTATCCGATCACTGCGAGCGCTTCCGGGTCCGGCGCCTTATCGTCCGCGCCATTGTCTTCGCGGGCGACGCGCTCCGCTTCTCTCCTGCCGGCCTTGTGTGCCGATAGTTGGCCGGGTCGTAGTCGTTAGCGCCAGCGGAATTTGGTTGGCAAGGCTCTCGAGTGGGTTAGTTACGTTTTTGTCGCCAAGACGCCTTGCGTCCTCGTGCACCTTCCACCGCGGCGCCGTCGCACCCGGCCATTCCTATGCATCGCCATCGGCGTCCTCGATAGCCACCGATGACAATGCCTAAAGTTTCGACTTTTTTGATCTTGATCAAATTCAATCCGGACTTCCATCAAGCACGGCGCTAGAGTTAAGCGCAGCGTACGCCGTCCCTCATCCGTGCTTCCTGAAAGGATTCCACATGTATAGAACGATCGTCGTCCATATCGATGGCAGCCCCGACCAGGCAAGCCGCCTGCATGCCGCAGCACGCCTGTCGAACGATTTCGGCGCCCATCTCGTGGGCAGCGCCCCGACCGGCATCAGTTGGCCGGCCTTTGTGTTGCTGGCCGGAACCGCCGGCGTGCCGGTGCCCGATCCGGAATCCGATTTCCAGCGCCTGCGCGATGCCGCCCGGGCCCGCCTGGATGCGTTCCGGAGCGAGGCCGCAAACCTCGGTGTGCAATCCATCGAGGCGCGCGTGGCGGACGACGAAGCGCGCTATGCCCTGCTGCTGCAGTCGCGCTACGCCGACCTGGTGGTGTTGAGCCAGGAACGGGACGGCCCCGCGGAGCACGGCCTGGCGCCACGGGTGCGCCACCTGCCCGAATTTCTCGCCCTGCGCGGCGCCAGGCCGGTACTTGTGGTGCCGGCGCAGTACGACAAATCCCCCATTCCCGATGTGGCCGTCGTCGGCTGGGACGGCAGCATGCAGGCCCTGCGCGCCATCGGCGCGGCGTTGCCGCTGCTGCAGCGCGCCGGGAACGTCAAGCTGGCGCTGGTCAATCCCGACCAGCTCTCCGAACTGCATGGCGAAGAACCAGGCGCCGACATGGCGCTCTACCTGGCCCGCCAGGGCGTGCGCGTCGAGGTGGTGTGCCTGCGCAGCGCGTCGACCGCCGGCGCGGCGCTGATGGCGCTGGCCGCCGACAGCGGCGCCGGCCTCATCGTCACTGGCGCCTTTGGACACAGCCGCTATCGCGAATGGGTGCTGGGCGGGGTCACGCGCGAACTGCTCGAACGCGCCCCGGTTCCGCTCCTGCTCGCGCACTGAGCCATGGGAACGGCGGAACACGGCATCCCCGCGAGCGAACTGCGGCGCGAGGGCAGCACCTGGCAAGGGGGGCGCCGGGCGCCGCCGGCGTGGAGCGATGGCTACGCGGCGGCGGACCTGGTGCTGAACGCATGGCTCGGCCGGCTGACCGGCCATGTCTCGCCTGCCGCACTGGCGCTGGCCTGGCAGGACTGGGCCAGCCACCTCATGCTGTCGCCCGACAAGCTGGCCGAACTCAGCCTGCTGGCCGGCGCCGGCACCGCGCAGTGGCTGCAGTATGGCGCCGCCGCGGTCGGCGGCTGCGGCAAGGAACCGGTTGCGCCACTGGCCCAGGACAAGCGCTTTGCCGATCCGGCATGGCAGGCCTGGCCATGGAACATGACGAGCCAGGGTTTCCTGCTGGCCCAGCAATGGTGGCAGCGCGCCACCTGCGGCGTACCGGGCGTTGCGCCTCATCACACCGACGTCGTCACTTTCGTTGCGCGCCAGCTGCTGGACGCGGTGGCCCCGTCGAATTTCGTCATCACCAACCCGGTGGTGCAGCAGGCCACCATCGCCAGCGGCGGGCGTAACCTGGTCAACGGTGCGCTACGGGCCGCGCAGGATGTGCGCAAGGTGCTGGACGGAAGCCGGCCCCCGCTGGCCTATGCGCCGGGCCGGGACGTCGCTGTCACGTCCGGCAAGGTGGTGATGGCCAACCGCCTGGTCGAATTGCTGCGCTACGATCCGGTCACCCCGACGGTGCATGCGGCGCCCATCCTGTTCGTTCCCGCCTGGATCATGAAGTACTACATCCTCGACCTGTCGCCGCACAATTCGCTGGTGCGCTACCTGGTGGAACGCGGCCATACCGTTTACATGATCTCCTGGAAGAATCCGGATGGCGGCGACCGCGACCTGTCGCTCGAAGACTATCGGCGCCTCGGCGTCATGGCATCCATCGATGCGATCGTGGCCCAGACCGGGGCAACGCAGGTGAATGCGTGCGGCTACTGCCTCGGGGGCACCCTGCTGGCAATTGCCGCGGCTGCCATGGCGCGCGATCGCGATACCCGCCTGGCGAGCATGACCCTGCTTGCGGCCCAGGTCGACTTTACCGAGCCCGGCGAACTATCCCTGTTCATCGACGACAGCGAGGTGAGGTTCCTGGAGGCGGCCATGTGGCAGCAGGGCTACCTCGACACCCGCCAGATGGCTGGGGCATTCCAGCTGCTGCGCTCGAATGACCTGATCTGGTCGCGGCGCCTGCGCCATTACCTGCTCGACTTGCCCGACAAGGACAACGACCTGGCTTCCTGGAACGCAGACGCGACCCGCATGCCGTATCGCATGCACTCGGAATACTTGCGCAAGCTCTTCCTCGACAACAGCCTGGCCAGCATGCGCTACCACGTCGACGGCCGGCCGGTATCGCTGACCGATATCCAGCTGCCGGTATTCGCCGTCGGTACACGCACCGATCATGTCGCCCCGTGGCGCTCGGTGTACAAGATCGTCGGACTGACCGATACCGAGGTCAGCTTCCTGCTGACATCCGGCGGGCATAATGCCGGCGTCATCTCGCCGCCCGGCACTGCGCACCGCAGCTACCAGATCGTCACCCATGCCCATGACGCCGCCTACGTCGATCCCGATCGCTGGGAGCAAGGCGCCCCGGCCTGCGAAGGCAGCTGGTGGCCCGCATGGGAGTCCTGGCTGACGGCGCACGCCGGACCATGGGTAGAGCCGCCTGCACCGCTCGCAGGCCTGGGGCCGGCGCCCGGCAGCTACGTCCTGGCGCCGTGACCTCGGCGGGCCGTCAGCGCGGCTCCGGCGCGAGTTCGAGCGTCATCTCGACGGTGCCATCCGGACCGCTCTGCAGCCCGAATCCGCAGGCCCGCGCCAGGGCGTGCATGCGCGCGTTTTCCCCCAATGCCGCGCCGCGCAGGCGCACCAGCCCCCGCTGCCGGCAATAGTCGATCAGCCCTTGCATCAGGATCCGCCCCAGGCCCCGTCCCTTGAGGTCGGAACGCACCACCACCGCGAACTCGCCCTCGATATTGTCGGGGTCGGCGATCACGCGCGCCACACCGAGGGTCTCCGAGCCGCGGCCCTGGCCGCGCGTGGCGATCAAGGCCATTTCCCGCGCATAGTCGATTTGCGTCAAACGGGCCAGCTGGTTCGGCGCCAGCTCGCGCATCATGCCGAACATGCGGAAATGAATGTCCTCGGGACTGAGCGACTGGAAGAAGGCCTGGTGCGCAGGCGCGTCTTCGGGACGGACCGGCCGCAGCGTCAGGGGCCCGAGCGCGCTGTCGACCTGGACCTCCAGCCAGTCGGGGTATGGCAGGATCGCCATCCTTGCGAGCGGATCCGCTCCCGGCGCAAGCGGCGCCAGGCGCATGCGGGCATCGAGTGCGATCGCGCCGCCGGCGTCGAGCAGCAGGGGGTTGATGTCGAGCTCGGCCAGCTCCGGCAAATCGACGATCATCTGGCCCACGCGCACCAGGACGTCGTACAGGGCGTCGAGGTCGGCGCGCGGGCGGTCACGGAAACCTGCGAGCAGGCGCGCCACGCGGGTACGTCCGACCAGGTCGGCGGCCAGTACCCGGTTCAG
The DNA here is from genome assembly GCF_041023745.1 of Massilia sp. X63. Classification (NCBI taxonomy): domain Bacteria; kingdom Pseudomonadati; phylum Pseudomonadota; class Betaproteobacteria; order Burkholderiales; family Oxalobacteraceae; genus Massilia; species Massilia sp. X63. The sequence continues at coordinate 461,427 of NZ_JBFTEF010000004.1, forward strand.
CGGCGGCAAGGCGACAGCCTGGTCGGCAGTGACCTCGACCGCAACACCGCCCTGGCCGAACAGCACCACCGGGCCGAAGACCGGATCGGTGGCGACGCCGACGATCAGTTCATGGGCAAGGGGGCGGCGCGCCATCGCCTGTACGGTGAAGCCGGCCAGCCGCGCCTGCGGACGCTGCGCCCCCACCCGCGCCGCCATCTCGGCCAGCGCGCGCCCGAGCGCCGCCTCGTCGGGCAGGTCAAGCACCACGCCGCCCACGTCGCTCTTGTGAGGGATGTCGGGCGACAGGATCTTCAATGCCACCGGATAGCCGATCGCACGCGCCGCCGCCAGCGCCTCATCCGCGCCGCCAGCCGTTTCGGTACGTACCACGTCGATCCCGTAGGCCGACAGGATGCGCTTGGCGTCGGCCTCGCCGACCGCCGTCACGCCGCGCGCGAGCAAGCCCGCGACCAGCGTTCGCGCCACGTCCCGCTCCGGCGCGAAGGGCGCGCAGGACGATGGCACCTGGGCGAGCATCCTCTGGTTGCGGCCGTGGTCGACCATTTGCTGGAAGCCGCGCACCGCCTCCTCGGGCGTGTCGAACACCGGCATGCCGGCGTCGAGGCACAGCGAACGCGCCTGGGCCACGCTGTCTCCGCCCAGCCAGCAGCACAGCACCGGCAGCCGGCTGGCGCGCATCAGCGGCAGGAGCGCACGCGCGATATCGGCACTGGGGACGATCGCGGTCGGGGCATGGATGAACAGCACCGCGTCGGCTTCCGGATCGTCCAGCACGGCCTGCAAGGCGACACGGTAACGCTCTGCCGGGGCGTCGCCGATGATGTCGACCGGATTACCGTGCGACCAGGTAGGAGGCAGCACTTGCGACAGGCCGTCGATGGTGGCCGGGGCCAGCCGTGCGAGCACGCCGCCGCCGCGGACCAGGGCGTCGGTCGCCATCACGCCCGGACCGCCGCCGTTGGTAAGAATCGCCAGTCGGCCGCCGGCGGGACGGTGGGGCTGGGCCAGGATGGCGACGGCGTCGAACAGCTCCGCGGTGGTGTCGACCCGCAGCATGCCGGCACGCCGCAGCGCAGCATCGTAGACCAGGTCGGAGCCCGCCAGCGCACCGGTATGACTGAAGGCGGCATTGGCCGCCTCCGCCACGCGCCCCGCCTTGACGATCACGGTCGGCTTGGCGCGTGCTGCACTGCGCGCCGCGGACATGAACTTGCGCGCCTGGCGCACGCTTTCGGCATACAGCAGGATGGCGTCGGTGTTCGGATCGCCGGCGAAGTAGTCGAGCAGATCGCCGAAATCGACGTCGCTGCCGTCACCGAGCGACACGAAGCTGGAGAAGCCGATACGGCGCGTCCGCGCCCAGTCCAGCACCGCCGTCACCAGGGCGCCGGACTGGGCGACGAAAGCAAGCCGCCCCGGCAGTGCCGCGACCGGCGCGAAGCTGGCGTTCAGCCCGATTCCCGGGACCAGCAGTCCGACGCAGTTGGGGCCGAGGATGCGCAACAGGAAGGGACGCGCCGCGTCGAGCATGGCCTGGCGCAGGCTACGCCCATCGGCTCCGGTTCCGTCGAGCCCCGCGCTCAGCACCACCACTGCCCTGCAGCCCGCCTTCCCCAGACGAGCGACGATGCCGGGCACCGTCGCCGCCGGCGTGCAGACCACGGCGAGCTCCGGACCGGCGGGCAATGCTTCCACGTCGGCATAGACCGGCAAGCCGGCCAGCACCTGGTACTTGGGGTTGACTGGCCAGACCTCCCCGTGGAAGCCCGCATTCACAAGATTCGACAGCACGGTCGCGCCGACGCTGCCGGCACGTATCGATGCGCCGATCACGGCAACGGAACGTGCCGAGAAAAAATGCTCCAGATGCCGCACGCTCATGCGCTCTCCCATAGACACATTGTCGAGCCGCCAAGGGTACCGGACTAGAGCGCAATTTGTTTGACTGAGATCAAAACTGCGAAACAAAAACCTGCTAAAAGCGTTTCCCGTCGAGACTCTGCAGTTTTTGATGCAGGTCATACCAATTTTTTCTTCAAGCGCGGAAACTGATAGCCATCAATATGTTTCGAAGGAATCGCGATGATACGCCGCCGCTTCGCCAGCCCTGACGTCCATGCACTGTGCGCCGTGCTGCACCGGCAGTCGGCCGACCTGGTACTGGCCGTGTCGGCGCTGCAGCGGCAGCGTCGCCCGATGCCTGCATGCCAGGTCCGGCGCCTGGCGGCGCGGCGCGGCATCGCGGCCTGAGAAGCGCGCAGGCAGGTCTCGCCTGCCTCGGCAATGCGGGCAAGCGCTGCCGGGCGGTGCGTGCTCGCCCGCCTTGACATGGGCCGCATACCGTTCGAGCACCCGGCGGTCGACCCGCGCCTTGACCCGGAACATCAGCTTCTGGCGTTCGCTGCGGTCTCGACCGATTTTGGGGTGAACTTGGCCACGCTCGCCACGTCACTCACGGTCGCCGGAACGATGAAGTCCGGCGCCGCATCCAGCTGCAGGCGCCGCCCGGCCGCCTCCAGCTCGGCCAGGCGCTGCAGGACCGCGGCCCCGGCCGCCACTTCGTCGCTGCGCCGCATGGCCAACTGGGCAGTTGCGCCGGCCACGCTGTCTGCATTGCCCTTTGCTTGCCCTTCAGGCGGCGGCTGCGCGCGGGCGCAAGACCATGACCGGAACCGGCGCCGCCGCCAGCACCGCCTGGGTCACGCTCCCCGCCAGCAACAGGCCGATGCCACGGCGCCCATGCGAGCCCATGAAGATCAAGTCGCAAGCCTGCTCGCGCGTGGTATCGACGATGCTCTCGGCCGGATACTGTGCGAGCCGCACGAGCGGGGTGCACCGAACCCCGGCCGCGACCGCTTTTTCCGCGACCGCGGCAGCCAGAGTCCGGGCCTCCTCCTGCAGCGCCTCGAACTGCCGGCCCGGGTCGACCACCATGGCGCCTTCGATCGACGGCAGGATGGGTTCCGGAACGGCGACCGCCAATGCCACGATCTCGGCCTGGCAGGCCCGGGCGAATTCGATCGCCGCCGGCAACACCTGGGCAGAGATGGCCGAACCGTCGGTCGGCACCAGGATGCGCTTGTAGCCGATAGGCGCTCCCGGCTCCTGCCGGGACAATGCGCGGTGCACCATGACCGGGATCGTGCTGCGGGCCAGCACCTTCTGCGTTTCGCTGCCGAGCAGCAGGCCGGCGATGCCCTTGCGGCCGTGCGATGCCATGACGATCAGGTCGCATTTCTGTTCGCGCGCCGTCGCGATGATGGCTTCGTAGGGGTTGTCCGCCATTGCCTGCACCGCATGGCAAGTCACGTGGGCATCGCGCACGACGGCCGCGCCATCGTCCAGCAGGCGCTGCGCCCGCGCGCGCGCGGCTGCTTCGTATTCCTGGCGGCTTTGCTCGATCGCCTCGTTCGTCGCAGTAAAGGCGCTGAATTCCGGGGTCGCCGTCATCACGACCACCTCGGCGCCCATGGTGCGGGCAAATTCGGCCCCGGCCCGGATCGCGTGCAGGGAGGCTTCCGAGCCATCGGTCGGGAGCAGGATGCGCTGGTACATGTGGTTCTCCTTGAAAGGCCGGCCGCTGCCGGCGGATGACATCGCCGCGCAATCCCGCATCGGCGGCGCCCGCGACCGGCTGTGGTCGCGCTGCGCCTGCCGGTACACGCCGGATTGCTGCGGATAAATTTGTTCGACGCCAGTGTGTAGCGATTGGTCAATAATTTGTATGACCCACATCAAAAACACGCCATCTGCTGCAAAAAACCCGCAGGTGGCAGGCGATCCGGCCGCGGTGGCTCAGCGCGCATACAAGGCCGCGATCTCGGCCTCGAAACGGTGCGCGAGATTGTGGCGCTTGAGCTTCAGGGTTGGGGTCAGCAGGGTGTTCTCCGGCGTCCACGGCGCCGGGCTGACGATGAGGGCACGCGGCCTGGCATAGTAGGGAAACGATGTCACCAGCTCCGCGATCCGCGCCAGCAGCGCTTCGACCAGCGCGGGTGAAGCGGCGTCCGCCTCGCGGTCCGGATCGAGCCCGCGCGCGCGGGCGAGCGCGGCGCGCCGTTGCGCATTCAAGACGACCACGCAGCCCAGGTAGGGCCGGCTCTCGCCGAATACCCAGACCTGTTCGAACAGGGAATCGGCGGCGATTGCCTGTTCCAGATCGGCAGGCGCGATCTTTTCGCCGGTAGAGGTGACGATGATTTCCTTGATCCGGCCCAGGATACGCACCCGCCCGCCGACGATCTCGGCCTGGTCGCCGGTGCGCAGCCAGCCGTCCACGAAAGCAGCCGCCGTGTCGGCATCCCGCTTCCAGTACCCCCGCATCACGTTCGGTCCGCGCACCTGCAGTTCGCGCGACTCGCCGATCCTGACCTCGACGCCGTCCAGCACCCGGCCGATGGTGGCGGGATCGTTGTCATCCAGGGCATTGACGGCGACGACCGGCGAGGTCTCCGTCATCCCATAGCCTTGCAGGATGGGCAGTCCAAGGCCAATGAAGCTCTGCGCGACCGATGCCGGCAGGGCCGCGCCGCCGCTGACCGCGACACGCAGGCGTCCGCCGAATCGCTGCCGCACGGGGCCCGCCACGAGCCGCTCGAGCAGAGGCCAGCTCAGCGTGTCCAGCCAAGCGGGTGCTCCGGGCGGCACCGGCAAGCCCTGGCGCCGGCAGAAGCGGCGCCAGCCGGTAGCCTGGGCGAGTGCGAAAAGCCGGCGCTTCAAGGGCTGGCCGGCCAGCTGGTTGGCGATGGCCAGGTGCGCCCGTTCGTAGATGCGCGGGACCGACACCAGGATCGTCGGCCGCAGGCGCGCCATGTCCTCGGCCAGCAGTGCCGGCGAACGCGCGAACGCGACCATGCATCCTGCTGCGATGGGCAAGTAGTATCCGGCAGTGCGTTCGAAGGTGTGCGACAGCGGCAGGAAGGACAGGAACAGCTCGCCCGGCTCGGGCGCCACCCGCCGCAGTACCGCCTTCACGTTCTCCAATACGTTGCGATGGGTGAGCATGACGCCTTTCGGCCTGCCTGTCGTGCCCGATGTGTACACCAGGGCGGCAAGGTCGTCGGCGCCGTGCACCGCGCCCGGCGCGCGCGGCGCCGCCGCCGCAATCCAGCCGGCGAATCCGCAGGGGCCCAGGCCCGGACCATCCGCTGCCACCGCCTCGACGACGAGCACCTTGCGCAGGCCGGGAAACGACGTGCCGAGACTGGCGATCGCTTCCCATTGGGCTGCGTTCTGCGTTACCAAGACCGCGGCATCGCTATCCGCCAGGATGTAGGCGATGCTTGCTGGATTGTCGAGCGCATGCATCGGAACGGGCACGCAGCCGAGGGCCAGCGCCGCCTGGTCGACGCTGACTGCCTCGATCCCGTTCGGCAGCAGGATGGCGACACGCGCTCCACGCGGCAGGTCGAGTGAGGCCAGCGCCGCCGCCACGCGCGTGACCCGCTGCGCCATGTCCTGCCAGCTGAACGAGTTCCAGCTGGCGGATGCAGGATCGTAGGCAAGATAGGCCGGGGCGTCCGGACTCTGGGCGGCCCGCCAGGAAAACAGTCCATCCAGGGTATGGCAATCCTGTAGCGCCCCCGGCCCGTGCGCTGCACCGTCAAAAGCGGTCAAGTGTGGTCTCCTGTTCAAGTGGAAAGCGCCTCGTCCGGGGCCGCCCCGAAGACAAGGGCGTCGCCGCGCACCCGCACCGGGATGGTGTCTTTCGGCCCGAACTTGCCGGCCAGGATCGCCTTCGACAGCGGGTTTTCGATCTGCTGCTGGATCGCGCGCTTGAGCGGACGGGCGCCGTACACCGGGTCGTAGCCCGCTTCCGCGATCTTCTGCAGCGCTTCGTCGTCGATATCGAGCGTCATGCCCATCTTGGCCAGGCGTTGCTCCAGGTTGTGCAGCTGGATCTTGGCGATCGCGCCGATGTTCTTCTCGTCGAGCGCATGGAATACCACGATCTCGTCGATCCGGTTGATGAACTCGGGGCGGAAGTG
>NZ_JBFTEF010000050.1:0-765 GCF_041023745.1 Massilia sp. X63
TCGAGGGCCTGGCGCAGCGCATCGTCAACGGCGAGGTGCCCGATTCGCTCAAGGGCAAGCGCGTGCTCTCGCTCGACATGGCGGCGCTGCTGGCCGGCGCCAAGTACCGCGGCGAATTCGAGGAACGGCTGAAAACCGTGCTGAAGGAGCTGGCCCAGGACGAAGGGCAGACCATCGTCTTCATCGACGAGATCCACACCATGGTCGGCGCCGGCAAGGCCGAAGGCGCGATGGACGCCGGCAACATGCTCAAGCCCGCGCTGGCGCGCGGCGAACTGCACTGCGTGGGCGCGACCACGCTCGACGAGTACCGCAAGTACGTCGAGAAGGACGCCGCGCTGGAGCGCCGCTTCCAGAAAATCATGGTCGACGAGCCGAGCGTGGAGGCGACCATCGCCATCCTGCGCGGCCTGCAGGAAAAGTACGAGCTGCACCACAAGGTCGAGATCACCGACCCGGCCATCATCGCCGCGGCCGAGCTGTCGCACCGCTACATCAGCGACCGCTTCCTGCCGGACAAGGCGATCGACCTGATCGACGAGGCGGCCTCGAAGATCAAGATCGAGATCGATTCCAAGCCGGAAGTGATGGACAAGCTCGAACGCCGCCTGATCCAGCTGAAGATCGAGCGCGAAGCGGTGCGCAAGGAAACCGACGAAGCCTCGCTGCGGCGCCTGGAGCTGATCGGCGAGGAGATCGCGCGCCTGGAGCGCGAGTACAACGACTACGAAGAAATTCTCAAGTCCGAGAAGGCGGCGGTGCAGG
>NZ_JBFTEF010000051.1:0-745 GCF_041023745.1 Massilia sp. X63
CGGCATCATCTGCCGTAGTAGTGCTTCTTTCCGTTCTGCTGAATACTGCTTCACGCAATCTCTCTTGCCCGTCCCCGGTATGGTTTTACTTCACCAAGTGACGCGACAACTATTCTGACACCGGGGGACCAGTTGGTTGCAAATTCCTGGATTTCGTCGAGCGTCTCGAATAGGTGATGGGCGAGCCAATCATAGCGAACCGTCCTGTTGTAACGCTCGACGTAAGCGTTCTGCTGCGGCTGGCCGGGCTGAATGAATTCGATGCGGATGCCGCGCTTTGCAGCCCACGCCAGGGTCACCGCGCTGATGTATTCAGGGCCGTTGTCGCAGCGGATCGCTTCGGGCTTGCCGCGCCATTCGATGATCCGGTCGAGCGAGCGTATCACGCGCTCGGACGGCAGCGAGAAGTCGACTTCGATCCCCAAGCCTTCGCGGTTGAAGTCATCGATCACATTGAACAGACGGATGCTGCGCCCATCGGCAAGCTGGTCGTGCATGAAGTCCATCGACCAACTCTGGTTGATCGCAGTGGGCACCGCCAGCGGCAGCGGCTTCTCGCGCACCAAGCGATGACGCGGCTTGATCCGCAGGTTCAGCTCGAGCTCGCGGTAGATCCTATAGACGCGCTTGTCGTCTGATCGACTCCTAGTCAAGAATTTCGTCGACTAAAGAACTAAATTGCGAACAGTGGTCGTTGTCGTCTTCGTGGTCACCATGGGAGCGCCACAACATACTGCCAGACGTC
>NZ_JBFTEF010000052.1:0-698 GCF_041023745.1 Massilia sp. X63
TCAAGGATGAAACTCTATTTTCGGGGATGACACTTTATTTTCATCCCACACCTCGACGGGCGGAGCAAGATATCGAAACAGGCCGCAGGATGCAAAAACAGGCCGAAACCATACCCCGCAGGATCTGGCCCTCAAACCGCCTCAGAAGCGTTGCAAACTTTCAGGCAGTAAATGCCCTGTCTTGTGTGTCGAAGCGCCCCAAAACGCGATACAGGCGGCCTGTTTGCCGCCAGCGCCCCGTTTTAGCCGCTAAAATTCGCGGTTTAACATAAAAGGCGTTATGCGCACCTCAGAACACCCTTCGATTCGCCAGTTTTGGGCTTAGGCGGTCTGATGGATCTCGTTGGTAACCTGTAGGCACATAGCCCGCATGTCTAGCTCTCCCGCTGCGATGGCCTTAAGGGTCGCATCATCCAGAGCCTGCACGATGCTGGTAGCCCGGCGCTCAAGCTCCTGCCGGGCGATGCGCTGCCAGTCTTGCACGTCCATCAGGGACGCCAGCGCGGCCTCGTTGGCGCGTCCGTAGCCGCGCAGCACCTCTTTTGCTGTCTCGGTGGTGGGTGTAATCATGGTCTGGCCTCCTGTGCTTATTCGGTGGGGTAGGGGCCAAGGAACCGAACCCCGTTGAAGTGGATCAGGTGAGAGGGGGCATCGGCTACCCATACTTCGGTTTCCCATGCGATTTCCCCGAGGTAGCG
>NZ_JBFTEF010000055.1:0-545 GCF_041023745.1 Massilia sp. X63
GAAATGGCAAAGGAAAAATTCGAACGGACCAAGCCGCACGTCAACGTCGGCACCATCGGTCACGTTGACCACGGCAAAACCACCCTGACGGCTGCAATCGCAACCGTTCTGTCGAAGAAGTTCGGCGGCGAAGCCAAGGCCTACGACCAGATCGACGCGGCTCCGGAAGAGAAGGCACGCGGCATCACCATCAACACCGCGCACGTCGAGTACGAAACCGCAAACCGTCACTACGCGCACGTCGACTGCCCAGGCCACGCCGACTACATCAAGAACATGATTACCGGTGCTGCGCAGATGGACGGCGCGATCCTGGTGTGCTCGGCCGCTGACGGCCCGATGCCGCAGACCCGCGAGCACATCCTGCTGGCGCGTCAGGTTGGCGTTCCGTACATCATCGTGTTCCTGAACAAGTGCGACCTGGTCGACGACGCAGAACTGCTGGAACTGGTCGAAATGGAAGTCCGCGAACTCCTGTCGAAGTACGAGTTCCCAGGCGACGACCTGCCGATCATCAAGGGTTCGGCACGTATGGCCCTGGAAGG
>NZ_JBFTEF010000056.1:0-539 GCF_041023745.1 Massilia sp. X63
CGCCCGTCCCGGCGTTATCAGGAGGCCGGTTTGTCAGAGAAACGGAACAAGATGCTCACCATGTGGGTGACGGAGGGCGAGCACCGGCGGCTGCTTGAGCGCTGTGACGGCAGGCAGCTGGCGGCGTGGATGCGGCAGACCTGCCTGGACGAAAAGCCGGCACGTTCCGGAAAGCTTCCCTCAATCTCGCCGGCGCTGCTGCGCCAGCTTGCCGGCATGGGCAATAACCTGAACCAGATAGCCCGCCGTGTTAACGCCGGCGGCGGTACCGGCCATGACAGGGTGCAGATTGTTGCGGCGCTGATGGCCATCGATGCCGGACTTGAGCGGCTGCGGCACGCCGTTCTTGAGAAAGGAACGGACGATGATCGTTAAATTTCATCCACGCGGTCGCGGCGGTGGCGCCGGGCCGGTGGACTATCTGCTGGGTAAAGACCGGCAGCGTGAAGGCGCCACCGTCCTGCAGGGGAAGCCGGAAGAAGTCCGGGAGCTGATTGACGCGTCGCCTTACGTTAAGAAATACACCTCCGGGGTACTGT
>NZ_JBFTEF010000005.1:0-434736 GCF_041023745.1 Massilia sp. X63
ATCCGGTTCAGGTAGCCGTAGATGTAGAGCTTGAGCAGGACCGCCGGGTGGTAAGCTGGCCGGCCAGTCTTTGCAGGTACTACCCGCGCAAACCCAAGGCCAGCTAGATCGAGTTCATCAACAAAAAAATCGACCACGCGAACCGGATTGTCCTCGGTGACGTAGTCGTCCAGGTGCTCTGGCAGTAGCGTGCCTTGTCCACGATCTTCGCCTTCGATAAAGCGCTTCATTTGGCACCCCAGTGATGAGATACTTCCTCAACGTTTACCCAGCCGGGTTCGTTTACACGGTCCAACGTTTTTACACAGCCTGGGTCGATAGCAGACACTACAATCGGTCTGCAATCGGGCCTTGAACCGTCCTTTGGAAGCGCAGCACCGAGATAATTTTAGCCAGCCTTTTTCGATGGAGGGTTCCGGTGTTTCTCGTGCCTTGTGAAGCCAGATGCGACGAGACAATGGCATTTCCGTCGATGCTGCGCTCGGCCGTGCGGGACGCTGTTGCGGCTGTGACTGTTGGAGAGTGGCATCCGCCCAGCCATGCCTTCCTGGTCGAGGTGGAGGGCGAAGCGCTTCGCATCCCTTATCGGGTCTACTACGACCCTGAGCTGCTACGTCGACAACTAGGGAACGTGCAGGCTACGGCCAAGCTCATCCTCCTGTGCCTGGGGACGCGCCATTACGATGGCCACGTGCGTCAAGAATGTCTGCGGGAAGTGCTGAAAAGCGAAGCGCCCTGGCTCACGCCATATGTTCTTCAGCTTGCCGGCGAATACCTTGTCGAGATTGCAGAAGACGTCGCCACGGCCATTGGCGAGCGCAACCCTGCCACCCTGCGGGCATTCGCAATGGAAAATCCTGCGTATCTGGCGCCTGCAGCCCGCGCGCCAGGCGCGGCCTTTACAGCTTGCGATGCTTCAGCGCCGGCAGGCTCTCGCGCACGCTCGCCAGGAAAGCCTCGTCCAGCGTGCCCGTGATGACGCCCTCGCCTTCGCGCAGCACCGCCTGCACTTCGCCCCAGGGATCGACCAGCATGCTGTGTCCGAAGGTGCGGCGGCCGTTGGCATGCGTGCCGCCCTGGGCCGAGGCCAGCACGTAGCACTGGTTCTCGATCGCGCGGGCGCGCAGCAGCACTTCCCAGTGCGCCAGGCCGGTGGTGTGGGTGAAGGCGGCCGGCACGACGATCAGTGCGCATTCGCCCATCGCGCGGAACAGCTCCGGAAAGCGCAGGTCGTAGCACACCGACAGGCCGACCCGGCCGAACGGGGCCTCGAACGCGCCCACGGCCTGGCCCGGCACGATCGTGCGCGCCTCGTCGTAGGATTCGCTGCCCTTGTTGAAGCCGAACAGGTGGATCTTGTCGTAGCGGCTGACCTTCTCGCCCTGCGGGTCGTACACCAGGGTGGTGTTGAGCACCTTGCCGGCGTCAGGCGACACCAGCGGCAGCGTGCCGCCCACCAGCCAGATGCCGTGCTCGCGCGCGAGTTCGGCCATGCAATCCTGGATCGGGCCGCTTCCTTCGGGCTCGGCATGCGCCACCTTGTCGCTGTCGCTCATGCCCATGATCGGCCAGTATTCCGGCAGCGCCACCAGCTGCGCGCCATCCATCGCGGCCTGCGCCACCAGCCGGCGCGCGGTGGCCAGGTTGTCTTCCACCCGCGGGGTGGACACCATCTGCACTGCGGCTACCTTGCTCATGTCCTGTCACTCCTTCTTGGCGTTCGGGCGCTTGCCGGCCGGGGGCTGGGGTGGCGGCGCAGCGGGATTGTCGATCTTGACGATGGTCGGGGATTTCCATGGTCCCGAGATCCGCATCTGGTAAGTGAGCGCCTTCATCACCGGCGCGCGCAGGAACAGCTGGGCCAGGTAGCTGCCGATGCCGATGATCGGGTTGACCGCCAGGCCGTACACCAGCGGCCCAGTGCCGAGGTTGAATTCGGGGATCACCACCACGCGCAGGTTGGTGGTCTCGTTGGCGATGTCGGCGCTGCCGTCCATCAGGATGGTCGCGGCCACGCCGTGCATCTTGAGGTTGTCGGTGCGCAGCACGCCGCGCTGGATCAGGGCGTTGGCGCTGATGCCGTCGAAGGCCAGGCCTTCCGAGAACACGTCGTGGAAATCGAGCTTGAGCAGGCGCGGCAGGGCCTGCAGGCTCAGCACACCGAGCAGCTTGGCCGCGCCCGGGTCCTGCTTCAGGAACTGGCCCGATTCCACGTTCATCTCGATCTGGCCCGACAGGCTCGGAATGTCCAGCGCATACGGCAGGCCGCTCCAGGCGATATCGCCCGACATCTTGCCCTTGCCCCGGCGCAGGGTTTCCGGGAAGCCGAGGCGGTCGAGCAGCTTGCCGGCGTCGTCGATGTCGAGGATGAAATTCAGGCTGGTGTTGCTGCGCCCGTCCTTGGTCAGCCAGCGCCCGTTCGCCTTGAGTTGGCCGTCCGGGTTGTCCAGGGTGAGGCGATTGATGCGCCATTCGCGCCCGGCCAGGGCCTGCACGTTGTTCGCCTGCAGTTCGAGGCGGCCCAGGCGCTTGTCGAACAGCTGGAACTGCTCGGCCACGATGTCGAGCGAGGGGATGGTGGCGCTGGCGCCGCGGTTCGATTCGAGCAGGTTCTTGACCTCGGCCTCGTCCGACTCCGGGATCACCAGCGAGGCCAGGCGCGCCGTGACTTTGCCCAGCCCTTGGCCGCTGCCGGACTCGGCCCAGGTCACGTAGCCGCTGGCGTGGCGCGAATGCAGGTTGGCCTGCCAGGTGTCCTTCAGGTGGGTGGCGCCCAGCACCACGTCGGCCATGCGCCGCTCGCCGATCGTCAGTTCGCCCACGCGGCCGGCGATCACGGTCGGCATCACGTATTGCGCGAAGTTGGCGCCGCCTTCGGTCCCGGCGCCGTCGGCGCCCTCGCCCGCGATCGCCTTGCCGGCCGCGATCCAGCTGTCGACGTTCAGCGCGCGCATGTTCACGTGGATCATCATGCCGTCGTCGGGTTCCGGGGCCGGGACGTTCACGCCGATGCCGCCGCGCAGCACCGTCCAGGGACCGTGTCCCTGCTTCTCGCGCAGGTAGCGCGCCGCCACGCCCTCGCCCAGCGCCACCCGGATCTCGTCGTGTCCCACGCCGTTGACGCCCGGCTCCCCAAGCAGCACGAAGCGCAGCGGCAGGCTGTCCGCCTGCGGCTTGTTGAGCGGCGCCGGCAGTTCCAGGCCGAGGCCGGCCAGGTTCGATTCGACCGTCACGGTGCGCCGTCCCTCGCGCACCACCACGCTGCCGGTGTAGGGCGTGCTGCCCGACAGGCGCGCGGCCAGGCGTCCCAGCGCCGGCGCCGGCGCGGTGCGGCGCATGCCTTCGCTCGACAGGGTGCCGCCGAGCCGGATCGCGATGCTGCCGTCGCGCTGGGTGCCGCCGGACAGCGCCAGCGGCCCGCCGAGGAAATTGGCGCCGATGCCGTTCAGGGCGACGCCGCGCTCCCAGAAATCGATCTTGCCCTGGGCGCCCTGCAGCGGCGGCAGTTCCGGGAACAGGCTGACTTCGTTGTCCAGCAGCTGCAGGCTGCCCTGCACCTTGGTCTCCGGCAGGTGCGCCAGCGGCATGCGCAGGCGCAGGCCCAGGCGCGCATTGCCGTTGGCGCGGGTCTCGTCGGTGAAGTGGCCGATCCATTCCGGGACCGGGCTGGCCGCCACGTAGCGCAGGAATTCCTGCAGCGGCGCGGCGGCGTTGCCGTCGATCTCGAGCATCATCTGCTCGTGCGCGCCCAGGTCGGGGATCACCGCCTTCACGTTCGACAGCGCCACGCCCATGGTGCTCAGGCGGTCGCCGCGAATCTCCATGCGCGCGCGGTCGAACTCGATGCGGCCGTTGATGTTCTCGGCGAGCGGCCACAGCGGCGTGCCGTCGGGATGGCGGTGGCCGGGCGCATATTCGAGGCGCGCGTTCTCGAGGCGTCCGCCGACGCGGAATTCGCCGCGCGCGCGCTCGAGCACCGCATTCATCCCCCCGCCGGCGCGGAAGGGGAAATGCGCCAGGTCGCCGCGCAGGCGCAGGCGCGCATCGCGCAGGGTCCCGCCCTGCAGCGCCGTGCCCAGCCAGTGCGCCAGGTGTTCGGGAGTAGCCAGCGGCAGGAAGCGGCCCACGCTGCCGATCGCGAAGCCGTCGAGGGTGGCGCTGATGTCGGCGGTGCCCGGGCCCGCCGCGCCGCCTTCCGGCAGCAGGGGCAGGCTGTGGCGTCCCGAGAGCTCGCCGGAGAGCGCGCCCTGCGCAAAAGCCAGGCGTTCCACTTCCACCAGCAGCTGGCGGCCGGGGTCGTAGGTCCAGCGCGCCTTCAGGTCGAGGCGGTCGAGCGGCATGGCCGGTTCGGCGAACCAGGCCGGCATCTGCAGCACCAGTCCGGTCGACGCGACCGTCACGCTGCCGCCGCCCTGGTTGGCGTCGATGCTGCCGCTCAGGTTCTGGAAGCCGGGCGTGGCGGGCCTGGCCGGAAGCGCCGCCTGGCCGTTGCGTGCCGGCTGGGCCGCACGCGCCGGCTGCGGATTGACGGACAGGCCGGCGACCTCGCCGCGCAGGCGATAGGTGCGCAGCGCCGGATAGCGCCCTTCCCATTCGGCCGTGACGTCGAGCAGGCGGCCGCGCGGGGCATAGTCGAGCAGCATCTGGCGCTGCTGCGGCGGCAGCGGCAGGTAGCCGGCCAGCGCCGCCAGCGCGCCCAGGTCGAGCTGGCGCGCGCTCAGCTCGCCGTGCTCGGGCTTGCCGGCGCGCGCCGGCAGCCAGCGCTGCTCGAGCGTGGCGGGCGGCAGCATGCGGCCGTCGCGGGTGCTCACCGAGAAGTCGGTCAGGCTCACCGTATGGCCGTGGGCGCCGAAGGTGGGCTTGCCTTCGTCCTTCCCGGGCAGCATTTCTTCGCGCGCGGCCAGGCGTCCCGACACCCGCGCCAGCTCGAGCGGCGCCAGGCTGGCGCCGAGGCGCGCGTTGACCTCGGCCAGGGCCAGGTCGGCGGTAAAGCCGGCCACCCGGGCCTGGTCGACGTTCAGCCAGGCGCGCACCGAGCCGCGTCCGCTGGCGATCTGGAACGGCAGGTCGATGTACTGCTTCCAGCCGACCAGGTCGGCGTCGCGCAGGTCGGCATACAGCTCGCCCTTCCAGCGCGTCAGGTCGGAAGGCCGGGCGCCGAAGCGGTGGCGGAAGCGCGCCCGCACGTCGAGCGGCTGGCCGAGCGCGCGCGGCGGAGTGGCGCGCAATGCGAAGCGGTGCCCGCCGCCGAAGCGGTTGAGCAGGGCCAGGGTGACGTCGCTCAGGACCAGGGTCGGCCGGCCGCGCAGCTCGTCGGTCCAGTCGACCCGGCCGCCGCGGATCACGATCTCGCGCTGGCGCAGCAGCCAGTCGGCGCCGCGCCCGTCGTCCTTGCTGTTCGGGTCGAGCCGCACCCCGGCCACGGAAATCACGCCATCCGCGCCGCGCCGCGCGTCCAGTTGCGGGCTCTGGATCTGGAGCGCATGCAGGCGCGGCTCGAAAGCGGCCAGGCTCCACCAGGACAGCGCCGCCTCGACCCGCGGCAGCGCCAGCAGCTGGCGTCCGCCGCGGTCGATCAGGCGCACGTCGCCCAGCGTCAACACGGGATGGATGCCCTGCCAGGAGGTGTCCAGGCGCGAAATCGTGACCCGGTTGCCGAGCGCACGCCCGGCGGCCGCTTCGATGTCGCCTTTATAGAGGTCGATGTTGGGCAGGATGGCGTAGCGCAGCACCAGGAACAGCAGGGCCAGCGCGAAATACAGCAGCAGGACCAGCTTGATGGCGAAGCCGAGGAAATGGTGCGAAGCCAGGTTGGCATAGCGATAGGCCGCGCGCAGCCGCTGCCAGCGCACGGCCAACGCCAGGTGCCCTTCGGCCGCCTGCGGTTCCCGGTTGTCCATCAAGGTGCTCAAAAAGGCTCGCCGTAAAATGATTCTCTTATAACAGATCGCTTGCAACAGTCGCGGCGTCTACCTTACCATCGTGCTCACGCTGGTTCCTGTGCGGCACGGCGGGCAATTCTACCGCACGAATGCCTGCCGGACGGCAAAACACACACCGGATCGACACCATGACTCTTGCTTCCTTGGCATCCGGTTCACCGGCCGCCGCTTCCCGTTTCCTGCAACGCTGGCTCGGCGCCGATCCCGCCCGCCAGGCCCGGCTCGACGAGGTGTGCCGATTATCGCTGGCCGACGCCGACCTGGGCGCCTTGTTGGCCCGCGAACTGGACGCTGGCCTGCCCCTCCCTCGCGCCATGCGCCGCCTGCGCAACCTGCTGGTCTGCGCCATCATCCGGCGCGACCTGGAAGGCCAGGCCGACCTCGACGAAGTGGTCAGCACCATGACCCGCTTCGCCGACTTCGCCATCCAGACCCATGCCGCCGCGCTCGCCGAGGAACTGGTGGCCACCCACGGCATGCCGACCGGCGAAGAATCGGGCCGCCCCCAGCAGCTCATGGTGCTGTCCATGGGCAAAGGCGGCGGCGGCGAACTGAACGTGTCTTCGGACATCGACCTGATCTTCGTCTACCCCGAGGATGGCGAGACCGCGGCCGGCCCCGGCCAGCGCCAGCTGTCCAACCACGAATTCTTCGTGCGCCTCGGCCGCCGCCTGAACGCCGCCCTGTCGGAAATCATCGAGGACGGTTTTACTTTCCGCGTCGACATGGCGCTGCGTCCCAACGGGAATTCAGGTCCGCTGGCGGCGAGCCTGAACATGGTCGAGGAATACCTCATTGTGCAGGGCCGGGAATGGGAGCGTTATGCCTGGGTCAAGGCGCGCGCGGTCACCGGCGACCCGGAGGACATCGCGGCCCTGGATGCGATCGTGCGCCCCTTCGTGTTCCGGCGCTACCTCGACTTCGGCGTGATCGACGCGATCCGCAACATGCACGCCCAGATCCGCGCCGAGGTCAAGCGCCAGGAGCGCCTGCACCCCGAGCGCAGCCACAACGTCAAGCTGGGCCGCGGCGGGATCCGCGAGATCGAATTCCTGGCCCAGGTGTTCCAGCTGATCCGCGGCGGGCGCGATCCGGCGCTGCGCGAGCGCTCGACCCGGGCCACCCTGCGCCTGCTGGCCGAGCGCGAGCTGCTGCCCCAGGACACGGTAGCGCGCCTGCTCGAGGCCTATGCCTTCCTGCGCAACCTGGAGCACCGCCTGCAATACCTGGACGACGCCCAGACCCACACCCTGCCGGCCAGCGAGGAAGACCGCCTGACGGTGGCGCGGATGATGAAGCTGCCCGACGTGCCGACCCTGCTGGCCCGGCTGGAAGAACAGCGCGCTTTCGTGGCCGCCCAGTTCGACGCGATCTTCGCCGACAAGTCGGAGAGCGCCGACCCCGAGGTGGCCACCCTGGCCGACGACCCGGAAAACCGCGAGGCGATCGGCGCCCGTCTTGAAGAGCTTGGCTACGACGACCCGCGCGGGGCCGCGGCGCGCCTGGTGGCCACCCTGCAGGGTCCGCGCCTGGCCAGCCTGCCCGAGGCCAGCCGCGCCAAGCTGCTGGCGCTGGGCGACGCCGCCCTGGGGCAGATTGCCACCGTGGTGCGCGAAGCCGGCATCGGCAGCCATGCCGCCACCCTCGGGCGCCTGCTCGACTTCTTCGAAGCCATCGCGCGGCGCTCGGCCTACCTGTCGCTGCTGACCGAATACCCGCACACGCTCGAGCGCGTGATCCGGATGATCAATGCCAGCGGCTGGGCCGCCACTTTCCTGACCCAGCACCCGATCCTGCTCGACGAGCTGCTGGACGACCGCAACGAGGGCGCCGGCAGTCCGGAGCAACTCGCCCAGCTGGCCGCGGAACTGGACCAGCAACTGCATGCCGCCGCCGGCGACACCGAGCGCCAGCTCGACATCCTGCGCGAAGCCCACCATGCCCAGCTGTTCCGGCTGCTGGCCCTGGACCTGGCCGGCGAGCTCTCGGTGGAGCGCCTGGCCGACCACCTGTCGCTGCTGGCCGACACCATCGTCGGCGCCACCATCCGCCACGCCTGGCGCACGGTCGCCAGCCGCCACCGCGAGGAGCCGCGCTTCGCCGTCATCGCCTATGGCAAGCTGGGCGGCAAGGAACTCGGCTACGTGTCCGACCTCGACGTGATCTTCCTGTACGACGACGAGGACGAGATGGCGCCGTCCAACTACGCCAAGCTGGCGCAGCGCTTCATCACCTGGAACACGGCCCATACGGCGGCCGGGATCCTGTTCGACATCGATACCGCGCTGCGCCCGGACGGCGCCAGCGGCATGCTGGTCTCCACCGTGGCCGCCTTCGAGCGCTACCAGATGGCCAGCGCCTGGATCTGGGAACACCAGGCCCTGACGCGCGCGCGCTTCTGCGCCGGCGACGCCGCCATCGGCGCGCGCTTCGAGGCGATCCGCGAGCAGGTGCTGCGCCAGGACCGGAGCAGCCGCGAAGCGGAACTGAAGCTCGAGGTCCTTGCCATGCGCCGGCGCATGCGCGACGCCAACGTCAACCGCAGCGAGCTTTTCGACCTCAAGCAGGACGAAGGCGGCATGATCGACATCGAGTTCATCGTCCAGTACCTGGTGCTGCGCCATGCGGCCGACTACCCGCAGCTAACGGCGAATGCCGGCAACATCGCCTTGCTGCGCGTGTGCGGCGAACTCGGCCTGATCGACGCCGGGCTGGCGCAAGCCGTCGCCGACGCCTACCGCGCCATGCGCCGCCTGCAGCACCAGGTCCGCCTGCAGGGCCAGGAAAAAGCCCGTGTCGACCCGCAGTTGCTGGGCGCCCATCCGGACGCCGTGCGCCGCCTCTGGCAGGCCTGTTTCGGCGCCTGATACCCAGCGCGCATGCACGCACCCGACGGGTGCGTGCGCCCCTTTCCCCATGCGGTTTCCTTCTTGGCGCACGACAAACCTGCGCTGTCTTCCTATTGACTCTCGGGTCAGAGATTTACATCGAGTAACTGTTGTTTTTCATACAGTTTTAACCTCGACGTATATTGACACTGGTCAACACAGAATGCTCTGATACAGATGTGTATGCACTTCAGCATCGTCACACTCCGTGCCGCGCTGGCCTGCACAGGTTGCACCCTTTAAAAAACTTAGAAACGCGTCTCATCGCTGACGCAAAGATGGAGAACACATGCAACAACGAACCAAGATCGCGGTGGCTGTCGCCGTCGCCCTCCAGTCGATGATTTCCGTGGCGCAGGCTCAAGAGGCCCCGCAACGCGTCGAAATCACCGGCTCGCGCATCCGCCAGGTCGACCTGGAAACCGCGCAGCCGGTCCAGGTCGTGAACCAGGAGCAGATCCAGAAGAGCGGCCTGGTGACGGTCGGCGACATCGTCAACCAACTGTCGTCGGTGGGCACGCCGGCATTCAGCCGCGGCTCGGTCCTGACCTCGAACCGCGAACAGGGCGGCCAGTACATCAACATGCGCAACCTCGGTTCGCAGCGCCTGCTGGTGCTGGTCAACGGCAAGCGCTGGACCGCATCGGTGGCCGGCTACACCGACATGTCCACCGTCCCGTCGGCACTGATCGAGCGCATCGAAGTGCTGAAGGACGGCGCCTCGTCGATCTACGGTTCGGACGCAATTGCCGGCGTGGTCAACATCATCCTGAAGAAGACCATGCAGGGTGGTACTGCCAGCGCCTACGTCGGCCAGAACGACCTGGGCGACGGCAAGAACAAGGACTTCTCGGTCACCTACGGCGCCGGCGACGACAAGGCCAGCCTGCTGTTCGGCATCACCCACACCCAGCAGGGCGAAGTCTGGGCCAAGGACCGCAACCGCACCGCGTTCACCTTCGGACCGGCACACTACAATGGCGGCCTGGGCACGTCGCCTTGGGGCCGTATCACCCCGGTGGCAGCCAATGGTGGCTCGAACACCAGTGCCACGGCAGGCGGCTTCAACCGCATCATCAACCACACCGGCACCTTCGACGGCGTGGGCACCAGCGCCGATTCGCGCAATCCGTCCAGCTACCACGCTTACGCCGGCGCCGATGCCGATGTGTTCAACTCGACCCAGCAGATGCACCTGCTGTCGCCGAACAAGCTGACCTCGATCTTCACCAAGGGCGAGATCGCCCTGCCGTATGACATGCGCCTGACCACCACCGGCATGTACGCGGTGCGCGACTCGACCCGCCAGATCGCCGGTTATCCGCTGACCTCGACCACCCAGTCGAAGTTCCCGGTCTACATCGACAAGGACAACTACTACAACCCGTACGGCAACCAGGTAGCCGGCGCCGGCAAGGGCATCGACCTGTTCTTCGCCCGCCGCACCATCGAAGTGCCGCGCCGCACCGACAACACCAACCGCACCCTGCACCTCGATGCTGCCCTGGAAGGCAATTTCGAACTGCGCAGCCTGCCGTGGAACTGGTCGGTCGCCTACAACTACAACAAGGTCGAAGGCACCAACACCGGCTACGGCGACCTGAACCTGCTGAACCTGAAGAAGGCACTGGGTCCGTCGTTCCGCAACGCTTCCGGCACGATCCAGTGCGGCACCGCGGCCAGCCCGATCCCGCTGGCGGAATGCGTGCCTTGGGACATCCTCGGCGGCCCGTCGACCTCGACCCCGGCAGCCCTGAACTACGTGATGGCCGTCGGCCAGGCCACCTACGGCTCGACCATCAGCAACGCCAACGCCGACCTGAGCGGTGAAATCTTCACCCTGCCGGCCGGCGCGGTCGGCGTCGCCGGCGGCCTCGAATACCGCACCGTGCGCGGCTACGACCGTCCGGGCCAGTTCGAGCAGTCGGGCTACTCGACCGGCCTGGCCGGCAACTCGACCAGCGGCCGCTTCACCGTGCGCGAAGCCTACCTGGAAGCCAACATCCCGCTGCTCAAGGGTGTGACGATGGCCGAACTGCTGAACCTGAACCTGGCCTCGCGCTATTCGGACTACTCGAACTTCGGTTCGACCACCAACAGCAAGGCCAGCTTCATGTGGAAGCCGATCAAGGACCTGCTGGTGCGCGGCACCTGGGCCGAAGGCTTCCGTGCCCCGACCCTGAACGACACCTTCGGCGGCGGCTCGCAATCCTACGACAGCTACCTGGACGCCTGCGACAGCGCGTTCGGCGACGCGGCCTCGAACCCGGCCACCAAGGCGCGCTGCACCGCCGCCGGCGTGCCGGCCAACTTCCGCCAGGTGAACCAGGCCGGCACCCCGGTCACGGCCGGCGGCGCCCAGACCCCGACGCCATTCCAGACCGGCGCCGGCAACTCGTCCCTGCAGCCGGAAACCGCGGTCACCCGTACCGCCGGTTTCGTCTACAACCCGTCCTACGTTCCTGGCCTGACCGTGGGCCTGGACTGGTTCAACATCCGCGTCAGCAACCGCATCACCGCGATCGGCGCCAGCTTCGTCGTCAACCAGTGCTACGTCAACGGCGTGCAGAACTTCTGCGATGCGATCAAGCGTGATGCCCTGACCGGCCAGATCGTGAACCTGTCGCGTGGCAATGCCAACCTGGGTGCGATGGAGACCGAAGGCTACGACCTGAGCCTGGCCTACCGCCTGCCGCGTACGGCCTACGGCCAGTTCGGCTTCCGTTCGGAAACCACTTACGTGGATTCCTGGCGCAGCAAGAGCAGCAACACGGCCGACTGGACCGAGTATGCCGGCGAGTACGACCTGTTCAAGATCAAGTCGAACGTCGCCTTCGACTGGAGCATGGGCAACTGGAGCGTGACCCTGGCCAACCGCTTCTACAGTAGCCAGAAGAACCGTTGCTGGACCGTCAGCCCGGCCGTCGAGTGCTCGAATCCGACCGGCAAGGTCACCTGGGGCACCGGCTACAACAAGTACAAGGAAATGTGGTTCAGCGACCTGTCGGTCGGCTATGCCCTGCCTTGGAACGCGAAGCTGCTGGCCGGCGTGAACAATATCGGCAACAAGGCGCCGATCATCGTCTACAACGCCAACAGCGGCTACGGCGGCCCGAACTCGTCGAGCTCGGTCAATCCGGAACTGCCGATCGACCGCTTCTTCTACGTGCGCTACAACCAGAACTTCTGATTCTGAACACGCACTACAGTTAAGCCAATCCGCGCAATTTAATTGCGTAGAAAGCCCGTCCGGCGCAAGCCGGGCGGGCTTTTTTTCACTTGCACAAGAGATATGTATATGTCAATGGTTAAATTGAAAGCATGAAGTAAATACACATATTTGCAACAATTCAGTGAGTATTTACGCTGATTCCGTTGACAGTGATGCATGGCGGGTGATCTTATTGCTGACTTGAAAGTAATTCCAGTTGAAACATTGACTACTTTCAGGTGGTCCAACAGACCTTCCCTGTGGCTGTGCTTCACGACGGCATGGCCGCGTTTTCACCCAAGGAGTTTTGCAACATGATGGAAAAAATCTTGTCCCAGTCGATCCGCGTGATCTGCCTGGGCGGCATGACCCTCGGCATGACCGCCGCGATCGCGCAGGAAACTTCGCAGCCGCTGCAGCGCGTCGAAGTGACTGGCTCCCGTATCCGCCAGGTTGACCTGGAAACGGCCCAGCCGGTTCAGGTCCTGAACCAGGAACAGATCCAGAAAACCGGCCTGGTTACCGTCGGTGACATCCTGAACAACCTGTCGTCGGCCGGCGCGCCTGACTTCAGCCGCAGCGGCTCGCTGACCTCGAACACCGAAGCCGGCGGCCAGTACGTCAGCCTGCGCAACCTGGGCTCGAATCGCCTGCTGGTGCTGGTGGATGGCAAGCGTTGGACCCAGACCGTTGCCGGTTACACCGACCTGTCGACCATCCCGTCGGCCATGATCGAGCGCATGGAAATCCTGAAGGATGGCGCTTCGTCGATCTACGGCTCGGACGCGATCGCAGGCGTGGTGAACATCATCCTGAAGAAGTCGATGGAAGGCGGCCAGATCTCGCTGTACACCGGCGCGTTCGAAGAAGGCGACGGCCGCAACAAGGACTTCTCGCTGACCTACGGCGCCGGCAACGACAAAGCGTCGCTGATGTTCGGCCTGGCGCACACCGAGCAGGGCCGCGTCGGCACCCAGACCCGCGAAATCACCTCGACCTCCTACGGTCCGGCCCACTTCGCCGACGGTTTCGGCGCTGCCCCATGGGGCCGCATCCGCCAGGTCACCGCCAGCGGCAGCCCGACCGGCTTCAACAAGATCCTGAACCACACCGGCAACTGGGACGGCAAGGGCACCGGCGCCAACTCGCGCGACCCGAACAGCTACCACACCTACGCCGGCGCCAACGAGGACAAGTACAACTCGTCGCAGGACATGGACCTGCTGTCGCCGAACAAGCTGGACACCCTGTTCGTCAAGGGCGAAGTCGCGCTGCCGAAAGACATGCGCCTGAAGACCACCGCGATGTACTCGCAGCGCGAGTCGATCCGCCAGATCGCCGGCTACCCGCTGCAATCGGCCAGCCAGGCCAAATTCCCGGTCTTCATCGACAAGGACAGCTACTTCAACCCGTACGGCAACCAGGTTGCAGGCGCCGGCAAGGGCGAGGACCTGTACTTCTACCGCCGCACCATCGAGCTGCCGCGCATTACCGAGAACGAGAACCGCACCCTGCACATCGATGCGACCCTCGAAGGCGAATTCACCTTCCGTGACACGGCCTGGAACTGGGACATCGGCTACAACCACAACAAGGTCTCGGGCGTGTCGCGCGACAGCGGCAACATCAACCTGCTGACCCTGAAGAAAGCCCTCGGCCCGTCGTTCATGAACGCCTCCGGCCAGGTCCAGTGCGGCACCCCGAACTCGCCGATCCCGCTGGCTGACTGCGTGCCGTTCGACATCCTGGGCGGCCCGTCGGCATCGACCGCACAGGCACTGTCCTACGTCAACACCTCGGGCGCCAAGACCTACGGTTCGACCATCAACAGCGCCACCGCCAACCTGGGCGGCGAAGTGTTCCAGCTGCCGGCCGGCGCGCTGGGCGTGGCAGTCGGCGTCGAGCACCGCGAAGTCAAGGGCAACGACGTTCCTGACCAGTTCTCGCAGTCGGGCTACTCGACCAACCTGTCGGGCCTGCCGACCTACGGCCGCTACACCGTGCGCGAAGCGTACGCTGAAGTGAACATCCCGGTGTTCAAGAGCCAGCCGTTCGCTGAGCTGCTGAGCTTCAACCTGGCCACCCGCCACTCGGACTACAGCAACTTCGGCGTGACCAACAACAGCAAGGCCAGCTTCATGTACAAGCCGGTCAAGGACGTGCTGGTTCGCGGTACCTGGGCGGAAGGCTTCCGCGCACCGACCCTGGACGACCTGGCAGGCGGCGGTTCGCAGTCCTTCGACACCTTCCTGGATCCGTGCGACACCCGCTTCGGCGAAGCGTCGCGTAACTCGGCGGTGGCGGCACGTTGCGCCAGCGGTTTCGCTGGCGTGCGCGGCACCCCGGCCAACTACCGCCAGCTGCAGCAGGCAGGCACCCCGATCACCAGCACCAACGGCACCCAGTCGCTGGTGGCCTTCAACTCGGGCGCCGGTAACTCCTTCCTGTCGCCGGAAACCGCGGTCACCAAGACCGCCGGCTTCGTCTACAGCCCATCCTTCCTGTCCGGCTTCACCGTCGGCCTGGACTGGTACAACATCAAGGTCAGCAACCGCATCACCGCGATCGGCGCGACCTACGTGGCGAACCAGTGCTTCATCCAGGGCAACGCCAACTTCTGCAGCGTGATCCAGCGTGACCCGATCACCGGCCAGATCAACCAGCTGTCGCGCGGCAACGCCAACCTGGGCGAAATGGAAACCGAAGGCCTGGACCTGGCGATCAACTACCGCTTCCCGCGTACCGCCTACGGTCAGTTCGGCCTGCGTAGCGAAACCTCGTACACCGACAAGTTCCGCACCCGCAGCAGCTCGGAAAACGAGTGGAACGAATACGCCGGCGAGTACTTCTACAACCGCGTGAAGTCGAACAACTCGATCGACTGGAACATGGGCAACTGGAGCGCCACCTGGGGCTTCCGTTACTTCAGCCCGGTCAAGGACCAGTGCTGGGACGTGGACGTCGAGTGCAACATGCCTAACGCCGAAACCACCTTCGGCACCGGCGCCAACAAGCTGGGTTCGGTCACCATCCATGACCTGAGCGTCGGCTACAAGACCGCGTGGAACGGCCGCATCCTGCTGGGCGTGAACAACGTCTTCGACAAGAAGCCGCGCATCGTGTACAGCACCCAGGCTGACGCCGCTTCGGTGGACGTTGACCAGCTGCTGGACCGTTTCGTCTACATCCGCTACACCCAGTCGTTCTAATGGTGTAACGCGGGGCCCGCAAGGGTTCTCGTGACGACAATGCCCGCCAGGCTAGCCTGGCGGGCATTTTTCATTGGGCGCAGGTATCATGGCGGATCGGGCGGCCGCGCCGCCCTCCCCTACAGAAATCGAAGAATGGCAATCAAACTCAAGAACGACAAGGACGTCGCCAAGATGCGCGTCTCCGGCCGCCTGGCGGCCGAGGTGCTGGCGATGATCAAGGAATACGTGGTCCCGGGCGTCTCCACCGAAGAACTCGACCGCCGCTGCAACGAATACATCCGCAAGGTGCAGAAGGCAACACCGGCCAACGTCGGCTACCACGGCTTCCCGAAGACCCTGTGCACGTCGGTCAACGGCGTGGTCTGCCACGGCATCCCGAGCGAGCAGGAAGTGCTGAAGGACGGCGACATCGTCAACATCGACGTCACCGTGATCAAGGACGGCTGGCACGGCGACACCAGCCGCATGTACCTCGTGGGCACGCCCGCGCCCGAGGCGAAGAAGCTGGTCGACACCACCTACAACGCGATGATGGCGGGCATCCGCCAGGTCCGCCCCGGCGCGCGCCTGGGCGACGTCGGCCACGCGATCCAGAAGCTGGCCGAAGGCGCCGGCTTCTCGGTGGTGCGCGAATACTGCGGCCACGGCATCGGCCGGGTCTACCACGAAGACCCGCAGGTGCTGCATTACGGCCGCCCGAACACCGGCCTGCTGCTCAAGGAAGGCATGACCTTCACGGTGGAACCGATGATCAACCTGGGCGGCGCCGACGTCGACCAGCTGGAGGACGGCTGGACCGTGGTCACCGCCGACGGCTCGCTCTCGGCCCAGTGGGAACACATGGTGGCGGTGACCAGGAACGGCTTCGAGATCCTGACACCCTGGCCGGACGCCTGAGGCCATGAAAAAAACCGGCCGAGGCCGGTTTTTTTCATGCTGCAGCTACCCGATTACTTGGCGTTCATCAGCGCCACGGTGGTGTCCAGCATGCGGTTCGAGAAGCCCCACTCGTTGTCGTACCACGACGAGACCTTGACCAGGCGGCCCGACACCTTGGTGAGCGTGGCGTCGAAGTTCGACGAGGCCGGGTTGTGGTTGAAGTCCACCGAGACCAGCGGGTCGGTGTTGTAGGTCAGGATGCCTTTCAGGGCGCCTTCCGAGGCCGACTTCATGATCTGGTTGACTTCGTCGACGGTGGTGTCGCGCTTGGCGATGAAGGACAGGTCGACGATCGACACGTTGATGGTCGGCACGCGGATCGCGAAGCCGTCCAGCTTGCCGTTCAGTTCCGGCAGCACCAGGCCGACCGCGGCGGCGGCGCCGGTCTTGGTCGGGATCATCGACTGGGTGGCCGAACGGGCGCGGCGCAGGTCTTCGTGCATCACGTCGGTCAGCACCTGGTCGTTGGTGTAGGCGTGCACGGTGGTCATCAGGCCGGTTTCCAGGCCGATGGCGTCGTGCAGCGGCTTGACCAGCGGGGCCAGGCAGTTGGTGGTGCAGGAAGCGTTCGAGATGACGGTGTCGGTCGACTTCAGCACGTCCTGGTTGACGCCGTAGACGATGGTGGCGTCGACGTCCTTGCCGCCCGGCGCCGAGATGATGACCTTCTTGGCGCCGCCCTTCAGGTGGGCCGAGGCCTTCTCTTTGGTGGTGAAGAAGCCGGTGCACTCGAGCACCACGTCCACGCCCAGCTCGCCCCACGGGATTTCGGCCGGGTTACGCTGCGCGAACACGCGGATCTTGTCGCCGTTGACGATCATGTTGTCGCCTTCGACCGTGACGGTGCCCGGGAACTTGCCGTGCGCCGTGTCGTAGCGGGTCAGGTGGGCGTTCGATTCGGCGTTGCCGAGGTCGTTGATCGCCACGATCTGGATGTCTTGCTTCTTGCCACCTTCGTAGAAGGCGCGCAGGATGTTGCGGCCGATGCGGCCATAACCGTTGATTGCAACTTTGATCGTCATTGCTTTGCTCCTGATTATAGAAAAAAACTTTTTTCGTACCGCAGATGGACAACGGGCCGCCGAGAGGCAGCCCGCTGAGACGCTTTACGCCGCGATGACGCCCTTGGCCTTGGCCACGACGTTCTCGACGGTGAAGCCGAAATGCTTGAACAGGACCGGCGCCGGCGCCGATTCGCCGAAGGTGTCGATGCCGACCACCGCGCCTTCCAGGCCCACGTACTTGTACCAGAAGTCGGTCACGCCGGCCTCGATGGCGACGCGCGGAATGCCGCGCGGGAGCACGCTCGCCTTGTAGCTCGCGTCCTGGCGCTCGAACACGTCGGTCGACGGCATCGAGACCACGCGCGCGGCGACGCCCTCGCCTGCCAGCGCATCGGCGGCCTTCATGGCCAGCTCGACTTCCGAACCGGTGGCGATCAGGATCACCTTCGCATCGGCGGCGTCGCGCAGCACGTAGCCGCCCTTGGCGATGTTGGCGATGGTCGCTGCCTCACGCTCCATGAACGGCAGGTTCTGGCGCGAGAAGATCAGGGTCGACGGGCCGTCCTTGCGCTGCACTGCCGCGCCCCAGGCCACCATCGACTCGACGGTGTCGCACGGACGCCAGTTGTCCAGGTTCGGGATCAGGCGCAGCGACGAGACGTGCTCGATCGACTGGTGGGTCGGGCCGTCTTCGCCCAGGCCGATCGAGTCGTGGGTGAACACGAACAGCGAGCGGATCTTCATCAGCGCGGCCATGCGCAGGGCGTTGCGGCTGTAGTCCGAGAAGGTCAGGAAGGTCGCGCCGAACGGGAGGAAGCCGCCGTGCAGGGCCACGCCGTTCTGGATCGCGGCCATGCCGAATTCGCGCACGCCGTAGTTGATGTGGTTGCCCGGAATGCCCGAGCGCACCGCCACCGATTCTTTCCAGTTGGTCAGGTTCGAGCCGGTCAGGTCGGCCGAGCCGCCCAGGAATTCCGGCATGCTTGGCGCCAGGGCCTGGATCGCGTTCTGCGAGGCCTTGCGGGTGGCGATGGTTTCCTTCTTTTCGACGCAGGAAGCGATGGCGGCGTTCAGCACGTCGTCGAAGTTGCCCGGCAGATCGCCCTTCATGCGGCGCTCGAATTCGGCGGCCAGCTCAGGGTGCGCGGCGCGGTATTCGGCGAACTTGGCGTTCCACTCGGCCTCGAACTGCGCACCGCGTGCCTTCGCGTCCCAGGCTTCGTAGATCTCGCCCGGGATGTCGAACGGGATCGGATCCCACAGCAGGTGCTGGCGCACGGCTGCGATTTCCTTGTCGCCCAGCGGGGCGCCGTGGACTTTGTCGCCGCCTTCCAGGTTCGGGGCGCCCTTGCCGATGATGGTCTTGCACATGATCAGGGTCGGACGGTCGGACTGCTTGGCCTGCTCGATGGCGGCGGACACGTCGGCGACACTGTGGCCGTCGATTCTACCGATCACGTTCCAGCCATAGGCTTCGAAGCGCTTGCGGGTGTCGTCGGTGAACCAGCCTTCCACGCGGCCGTCGATCGAGATGCCGTTGTCGTCGTACAGCCAGATCAGCTTGTTCAGGCGCAGGGTGCCGGCCAGCGAGGCCACTTCGTGCGAGATGCCTTCCATCAGGCAGCCGTCGCCCAGGAATGCGTAGGTGTAGTGGTCGACCACATCGTAGCCCGGGCGGTTGAACTCATAGCCCAGCAGCCATTCGGCCAGCGCCATGCCAACCGAGTTGGCGATACCCTGGCCCAGCGGGCCGGTGGTGGTCTCCACGCCCGGGGTGATGCCCACTTCCGGGTGGCCCGCGGTCTTCGAGTGCAGCTGGCGGAAGTCGCGCAGGTCGTCCATCGTCAGGTCGTAGCCGGCCAGGTGCAGCATCGCGTAGTGCAGCATCGAACCGTGGCCGTTCGACAACAGGAAGCGGTCGCGGTTGAACCAGCCTGGATTGGCCGGGTTGTGGCGGTAGTGCTTGTCCCACAGCGCGACGCCGATCTCGGCCATGCCCATCGGCATGCCCGGGTGGCCCGAGTTGGCTTTCTGGACAGCGTCCATCGCCAGCGCGCGGATCGCGTTGGCCATCAGGGTAGTGGTTTGCGTAGATTTCATGGAAGTACGAAGGTCTGGATTGGAAAGCGGTGGCGGTGCAGCTGGCCGTAACCCGGTATTCTACCAGACCGCTCTGCCAGCCCGCTGCGCCGCCGGATTAAAATGCAGGTTTGATCATTCTCCAAGAGCGCCGCATGCCCCGTTTTTATTGCCCCCAGCCGCTTCCTGCCGGCGCCACCGTCGACCTGCCGGAAGCCGTCGCCCACCACCTGCACGTGGTGCGCCTGCAGCCCGGCGCCGCCTTGACCCTGTTCAACGGCGAAGGCGGCCAGGTGCGCGCCACCCTGCTCGAGAGCGGCAAGCGGCGCGCCACGGCGCGCATCGATACCCATGAGGCCATCGAGGTCGAGCTGCCCTATGCCGTCACCCTGGCCCAGGGCCTGCCGGAAGGGACCAAGATGGACTGGATCATCGAGAAGGCGGTCGAGCTGGGCGTGGCCGCGGTGCAGCCGCTGGCCGCGCAGCGCAGCGTGGTGCGCCTGTCGGGCGAGCGCGCCGAGAAACGCCAGGCCCATTGGCAGGGCGTGATCGAAGCGGCGTCCGAGCAGTGCGGGCGCAACCGGCTGGCGCGGCTCGATCCCCTGCTCGACTTCGGACGCTGGCTGGCGGCGCCCGCGCCCGCCCCGCGCATCCTGCTGAGCCCGCGCGCCGACCAGTCCCTGGCGGACTGGGCCAAAGTCAATGGCCCGCAGGCGCTGACCCTGATGGTCGGCCCGGAAGGCGGCTTCAGCCGTGAAGAGGAAGATGCGGCCCTCGGCGCCGGCGCGCTGGCCCTGTCGGTGGGCCCGCGCGTGCTGCGCACCGAGACCGCCGCGCTGGCGGCGCTGGCCATGCTCGGGGGACTGTGGGGAGGCATGTAAGCGCGCCATACATATATAGAGAGAGAGAACAGGCGCCCGGTTTTTACCAATCGGTAAAAAAACAAGCCCCGGAAGCAGGCAGGCCTGCTCCGGGGCTTTTGCTTGTCGGGACAGCGGCATCGCTGCCGCCGTCCGCATCAGCTGCTTAGAACGTGTAGTTCACGCCCAGGCTGAAGAAGCGGCCGATCGCGCCCGCCTGGTGCAGCGAGGCGTTGTACGAGGTGCCGGCACCCGAGTTGCCGTAGGTGGCGACGTCGTACGGTGCTTCGCGGTCGAACAGGTTCAGGATCGCGCCACGCAGGGTCAGGTTCGGGGTCAGCTTGTACTGGACGTTCAGGTTCGTGGTGGTGAACGAGGACACGTTGCAGTACTGCGCCGGCTGGACCATGCCCGTGAAGTACAGG
Source organism: Massilia sp. X63 (assembly GCF_041023745.1). Taxonomy (NCBI): domain Bacteria; kingdom Pseudomonadati; phylum Pseudomonadota; class Betaproteobacteria; order Burkholderiales; family Oxalobacteraceae; genus Massilia; species Massilia sp. X63. Next base: position 20,561 of record NZ_JBFTEF010000005.1, read on the forward strand.
CGGCCGCCGACGTGTTCGGCAGTGGTCGCGCAGTCGGTTTCACCCAGTGCCGGGTCGATGGTCGAGAAGCCGCTCGTGTAGTTCACGGTGGCGGTCACGTCCAGCGGGCCGCGGTTGTAGCCGAGGGTGAACTGAGCACGGTCTTTCGGGTTGCCGGTTGCGCCGCCGACCGACGACGGGCCCTGGGTACCGGCCAGCTGGTAGGTCTCGCCGCCGACGGTGGTCTTGTAGCCGAAGGTGTGCGCGGCCGACAGGGCTGCCGACAGGGTGCCCATGTCGTTGCCCAGGCGCCAGCGGTAACGCACGTCCGCTTCGATGCCGTGGGTCTCGTTGCTACCGGCGTTGATGTACGGCGATTCCGCGTACAGGATCGGACCGGCCTTCGGAATGCCGACGGTGGTGCCGTTGCCGACGCCGGTGGCGATGTCGATCGGCGCGATCGGGCCGCGCACCCAGGTCGGCACGAAGCTCGGATCGTTACCGGCACGGGTCACGACCAGGTTCTCGATCTTGATCTTGTAGTAATCGAGGGTCATGTTCAGGCCGCGCATCGGTTCATAGATGATGCCCAGCGTGTACGACTTCGACTTTTCCGGCTCCAGGTTCGGATTGGTGGTCTGCAGGTACGGCGGCGCGAACGAGCACGCGCTCGGCACGTTGCCGGCGGTGGTGCGGCTGCCGTTCGGGCAGTTGATCGGATCGCGGATCGAGTTGAAGGTGAAGGACGAGCCGGCATTGCCCACCTCGGCCGGGTTCGGCGCGCGGAAGCCGCGCGCGAAGGTGCCGCGCACACCGAAGTTCGCCGCCGGGGTCCACTTGAAGTTGGCCGCCGGGGTGAACGAATTGCCGTAGGTGTCGTAGTGGTCATAACGGCTCGACACGCCCAGTTCGACGTTCTTGATCGGGGTCGCGCGCAGCTCGGCGAACACTGCCGAGTTGGTCTCTTCGCCGATGGTGAAGGCCGAGGTGTTGTTCACGGCGCCGATCGCGGTCAGCGAGGACGGCGGCGCGTTCTGCTCGCGCTTGTGCCAGTGCACGCCGGCGGCGAAGGACAGCGGACCTGCGCCGAAGGACGGCAGGATTTCGCGCGAACCGACCAGGTCGGCATAGGTCAGCGTCGATTCCAGGGTGTTGTAGAAGGTCGGCGCGACGGCGGCGACCAGCTCCGGCGAGTTGCCGCCGAGGACATTCCAGCTGCCGTTGTAGAGGGCGTTGTACAGGTTCTGGCGGTTGATGTTGCCGCTGTACTCCGCGTCGATCTTGACCTTGGTCCAGCCGGCGGCGGCGTTCACGTCCCAGCCGGCGGCGCTGCCGGTCAGGTCGGCCGACACGCGCGAGGCGGTCGACTTGTTCAGGGTGCGCAGGGTCGGGCCGATGTCGGGGATGTAGCCGTACAGGCGGGCGTTCGAGCCGAACGGGTTGGTGAAGCCGGCGCCGACGCGCGCACCCGGGGCGAACAGGGTGCTCGGGATCGCGCCCACGCGCGGGGTCACGCCGCTGCTGTTGACCACGTTATAGCCGTTGAAGGCGGTCGCACTGTAGGCTTGCGGGTTGGCGTTGCGGTTGTTCTCGCTTTGACGCTGGAAGATCGAGCCCTTCAGCGCCAGTTCCCAGTTGTCGTTCAGCTTCTTGGTCATGCCGACCAGCAGGTTGACGTTCTCGGTTTCCGGCTGGATGTTCGAGAGGCGGTCGTCGACCTGGCAGCCGCCGGCGCGGTACTTCTGGAAGTTACACTTGGTCGGATCCAGGAACACGTAGTTGGCCGGGTTGTCGACGTTGGCCACGCCTGCCGGGTTGGTGCCCGCCGGGTTGTACAGGAAGGGGCTGTTGGTCGGGGTCAGGAAGCTGTTGACGTTGGCGCTCGGCACACCCAGGTTGATGTTGTTGCCGCCGCGTGCGCGCCAGTCGCGGTTGGCATAGCCGAACTGCTCGCGCTCATAGACCTTGATCGCGTCCTGCTTGCGGCTTTCCAGGGTGAAGAAGGCGTTGTAGCCGTCCGCATCCAGGTCGCCGATGCCGCTGCTGATCGACGCGCGACGGGTCTTGCCGCCGCCGTGCTGGGTGTCGCCGTACTCGGCCGCCAGGCGGGTGCCGTTCAGGTTTTTCTTCAGCTTGATGTTGATGACGCCGGCGATCGCGTCCGAGCCGTACAGCGACGAGGCGCCGGACTTCAGGACTTCGATCGATTCGATGGCGTCGAAGGGAATCGAGGAGACGTCGACGAAGGAGCGCTGGGAGTCGTCCGACAGCGGGTAGCCGGCCATGCGGTGGCCGTCGATCAGCACCAGGGTGGCGCCAACGGTCAGGCCGCGCAGCGAGATGCCCGATGCGCCGTTGGCGAATGCGCCGGCGAAGCCGGTGCCGAGCGTGCCGGCGCCGTTGGCGGCCAGGTCGGTCAGCAGTTCGGCCACCGAAGTCTTGCCGCTCTTCTGGATGTCCTGGGCGGTCAGCACCTGCACCGGGGTCGGGGTTTCGGTGTTGGTGCGGCTGATCAGCGAACCGGTCACGACCACGCGCTGGGGCGTCGAACCGCCGGCGGCTTCCGTCGTCTGGGCGAAGGCCGGCGCAGCGCCGGCCAGGGCGCCGCTGGCGACCACGCATGCGACTGCGAACGGCAGCGACTTCAATTTGAACGTCATGGATACTTCTCCTTCTTGGCTTTTCTTGAATGGTTTTTTGCCACCGCCCCCGGGGTGTCCCGCGGGTCGGCCGTCTCCTGCAAACCGTGCGCAAACTGCGCGCTCCCGGACGCGCTGGCGCTGCCGAGGGCTTGAAGGGGTGAAACATGCATATAACGCTACATCTGTATATTGCCGTTTTTTAACAGCAATGTTCTCCGGTACCTGTGCTTCTAGGACATGTAGCCTCAAATAACTAGCAGTTAGAAAATGTTATTTAAGTGAATACATAAAACCATAGCGTCAGGAAAGGAGTCAATTGAACACGAATGCGCATAAGCATTAAATACAACACATTTATTTTTAACAATGAACATATGCGGCCTGCGGCGCATGGTGGCGAGGGTCGAAACGGCCTGGACCGCAATTGGATGGATGCGCGCAATCTGACATACGAAGACATCAAATTGAACGTAATTACCGTAAGTACAAGCGTCACATCTGTATATGACCGGCAGGGTCCGGCATCAACCTAAATTGCATCGATGCCAGTGCTTGCGGGAAGTACTTTCGCAGGGGCAAAGCGTTGCGGGGGCACAACATCGCATTGACATGCATATTTCACAGTCTCCATCTAAAGTAAGAGCCTGAAGGAAACAGCGCGCTCGGGGTGCGTGGCTGCTTTTGTGTGGATTCCCCATCGGCAAGGGGCCGTGAGCGCGGCGAGTCCAGTAAAATAGCGGCTTTGCCTTCTCTCCTTGTTGCATTGCCAGCAACCACACTCCATGATCCGAATCAGCGAACTCAAACTCCCCCTCAACCATCCCGAACTTGCCCTGCGCGAAGCCATCGTGGCGCGCCTGGGCATCCAGGACGCCGACCTGGCCGATTTCACCGTCTACAAGCGCAGCTACGACGCGCGCAAGAAGTCGGCCATCGTCCTGATCTACGCGATCGACGTGAGCCTGCGCGATGAAGCCGCACAGGCCGCCGTGCTGGCGCGCCTTGCCAAGGACCAATATATTGGCCCCTCGCCCGACACCAGCTACAAGTTCGTTCCCGCGGCCAAGCCGGCGCCGGGTACCCCGCGGCCGGTGGTGGTGGGCATGGGCCCCTGCGGCATGTTCGTGGCCCTGATCCTGGCCCAGATGGGCCTGAACCCGCTGGTGCTGGAGCGCGGCAAGATCGTGCGCGAGCGCACCGTCGACACCTTCGGCTTCTGGCGCAAGCGCAAGCTCAACACCGAGTCGAACGTGCAGTTCGGCGAAGGCGGCGCCGGCACTTTCTCGGACGGCAAGCTGTACAGCCAGATCAAGGACCCGAAGCACTACGGCCGCAAGGTGCTCACCGAGTTCGTCAAGGCCGGCGCGCCGGAGGAAATCCTGTACGTCAGCAAGCCGCACATCGGCACCTTCCGACTGGTCAAGATGGTCGAGCAGATCCGCGCCGAGATCATTGCCCTGGGCGGCGAGATCCGCTTCGAGACCCGCGTGGACGACGTGTTCGTCTCGGAGGAAAACGGGGTGCGCCAGGTACAGGGCGTGCGCCTGTCGAGCGGCGAGGAGATCCCGACCCGTCACCTGGTGATGGCGATCGGCCACAGCGCGCGCGACACCTTCGAACTGCTGTACGAGCGCGGCGTCTACATCGAGGCCAAGCCCTTCTCGATCGGCTTCCGCGTGGAACACCCGCAATCGCTGATCGACGTCTGCCGCTTCGGCCCGAACGCCGGCAACAAGCTGCTCGGCGCGGCCGACTACAAGATCGTGCACCATGCCTCCAACGGCCGTTCGGTGTACAGCTTCTGCATGTGCCCGGGCGGCACCGTGGTGGCGGCATCGAGCGAGGAAGGCCGCGTCGTCACCAACGGCATGAGCCAGTACTCGCGCAACGAGCGCAATGCCAACAGCGCCATCGTGGTCGGCATCACGCCCGAGGACTACCCGGGCCACCCGCTGGCCGGCATCGCCTTCCAGCGCGAGCTGGAGTCGCGCGCCTTCGTTCTCGGCGGCTCCAACTACGATGCGCCGGGCCAGCTGATGGGCGACTTCGTGAAAGGCCGGCCCTCGAAGGAGTTCGGCTCGGTGGTCCCTTCGTTCAGGCCGGCGGTGCACCTGACCGACCTCGCGCCTTCGCTGCCGGACTACGCGATTCTGGCGCTGCGCGAAGCCTTCGTCGCTTTCGACAAGCAGATCAAGGGCTACTACAAGGAAGACGCGGTGCTGACCGGCGTCGAGACCCGCACTTCCTCGCCGATCCGCATCAAGCGCAACGACAATGACCTGCAAAGCCTGAACACGCGCGGTCTGTTCCCGGCCGGGGAAGGCGCGGGCTACGCCGGCGGCATCATGTCGGCGGCGGTGGACGGCATTCGCGTCGCCGAAGCGGTGGCCCTGGCGATGGCCGAATGAAGCCTGCCGCCGGCGTGCAGGCAGGCAGCGGGACGCTCGGCCCCGGCTTGGCGATCCTGGCCTCGATGGTGTCGGTGAACGCCGGCGCCGCCTGGGCCAAGCACCTGTTCCCGCTGGTCGGCAGCCAGGGCGTGACCGCCGTGCGCGTCGGCCTGGCGGCGCTCATCATGCTGGCCATCGTGCGCCCCTGGCGCACCCTGCCCGCGCGCGGCGACGCGCTCAACCTGCTGGTGTACGGCCTGATGCTGGGCTGCATGAACCTCCTGATCTACGGCGCCTTTGCGCGCATCCCGATCGGCATCGCGGTGGCCATCGAAGTGGTCGGCCCGCTGGGCGTGGTGGTGCTGTCTTCGCGCCGCGCGCGCGATTTCGGCTGGGTGCTGCTGGCGGCCTGCGGCCTGTGGCTGCTGGCGCCGGTGCACGCGGGCGTTCCCCCGCTCGATCCGGTCGGCGTCGCCTATGCGCTGGGCGCGGCCTTCTGCTGGGCGATGTACATCGTGTTCGGCAAGCGGGTATCGACCTTGAACGGCGGCCAGGCGGTGGCCTGGGGCATGCTGGCGGCGGCGCTGTTCACGGTGCCGGTCGGCGCGGTCCACGCGGGCAGCGCGCTGCTCCTGCCTTCCGTGCTGGCGGGCGGCCTGGCGGTGGCGGTGCTGTCGAGCGCCCTGCCCTATACGCTCGAGATGGCGGCGCTGGCGCGGCTGCCGCGGCGCGTGTTCGGCATCCTGGTCAGCGCCGGACCGGCCTTCGCGGCCGTGGCGGGCTGGGTGGTGCTGGGCGAGCGCCTGACCGGCATGCAGTGGCTGGCGATCGCGCTGGTGATCCTGGCCTGCGGCGGGGCCGCGGCTACCGCCGGCAAATAGTAGGGTGGGCAGGTTTCCTGCCCACGCGTTCAACCAGCAGCAAGATCATCGTATCGTGGGATGCACCTCTTGAGTATCACCGCGTGGGCGGGGGCCCCGCCCACCCTACGAAAAACATGGCCGGCTGCTACAGCCAGCCCGCTTTCTTGAAGCGCCGGTACATGTAGTAGCACACCCCGCCCATCACGCACAGCGCCGCCGGATAGCCGTACTTCCACTTCAGCTCGGGCATGAATTCGAAGTTCATGCCCCAGATGCCGGCAAAGGCCGTGAACACGGCGAAGATCGCCGCGTAGGAAGCCAGTTTCTTGCTGACGTCGTTCTCGTCGATCGCCACCATCGACAGCGTCACCTGGATCGCCGTGTTGATGGTGTCGCGCACCGCGTCCAGCCGTCCCAGGATGCGCAGCAGGTGGTCGTGCACGTCGCGGAAGTAATCCTGGGTCTCGGCCACCACGCCCGGCACGCGTCCGCCGTGCAGTCGCCCGACCGCATCCATCAGCGGCACCACCGCGTGGCGCAGCACCTGCGACTTGCGCTTGAGCGCGTACAGGCGCTCGACGTTGGCGCGCTGCTCGCCCTTCTGGCCGAAGATGTGGTCCTCGATCGATTCGAGTTCGGATTCGAGCATGTCGACCACAGGAAAATACCGGTCGACCACCGCGTCGACCAGCGCGTACAGCACGAAGCCGGAGCCCTTGCGCAGCTGGTGCGGCTCGCGCTCGGCGCGCGCGCGCACCCCAAGGAAGCCCTGGTTGGCGTCGCGCCGCACCGACAGCACGTAGTTGGGGCCGGCGAAGATGGCCAGCTCGCCGGCGTTCAGTTCGTCGCCATTGAGTTCGACGATGTGGACGATCACGAAGATGCAATCGCCGTACTCTTCCATCTTGGGACGCTGGTGGCCGCGCGCGGCGTCTTCCACCGCCAGCTCGTGCAGGCCGAATTCTTCCTGCATGGTGAGGAGTTCGGCCTGGATCGGGTCGCGCAGGGCGACCCAGACGAAGGTCTCGGGTTCCTTCAGGTGTTCGCTGATGTCCTCCACCGGAATGTCGGACAGCTTCTTGCCTTCCTGGTAGGCGACACAGTTGATCAGCATGGGCGATGGTGTAAGTGCATGATATGCAAGCTTACACCATCGCTCTCACTCGTCCTGTGCGCCATCTATCCCTAGCTCGACGATCTTGCGCGTGATGGTGTTGCGGCCGATCCCGAGCCGCATCGCGGCATCGTTCTTGCGCCCGTGGGTGTGCTTGAGGGCGGTCTTGATCAGGGCCGACTCGAACTGGCGGCCGAGCGTGTCCATCACATCCATCTGGCCGGCGCCGAGCATGCCGGCGGCCTGCAGCTCGAGCAGCGCGATCCAGCCTTCGGGCGACACCGGCGCGGCCGGCACCGCCGCCGCCGGCGCCGGCGCCGTGGCCATCCCGGCTGCGCTCTCGTGCGGGGCCGGCGCGGCGGCCTGGCCCTGGGTCAGGTCGCGCGGCAGGTCCTTCACCTCGACGGTCTGGCCGGGCGCCATCACGGTGATCCAGTTGCACAGGTTTTCCAGCTGGCGCACGTTGCCCGGCAGTTCGAGCCCGGACAGGAAACGCATCGCCGATTCGCTCAGGCGCTTCGGTTCGACGCCCAATTGGCGTGCACTCTGCACCAGGAAGTGGCGCGCCAGGATCGGGATGTCGTCGCTGCGCTCGCGCAGCGAGGGCAGGCGCAGGCGGATCACGTTCAGGCGGTGGTACAGGTCTTCGCGGAACATCCCGTCGCGCACGCGCTGTTCCAGGTTCTGGTGGGTGGCGGCGATCACCCGCACATTGGCCTTGACCGGCTGGTGCCCGCCGACGCGGTAGAAGTGGCCGTCCGACAGCACCCGCAGCAGGCGGGTCTGCAGATCGAAAGGCATGTCGCCGATCTCGTCGAGGAACAGGGTGCCGTTCTCGGCCTGTTCGAAGCGGCCGCGCCGCATGGCCTGGGCGCCGGTGAAGGCGCCGCGCTCGTGGCCGAACAGTTCCGATTCCAGCAGGTCCTTCGGGATCGCCGCCGTGTTCAGCGCGATGAAGGGCTGCGCCGCGCGCGGACTGTGCTTGTGCAGGGCGCGCGCGACCAGCTCCTTGCCGGTGCCGCTCTCCCCCGTGATCAGGACCGTCACGTTCGACTGCGACAGGCGGCCGATGGCGCGGAACACCTCCTGCATCGCCGGCGCGTGGCCGAGGATCTCGGGCGTCTCGGCGGGCGCGGCTTCCACGCTGGCTTCGCGCAGGCTCTCTTCCAGGGCGCGCCGGATCAAACTGACTGCCTTGTCGATGTCGAAGGGCTTGGCCAAGTAGTCGAAGGCGCCGCCCTGAAACGAGGCGACCGCCGAATCGAGGTCGGAAAACGCGGTGATGATGATGACCGGCAGGCCGGGGTGGCGCGCCTTGACGGCGCCAAGGAGTTCGATGCCGGATTCGCCCGGCATGCGGATGTCCGACACCAGCACCTGCGGGGTGTCATGCTCGAAAGCGGCCAGCGCATCGTGCGCGTTGGCGAAGCTGCGGGTCTCCAGGCTTTCGCGCGCCAGGGCTTTTTCGAGCACCCAGCGGATCGATGCGTCGTCGTCGACAATCCAGATTGGTTTCATGTATTCGTGCTTCCCGCAATATGGATAATTCGGGGACTCACGGTGGATCCTGCTACCTGCTTATGGCAAAGGCAGCAGGATCCGGAAATCCGTCAGTCCAGGCCGGCTTTCGCACTCGATCACACCCAGGTGCTGCTGCACGAAGGTCTGCGCCAGCGTCAACCCGAGGCCACTGCCGCCTTCGCGCCCGGACACGAGCGGATAGAAGATGCGGTCGCGGATCTCGGGTGCGATGCCCGGTCCATTGTCGATGATATGCAAATCTAATGCCAGCCCATAACGGACCTTGGCCAGGGTGACCTGGCGCGCCACGCGGGTGCGCAAAATGATCTCGGCGTCGCCCGCCGCGATGCGCCCCCTCAATGCCTGGGCGGCGTTATGGGCGATGTTGAGCACCACCTGGATCAGCTGCTCCATGTCGCCCCTGAACTCGGGGATCGAGGCGTCGTAGTCGCGCCGGATGGACAGGCCGCTCGGGAACTCGGCCAGGATCAGGCTGCGCACGCGCTCGCACACTTCGTGGATGTTGACGTCCCCCACGATATGGGGTTTCCGGTGCGGCGCCAGCAGGCGGTCGACCAGGGTCTGGAGGCGGTCGGCCTCCTTGATGATCACCTGGGTGTATTCGGTCAGGTCGGCCGGGTGCTGCGGCGGCAGCTCGAGCTCGAGCAACTGGGCCGCGCCGCGGATGCCGCCTAAAGGGTTCTTGATCTCGTGCGCCAGGTTGCGGATCAGTTCCTTGTTGGCCTGGCTCTGGTCGAGGATGCGCTCCTCGCGGTCGAGCTTGATCTGCTGGACGTTCTCGCGCAGCTCGATCAGCAGTTCGGCGCCCTCGCCGTCCTTCAGGGCGCTGACGATGCTGTTGACGTGCAGCGGCTCGCGTCCGGTGCGCTGCAGGACCAGGTCCTGGCGCAGGTCGGCGTACTGGTGCGCCAGCGCCTGGGCGCACAGCGCGGCCAGCTCGGCGCCGTTGGCGAACAGCTCGGGCAGCGGTGCGCGCTGCAGCGACTTGAGCGAGAGTTCGAGCAGGTTTTCGGCGGCCGGGTTGGCGTAGCGCACCTCGCCCCGCGCGCCCAGCAGCAGCACGCTCGAGGCCAGCAGGTCGAGTCCGGCAAACCGCACGGCGGGATCCTGGCCGCTCATCCGAAGTCGCTCATCCGAAGTCATTCATCCGAAGTCGCTCATCGAATGTTGCCGATCTCGCGCTGCAGCGCCTCGATGTTGCGCTCGGTGCGGCCGATTTCGTCGCGCATCGAGGCCACCCGTTCCTGGTACTTGGCGTAGTTGCGCTCGTTGCCCTGGCGTTCCGGCTCGCCGTTGTTGAAGTCGCGGCGCAGGTCCGCCAGCTTCTTCTGCTCGATGCGCAGCTCGTCGTTGAGGATCTCGCGGCGGTCGTCGTCGCGCGCGCGCTGCTGGGCGGTGTCGACGCGCGGGAAGCTGGCCGGGCTCACGGCCGGGGCCGGCCCCGGGTTGAGCGGTCGCACGGCCGGGATCGGCGCCGAGGCGCGCGGCGGCGCGGGCGGCGCATAACCCGGCAGGTCGAGCGCCTTGCAGCCGCGCCGTGCGGTGTCGGTGAATTCGACGCGTCCCTGCTCGTCCACGCATTTGTAGACGGTGCCCTGGGCCTGCGCCCCACTGTGGAGCGCCGGGCCGGCGAGCAGCACGATGGCCAAGCGGCGGAAATAGCTAATTGTCGTTCCCATCAGAAAGTCGTCTGCACAATAAACGTGCACGTATTGTAGAACGGCCCGACTATACAGCAAGCATGAAAAAAGGCGGGGAAAGCCCTTGCTTTCCCCGCCTTTGTTACAGAGCCTTACGCCGCCTGACGCATGGGCGCAACGCTTCTGTTGACCTCTTGATTACGACGAGTAGTACATGTCGAATTCGGCCGGATGCGGGGTCATGCGCAGGCGCTGCACCTCCTGCATCTTCAGCTCGATGTAGGCATCGATCATGCCGTCGCTGAACACGCCGCCGCGGGTCAGGAACTCGCGGTCCTTGTCCAGGGCTTCCAGCGCTTCTTCCAGCGAGGCGCACACCGTCGGGATCATCTTGTCTTCTTCCGGCGGCAGGTGGTACAGGTCCTTGGTGGCGGCTTCGCCCGGATGGATCTTGTTCTGGATGCCGTCCAGGCCGGCCATCATCAGCGCGGCGAAGCACAGGTAGACGTTGGCCAGCGGGTCCGGGAAGCGCACCTCGATGCGGCGGCCTTTCGGGTTGGCCACGTGCGGGATGCGGATCGAGGCCGAGCGGTTCTTGGCCGAGTAGGCCAGCTTGACCGGCGCTTCGTAGCCAGGCACCAGGCGCTTGTACGAGTTGGTGCCCGGGTTGGTGATCGCGTTCAGCGCCTTGGCGTGCTTGATGATGCCGCCGATGTAGAACAGCGCGGTTTCCGACAGGCCGGCATAGCCGTCGCCGGCGAACAGGTTCTTGCCGTCTTTCCAGATCGACTGGTGCACGTGCATGCCCGAGCCGTTGTCGCCGTTCATCGGCTTCGGCATGAAGGTCGCGGTCTTGCCGTAGCTGTGGGCCACGTTCCAGATCACGTACTTCATGTTCTGGGTCCAGTCGGCGCGCTCGACCAGGGTCGAGAAGCGGGTGCCGATTTCGTTCTGGCCGGCGCCGGCCACTTCGTGGTGGTGCACCTCGACCGGGATGCCCATCGATTCGAGGATCAGGCACATTTCCGAGCGCATGTCCTGGAAGCTGTCGACCGGCGGGACCGGGAAGTAGCCGCCCTTGACGGTCGGACGGTGGCCGCTGTTGCCGCCTTCGATTTCCTTGTCGGTCGACCAGGATGCCTCATCCGAGTCGATCTTCACGAAGCAGCCCGACATGTCGATCTTCCAGCGGATCGCGTCGAAGATGAAGAATTCCGGCTCCGGGCCGAAGAAGGCGGTGTCGCCGATGCCGGTCGACTTCAGGTAGGCTTCGGCGCGCTTGGCGATCGAGCGCGGGTCGCGGTCGTAGCCCTTGCCGTCCGACGGTTCGATCACGTCGCACTGCATGAACAGCGTGGTCTCTTCCATGAACGGGTCGATGTTGGCGGTGTTCGGGTCCGGCAGCAGCAGCATGTCCGAGGCTTCGATGCCCTTCCAGCCGGCGATCGACGAACCGTCGAAGGCGTGGCCCGATTCGAACTTGTCTTCGTCGAAGTGCGAGACGGGAACGGTGACGTGCTGCTCTTTACCGCGGGTGTCCGCGAAGCGCAGGTCAACGAATTTCACTTCGTTGTCTTTGATGAGTTGGATTACATCTGCAGCCGTCTTTGCCATTCGTATCTCTCCTGATTGAAAAGGGGGTGTCGCACCGGGCTGGGCCACATGCGACATCTTGCTCTACTTCAAAGCATGAACCGTGCCAAGCTACCGTTATGAGCAAATGCATAATGCTTCGTTGGTGAGCCTGGGGGTTTGGTCCTAAAATCGGCACTGACCAACGGTGCGCGTGGCGGTGCGCACGCACCAAATTGGTGCAAGTTGGTGCGCAGCGCACCATCGCAGCGCAGGATACGCCGAACCAAGTTGGTGCACGCCTTTTTCTTTGCCTTACATCGACGCTTTCACGGACCAGACATCATGACCACTACCGAAGCCATCCTCGCCGCCGCACGCCAGCGCGCCGCCGGCCAGCCCTATGCCGGCGCCGTCACGCCCGAAGAGGCCTTCGCCCTCCTGCAGAGCGATCCGCGCGTGAAACTGGTCGACGTGCGCACCAATGCCGAGCGCGACTGGGTCGGGCGGGTCGCGCTTCCCCAGGCCCAGCACCTCGCGGTGGAATGGGTCACCTACCCGGGCGGGGCGCCGAATCCCGCATTCGGTGCGCAGCTCGAACAGCTGGCGCGCAAGGACGAGGTACTGCTGTTCCTGTGCCGCTCCGGGGTGCGCTCGCGCCACGGCGCACGCGTGGCCACCGAGCACGGCTTTGCCGAGTCCTACGACATCCTGGAAGGTTTCGAGGGAGATCGCGACGCCGAGGGGCACCGCAAGACGGTCGGCGGGTGGTGCAAGGCGGGGCTGCCCTGGATCGGGGCTTAAGGTTTTGTAGCGTGGGCGGGTTTCCCGCCCACGCGTTCAACAAGCGAAAGAATGATCGCGCAGGCTATTCATGCCTGATTTGAACGCGTTGGCAAGGTAATTTAGGCCAATGGCCTAAATTACCTTGCTCACCCTACGAACATCAGTGCGCCGGCATCACCATCAGCTGCAAGCCCGATGCCGCGCCCGGCGCGCGGTACACCCGCTGGGTCGCCTTCTTGAAGTCTTCGGGCTTGGCTTTCGGGATGTGCGTAAAGGTCTGCGGGTTCAGGTCGACCAGCGGGAACCAGGAGCTCTGCACCTGCACCATGATGCGGTGGCCGCGCCGGAAGGTGTGGTTCACCTCGCCGATGTCGAAGCTGATCGCTTCCTGCTTGCCGGGGGTGAAGGGCTCGGGCTTCTCGAAGCTGTTCCTGAACTTGCCGCGCAGCGGATTGCCGCGCACCAGTTGCTGGTAGCCGCCCAGGTTCAGCTGCGGCGGGCCGACGTCGTTGCCCCTGCGCTCGGCCGCCGGGGTCGGGTACTCGCTCGGGTAGACGTCGATCAGCTTGACCACCCAGTCGGCGTCGGTGCCGGTGGTGGACACGAACAGCTTCGGCACCACCGAACCAACCACGGTCAGGTCTTCTTCCAGCACCTCGCTCTGGTAGACCAGCACGTCGGGACGGGTGGCGGCGAAGCGCTGGTCCGAGACCATGTATTCGCGCGGCACGCCAGTGGCCGGGTAGCCGATGAAGGGCACCGGCTTTTTCGGATCGGCCACGTACTCGTCGTAGCCGGCGCCGGAAGCGGCAGGCTGCTGCCAGCCGAGCGTGCCGTTCGGGCCGAAGTACAGCGTACGGGCCTTCGCCGGCGCCGGCGGCCAGGCCGCATAGCTGCGCCAGACGTTGGTGCCGGTCTCGAAGGCGGTCACGGCGGGCAAGGCGCGCGCCGGCTTCACGCCCTTCAGGTGCTGCTCGAAGAAGGGGAACTGGATCTCGCGGCGGAAGTATTCGCTGGTCTTGGTGTCGAAGCTCACGTGCCCGAGGCGCGCGCCGTCGCCGCGCGCCCAGCCGCCGTGCACCCACGGGCCCATCACCAGCGCGTTCGGCGTGGACGGGTTGTACTTGCCGACCGCCTTGTAGATCGCGAACGGCCCGGCCGGGTCTTCGGCATCGAACCAGCCGCCCACGGTCAGCACCGCCGCCTTCACGTTCTTCATGTGCGGGGTGATCGCGCGCGAACGCCAGAACTCGTCGTAGGTATCGTGCTCGATGGTCGGCACCAGCAGTTCGCGCTGCTCCGCGCTCAGGCTGGCGAGGATGTTCTCCATCGTCAGGCGCTTCAGGAAGAAGTCGTAGGCGTCGGCCTCGCCGTAGGCGAAGCGGGAACGCTCTTTGTTGCCCACGGTCGGATTCTGCTGCGGCAGGAAGGACGAATAAAAATCGAAGTTCGCCGACAGCATGAAGGCGCCGCCGTGGTAGGAATCGTCGCCCATGTACAGGTCGGCGATCGGCGCCTGCGGCGAAGCGGCCTTGATCGCCGGGTGCGAATCGATGATGCTGGCCGCCGTGTAGAAGCCCGGGTAGCTGATGCCCCAGATGCCGACCCGGCCATTGTTGTTGGGGACGTGCTTCAGCAGCCACTCGACGGTGTCGTGCATGTCCTCGCTTTCCTGGCCCTCCCCTTTGGCGCGCTTGGGGCTGACATGCGGCGTCATTTCCTGCCAGCTGCCCTCCGACATGTAGCGGCCGCGCACGTCCTGGGTCACGAAGATGTAGCCGGCGTCCTCCAGTTCGCGCGAGGGGCCGAGCGCCTCGGGGAACCAGTCCACGCCGTAGCGCTGCTCGCCCTGCGCGTACACGCCGGCGCTGTAGGGGGTGCGCTGCATCAGGAAGGGGTAGGGTTTCGCGCTGTCCTTCGGCACGTACACGGTGGTGAACAGCTTCACGCCGTCGCGCATCGGGATGCGGTACTCGTACTTGGTGTAGGCCTCGCGCGGACTGCGCTTCTGTGCGGGCGCATCGGCGGGCGCGGCCTGGGTGCTCGCCTGCACTCCTGTGCTGCAGACCAGCATCACGCCCAGGGCAAGGGCGGACAAGGAAGGACGGATCATGGCTTCTTTCGGGGAACGGAACAAAGAGCGCCAGTGTAATCCGTTTCCGACAGAAAATTGCTACTTCCGCACTAGCGCTTCCGGGAGACCGCCAAGCCATGCTGGTCGATGGTGCCGCGCACCCGTTCGCGCACGAAGTTGATGTGGCTGCGCAGGCGGTACAGCTCTTCCGCATACGCCAGCGGGATCGAGATGTGGTTGACGCGCTCCTCGATGTCGTCGAGGCGGTCCAGCAGGCCGGTGCGCGCAGACTCGCGTTCCTCGGGCGCGATCGCTTCCAGCTCCTGCTCCACCTTGCGCAGCTCGCCATACCAGCGGTACACGCGCGAGCGCACCCGCCACACGTAGATCGGCGGGACGATCCGGGACAGCGGGATCAGAAGCGCCGCCAGCGCCACCCCCACCACCCACAGGCGTTCGAACAGGTTGGCCAGCCAGAAGCGCATGTAGCGCTGCATGAAGGGCGGGCCGTCGCGGTAGTAGCGCGCCGCCTCGGCCGCCACCGGGATCTCGGTGTACTTCGGCGAGGGGAACTGGCCCTGCTGCTGGAACCAGCCTGCCTTGCCGTGGATCGCGCCGGCCGACTTGACCAGCAGGCCCACCAGGGCCGGGTGCAGGCTTTCCCTCGCCACCAGGGTGGCGGTGGGGGCGATCAGGTGGTAGTCCTGGGCCGGGATGTCGCGCCCGAGGTCGACGATCCCGCGCGGCAGCACCACGTGGGTCAGGAACGGCAGGCGCCGCGTGTAGGCGTCGGCCTGGGTGAAGTTGAACAGCTTGATGCCCGGGGTCTGCAGCAGCATTTGGATCAGCGGCGCTTCCGGCGCGGAGCTGAACACCAGGCCGTCGATGCGCCCGGCCAGCAGTTCCACCGTGGCCGGGGTGTTTTCCAGCGCGCCGATCTGCAGCTCGCCCGGTGCGATGCCGTTCGCGTCCAGCACCTGGCGGAACAGGCGCGGCACGCCGGTGCCTTCCGGCCCCAGGTTGATGCGTTTTCCCTTCAAGTCGGTCAGCTGCGTGACCCTGGCGCCTTCGCGCAGGAACAGCCACACCGGTTCGGTGAACAGGCTGCCGAGCGAGACCAGGCCAGCCTGTTCGGCCTGGTCGTCCACGGTGGAACCGCTCTGCACGAAGGCGATGTCGACCTTGCCGTCGATCAGGCGCTCCAGGTTCTCGGCAGAACCGAGCGAAGGCTGGAGAGTCAGCGTGATCTCGTCGCGCGCAAGCAGCCGGGCGTACTGGCGGCCGAATTCCTCGTAGGCGCTGTTGAACTGGCCAGTGGCCAAGGTGAGGCGGCGCGGCGGCGCGGGGTCGACCCAGAGGTAGGCCAGCACCGCCACCGCGATCGCCGCCAGCAGCGTCGGCCCCATTGCCGTCAGCAGGTCGCGCAGGGACACGATGCTGAACTGGCGCATGCGCGTCACGGCACGCCTGACTGCGCCGGCACGTCCGTTCAACGGACGCACTGGCGCTGGGCGGCGATGCTGTCCGGCGGCGGTTCGATCATCGGCATCAGGCTCGGGGCCAGGTTGGCCAGCAGCTGCACCGGCAGCGCGCTGGTGAAGTCGTAGTTGCCGGACTGCGGGCCGTGCACGTAGGCGGTCATGCTGCCGAAGTAGCGCTCGCCGATGTTGAACACAAACGTCGCCGAGCGGTTCACGAAGCGCGACTCGATCACGCGCCCGCCGCGCGCATACACCTCGAAGCGCTGGTCGCCGGTGCCGGTCTTGCCGCCCACGGCGATCACGCTGCCATCACGCTGCGTGAAGGCGGTCTTGACGCGCTTGGCGGTGCCGTCGGTGACCACGCCCTGGATCGCGTCGGCCACCGCGCGCGCCACCTCGGGCGCCAGCACCTGTTCCTTGCCGCCGCCCTTGCTGCGCTTGACCAGGGTCTCGTACGGGGTGTCCTTGGCAAAGTGCAGCGAGTCGATGCGCTCGACGGGCTTGCGCACGCCGCCGTTGACGATGATGCCCATCAGCTCGGCCAGCGCGGCCGGACGGTCGGCCGAGGCGCCCAGCGTGGTGGCATAGGACGGCACCAGCGAGTCGAACGGATAGCCCATCTTCTTCCACTGCGCATGGATCTTCAGGAAGGCTTCCACCTCGAGCAGGCCGGCGATGCGCTTGTCCTGGGCGTGCTTGCGGTGGGTCTTGAACAGCCACGAATACACTTCCTGGCGCTCCTTCACGCTGGCATCGGTGACTTCGGTCCAGCCGGCGTTCGGGTGGGTGCGCAGGTAGCCCGCCAGCCACAGTTCGAGCGGGTGCACCGAGGCCACGTAGCCGCGGTCGGCCAGCGACATGTTGCGCGGGTCGTACATCTCGTACATCTTGGGGATGCGGTCCGCATCCATGTCGTGCGAGGCCGGCAGGTTCTTGTCGATGAAGGCGCCGAACTGTTCCATGGTCGCGTCCGGGAACACGGTGCGGTGCGCGGCCGCCAGCTTGGACGCGAGCGGACGCACGCCCGAGAACAGCAGCTCCTCGACCTCGGCCGGGGTCTTGCCCTTGTACTTGTTCCAGAACTTGGCCATGAAGACCTTGCCCTCGTTGTCGGCGAAGCGGGCCAGGTACATCGCGCGGCGCGGGTCGTCGGCGTCGGCCAGCAGCTGGGCCGAGGAGCCCGGCAGCTGGAACATGTAGTAGCGCACCACGTCGCGCATCATGCGCACGAACACCAGGTTGGTCGAATTGCGCAGCGCCTGCGTCACCGTCATGATCTTGCTGTTGTCCAGCTTGCTGAAGTTGCCGAAGGTGTGCACGCCGCCGCCGGTGAAGAAGGCTTCGCCCGGGTTGGCCGAGTACTTGCGTTCCATCGCGGCGGCGAGCATCGGCTTGAGGCCGCGGTCGGCGCCCTTCGGCAGGGTGCGGAAGTACTCCAGCGCCCACTGCGACATGCGGTCTTTCGGATCGACTTCCACGCCCATCAGGCCGATCTCGTCCATCTGTTCGAAGCGCTTGTGCAGCTGGTCGACGATGTCGAGGTAGGTCACCAGGGTGCGCAGCTTGGCGGTCGAGCCCAGGTCGAGCTTGGCGCCTTCGTTGATGTCGAGCGGCTGGTCGTAGTTGTCGGTCTGGACCCGCAGGTAGTTGACGTGCTCGCCGCGCTCATACAGGGTGAAGCTGTACACCACCTGGGACGGGTCGCCGTTGCCGAGCAGGCCCTTGCCGGTCAGCCCGGCTTCTTTCGCATGCTCGGCGTCGGACAGCTGGCGCAGCGTGTCGGTGACGGCCTGCTGGACCTGGGCGTCGAGGGTCGAGACCACCGACAGGTCGAGGCGGTCGAGGTTGTACAGGCGCGAGTCGCCCACCAGGTAGCCGAGGTGGTTGCGCACCGCGTTGGCGGCCTTGCGCGACACGAAGGCGTCGGCGCCCGGCGCGGCCACGCCCGAGCCCTGGGCCGGGTGCAGCGCGACCTTGAGCGCGGCGTCGCGCAGCTGCGGCGAGATCACGCCGGCCTGCGCCAGCACGCGCAGGTGGCTGTTGGTGAGCGTTTCGAGGTCGTGCTCGCCGGCGCCCAGGTAGTAGGCCGGGCGGCGCTGCGCGATCATCAGCGACAGCGCTTCCTTGTAGGCGGTGACGGCGTCGGCGCTGTTCATCGGGCCGCGCAGCTGCTCGCTCAGCTTGGCGAAGTCGCGCCCGTACCAGACCCACATGCCGTCGCCGATGCCGTTGACTTCGCCGTAGCCCGGCTTGGCCGACAGCGGCACCGTGTTCAGGTAGTCGAGCACGATCTGGCGCCGCGCATTGGTGGTGTCTTCGCCGTCCTGGTAGGCGCGCAGCGTGGCCGAGGCCATCTGGATCATCTTGTCCTGCAGCGAGCCGGTGCGCCCTTCGGGCGAGTGGCGGTACTTCTCGATCTGGGTCGCGAGCGTCGAGCCGCCGGCCACGCGCCCGCCGCCGCCCAGGCCGACGCTGCTCAGGGTCTTGTCGAACACCGCTTTCGAGAAGCGGTCCCATTCGACCGCCGGGTTGCGGTGCGGGTAGGCCGGGTCGAGCAGCTCGCGGTTCTCGATGAACAGCAGGCTTTGCACCAGCAGCGGCGGCGCGTCCTCGAACTTGTGATAGAAGCGCTCCGGGAAGCGCGAGGCGAACAGCGGCTGCGCGCGGCAGTCGAGGATCTCGAGGCCGACCTTGGTCTTCTCGTGGTAGGTGGCGTACAGGCCGCGGTCGGCCATCTCGAGCATCTTGGGCGACATGCGCGCCTGGGCGTCGATGACGTAACCGCGCGACTGCAGCTTCTGGAGGTAGGCCGGCAGGCCGGCGTAGCCCAGGCGGGTGTCGTAGGGGCTGGCGGCCGGGAAGCGGATCGCCTGGCTGGGGCCCTTCTCCATGCGGTAGGTGAGGTCCTCGGCCATCTCGGCGAAGATCTTCGCCTGCAGGCGCGAAGTGCGCATCTCGAGCGCGCCCCAGCCGGCCAGCAGCGCCAGCAAAATCAGGAAGATGAGGTAGAGCCAGGGTTTGTAGCGGCGCTTGCGCGGCGCGCTCTCGGGCGTGCCTTCGGGCGTGCCCTCGGAGCCGCCTCCGGGCACGTCCGGCGGCACCGGCGCGCCCGAGGGCGCACCGCCGCCGCCGGCCGCCAGGTGCGGATAGGCTTCGTACAGGGGGACGTCGTTGCCGCCCGCGGATGCGAGCACGGGTGCGCGGCCGGCAGCTGACTGGGCGAGCTGCCCGAGCCACAGACCCACTGCGCGGATGACATTACTGGGCCGCTTGGTGCGGCGAATACTTTCCATGATGGCTCAACCGGTTTGAATCAATTCGTGCTCAATCCCCGCCAACCTGCCCGCCATCCTTGCCTCTGGTGTGTTCGAGTGATTGGGTCCTCGTCAGTCCGCAAAAATGTGCGGCGCAAACTCACTCAGGATTGCACCTCCACAGGTATCATTCCACCACATCAATACCCCTCGCGCGAGACACGGTTTAACAATTTTGATTCGCGCGAAGTATTTTCGCAAAAAAACAACGGCAGAGTTAACTGGACGGCATGTAGTCCTACAAAAGCTGGAATTCGGCCCCGCAACGCTGCAGTTCTGCCTGCATGGCAAGGAAGCCTGGCTCGACTTGCGCAGGCGCGCCCTTCACGCCGAGTTCGATGTGGCGGCGGGTGCGCGCGTCGCCCACGCTCGGCAGGCTGAACACCCGCAAGCCCGGATAATCGCGCTCCAGCGCCTCCATCAGCGGTGTCAGCAGCGCCTCCGCCTGTTCGTAAACGATCAGCGAACGTTCCAGGTGGACCGTGGCATGGAATAAATGCGCATAGTGGGTGTCGAGCACCCATGCGAGCATCGGCCAGGCCATCACCGGGAAGCCCGGCACGAAGTGGTGCGGCGCCACCCCTGCCCGCTGCACGCTGAAGCCGGCGATGCGGTTGTAGGGGTTGGGGATCAGGGTGGCGCCCTGCGGGAACTCGGCCATCTTCAGGCGCTGCAGGTTCTCGGGCGCCTGCAGGTCGGCCTCGATGCCGGCCTCGCGCGCGGTCGCGCGGATACGCTCCTCGATGAGCAGGCGTCCTTCCGGATGCAGCGCCAGGGGCAGCCCAAGCGCTGCGGCGGCGCACTGGCGCGTGTGGTCGTCCGGGGTGGCGCCGATGCCGCCGCAGGAGAACACCACGTCGTCCCCGGCGAAGCTGCGGCGCAGGGTCGCCGTCAGGCGCTGCGGGTCGTCGCCGACGAATTCGGCCCAGGCCAGCTGCAGGCCGCGCGCCGCGAGCAGCTCGACCACTTTCGCAAAATGCTTGTCCTGGCGCCTGCCGGACAGGATTTCGTCGCCCACGACGATCAGACCGAATCCCATCGATATCCTCTTTTCAAGTTGGTGGAACGCCGCCGCGCAACTCTTCCAGCGCGCCCAGGCAGAAATACTGGAACCACAGCCCGGCAAACAGGAAGATCATGATGTACAGCCACAGCGACAGCATGGCCAGGAACGGGAACAGCACGATCGAGATCAGGGCCCCGCCCATCCAGGCGATGCCGGGCAAGGCCCCGGCCAGGCCCGAGGCGAAACCGATCGCCAGCAGCGCGCCGCGGTGGCGGCGCACCAGTTCGCGCCGTTCTTCCGGACTGGCGTGCGCGGCCAGCGCGTCGTAGCTCATCACCCGCGAGGTCACCCAGGCCCACAGGCAGGCCTGCACCAGCCAGGCCAGCGGCGGCACCGCGTACAGCGGCAGCGTGAACAGCCACAGCAGCGCGAACACGGCGGTACTGCCGACGTTGATGGCGACGCTGCCGAGGAAGGAACCGCCCTCTTTCCGCTCCAGCTTCGGATACTGGCTGTTGCCGACATGGCGCTCGATCGCCGGCATCGCGATCACGCCCATGAACAGCAGCGCCGAGCCGATCATCAGGGGCAGCAGCACGGCGATCGCCAGCAGCGGCACCACCATCACCTTGAGCATGCCCAGGCCGAGCGTAGCCAGCATGCTGCCGCTGGCCTGGAACAGGCCGTAGTCGGCAAACGTGGCCTGCAGCCAGTCGAGCAGCGGCTGCAGGCCGGTCCACAGCAGCGCGCCCCACAGCAGCAAGGACAGCACCAGCGGCGCGCCGGACAGCAGCAGCATGCGGCGCGAGAACTGGGCGCGCAGCGCACGCCGGTAAGCAATGCCGACGCCCTTCATCGGGCGGCCTTGCACGGGCGCGGGCGGGAACGGTGGGGCATCGCGGCTCCTTGTCTGGATTCCAATGTTCCCATTGTACGCATATGGGCGCGGCAGTTCCGCGCCGGGGCCGTTTGGCGTGCCCCGGGCGCATGCACTACAATCGCCGTTCAACTTGAACAACAGGGAAAACCATGTCCACCATTACCACTGATTCCGGCCTGCAATACGAAGACACCGTCGTCGGCAGCGGCGCCGAGGCGAAAGCCGGCCAGCACGTCACCGTCCACTACACCGGCTGGCTGCGCAACGACGACGGCAGCGAGGGCGCCAAGTTCGATTCGAGCAAGGACCGCAACGACCCGTTCCAGTTCGCACTGGGCGCCGGCCATGTGATCCGCGGCTGGGACGAAGGCGTGCAGGGCATGAAGGTCGGTGGCCAGCGCCGCCTGACCATCCCGGCCAGCCTCGGCTACGGCGCGCGCGGCGCCGGCGGCGTGATCCCGCCGAACGCGACCCTGATCTTCGACGTCGAACTGCTGGCCGTTTAAGCCTCGCGGCAAGCTGCCGTGCTGTAGGGTGGGCGGCTTGCCCGCCCACGCGTTCAAGCAGCCGGATCATTTGCGCGGTGCATGCCGTAGCGATCACCGCCTGGGCGGAAAACAGTCCACTGGACTATTTTCCCCCGCCCACCCTCCCCCGAGCATCCCCTCTAAAGTTCGCCCCGTTTGGCGGTGAACAGGCCCCGCCTGCGCTAAGATCGCCTCCTGCATTACCACATTGCCAACGCAACCAATACAGGAGTATCCATGAGCTTGCAGGAACAGTTTGCCCAGGCCCAGGCCGAATCGAAGAATCTGCCGGAACGCCCGGACAACATGACCTTGCTGAAGATTTACGCGCTCTACAAGCAGGGTTCGAGCGGCGACGCCACCGGCGAGCGTCCGGGCATGACCGACTTCGTCAACCGCGCCAAGTTCGACGCCTGGGCCGCCCTGAAGGGCACCTCGCAGGAAGACGCGATGCAGCAGTACATCGACCTGATCGAGGAACTGAAGGGCTGATGCCCTGACCAACCGTGGCCGCCCGCATGGGCGCCACTGCCGGCCTGGACCTTAGGCCGGCACGAACACCTTGCGCATCTTTTCCGTCACCTTGGCCTCGATGGCCGGGGCGAACATGCCCATGAACATGCCCAGGCGGATGCGCAACGCGGCGCGCTGGCCTTCCAGGCTCAGGGCCCCTTCCACACCGCTGCGCTCGAAGCGCAGCACGTCGCCATCCCACTTGCACGCCAGGCCGTACTCGGCCGCGATCTTGTGCGCCACCTGCTGGGCGGCCGCGCGCGCCTGTTCAGGGGGCAGATTGTGTTCCTGGACGATGCTAATTTCCGACATGCTGGGCAATCCTTCTTTCTGATAAGTAACTGAACTGTTGCGAGAAAGTCCGCCATGATGCCAGTTGGCGGCGCAGTAAGCCAGACGCGCGGGCGATTCGGGCCCCGATCTAAGTCAATTGACCGTAGTCAATGCTCGCGCCGCCGGGCGCGCGACCATGGAGCTGCCGCCCGACATTTCGCAAGGAGCCGTCATGGAACCAGGTGCCCTCTTGCCGGACGAACTGGACACGCCTCGTGACCAGCCGCCGGTCCGCTTCATCCCCACGCCCAGCGCCCCCTACCAGCAGGAACACCGCCTCGCCAGGCTGCTCGAGCGCCCGCTCGAGCCGAATGAGGCGCCCGCAGACTCGGCGCCGTCCGACGAAGAGGCGCAGGCCGAAGCGCCGCCGCTGCCCTACGCCTTCGGCGCGCGCGTGCTGATGTGGAAGCAGGACCCGTCGGTGGGCGAGATCGGCACCCGCCGCGCCTACCTGCCCGGCCCGGTGCTGGCCGGTCCGCGCGACGCCCGCATCGCGCCGGGTGCGCCCGGCATCGATCCGGTCGAACCGAACGCCTTCGGCGACTTCGTCACCCAGCCCGACACCCCGCAGTTCGACGCCGTGCATACCTTCGCCGTGGTGCGCCAGACCCTGACCATGTACCAGCGCTCGATGCTGGCGGCCGGCCTCGAGATGCCCCTGCCCTGGCAGTGGAACACCAGCATGGACACGCGTCCGCTGACGGTGTATCCCTACGGCCTGCCGAACACCATGAACGCCTTCTACAGCCGCAACCAGGGCTGCCTGAAGTTCGGCGACTTCATCCCGCCCGGCGCCAACGGCGGCGCGCAGCCGGAGGAAGCCGCGCGCATCTATACCTGCCGCTCCTTCGACATCGTGGCCCACGAGACCGCGCACGCCGTGCTCGACGGCCTCAAGCCGCAGTGGCTGCTGGCCGACGCCCCGCCCCAGACCGGCGGCCTGCACGAAGCCTTCGGCGACCTCACCGCGATTTTCCTGGCCCTGTCCCAGCTCGACCAGTGCGAGGCGGTGGTGGCCCAGACCAAGGCCCACCTGCACGACAAGACCTTCATATCCGACATCGCCGAGCAGTTCGGGACGGCGCTCGGCGGCAGCACCGGCCTGCGCAATGCCGACAACGACCTGACCCTCAGCCAGGCCGGCACCCAGGTGCATGCGATCTCGCAGGTGTTCACCGGCGCCATGTACGACGTGCTGGCCGACATGTTCGCCTACGAGCGCAATCCCACGGTGGACGACTGCGCCGCCGTGCTGCACCGGGTGGCGGCCTACCTGCGCGGCCTGCTGCTGCGCGCCCTGATCGCCGCCCCCGACAGCGCCGCCAGCTACGTGGACGTGGTCAACGAGATGCTGCGCATCGTGCAGGACGACGGCAAGCCGCCCATCTACGCCGGCTTCATCCGCAACCAGTTCGCGCGCCGCCACGTGGTCGAGAACCCGGGCGAGGCCGCCACGGCCCAACTGGCATGCGGGCCGCTCGCACCGAAGGTCTGCGACAAGCCCGGCGCGCGCCAGGACCGGCGCGCCTGCTGCGGCACCATGAACCTGCCCGAGTACCACCGGGTGGACCGGGTGCTCGACGGCGAAGCGCAGGCGCTGGCGCGCTGGTGCGCATCCAACGGCCGGCTCGGCGAATGCGTGCTGCCCACGGCTGCGCTGGGGACGAACATCGTGCCGGTGGCCGGCGTGGCGGAGCCGACATGAAGATCAGCGCGCGCGCCTGCGGCGGCTTCGCCGGGCTGGCCGAAGCCTACGACCTCGACACCGCCGCCCACCCGGTTGGCGGCGAGCTGGAAGACCTGCTGCACCGGGTCGACTTCTTCTCGGCCTCGCCCAGTTGCCCGGTCGGGGCCGACCTGCCGCGCTGGGAGATCACGGTCGAGGACGGCCAGCGCTGCCACACCGTGTTCCTGCGCGAGGACGGCAGCGGCGGCGACTGGCAGGCCCTGCTGGATCGGCTGCGCACCAGCGCATGAGCGGCAACTGAGCCGGATCGGACCGTGGCGGCACGCGCGCAGCTCCCGCCACGGTCCTCATTTGCTTATATATATTGTGTATAAGCCTAATTTGTAGGAAAACCCGAATTGCCCTAAAATACAGTGCTTTGCAAGTCCCGCCGGCCCACACAGCGCCCGGTGCCGCGACACACTACACCAACTAATAGGACTGTTATGACCCACGTTGTCACCGAATCGTGCATCCGTTGTCGCTATACCGACTGCGTCGATGTATGCCCGGTAGATTGTTTCCGGGAAGGCCCGAATTTCCTCGCCATCGATCCTGACGAGTGCATCGACTGCGCCGTCTGCGTGGCCGAGTGCCCGGTGAACGCGATCTATGCGGAAGAAGACGTGCCGTCCGACCAGCAGCAGTTCATCAAGATTAACGCCGACCTGTCGCGCGCCTGGCCGTCGATCACCAAGACCAAGCCGGCCCTGCCCGACGCGGATGAGTGGAAAGACGTCAAGAGCAAGCTGGACCAGCTGGCCCGCTGATTTTTCCCGGCCGGGCCCGCCAGGGTCCCGGCCAGCGCAGGTTCGTCAATCGTGGCACACTAGCGGCCATCGTCCCATCCATACCCAAAAAACACAGGATTTAAGCGCATGACTATCAGTGCCTCCCACGAAGCGGGCAGCATCGCTCCCAACAGCTCGTTCGCCGGCGCGATCGAAGCCGATGCCGTGATCATCGGCGCCGGTCCGGTCGGCCTGTTCCAGGTCTTCGAACTCGGCCTCCTCGAAATCAAGGCCCACGTCATCGATTCGCTGCCGGCCGTCGGCGGCCAGTGCGTGGAACTGTACCCGGACAAGCCGATCTACGACATCCCGGCGGTGCCGGTGTGCACCGGCCAGGAACTGACCGACAACCTGCTCAAGCAGATCGAGCCGTTCGAGCCGACCTTCCACCTGGGCCAGGAAGTCACCACCGTCCAGCGTCGCGAAGACAGCCGCTTCAACGTCGAGACCTCGACCGGCACCCGCTTCATCACCAAGACCATCTTCATCGCTGCCGGCGTCGGTTCGTTCCAGGCGCGCACCATGAAGGTCGACGGCATCGAGAAGTTCGAGAACAGCCAGCTGTTCTACCGCGTCAAGGATCCTGCACTGTTCGAAGGCAAGAACCTGGTCATCTGCGGCGGCGGCGACTCCGCCCTGGACTGGGCCCTGAACTTCGTCGGCAAGGCCGAGTCGGTCGTGCTGCTGCACCGCCGCGAGGACTTCCGCGCCGCGCCGGCGTCGGTGGCCAAGATGAAGGCCCTGTGCGACGAATACGAAATGCAGCTGATCACCGGCCAGGTGGTCGGCTTCGACGAAACCGACGGCAAGCTGAGCGAAGTGAAGGTCACCGGCGCCGACGGCGTCACCCGCCGCGTGCCGCTGGACATGCTGCTGGTGTTCTTCGGCCTGTCGCCGAAGCTGGGCCCGATCGCCGAATGGGGCCTGGACATCGAGCGCAAGCAGCTCAAGGTCGTGGACACCGAGAAGTTCGAGACCAACGTGCCGGGCATCTTCGCCGTGGGCGACATCAACACCTACCCGGGCAAGAAGAAGCTGATCCTGTCGGGCTTCCACGAGGCCGCGCTGGCCGCCTTCGGCGCCGCGCCTTACATCTTCCCGGACAAGAAGATCCACATGCAGTACACGACCACCTCGCCGAAGCTGCACAAGATTCTCGGCGTCGAAACCCCGGTCTTCGACTGATAAGCAGGAAACTCTCCTACAAAGATGCCGCCCGGCGCAAGCCCGGCGGCATTTTTCATTGCCGCCCCCATCTGCGTTCAGTTAGTGCGAAGCCACGGAAAGCGCTGTCGGACAGGGCCTACCTGCTTATGTGGGCCGCTTCACCGAGCGGCGGGACGCAAATATGCTACAACTGGACTATGCACAAGGGATGTGAAAAGGACTGTTTCCACAAGTAAATCACTATCCCCTATAATTGACTGAGAGCACGCGCAAACGATTGCGACGCCTAGTCCATCCGAAGGAATTATTTATGCTTTACCAACTGCACGAGATGCAACGCTCCTTCCTGACCCCGCTGATGCAATGGGCAGATGCGTCCTCGAAACTGTTCTCGAACCCTGTCTCGCCATTCGCGCACACCCCGTTCTCGCAGCGTATCGCCGCCGGCTACGAGCTGATGTACCGCCTCGGGAAGGATTACGAAAAGCCGGCATTCGGCATCAAGACCGTCGCCATCCAGGGTGCCGACGTCGGCATCATCGAACGCACGACGGTCGAAAAGCCTTTTTGCAAGCTCATCCATTTCAAGAAAGACCTGAGCGACAAGGAATTCGCCGCGCTGGAACAGCCGAAGGTGCTGGTCGTCGCGCCCCTGTCGGGTCACCACGCCACCCTGCTGCGCGACACCGTGCGCGCCCTGCTGGTCGAACACGACGTCTACATCACCGACTGGATCGATGCGCGCATGGTGCCGCTGTCCGCCGGCCCCTTCCACCTCGACGACTACATCTACTACGTCCAGGATTTCATCCGCCACCTCGGCCCGGACGTGCACGTGATCTCGGTGTGCCAGCCGACCGTGCCGGTGCTGGCCGCGATCTCGCTGATGGCGACCAACAATGATCCGAAGCTGCCGAAGACCATGACGATGATGGGCGGCCCGATCGACCCGCGCAAGTCGCCGACCGCGGTCAACGACCTGGCGGTCGAGAAACCCTTCTCGTGGTTCGAGAACACCGTGATCTACTCGGTGCCGGGCAACTACCCGGGCTTCGGACGCAAGGTCTATCCGGGCTTCCTGCAGCACGCCGGCTTCATCGCGATGAACCCGGGCCGCCATGCCCAGAGCCACCGCGAGTTCTACCAGCACCTGGTGCGCGGCGACGACGACTCGGCCGAGGCGCACCGCCAGTTTTACGACGAATACAACGCCGTGCTCGACATGCCGGCCGAGTACTACCTCGAGACCATCAAGACGGTGTTCCAGGAACACCGCCTGCCGAAGGGCACCTGGGAAGTCGGCGGCCAGCTGGTGCGTCCGCAGGACATCAAGACGGTGGCCCTGTTCACCGTCGAGGGCGAGCTGGACGACATCTCCGGCCTGGGCCAGACCCGCGCCGCGCACGACCTGTGCACCGGCATCCCGAAGGACATGCACCAGGAGTTCGTGGCGCCCAAGTGCGGCCACTACGGCATCTTCTCGGGCCGCCGCTGGCGCGAGATCATCTGCCCGAAGATCGGGGAGTTCATCCGCAAGCATGCGTAAGCCTGCCTGACGTGAAAAATGCCGGAGCTTGCTCCGGCATTTCTTTTGGGCGCCCGGCGTTTACCGCCCTACCAGCACCTCCTGCACCACGCCCGTCGCAATCGCCACGAGGGCATAATCGCTGCCGGCCTGCACCCACTGGTGCCCCGGCGGCGGTTCGGTCAGGCGATGCGTCTTCCAGTTCTCCACCACATAATGATGCGTCCGATAGCGTGGCGGCAGCTGCCCGCCGCGCTTGAGCTGGCCGCTGGTTTCCACGCTGCGGTAGGGACCGGTCTTGACGGCGCGGGCCTGCTGGGCGCGGGCTTCCTGTTCGCCGCGCTGGTGCACCTGGGCCGCGGCGCCACCGGCCAGCGCCGCGGCGACCAGCAGCGGAACGATGAGTTTGTTCATGAGAGCTCCTCTTCAGCGTCGAGGCTCCAGTACAGCACGCACGGACACGGTGGTCTGTTCGCTCCAGCACGCAGTGCCCCTCGTGCTGCCAAAGTCGCATCGCCTGCAGTTTTGGCGGATAATGTCGGCTTTTACCGGCGGCTTTCATTGCCCTCCTCCGCATCGTGACCAAGACCCTCGCCGACCAGATCGAAGACGTGCTGCCGCAGACGCAATGCACCAAGTGCGGCTATCCCGCATGCCGTCCGTATGCGGAAGCGATCGCGCGCGGCGAAGCCGAGATCAACCAGTGCCCGCCCGGCGGCATCGAGGGCGTCCGCCGCCTGTCCGCCGTCACCGGCCGCCCGGTCATCCCGATCAACCCGGCCAACGGCGTCGAGCGCCCGCGCCCGGTTGCCTTCATCGACGAGTCGCTGTGCATCGGCTGCACGCTGTGCATCCAGGCCTGCCCGGTGGACGCCATCCTGGGGGCGGCCAAGCAGATGCACACCATCCTGCCGAGCCTGTGCACCGGCTGCGACCTGTGCGTGGCGCCCTGCCCGGTCGACTGCATCTCGATGCTGCCGGTGACGGGCGAACGCACCGGCTGGGACGCCTGGTCGCAGGAAGCCGCGGAGGCGGCGCGCGCGCGCCACGACTTCCGCAGCGAGCGCCTGCGCCGCGAGAAGGAAGAAAACGATGCCCGGCTGGCCGCCAAGGCGCTGGAAAAGATGCGTGCGGTGACGGCCGAAGTGACCAACACGCCGGAAGAACTGGCGGAAAAGGAACGCAAGCGCGCCATCATCGCGGCCGCCATGGAGCGCGCGCGCCAGAAGGCCGCGGCGAACGCGTCCGACAGCCCGCCGCCCGATAAAACCTGAGCAGCATGAACCCCGCCAAACGCCTAGAAATCTTCACGCGCTTTCGCGCCGCCAACCCGAAGCCGACCACCGAGCTCGAATTCACCACGCCCTTCGAGCTCCTGATCGCGGTGCTGCTGTCGGCCCAGTCGACCGACGTCGGCGTGAACAAGGCCACGCGCCGCCTGTACCCGGTGGCGAATACCCCACAGGCCATCCTCGACCTGGGGCTGGACGAACTCAAGTCGTATATCTCGACCATCGGCCTGTACAACAACAAGGCCAAGAACGTGATCGCCACCTGCCAGATCCTGGTGGACCAGTACGGCGGCGAGGTGCCGCGCGAGCGCGAAGCGCTGGAAGCCCTGCCCGGCGTGGGCCGCAAGACCGCCAACGTGGTGTTGAATACGGCCTTCGGCGAGCCGACCATGGCGGTCGACACCCACATCTTCCGGGTCGCCAACCGCACGAAGATCGCGCCGGGCAAGAACGTCGACATCGTCGAGCAGAAGCTGCTCAAGTTCGTGCCCAAGGACTTCCTGCACGATGCGCATCACTGGCTGATCCTGCACGGCCGCTACACCTGCGTGGCGCGCAAGCCCAAATGCTGGAACTGCCTGATCAATGACCTGTGCGAGTTCAAGGACAAGACCCCTGCGCCCGCCGGGGTGATGGATCCGGCGGCCGACCTGGCCAGCCAGGCGGCCTAACTCGGCTAGCACGTCTCAGGCGAGGCGTTTTTCTCCGGTTGCGAACGAGGCGCACACGATGCGCCCGCCGACCACTTCATACACGCACAGCATCTCCACCGTACCGCGTCCTTCCGGGAAGTTGCGGGTCACGATCTCGAGGTCGGTGACGACGTTGCCGGCCACCTGGCGGCTCAACAGGCGCGCGTGCAGGTCGGGCTCGGCGAAGCGCTCCTGGTAGCGCGGGCGGATCTGCGCGTGGCCTTGCGCCAGCAGCGCGCCGTGCAGGGCGAACTGCCGGGCATCCGGCGCATAGGTGTTCATCAGCGCATCGAGGTCCTTGGCATTGTAGGCATCGAGCTGCGCCTGGACGACAGCGAGGGGGGAAGTCGGGTTCATGGGCTCCGTTGATGGATAAAAAACGCGCCACATTGGCGCGTGCCCATCTTAACGTAGGGTGGTCGGCTTTGCCGACCGCGCGTCCGACTCGCGGATGCACGGTGGCGGCCCATGATGTACTTGAACGCGCGTTCGGCGAGCCGAACACCCTACAACAAGACCAGATTATCGCGGTGAACCAGCTCCGGGCCCTCGACGTAACCGAGGATGCGTTCGATCTCGGCCGACGAATGGCGCATGATGCGGCGCACTTCGCTGCTGGTGTAGTTGGTCAGCCCGCGCGCCAGCGGCTTGCCGGCTTCGTCGATGCAGGTGATCACCTGCCCGCGCCCGAACTCGCCGCGCACGGCGACCACGCCGATCGGCAGCAGCGACTTGCCTTCGTTGGTGAGCTTCTGCACGGCGCCGGCATCGATCACCACTTCGCCGGTGGTGTGCAGGTGGTCGATCATCCATTGGCGACGCGCAGTCAGGCGCCCGGTCGGCGCGCTCAGCTGGGTGCCGATGGCCTCGCCGCCCGCCAGCCGGGTGAGCACGTTCTCTTCGCGGCCCCAGGCAATGATGGTATGGGCGCCCGAGCGCGCCGCGCGGCGCGCCGCCAGCACCTTGGTCAGCATGCCGCCGCGGCCCAGGCTGGAGCCGGCGCCGCCGGCCATCGCTTCCAGCGCCGGGTCGCCCGCCTGGGCGTGCGCGATCAGGCGCGCGTCCGGGTCCTTGCGCGGGTCGGCCGAGAACAGGCCGCTCTGGTCGGTAAGGATCACCAGCACGTCGGCCTCGATCAGGTTGGCCACCAGCGCGCCCAGGGTGTCGTTGTCGCCGAACTTGATCTCGTCGGTGACCACGGTGTCGTTCTCGTTGATGATCGGAACCACGCCGAGGCGCAGCAGGGTGGTGAGCGTGGAGCGCGCGTTCAGGTAGCGTTCGCGGTCGGCCAGGTCGGCGTGGGTGAGCAGGACCTGGGCGGTGCCGATGCCATGGCTGCGGAAGCTGGTCTCGTAGATCTGCGCCAGGCCCATCTGGCCCACGGCGGCGCAGGCCTGCAGTTCGTGGATGTCGGTGGGGCGGGCGGCGAAGCCGAGGCGCAGCATGCCTTCGGCGATCGCGCCGGACGAGACCAGCACGACTTCCTTGCCGAGGCCGCGCAGCGCGGCGATCTGGGACGCCCAGCGGGCAATGGCGGACTGGTCCAGGCCCCTGCCCTCGTTGGTGACGAGCGAGGAACCGACCTTGACGATGATGCGGGAGGCTTGCTGGAGAGCGGAGTGAACTTGAGTCATGGCGACAGGAATTTTCCTCGCGGCCGTAAGGCCAGCAGGGAAAGTCCTGCCAACAACTCGACCGCGCAGACTGCTAATAATACCCCCTTCGGCAATCCGATCGCGAAAGCCGCGACCAGGCGCCCGGCCGGCTGGGCCAGGAGGAACAATGCGGTGAGGTCGACGAGGAGGGGCCGGTCGCCCTGTCTCGCTGCCAGCAGCGCAAGCATCGCGGTAGCGAGGCGCATGCCCACGTAGACGGCGTAGAACTGGCTGTAGCCGTTCACGCCGACGAGAAAGATGCCCATCGCCGACGCAATGCGGTCGGGATCGAGCATGGCCGCCAGCGCCGCCAGCGAACTGGCGGTGGCGAGAAGTTGCAGCAGCTGGCTGCGCAGCCAGCTGCGGTTCAGCGACGCTGCAGCCAAGTTCGCGCCTTAGTCCTCGAGGATCTTGAAGCGCGGATCGTCCGGGTCGATCGAGTTGATGCCGCGCGCTTCCTCGGTCATCGAGGTCTCTTCGGCGCGGTGTTCGCTGGTGCGCTTCTCTTCCAGGTGCAGGTAGATCGCATTGACCAGGTCCTGGCAGCCTTCGCGGTTCAGTGCCGAGATCTCGAACACCGGACCCTTCCAGGCCATGCGCTTGACGAAGTCCTTGACGCGCTTCTTGCGCTCGGCTTCATCGACCACGTCGAGCTTGTTCAGCACCAGCCAGCGCGGCTTGTTCAGCAGCTCTTCGTCGTACTTTTCCAGCTCCTTGACCAGGGCCTTGGCTTCCTTGACCGGATCGGCTTTCTCATCGAAGCCCGACAGGTCGACGATGTGCAGCAGCAGGCCGGTGCGCGCCAGGTGGCGCAGGAACTGGTGGCCGAGGCCCGCGCCTTCGGCGGCGCCTTCGATCAGGCCCGGGATGTCGGCGATCACGAAGCTCTTCTCGTGCGACACGCGCACCACGCCCAGGTTCGGATGCAGGGTGGTGAACGGGTAGTCGGCGATCTTCGGCTTGGCGTTCGAGACGGCGGTGATGAAGGTCGACTTGCCGGCGTTCGGCATGCCCAGCAGGCCGACGTCGGCCAGCACTTTCAGCTCCAGGCGCAGGGTGCGGCGCTCGCCTTCCTTGCCCTCGGTCTTTTGGCGCGGTGCGCGGTTGGTCGAGGTCTTGAAGTGGATGTTGCCCCAGCCGCCCTCGCCGCCCTTGGCCAGCAGTTCGGTCTGGCCGTGTTCCATCAGGTCGGCGATGATCTCGCCGTTGACGTCGTCCACGATCAGGGTGCCCACCGGCATGCGCAGGTAGACGTCTTCGGCGCCCTTGCCGTAGCAGTCAGAGCCGCGGCCCGGTTCGCCGTTGCGGGCGTGGTGGGTCTTCGAATAGCGGAAGTCCACCAGGGTGTTGATGTTGCGGTCGGCCACCACGTAGATCGAGCCGCCCTTGCCGCCGTCGCCGCCGTCCGGGCCGCCGAATGGGCGGAACTTCTCGCGGCGGAACGAGGCGCACCCGTTGCCGCCGTCGCCGGCGATGACTTCAATTCTTGCTTCGTCGATAAACTTCATGATGATGACCGATAAAAACTAAAAAGGCCCTACCGTGGGCAGAGCCTTTCGATGGAAGGCTTGCGCCTTGCAAAGAAGCGCCGCCATGGATGCGGCGCAGGTGTGCTATTTAAGCAGCGACTGCTTCGTTAGCAACGACGGTCACGAACTGCTTCGAGCCGACGCCTTGCTTGACGAACTTGACGGTACCGTCGACCAGCGCGAACAGGGTGTGATCCTTGCCGGTGCCGACGTTGGTGCCAGCGCGCACCGGGGTGCCGCGTTGACGGATGATGATGCCGCCGGCGTTGATCGCCTGGCCGCCGTAGACTTTCACGCCGAGGCGTTTGCTTTCTGAGTCACGGCCGTTGCGGGTAGTACCGCCGCCTTTTTTGTGTGCCATTTATTTGCTCCTTGATGAATGAACTTGGTGAATCGAACGGCGATTAGCCGTTGATCGACACCACCTGGATTTCGGTGAAGTTCTGGCGATGGCCCTGACGCTTCTGGTAGTGCTTACGACGGCGCATCTTGAAAATGCGGACCTTGTCGTGGCGACCGTGGGAAACAACTTTCACCAGGACCGAGGCACCTTCGACCAGCGGAGCACCAAACTTGATGCTGTCGCCCGCGCCGAGCGCGAGAACTTGATCGATGGTGAGTTCGGAACCAATGTCAGCAGGTATCTGTTCTACTTTGAGTTTTTCGCCAGCGACAACTTTGTATTGCTTGCCACCGGTTTTTATGACCGCGTACATGATTGAAACCTCATCAAATGTTAAAAGAATCCCGCCGGCGTCGAGACGCTGGACTGTTCGGATGCCGGGGAACAGGGGATTATACATAAGTCGCTGCAGCGCGTCAAAAGGCCTTGACGATTCCTGCCGGCCGTGTTGCAGAGTTGGCGCATTGCCAAGGCCGGCGCCGTCATGCGGTCGGACCAGTTTCCGCCGTCGGGAGTCATCAGTGGGACGAGCTTCCCTTGCATGACGTATAATCTCGCCAAAATTAACATCACTACGCCAATACTCACCGTTTATTGCAGGTTCGCCTTGTCAGCCGCTACCCAACACGCACAGAACACCATCGCCCAATCGATCGCCACCGACATGGAGGCCGTCAATACGGTGATCCGACAGCGACTGCACTCGGAAGTTAGCCTGGTCAACCAGATCGCCGAGTACATCATCAGCGCAGGCGGCAAGCGCATCCGCCCGGTGCTGGTGCTGCTGCTGGCCAACGCCTACGGCTACAAGGGCAGCGCCCACCACGAGCTGGCGGCGGTGGTCGAATTCATCCACACCGCGACCCTGCTGCACGACGACGTGGTCGACGAATCCTCGATGCGTCGCGGCCGCCAGACCGCGAATGCCCTGTTCGGCAACGCCGCCTCGGTGCTGGTGGGCGACTACCTGTACTCGCGCTCGTTCGAGATGATGACCAGCCTCGACAACATGCGCGTGATGAGCATCCTGTCGCGCGCCACCACCGTGATCGCCGAAGGCGAAGTGCTGCAGCTGCTGAACATGCACGACCCGGACGTCACCCATGAAAACTACCTGAATGTGATCCGCTCCAAGACCGCCAAGCTGTTCGAGGCGGCGGCCGAGCTGGGCGCCCTGGTCGGCGGCGCCGACGACGACGCGATCGCCGCGGCCGGCGAATACGGCCGCTCGCTGGGCACGGCGTTCCAGCTGATCGACGACGTGCTGGACTACGCCGGCGACGCCACCGAGATCGGCAAGAACCTGGGCGACGACCTGCGCGAAGGCAAGCCTACCCTGCCGCTGATCTGGCTGATGGAAAACGGCACGCCGGAACAGCGCCAGCTGGTGCGCAGCTGCATCGAGCATGGTGACGAAGAACAGTTCGAAGCGGTACTGGCCGCGGTGACCTCGAGCGGCGCCCTGGATTACACCCGCCGCCAGGCCGAACAGGCCGCCCGGCGCGCTGCCGAAGCCATCGCCGGCCTGCCGGAGAGCGTCTACAAGGCAAGCCTGCTGCAGCTCTGCAGTTTCGCTGTTGACAGGAACCATTGAGCCGACTATAGTAATGCCTTCCCGAGATTTCGGAAACGAAGTCTCAAACAGTCGGGGTGTAGCTTAGCCCGGTAGAGCGCTACGTTCGGGACGTAGAGGCCGGAGGTTCGAATCCTCTCACCCCGACCACAGAATTCGAGAAAGCCAGATCCAGCGCAAGCTGATCTGGCTTTTTTCATTTTTGGCCGGCTGCAGGTCGGGCCGCGCTCGCGCGCAACACAGGTGCACCGTACTTGCAACACCCCCGCGCACAATCCCTCGCAATATTCACAGTGGCAACAAAGAGACATTCGCGCCGTAAATATCAGCGGTCGGGTGAATTCAACAATTATTCATGCAACGCATCGCTGGGATCACCAATCTAAAGTTTATTTATGGCTTGGACCTCCTTATACTGCACTGCAACATCGCAACATAATCAATGTAGGAGATTCCACCATGCGCCTCACCCGTCGCTTCCTCGCCAACGCCGCCGCTGCCGTGCGCAGCTTCTCGATCGAACTCTATGCCGCCCATGGCGGCTGGGCACCGGCAGTGCGGGGCTGATCATGACCATGCTCGACACCGTCCTGAGCGCCTGCGCCATCGTGGCGCTGGTGGTGCGCCTGGCGCTGTTCCTGCGCCCGGCCAAGGGCCTGCGCAAGGCGGCCTGACACGCTGCGGCGCAGCAGCCGTATGCACATGCACGCGCCGGTCGTACGTACGTACGCCGGCGCTGTCTTTATCGGCCGGCGCATCTTCCCGATCCCCCGCCCGCAGTGTGGAATGCTGAGCTAGAATGCAAGTCGCATTTTCTGGCAAGAAAGCCAATCCCTTTCACTCAGCACTCACGACACGATGCGTACACCAGCACTCACGATCTTTGCAGCGCACCTGGCACTCTTCGCGCTGCCGGCGGCGGCGTCCACGCCCATCACCCTCGACCAGGCCATGGCCCACCCGGACTGGATCGGCACCCCGGCGGAAACCGCCTGGTGGAGCTGGGACAGCAAGCAGGTGTTCTACAAGCAGAAGCGCGACGGCTCGCCGGTGCGCGACACCTGGCAGGTGGCGCAGGGCGGCAAGCCGAAGCTGGTGAGCGATGCCGACGGCGCCAGAATCGACGGCGCCGACGTCGTCTACAACCCGGCCCAGACCCGCGCCCTGATGCTGCGTAACGGCGACCTGTTCGAGCGCGACCTGAAGAGCGGCGCGCTGGTGCAGATCACGCGCGGCGCCAGCAAGCTCGATGCGATGCAGTATTCCAGCGACGAGCGCAGCGTCCACTACCGCATCGGCACCGACTGGTACAGCTGGGACCGCGCCACCAGGGTGGTCGGCCCGGTCGCGCTGCCGCGCGCCGCCAAGGACCCGGCCGTGAGCGAAGCGGACCCGCTGCGCGAGCAGCAGCTGCGCCTGATCGCCACCCTGAAGCGCCAGAAGGACGAGCGCGATGCGCTGCGCGAGCGCATGAACGAGCTGCGCCGCGTCGACCCGACCCTGCCCCCTGCCCCGATCTACCTGGGCGACAAGGTCGAGATCGAAGGCAGCGCATTGTCGCCCAACGGCCGCTGGCTGCTGGTCGTCACCGCGCCGAAAGGCGGAGAAAAGGGCCGCGTCGGCAAGATGCCGCGCTACGTGACCGAATCCGGCTACGAGGAATTCGACGACCAGCGCACCCGGGTCGGCCGCAACATGCCGGCGCCGCATGCACTGAAGCTGGTCGACCTGCGCACCAACACGGTGCAGGACCTGTCCTTCGACGTGCTGCCCGGGATCACGGTCGATCCGCTGGCCGAGCTGCGCGCCGCCGCCAAGAAGGAGCCGCTGAAGGGCAACCGCGCGGTGCGCATCGGCGACGGCGCCGATGCCATCGAATGGTCGGCCAACGGCGCCAACGTCGCCGTCATGCTGCGCTCGGTGGACAACAAGGACCGCTGGATCGCCGGCGTCGACCTGCAGGCGGCCAGGCTCAAGCCGCTGCACCGCCTGACCGACGGCGCCTGGGTCAACTACGACAACAACGAATTCGGCTGGCTGCCGGACAACCGCACCCTGTGGTACCTGTCCGAGGAAAGCGGCTACTCGCACCTGTACACGATGGACTCCAATGGCGGCAGCGCGCGCGCCCTCACCTCGGGCAAGTGGGAAGCCTCGGACGTCAGCTGGTCGCATGACGGCAGCGTGGCCTACGTGATGTGCAACCGCGCCACCCCGGGCGACTACGAAGTCTGCGCGGTCAACGCGAAGGACGGCGCGGTCCGCGAAGTGACCAGCCTGGACGGCGTCGAGCGCTTCCGCCTGTCGCCGGACGAGAAGAAGCTGCTGGTGCACTGGTCGGCCAGCTACACCCCGGTGCAGCTGGCCACGGTGCCGGTGAACGGCGGCGCGGCGGTCAAGCTGACCGACACCCGCAGCGAGGCCTTCAAGGCGCGCCAGTGGGTCGAGCCGCAGTACGTGGCGGTGCCGTCGAGCGCCGGCGGCGATCCGGTCTGGGCCAAGCTGTACCGTCCGGCCCAGCTCGAGCCGGGCAAGAAGTATCCGGTGGTGATGTTCGTGCACGGCGCCGGTTACCTGCAGAACGTCAGCAAGCGCTATCCGAACTACTTCCGCGAGCAGATGTTCCACAACCTGCTGGTCCAGAAGGGCTACGTGGTGCTCGACATGGACTACCGCGCCTCGAAGGGCTACGGCAGCAAGTGGCGCACCGCGATCTACCGCCAGATGGGCCACCCGGAACTGGTGGACTACATCGACGGCGTCAACTACATGGTGGCGCACCACCAGGGCGACGCGAAGAACGTCGGCGTGTACGGCGGCAGCTACGGCGGCTTCATGACCTTCATGGCCCTGATGCGCGCTCCCGAGACCTTCAAGTCGGGCGCCGCGCTGCGTCCGGTGACCGACTGGGTGACCTACAACCACGGCTACACCGCCAACATCCTGAACACGCCGGACATCGACCCGCAGGCCTACAAGATCTCGTCGCCGATCGAGTACGCCGACAAGCTGCAGGGCCACCTGCTGATCGCGCACGGCATGATCGACGATAACGTGTTCTACCAGGACTCGGTACGCATGGCCCAGCGCCTGATCGAACTGAAGAAGGACAACTGGGAACTGGCCAGCTACCCGCTGGAGCGCCACGCCTACGTCCAGCCGGAAGCCTGGTACGACCAGTACCGCCGCATCTACCAGCTGTTCGAGCGCACGCTCAAGCAGTAAGCCGGTAAGATGAGAGGCGCCTTCGGGCGCCTTTTCTCTATCGGCCTACCCTTCATCTCATGCGACAGCTCCGTTTCCTTGCGCTCTTCCTGATCGTCCTGGCCGTCATCGACGCGCGCGGCCAATCCTTGCCCGAAGCGGGCCAGGCCCAGGGGCTGCCGGCTGGCGGCGGCCTGGATGCCGCCCGGGTGGTCGAACTGCGCTACGGCGCCGCCACAGCGGCGGCAGCGCCGCAGCCCGGCGCGGTGCAGGCAGCACGCCATGCCAGGCTCCCCGGCGCGCTGGCGACGCTCGCCTTCGAAGCGACCGGCAAGGCGGAACAGGAAAATCTTCCCGTCACCTTCGGCCAGGTGTTCGGCACGGGTGTCCTGAAGCGCGCCGAGGACCTGCAGGCGCGCCTTGCCGACGGCAGCACGATTCCCCTGCAGGCCGACGTCAAGGCGCGCCATCCGGACGGTTCGGTCAGGCACGCCGTCCTGTCGCTGGCACTTGCGCGCCTCGCTCCCGGCAGGCCAGCGGTACTCGGGCTGTTCGCCGCCGCCGCCCCCGTTGCCGCCCCCGCTGCCGCGGAGCGCAGCCTGGCGGCGCTGCTGCGCAAGATCGGGGACGCCGGCGTCCGGCTCGAGCTGGACGGGCGCAGCTACGCCGCCAGCCTGCGTGCGCTGCTCGAGAAGAGCAGGCCGCAACTGTGGCTCGACGGCCCCGTCGTGCGCGAGTGGCAGGCATCCGGCCCGCTGCTCGATGCCGACGGCCGCTCCCATCCCCACCTGGCCGCCAGGTTCGCGCTGCGCTGGTACCCGGCGCTGGACAAGGCGCGTGTCGACGTCACCGTCGAGAACAACTGGGCCTTCGAACCCGCGCCCCAGAACTTCACCTACGACGCGTCGGTCACGATCGGCGGCGACACGGTCTATCGCAAGCAGGGGCTGACGCATTATCACCACGCGCGCTGGCGCAAGCTGTTCTGGTGGGGCGATGCGCCTTCGGTGCACGTCCGGCACGACACCGGGCAACTGATAGCGTCGATGGCGTTGCCGAACTACGCCCCGTCGCTCGCGATCGACGGGGCGACGCTGTCGCGCTGGTACGCGGACTGGAACGGCCCCAAAACGGAACCGATGGGCCACGGAATGGCGCTGCCGGCCATGGCGACCACGGGCGGGCGCCCGGACATCGGCCTGCTACCAGCATGGACGGCCATGTACTTGATTAGCATGGACCCACGCGCACGCGATCTCACCCTAGGGACGGGCGACCTGGCGGGAAGCTGGTCGATGCACTATCGCGACCGCCGCACCGGCCTTCCCGTTAGCGTACTCGACTACCCGTACATGACGCTGCTGGGAACGCCAGGCGACGCGCGCAACCCCGCGACCGGCAAGAGCGAACTGTTTCCCGCATGCGCACGCCCGGACGCCTGCAGGACGCCGAACCAGCACGACATCTCGCACCAGCCAGAATTCTCCTACCTGCCCTATCTGCTGACGGGCGACCATTACCATCTGGAGGAACTGCAGTTCTGGGCCACGTACGACGTGTTCTCCTCGAATCCGGCCTACCGCGACAACCGCAAGGGCCTACTCCGCCCGGAGCAGGTGCGGGGCCAGGGCTGGGCGCTGCGCACGCTCGGCGAAGCGGCCTGGATCACCCCTGACGCGCATCCCTTGAAGCGCCATTTCGCCCAGATCCTGGACAATAACCTGGACTGGTACAACGCCGCCTACACCCGCAATCCCAGCGCGAACAAGCTGGGCGCCATCGTCAACGGCAATGCGCTGGCCTATGCGGACGGACGCGGGCTGGCGCCCTGGCAGGACGACTTCTTTACCTCGGCCGTCGGCCATCTCGCGGAACTGGGTTACGCCAAGGCCCAGGAACTGCTACGCTGGAAGGCGCGCTTCCCGGTGCTGCGCATGACCGGCCAGGGCAGTTGCTGGATCCAGGGCGCGATGTACGCCATGCTGGTGCGCGACAGCGCAACGGCGCCCTTCTACGGCACGATCGGCGAAGCCTATCGCGCCAGCATGCCGCCGGAAATACGCGCCCTTCCCTGCGGAGGTCCGGAGATGGCGAGCGCGCTCAAACTGCGTCCAGGCGAAATGACCGGCTACTCGGACAGCGAGTCGGGTTTTCCGTCGAACATGCAGCCGGCGCTGGCCTATGCGGCCGATGCGCTGGGTGAACCGGGCCGGAAGGCATGGCGGCAATTCATGGCGCGCAGCGTCAAGCCGGACTACGGCAAGGGGCCGCAGTTCGCCATCGTGCCGCGCCAGGCTTCAGGCGCCGAGAAAGTCGAATAAGGTCAGCGCCACCACCTTGGTGGCCTTGCGCAGGTCGTCCAGCTGCAGATGCTCGTCGGCCTTCTTGGCGTTCGATTCCGGCACCGTGCGCGGCCCGGCGCCGTACAGCACGGCCGGGATGCCGCGCTCGCCGTACAGGCGCGCGTCGGCGTACAGCGGCGTGCCCTGGGCCGTGACTTCCTCGCC
This sequence comes from Massilia sp. X63, assembly GCF_041023745.1. Lineage (NCBI taxonomy): Bacteria > Pseudomonadati > Pseudomonadota > Betaproteobacteria > Burkholderiales > Oxalobacteraceae > Massilia > Massilia sp. X63. The sequence continues at coordinate 61,281 of NZ_JBFTEF010000005.1, forward strand.
CAGGATCGCGCGGCCATGGCGCTGCAGGCTGGCCACCAGCTTCTCGGAGCCGGGCAGCGGACGCAAGGCGTGCGACAGCAGCAGGCGCCGGATCTCGAGCCGGATGCCCGGCATGCCGGCCACGGCGTCCTCGATGAGGGCGCGTACCTGCGCTTCCACCACCACCGGGTCTTCTTCCGGAATCATGCGGCGGTCCATCTTCATGACCACCTTGCCCGGCACCACGTTGGTATTGGTGCCGCCGTCGATGCGGCCGACCAGCATGGTGGGCGAATCGATGCCGGGAACCTGCGACTTGATCTTTTTCAGCTCGGGCAGCTGGCCGTAGATCGCATTCAGGATGCGGGTGGCGGCCTGCAGCGCGTCCACCGCCGTTTCCGGCATCGCACCGTGGCCGGCCTTGCCGTGCACCGTGATCTCCAGCTGCAGGCAGGCGTTGTGGGCGGTGACGATGTTGTAGCTGAAGCCGGCCGCGATCACGTAGTCGGGCCGCGTGAGCTGCTGCTCCAGCAGCCAGCCGGGGCCGAGCAGGCCGCCGAACTCCTCGTCGTAGGTGAAGTGCAACTCGAGCGCGCCCTTGAGCGGCACGCCCAGCGCTTCCAGCGCGCGCACCGCGAACACGTAGGTGGCGAAGTCGCTCTTCGACACCGCCGCCGCGCGGCCGTAGATGGCGCCGTCATGGATCTCGGCGCCGTAGGGCGGCCTGGTCCAGCCTTCGCCCGGCGGCACCACGTCGCCGTGCGCGTTCAGGGCCAGCGTGGGGCCGCCCGCGCCATAGGGGCGGCGCACGATCAGGTTGGTGATGCTCTCCATGCCATAGTCGCGCACCGCCTGTTGCGGTACCGCGTGCCGTTCGGCGCTCCAGCCGTACTGCGCCAGCATGCCGGCCACCGCCTCGGCGTGCGGCGCGTTGTTCCCCGGCGGCGTATCGGTCGGGATGCGGATCACCTCCTGGAGAAAGGCGACTTCTTCGTCGAAGTGGGCGTCGATCCATTGCAGCAGCTGCTGTCGTGTTTGCTCGTCCATTAGTGTTGTCCGGTTTTTGCGCCGGCTTCGAACCAGGCGCCGACCTGCGCCCGTTCGGCATCGGTCATGTGGGTGAGGTTCGCCAGCGGCATGGCTTTCAGCTGCACGGTCTGCTGGTAGATGCGCTGCGCGTTCTGGTGCACCAATTCGGGCGTGTTCAGCATCACGCCGGCCGGCGCGGTGGCGAAGCCCGGCTGGGTCGGCTGCTGCGCATGGCAGGACGCGCAGCGCTGGTCGATGATGGTGCGCACCTGGGCGAAGCGCGCCGCGTCATCGGCGCTGGCGGCACCCGCGGCGGATGCCGGAGCCTGCAGCGGCGGCTTGGGGGCGATGACGACAGCCAGCACGGCCAGCAGCGCCACGCCGGCCGCCGGGTACTTCCACTCGACGCGGCCCTTGTGGCGCAGGTTGAAGAAGTGGCGGATCAGCACGCCCGCCGCCATGATCACGCCCAGCACCGCCCAGGAGTATGCGTGGCGGTAGGTCATCGCGTAGTGGTTGCTGATCATGATGAACAGCACCGGCAGCGTGAAGTAGTTGTTGTGGACGCTGCGCTGCTTGGCCTTGATGCCGTGGACCGGGTCGGGCTTTTCACCCGCCAGCATGGCGTTCACCATCTTGCGCTGGCCGGGAATGATCAGCATCGCCACGTTGGCCACCATCATGGTGCCGATCATCGCGCCCACGTGCAGGTAGGCCGCGCGGCCGCTGAGCAGGTGGGTGAGCACCCAGGCGCTGGCGACCAGGAAGGCGAAGATGGTGACGCCGAAGGCCAGGTCGTGCTTGCCCAGGGGCGAGCGGCACAGCAGGTCGTAGACGATCCAGCCGACCACCAGGCTGGCCAGGCCGATGCCGACCGCCTGCCCGCTCGTCAAATCGGCGACGCTGCGGTCGACCATCATGGCCTGCGCGTTCAGGTAGTAGACGATGATCAGCAGGGCGAAGCCCGACAGCCAGGTGGAATAGGCTTCCCACTTGAACCAGTGGAGTTCGCTGGGCAGCTCGGCGGGCGCCACCAGGTATTTCTGCGGGTTGTAGAAGCCGCCGCCGTGCACCGCCCATAGCTCGCCGGACACGCCCTTCTTCGCCAGTTCCGAGCCCGGCGCGGGCGGGCGGATCGTGTTGTCGAGCCACACGAAGTAGAAGGACGCACCGATCCAGGCGATGCCCGTGATGATGTGCAGCCAGCGCACCAGCATGTTGAACCATTCCAGGGCATACGGGCCGAGATATCCGAATCCATCCATGGGGCGTCCTTGTTGGCGGCGCCCGAAAAACCTGCTGCGCGTTGCACTGGCGGTCTGCGATGCTCCGCTGTACTACCCGTACAGGTGCGCTTCTCGACCACCATTGCTGCCGCGCGCGACGGTTTTTCGCGGTGCCTTGAGTATTCCTTGAAGATAGCCCGATTTCAATTTCTGCAACATGAAATTTAGCGTATATTCAACATATCTGTATTGATATACGCCGCTCATGTCCAGCCTGCCCCAGCACCTCGACCTGCACCTGATCCGAATCCTCTACCTGCTGCTGCAGGAGAAGAACGTCTCGCGCGTCGCGCTCAAGCTGAACCAGCCGCAGCCCTCGATCTCGGCCTCGCTGCGCAAACTGCGCGAGCTGACCGGCGACCCGCTGCTGGTGCGCGGTGCGCGCGGCATGGTGCCGACCCAGCACGGCGAGAGCCTGCTCAAGCCGGCCAAGCGCATCCTGGACGAAACCGAGAGCCTGTTCGTGCGCAAGTCGCCCTTCGTGCCCGAGGAAGCGGCGCGTACCTTCCACATCGCCGCCCCCGACTACCTCGACACCCAGTTCCTGCCGGGCGTGGTGGCCTCGCTGCGGCGCGGCTCGCCCAACAGCAAGGTGGTGATCCACGGCCTGGGACCGGGCCTGGACTACCTGCGCATGCTGTCCGACGGCGAGATGGACCTGGTGATCGCCAACTGGGACGAGCCGCCCGCCCACCTGCACATGTCGAAGCTGTTCGAAGACCCGATCATCTGCACCATGCGCGCCGACAGCCCCTACGCCAGGCGCACCGCAGTTGACGCGATGACGGTCGAGGACTACCTGGCGCTGCCGCACGTGGCGCCTTCGCAGATGCTGCCGGGCTACCACGGCGTGATCGACGCCCACCTCGACCGCCTGGGGCTGCGCCGCAAGGTGGCGGTGGAGTCGCCCTACTTCGGCGTGATCCCCTACATGCTGACCCAGAGCGACCTGGTGCTGACCACCGGGCGCCAGTTCATCCGCTTCTATGAGCGCACGCTGCCGCTCAAGAGCTTCACGGTGCCGATCAAGTTTCCGCCGATGCGCTTCTACCAGCTGTGGCACCAGCGCGTGCACCAGTCGCTCGAACACAAGTGGCTGCGCGACCAGGTCAGCGCGGCGGCGCGGGCACTCGTCGCCAAGTAGCGCAATATCCCTTATGCGCCCGGGCGTATAAGCTGGAGGACGTGCAGGATTTATCATCATTGACTCGAATGAGGCGATGCACACCATGACCACCCTGTCGGACCTGAACACCTGCGAACCCGGCGTCTTCGTCGAGGCGCTGCGCGGCATCTACGAACACTCCTCCTGGATCGCCGGGCGCGCCGCCGGCCTGCGGCCCTTCGCCAGCCTTGCCGCCCTCAAGCAGGCCTTGCAGGCGACCGTCACCCAGGCGACCCAGGACGAGCGGCTGGCGCTGCTGCGCGCCCACCCGGAACTGGCCGGCAAAGCGGCGATCGCCGGCGAGTTGACGGCCGAATCCAGCGGCGAGCAGGCGGCATCGGGCCTGAACCGCTGCAGCCCGGAAGAATATGCGCTGCTGCACGACCTGAACGCCCGCTACAACGAGAAGTTCGGCTTTCCCTTCATCCTGGCGGTGAAGGGTCCGACCGGGCGCGGCCTGACCCGCGCCGCCATCATCGCGACCTTCGGGCGGCGCCTGCAGAACACGCGCGCCGACGAGATGCGCGAAGCCCTGCGCCAGGTGCACCGCATCGCCGAGATCCGCCTGAACGAGCTGCTCACGGTGCAGCACCGCTTCGGCCCGCAAGTAATGGACTGGGCCGAAACCCTGGGCGGAATCAGCGACAGCGCCGACAACCTGACCTGCGCCTACATGACGCCGGCCCACCGGCGCGCGGCCAATCAGTTGCGCGACTGGATGCGCGAGGCGGGCATGGACGCCCACATCGACGCGGCCGGCAACGTGGTCGGGCGCTACGCGGCCACGCGTCCGGACGCCAGGACCCTGATGACCGGCTCGCACTACGATACCGTGCGCAATGGCGGCAAGTATGACGGCCGGCTGGGCATCCTGCTGCCCATCGCCCTGGTCCGGCACCTGAACGGGCGCGGCGAGCGCCTGCCCTTCCACCTCGAGGTGGTCGGCTTCGCGGAAGAAGAAGGCGTGCGCTTCCGCAGCACCTTCCTGGGCAGCAGCGCCATCACGGGCCGCTTCGATCCGGCCCTGCTGGAGCAGCAGGACAGCGATGGCCTCAGCATGCGCACGGCCTTGCACGCCGCCGGCCACGATCCGGCGCAGATCGGCGCGCTGGCGCGCGATCCGGCGTCCCTGCTGGGTTTCGTCGAAGTCCATATCGAACAGGGCCCGGTGCTGCTCGAGCGCGGCCTGCCGGTCGGCGTGGTGACGGCGATCGCCGGCAGCTCGCGCTACCTGGTGGAACTCACGGGCGTGGCCAGCCACGCCGGCACCACGCCGATGGGCATGCGCCGCGACGCGGCCGCCGCCGCGGCCGAGATCGTGCTGCTGGTCGAAGGGCGCTGCAGCCGGCGCGGCTCCTTGGTCGGCACGGTCGGCCAGCTCGAGGTGCCCGGCGGCTCGGTCAATGTGATTCCCGGCCAGTGCCGGCTGTCGCTCGACATCCGCGCGGCCGGCGACGCGGAGCGCCTGGCGGCGGTGGACGACATCCTGGCGGGCATCAGCGCCATCTGCGCGCGCCGCGGCATCCAGGAAAAGCTGTGGAAGCTGGTGGAAGCGAATGCGGCGCCATGCGCGCCGCGCCTGATGGACCGTCTCGGCACGGCCATCGAAGCCGCCGGCCTGCCGCGTTTCGACCTGCTGTCCGGCGCCGGGCACGATGCCATGGAAATGGCGGCAATCACCGACGTCGCCATGCTGTTCACGCGCTGCGGCAACGGCGGCATCAGCCACAATCCACTCGAGACCATGACGGCCGACGACGCCGAGGTGGCGGGCGAGGTGCTGCTGGGCTTCCTGCGGAGCCTGGAATAATCGCAAGCGAAGGCTTGGTGGCTGCTGACCGAAGGTTCACTTCGTCGCGCGCGTCGATTCGTCTTTCGGCGACATCTTCAGGATCGCCAGGATCACCAGCGCGAACAGGGCGCTCAGGACAGCGGTCGCTTCACGTCCCATGCCGGCCGCGATGCCGATGGCTGCGCTCAGCCACACGCTCGCGGCCGTCGTGACACCCTTGACGTCTTCCTTGTCGGTTTGCTTCAGGATGGCCCCGGCGCCGATGAAGCCGATGCCCGCGGTGACGCCCTGCAGCACGCGCGACAGGTCGCCGATCTCCATACCCGCCTGCAGCGGGATCAGCACGAACAGGGCCGCGCCGAGCGACACCAGCATGTGGGTGCGCAGGCCGGCCGAGGCGCCCACCGATTCGCGCTCGTAGCCGAGCATCCCGCCGAGCACGACCGCCACCAGCAGGCGCAGCACGATGCGCGTGATGTCCTCGACATTGCCGAGGTCCGAAAATTCCTGCTGTATTGTCAGCCAGCTCCGATCCAGCCAGTCCATCCCGCTCCTCCCGAGGTCACCCGGGAATGATGCCAGCTAATCAAGATTCAGGGCGCATGGATGACACCGGCGCGTTCCAGCATCGCATGCAGCAGCACGTTGCAGCCGGCCTCCAGGTGGGCGGGTTGGGCGTCCTCGATCTCGTTGTGGCTGATGCCGTCCTTGCAGGGCACGAAGATCATGCCCGCGGGCGCCACGCGCGCGGCGTAGATGGCGTCGTGGCCGGCGCCGGACACCACGTCCATGCTCGAATAGCCCAGTTTCTCGGTGGCGGCGCGCACGGCGTTCACGCAGTCGGGATGGAAGGGGCAAGGCGGGTAATACGAGACGCGCTCGATCGCGATCTCCAGGCCCGATTCCCTGCGGGTCTGCGCGATAAACGCCAGCATCTCCTCGTGCATGGTGTTGAGCAGCGCGTCGTTCACGTTGCGCAGGTCGATACTGAACTTGACCTCCCCCGGAATCACGTTGCGGCTGTTCGGGAATACCTGCACCATGCCCACCGTGCCGCGGCCGTAGGGCGGGTAGCGCTTGGCGATCTGCACCACCTCCTGCATGATGGTCGTCGCCACCTGCAGCGCGTCGCGCCGCAAGCCCATCGGCGTCGGTCCCGCATGCGCTTCCATGCCCGTCACGGTGCAGTCGTACCACGACAGGCCCATCACGGCCGGCACCACGCCGATCACCTTGCCGGCGTCTTCCAGCACTGGCCCCTGCTCGATGTGGGTCTCGAAATAGGCGCCGATCGGGTGCTTGCCCGGCACCTCGTCGCCCAGGTAGCCGATGCGTTCCAGTTCCTCGCGCACGCTTTTACCGTCGACGTCGCGGGCGGCGTAGGCCGTCTCCAGGCTGAAGGCGCCGCAGAACACGCCCGAACCCATCATCACCGGCACGAAGCGCGAGCCTTCTTCGTTGGTCCAGAACGCGACTTCGATCGGGGCCTCGGTCTGGATGTTCAGGTCGTTCAGGGTGCGCACCACTTCCAGGCCGGCCAGCACGCCGTAGTTGCCATCGAACTTGCCGCCGGTGGGCTGGGTGTCGACGTGGCTGCCGGTGACGATCGGGAGCAAGGCCGGGTTACGCCCTTCACGGCGCATGAAGACGTTGCCGATCTGGTCGACCGTGACTTCCAGCCCCGCCTCGCGCCCCCACTGCACCACCAGGTCGCGTCCCTGGCGGTCGAGATCGGTCAGAGCCAGCCGCTTGACACCGCCCTTCTCGGTGGCGCCGATCGCGGCCAGGTCCATCAGCGACTTCCACAGGCGCTCGCCGTCGACGTACAACTCATCCTTGCGCAGTTCATTCATGCCCTTCTCCTCGGTTTGGACGACTCAGGCCACGGTGGCGGTGAAGGCGGGACGTTCGATGTAGCGCCCTGCCCCGGCTTCGGCGCGCAGCTGGCCGCGCTCGAACACCAGCTTGCCGGCAGCGATCGTGTGGGTCGGAATGCCGCGCACGGTGCGGCCTTCGAACACGTTGAAGCCGCCTTTCGCATGCTGGGTCGCGGCCGAGATGGTACGGGTGCCGCTCGGGTCCCAGACCACGATATCGGCGTCCGCGCCGGCGGCGATCACGCCCTTGCGCGGGTACATGTTGAAGATCTGCGCCGCATTGGTCGAGGTGACGCGCACGAACTCCATGGGCGTGAGCAGGCCGCTGTTCACGCCGGCGTCCCAGACCACGGCCATGCGCTCCTCGACGCCGCCACAGCCGTTCGGGATCTTCGTGAAGTCGTCCTTGCCGGCCGCCTTCTGTTCGGCGCAGAAGGTGCAGTGGTCGGTGGCGGTGGTGTGCAGGTTCCCGCCCTGCAGGCCCTGCCACAGCGCCTGCTGGTGGTGGCTGCTGCGAAACGGCGGGCTCATGACGTGGCCGCGCGCGAAGTCCGGGTCGGGATGGCGGTAGACGCTGTCGTCGATGACGAGGTGGCCGGCCAGCGCTTCGCCGTATACCCGCTGGCCCTTGGCGCGCGCGCGTTGAATCGCCTCCAGCGATTCGGCGCAGGACACGTGCACGATGTAGACCGGGGTGCCGAGCACGCCCGCAATTGCGATCGCGCGGTTGGCGGCTTCCGCCTCCACTTCCGGCGGGCGCGAGAGCGGATGGGCCTCGGCGCCGCGGATGCCCTTCTTCAGCAGCTCCTGCTGCAGCTCAAAGACCAGCTCGCCGTTCTCGGCATGGACGGTCGGGATCGCACCGAGTTCGAGCGCGCGGCGAAAGCTCCTGACCAGGGTCTCGTCGTCGGCCATGATGGCGTTCTTGTAGGCCATGAAGTGCTTGAAGCTGTTCACGCCGTGCTCGCGCACCAGCACGCCCATTTCTTCGTGCACCGACGGGTCCCACCAGGTAACGGCCACGTGGAAGGTGTAGTCGCCTGCCGATTTGCGGGCCCAGCCACGCCAGGTGTGGAAGGCTTCCAGCAGCGACTGCTTCGGATCGGGGATCACGAAGTCCATGATGGTGGTGGTGCCGCCGGCCAGGCCGGCCGCGGTGCCGGTGAAGAAGTCGTCGGCCGTGACCGTGCCCATGAAGGGCAGCTGCATGTGGGTGTGGGTGTCGATCCCGCCCGGCATCACGTACTGGCCGCCGGCGTCGATGATCGTGGCGTTGGCGGGCGCGTCGAGGTTCTCTCCCACCGCCACCACCTTGTCGCCGAAACAGAGCACGTCGGCGCGAAATGCTCGGTCGGCGTTTACCACGGTGCCGCCACGGATCATCGTTGTCATGGACACTCCTTCAGGTTGGATAGTTGTTCACGGCCTCGTTCGCGCCGGCGCGCGCCGGGGCCGTGCGGCCCTTCATCATCAGGCCATACACGATGGCCGCGATCACCACGCCGACAAACCAGGCGTAGGTGTAAATGGTCTTGAACGCCTCGCCCACGCCCGGGAACGCGTCCGGCAAGGCCGCGTTCAGGAAGCCCGGCAGGTTGGGCAGCACCCCGGCCGCGAAGGCCACCAGGGCGGCCACGTTCCAGCCGCCCGTGTACGAGTAGGACGCGCCCTCGCGGTACATCTGGTCGACGTCGAGCTCGGTCTTGCGCACGAAGTAGTAGTCGACGATCATGATCCCGGCGATCGGTCCGAGCAGGGCCGAGTAGCCGGTCAGCCAGATGAAGATGTAGTTCTGGGTGGTCTCGAGGATCTTCCAGGGCATCATGGCCAGCGCGAGGCCGGCCGTGATGTAGCCGCCGGTGCGGTAGGAGATGCGCTTGGGCGACAGCGCCGAGAAGTCGTAGGCCGGGCCGACCAGGTTGGCGGCCAGGTTGACGCTGGCGGTGTCGATCAAAAGGATCAACAGGGCCACCAGCACCGCCACGCCGGTCATGCGGCTGGCCACGTCGACCGGGTCCCACAGGGCCTTGCCGTACAGGACGATGGTGGCCGAGGTGACGGTGACGGCCAGCGCCGCCAGCAGGGCCATCGGCAGCGGCAGCCCGAGCGTCTGGCCGACCACCTGGTCGCGCTGGGTGGTCGCAAAGCGGGTGAAGTCGGGGATGTTCAGCGCCAGCGTGGCCCAGTAGCCGATCATGGCGGTGAGCGAGGGCCAGAACACGGACCAGAACAGGCCGGCCTTGGGTCCTCCCGCGACGAATTGCGAGGGCTGGCCGAGCAGCGGACCGAAGCCGCCCACCTTGTCGTACACCCACCAGAGCAGCAGGAAGCAGATCGCGATCTTCAGCGGCGCGGTATAGGTCTCGAGCTTGCGGATCGATTCCATGCCGTGCACGATGAAGTACATCTGGATCGCCCAGAAGCCCAGGAAGCAGGCCAGCTGGCCGCCGTTGATGCCCAGGCCCGGCAGCGGTTCGCCGCCGATCGGCGCGCCTGCAGTTGCACCTACGAGAACCCCGAGCAGGGTGTAGATCATGCTGCCGCCGAACCAAGTCTGGATGCCGTACCAGCCGCAGGCGACCACCGCGCGCATCAGGGCCGGAAGGCGCGCGCCGCGGGTGCCGAAGGAGGCGCGCGCCAGCACCGCATAGGGAATGCCGTACTTGGTGCCGGCGTGGCCGATCAGCAGCATCGGCACCAGGACGATCACGTTCGCCAGGAACACCGTGGCCACTGCCTGCCAGGCCGACATCCCGCTTTCGATCAGGCTGGCCGCCAGCATGTAGGCCGGAATGCTGATCACCATGCCGACCCACAGCGCGGCGAAGTGATACCAGCGCCAGGTGCGCTGCGCGGCCGTGGTCGGGGCCAGGTCGTGGTTCCAGAGTTCGGAACTTGCGCCGGCTGGCGCTTGGTGGTGCGTGGTCACTGGGAGACTCTCCTCGTCGGTTGCATAAAAAAGTGCTCGCGAGTGTAACGCAATCGTAAGTACGCCGGTGCGGCTTTCGTCGGGTGGCAGGAAGCCTGTCCGCCCGACGTCGTCCGGCCGATCACACCGTCGTGGGTTCCGCACGCGGATTGCGCGGGTCCTGGGTCCAGTTCATATAGGGCTTGCCGGTTTCCTGCGGCACCATGCTGATGCAGGCCTCGACCGGACAGGTGATCTCGCACAGGTTGCAGCCCACGCACTCGGCATCGATGACCTCGTAGCGGCGCTTGCCGGCATCGTCCACCGTGCGCGCGATCGCCTGGTGCGAGGTGTCCTCGCAGGCCACGTAGCACTTGCCGCAGCCGATGCACTGGTCCTGGTCGATCCGGGCGATCACCTGGTAGTTCATGTCCAGGTATTTCCAGTCGGTGGTGTTCTGGACCGCCTTGCGCGAGAAGGCCGCGATGTTCTGGTAGCCCTGGCTGTCCATCCAGCGCGACAGGCCGTCCTTCATCTCTTCGACGATGCGAAAGCCATGCAGCATCGCGGCCGTGCAGACCTGCACGCTGCCCGCCCCCAGCGCGATGAACTCGGCCGCGTCGCGCCAGCTCTGGACGCCGCCGATGCCGGAGATCGGCAGGTTGCGCGTAGCCGGGTCGCGCGCGATCTCGGCCACCATGTTCAGGGCGATCGGCTTGACCGCCGCGCCGCAATAGCCGCCGTGGGTGCTGGCGCCGCCCACGATCGGAAAGGCCACCATGCGGTCGAGATCGAGATGGGTGATCGAGTTCACCGTATTGATCAGCGAGACCGCATCCGCGCCGCCGGCCAGTGCGGCCCTGGCCGGATGGCGCACGTCGGTGATGTTCGGGGTCAGCTTGACGATCACCGGCAGGCGCGTGTGTTTCTTGCACCAGGCGGTAACCATCCGGACGTAGTCCGGCACCTGGCCCACCGCCGCGCCCATGCCGCGCTCGGGCATGCCGTGCGGGCAGCCGAAGTTCAGTTCGATGCCGTCGGCGCCGGTGGCTTCGACCAGCGGCAGGATCGCGGCCCACGGCGCCTCCTCGCAGGGCAGCATCAGCGAGACGATCAGGGCGCGGTTCGGCCAGTCCTTCTTGACCTGGGTGATCTCCTGCAGGTTGATTTCCAGGCTGCGGTCGGTGATCAGCTCGATGTTGTTGAAGCCGATGACTTCGCGGTTCTTGCCGTAGTGGGCCGAGTAGCGCGACGAGACGTTGACCGCCGGCGGGTCTTCGCCCAGGGTCTTCCAGACCACCCCGCCCCAGCCCGCCTCGAAGGCGCGCACCACGTTGTAGGCCTTGTCGGTCGGCGGCGCGGAGGCCAGCCAGAACGGGTTCGGGCTCTTGATGCCGCAGAAATCGATGCTCAGGTCGGCCATGCTGCCTCCGTGTTGGCGCCAATGCGCGCCTGGATGTCTTCGTGGATCGCCAGCGCGGCCAGCTTGCCGTGCTGGACCGCTTGCACCGTCAGGTCCTGTCCGGGGGCGACGCAATCACCGCCGGCGTAGATGCCGGGCAGCGCGGTGCGGAAGCGCCCGTCGATCCAGATGCGGCCGCCCTCGCGCATGGGTTGGCCAATGAGCTCGCGCGCCAGCGGTTCGTGGAAAGCCTCATCGCTCATGCCCTGGCCGATGGCCTTGAACACGGCGTCGGCGGCGATTTCGACGAAGCCGCCGGTACGCACCAGGCGCCCCTCTTCCATGCGGGTCTGCTCGAAGCGCATGCCGGCCACCCGGCCGCTGTCGTCCAGCAGCACCTCGAGCGGCGCGGCCCAGGTGCGGATGCGCACGAAATTTGCCTTGGCGATCTCGATCTCGTGGCCGGTTGCGCTCATCGATTCGAGGCCGCGGCGGTACACCAGGGTCACGTCCTCGGCGCCGAGGCGCTTGATCTGCACCGCCATGTCGATGGCGGTATTGCCGGCGCCGATCACGACGGCGCGGCGCGGCACCGGCAGCAGCGACAGATCGCCGGCCTGGCGCAGGGCGGCGATATAGTCGGTCGCCGCCATCAGGCCGGGCGCGTCCTCGCCCGTCAGCCCGAGCGCGCGGCTGGCCTGCAGGCCGATGCCCAGGAACACCGCGTCGTAGCGGGTGTGCAGCTCGGCCAGGCTCAGGTTCTCGCCAAGCCGGCGGCCGTATTCGACGTGGATGCCGCCGATCGACAGCAGGAAATCCACTTCCTGCTGTGCGAAGTCGCCCGGCAGCTTGTACTTGGCGATGCCGTATTCGTTCAGGCCACCCGCTTTCGGACGCGCCTCGTACACGACCACGTCGTTGCCGAGCATGGCGAGACGGTGCGCACAAGACAGGCCGGCTGGCCCGGCGCCCACCACGGCGACCACCTTGCCGGTGGCGGGCGCGCGCTGGAAGGGATGGCCGCCGGGTTGTCCAATAAAGCGGGCGTTGTCGATGGCATGGCGCTGCAGCAGGCCGATGCGCACCGGCGCGCGCTCGGCCGGGTTGTTGCGCACGCAGGCGTCCTCGCACAGGATCTCGGTCGGGCACACCCGGGCGCAGCTGCCCCCAAAAATGTTTGCCTTCAGGATGCCCACTGCTGCACCAGTGATGTTCCCGTCATGGATGTTCTTGATGAAGCCGGCGACGTCGATGCCGGTCGGGCAGGCGTTCATGCAGGGGGCGTCGTAGCAGTACAGGCAGCGCGCCGCCTCGACGGCGGCCTGGCGCGCCGTGAGCGGCGGCGCCAGGTCGATAAACTGCGCGGCGAGCTCGCCGTTCGACCCTGCCGCGGGCGGCAGGTGCTGGAGTGATTCGATCATGTGCATCCCTTCTTTTTGTAAGTCGACGACATGCTGCGACGGCCCCAGGCCGCGGAATTATTTCATCTGCGGGAAGGCGAACTGCGGTCCGCCGCTGGCGGCGCTGTTATCGGGTGCGGGCCAACGCTCCATTACCGCCTTGTGCCGGGTATAGAAGCGCACGCCTTCGGGGCCGTAGGCGTGGTGGTCGCCGAACAGGCTGCGCTTCCAGCCGCCGAAGCTGTTGAAGGCCATCGGCACCGGCAGCGGCACGTTCACGCCCACCATGCCGACCTCGATCTGGCGCACGAATTCGCGCGCCACGCCGCCGTCGCGGGTGAAGATGGCGACGCCGTTGCCGTACTCGTTGGCGTTGATGAGTTCCACCGCGCGGCCCACGTCCGGCAGGCGCACCACGCACAGCACCGGCCCGAAGATCTCTTCCTGGTAGATCGTCATGTCGGGCGTGACATGGTCGAACAGGGTGCCGCCCACGAAGAAGCCGTTCGGGCAGCCGTCCACGCGGTGGCCACGGCCATCGACCACCAGGGTGGCGCCCTGCTCCACGCCCTGGCCGATCAGGCCTTCGATGCGTTCCTTGGCGGCGCTGCTGACCACCGGTCCCATTTCGGCGCCCTCGGCCATGCCATCGTTGATTTTCAGCTTGGCGGTGCGCTCCGCCAGCGCGGACACCAGCTTGTCGCCGGCATCGCCGATGGCCACGACAACCGAGATCGCCATGCAGCGCTCGCCCGCCGAGCCGTAGGCCGCGCCGATGAGCGCATCGACGGCCATGTCCATGTCGGCGTCCGGCATCACCACCATGTGGTTCTTGGCCCCGCCCAGGGCCTGCACGCGCTTGCCCTTGCTCGATCCGCGCGTGTAGATGTATTCGGCGATCGGGGTCGAGCCGACGAAGCTGATGGCCTGGACGTCGGGATGGTCGAGCAGTGCGTCGACCGCCACCTTGTCGCCCTGGACCACGTTGAACACGCCGTCCGGCAGTCCCGCTTCCTTCAGCAGTTGCGCATGCAGCAGCGAGGCCGACGGGTCGCGTTCCGACGGCTTGAGCACGAAGGTGTTGCCGCATGCGATCGCGACCGGGAACATCCACATCGGCACCATCACCGGGAAGTTGAAGGGCGTGATGCCGGCCACCACGCCAAGCGGCTGGCGCATCGACCAGGCGTCGATACCACGCGCGATCTGGTCGGTGAACTCGCCCTTGAGCATCTGCGGGATGCCGACCGCGAATTCGACCACCTCGATGCCGCGCGCGACTTCGCCCTGCGCATCGGCGAAGGTCTTGCCATGCTCGCGCACCACCATGGCGGCGAAGTCGTCGGTGTGCTGCTGGCACATCTGCAGGTACTTGAACAGGACGCGCGCGCGCGCCAGCGGCGGCGTGGCGGCCCAGGCCGGGAACGCTGCGAGGGCCGCGCCGACCGCGGCATCGACCTCGCGCGGCTCGGCCAGCGCCACCCGCGCACAGGGCTCGCCGCGCGCCGGGTTGTAGACATCGGCCTGGCGCGTGCCCGCGGGGTGCGCCAGCTGGCCATTGATGAAGTGAGAAATGATGTTCATGTGCGTTAATCCAGGTTTTTCAATACGTTGGCCAGCTTCCCGAACAGCTCGTCGATGTGCTGCTTGCTCAGGATGAGCGGCGGCGACAGCGCGATGATGTCGCCCGTCACGCGGATCAGGATGCCGTCGGCGAAGGCCTTCTTGAAGGCGCTGTAGGCGCGTGCGCCCGGCTTGCCGGCGATCGGCGCCAGCTCGATGCCCGCCACCAGGCCGATCGAGCGCAGGTCGATCACGTGCGGCAGGTCGCGCAGCGAATGCAGGGCGTCTTCGAAGTATGGCTGCAGGCTCGTGGCGTTCTCGATGATGCTTTGTTCACGGAACACCGCAAGCGTGGCCAGCGAGGCCGCGCAGGCCAGCGGGTGGCCGGAATAGGTGTAGCCGTGGAACAGCTCGATGCCGGCCGGCGCTTCCATGAAGACATCGTGGATGAAGCGCTTGGAGAACACCGCGCCCATCGGCACCACGCCGTTGGTCAGGCCTTTCGCGGTGGTCATCATGTCCGGTTCGACGCCAAAATAATCGCTGGCAAACGGCGTGCACAGGCGGCCGAAGCCGGTGATGACCTCGTCGAAGATCAGCAGGATGCCGTGCTTGTCGCAGATCTCGCGCAGGCGCTTCAGGTAGCCCTTGGGCGGCACCAGCACGCCGGTGGAGCCGGCCACGGGTTCGATGATGACGGCGGCGATGGTGGAGGCGTCGTGCAGCGTCACCAGGCGTTCGAGTTCGTCGGCCAGTTCGGCGCCGAATTCCGGCTCGCCGCGCGAGAAGGCATTCTTCGACAGGTTGTGCGTGTGCGGCAGGTGGTCCACGCCCGGCAGCAGCGGGCCGAAGCTCTTGC
Organism: Massilia sp. X63; assembly: GCF_041023745.1. Taxonomy (NCBI): domain Bacteria; kingdom Pseudomonadati; phylum Pseudomonadota; class Betaproteobacteria; order Burkholderiales; family Oxalobacteraceae; genus Massilia; species Massilia sp. X63. The sequence continues at coordinate 76,541 of NZ_JBFTEF010000005.1, forward strand.
GGTTGTTGCCGATGCCGCCCACCGACAGGCCGCCGAAGCCGACCCCGTGGTAGCCGCGCTCGCGGCCGATCAGGCGGGTGCGCCCACCCTCGCCGCGCGCCTTGTGGTAGGCCAGCGCCATTTTCAACGCGGTATCCACCGCCTCGGACCCGGAATTGGTATAGAACACGTGGCCGAACTTGTGGCCGGTGTATTCCATCAGCTGCTCGGCCAGGTCGAACGCGGCCGGGTGCCCCATCTGGAAGGTCGGTGCGAAGTCGAGCTGGCCGACCATTTCGCTGACCGCCTGCGTGATGCGCGGCTGGGCGTGGCCGCAGGGCACGCACCAGAGGCCGGCGGTGCCGTCGAGCACGCTGTTGCCGTCCACATCCTTGTAATACATTCCTTCGGCCGAGACCAGCAGGCGCGGACTGGCCTTGAAGTCGCGGTTATTGGTAAAGGGCATCCAGAATGCGGACATCGAGGTGGGCCTGGACTCGTTCATGCGTCTCTCTCCCCGCCATGAAGGCGAAAAATTTTTACCAGTTGGCAAAATATTGATCAATAATAGTCAGCAAGGCAACACCGGCACAGATACACCAAGGGCAAAACCGACCAACCGTACAGGCAAGCGAACCTGTACAGTTTCTACCCGGGACTGGAGTGGTGGCGATGGAAGAAGCTGTTTTAACAGAGGTCATTCCTTCTGAAACCTTGCGCTCGGCGCCTAGTATGGCACCTGGCCTGGCCTGGCCATTACTCGCCATCGACAGGGCCAAGCGCGGCAGCCTGGTCGACCAGATCGTCGGGACTATCTCGACGATGGTAAACGAGCGCCAGCTCGGTGCCGGTACGAAAATGCCATCGGTTAGACAATTCGCAAAGTGCAATGGCGTCAGCACATTCACCGTGGTCGAAGCCTACGAGCGCCTGCACCAGCTGGGCCTGCTGTCCTCGCGCCGCGGCTCCGGATTCTTCGTTGCGCGCAGCCTGCCGCAGACGGCCAGCGCGCCCCTGCCCTCCGCGCCCGGCCTGCAATCCGAGATCGACGCCCTCGCCCCCGATTTGTACAGCGGGCAGAGCGAAGCCCTGCCGGTCGGCGCCGGCTGGCTGCCGCCCGAGTGGTATGGCGAGAACACCATCCTCGACGCCGTGCGCCACGCGATGAAGATCCCGGCCGGCCGCCTGCGCGGCTACGGCCACCCGCTCGGCTTTCCCGCGCTGCGCCGGCACCTGGCTTCAAGCCTGACGGGCGAACTGTTCCCCGTCGAGCCCGACCAGGTGGTGCTGACCAACGGCGCCACCCACGCCTTCGACCTGGTGCTGCGCACGCTGACGCGCCCGGGCGACGTGGTGCTGGTCGAAGACCCGGGCTACAGCAACCTGCTGGCGCTGGTGCGCCACCACGGCTGCATCCCGGTCGGCATTCCCCGCGACGAGGCCGGCCTGGACATGATCGAGCTGGCGCGCCAGGCCGCGCTGCTGCATCCCAAGCTCATGTTCGTCAACACGGTGCTCCAGAATCCGCTCGGCACCTCGCTGTCGCAGGCCCAGGCGCACCGCCTGCTGGCGCTGGCCGAGCAGTTCGATTTCTGGCTGGTGGAGGACGACATCTACCGCGAACTGGCCGCGCCCGGCGACGCCTCGCTGGCGGCGATGGATGGGCTGCGCCGGGTGATCCGGGTCGGCAGCTTTTCCAAGACCCTGTCGCCGGTGCTGCGGGTCGGCTCGCTGTGCGCCTCGCCCTCGCTGGTGCCGGAACTGCTGCGCGTGAAGATGGTGGCCGGCCTGACGACCTCGGAAATCAACGAACGCGCCGTGTTCCACGCCACCAGCGCACGCGGCTACCGCCGCATGGTCGAGCGCCTGGCCGGCCAGCTCGAGGATGCGCGCGAGCGCACCCTGGAGGCGCTGCGCGGGGTCGGCATGGCCCCGCTGGCGCGCCCGCGCGGCGGCATGTTCGTCAGCGCCGGCTGGGAGGATGTCCCCAGCGCGACGCGCAACGGCCGCAGTATCGCCGACGCCGCCCTGCGGGCCGGCATCCTGCTGGCGCCGGGCGAATTCTTCACCCAGCGCGAACCAGGCCGCATCTGGTTCCGCTTCAATGCCGCGTATGCGGCCAACCCGCAGCTGCTCGACTTCCTGCGCGAGTTTCTGCCCACCCGGCGCTGAGGACAGCATGGACATCCACGTCAACCAGAACATGAGCGACAGCGCCAGGCGGCGCGACAAGCTCGAAGGCGCCATCCTCGCCGCCGCCACCCGCCTGTTCGCCGAATGCGGCTTCGAAGGCACCACCATCGCCGCCGTGGCCGAGCGGGCCGGCATCTCGAAGCAGAACCTGCTCTACTATTTCCCGACCAAGCAGGGCCTGTACCGGCGCGTGCTCGACGAGGTGCTCGACGACTGGCTCGAACGCATGGCGCACCTGGCCGACGGCGGCGGCGAACCGGCCGAGGTGCTGCGCGCCTACGTCGCGGCCAAGCTGCGCTTTTCGCGCGAGCAGCCCTGGGCCTCGCGCGTGTATGCGATGGAAGTCATCGGCGGCGCCAAGTTGTACGGCGAGCAGATCCGCGCGCGCGTGGTGCCCCTGCTGCGGCGCGACATCGAGGTGTTCGAGCGCTGGATGGCGGACGGCAGCATCGCCCGCGTCGACGCCACCCACCTGCTGTTCGCGCTGTGGGCCATGACGCAATCGTATGCCGACTTCGCCGCCCAGATGACGCTGGTGCTGGACAAGCCGGAACTCGGCGGCGACGACTTCGAGGCCGCCGAGCGCCTGATCGGCGACATGGTGGTGCGGGCGCTGGCCGCGACCAGCTGAGCAGCGCCATGTTCAAGATGTCGTTCTGTCCTGCCGAATGCGTATACTTGCACTATTACAACTAAGCACGACAGGACGGACATGGAATTCCGCGGCACGCCCGGTGACGACATCATCGACCAGGAGAAGCAGTCGCTCCCCGCAGGGCCGATCTATGGTTTGGAGGGCAACGACCGCATCACCGTCACCACCGGCCTGGCCATCGGCGGTCCTGGCAATGACGAGATCATTGCCGGCTCTCCCTGGGCGACGGCCGCGTACTGGGGCTCCCCGCGTGGCGTGATCGTCGACCTGGGCGCAGGCAGCGCCCAGGACGGATTCGGCACCGTCGACCGGCTGGTCGGCATCCGCATCGTGCAGGGTTCCGGCCACGACGACATCCTGCGCGGCGGCCCCGCCGACGAATACTTCCATGGCGGCGGGGGCAACGACCTGGTCGAGGGCGGAGCAGGCTTCGACACGGTGAGCTACTACTTCGAAAAATCGACCGCCGCCGAGCTGTCCTACGACGAGGCGAGCGATACGTTCACGGTGGTCAAGCACTTCACCAACGGCGACCGCGGCACCGACATCCTGCGCGGTATCGAAAAGATCGAATTCGTCGGCGCAGGCGCCGACGACGCCGTCATCCTGCGCTCGCAATTCGCCGGCGACTTCCGGACCGCCGCCACGCTGAAGCTGCCTTTCCCGACGAACGCCGGGCTGTCGCAGTTCCTGTCCGGCGATTTCAACGGCGACGGCAGCGCCGACTTCCTGGTGGTCACCCAGGTAGGCACAGGCACTGCCCCGGCCCCCTCCTACATCGTCCTCGGCGACGGCAAGGGCGGCCTGCGCGACGGCACCGCCGACCTCTTTGGACAGCCACCGATGAAGGTCGTCGGAGGCGGCCGCACCATCGTGGCGGACTTCAACCACGATGGCCGGAGCGACATCTTCCAGCTCGATTTCGGCGACGATGCGCCTCCCTTCGCCGGCGGAATAAACAGCCTGTACCTGTCCTCGGCCGCCAGCGGCAGGCTGCAGGACGTCAGCGCCACCCTGCCGCAACGTCCGGACACGAATCACGGCGGCAGCGCGGGCGACGTCAATGGCGACGGCCACATCGACGTGCTGGTCAACACGCTCGACGAAGGCAACCTCCTCCTGATCAACGACGGCAGCGGACGCTTCACCGAGATGCGTGCGCTGCTGCCGCGTCCCTCGGTCACGCTCGGCCACATGGATTACCCCGAAACCAGCACCTTTTCGGGCATCGGCGATCTCAACGGCGACGGTGCGGCCGACCTGGTCCTTGGCAGCTGGGACGGCAACATCCTGAAAACGCCAAGCCACGTCCTGCTCAACGATGGCACCGGCAACTTCAGCCGCAGCGCCCCGATTCCCCTGCCGGGCGCCGGCCTGCCCGGCGAAATCGTGCTGGAGGTCGAACGCATCGACCTGAACGGCGATGCCTTCCCGGACCTGATGCTGAGCGTGACGAATGGCGGCGATGGCGCCACCTTCTACCATGCCGATTACATCCAGCTCCTGGTCAACGATGGCACCGGGAAGTTCCGTGACGAGACGGCCGCCCGCCTGCCGCAAGACAAGGACACCAGCCAGCCGGGCTGGTTGATGTCCCTGACCCCGGTCGACATCAACAATGATGGTTTCGTCGATATCCTCGCCGAGTCGGCAGGCGCGCCGGTGACCTCGAAGCTATACCTGAACCGCGGCGATGGCAGCTTCGCGCTCACATGGGAATCGGCGCCGGGCGATCGCGTCCAGTCGGCCGATGTCGACGGCGACGGCATGCGCGACCTGGTGAGCATCACTGGCGGGGGAGCGATGTCGGTATGGCTGAACAAGCTGAAGAATGGTCACGTGTACCAGGCGAACTTCGGCGGCAGCACACTGCTCGGCTCGAGCGGCGACGATGTGTTCATCGCCCGGACCGGCGCCAACGTCTTCCATGGCGCTGGCGGATTCGACATCGCCAGCCTCCCGGGCGCACGCGCCGGGTATACGCTCGCGCGGGACGGCGCCGGCTTCACGCTGTCCGGCAAAGCCATCGACGTGAACCTTGCCGGCGTCGAACGCGTCCTGTTCGCCGACCGGGGCCTTGCTTTCGATCTCGACGGCGTTGCCGGGCAGGCCTACCGCATTTACCAGGCTGCGTTCGGCCGTGCCCCCGATGCGGGCGGGCTCGGGTTCTGGATCGCGGCGATGGACCGCGGGACTGCCCTGCAGGATGTCGCGGGGCAGTTCGTGTCGAGCAACGAGTTCCTGGAGCGTTACGGCCAGTTGGATACCTCTGCCTTTGTGGCGACGGTGTACCGGAACGTCCTGCATCGCGATCCCGATGCGAGCGGGCTGGGGTTCTGGCAGGACTACCTCGACGGCGGCGGCAACCGGGCAATGCTGCTTGCCGGGTTCAGCGAGAGCAACGAGAACCGGGCCCAGGTCATCGGTGCGATCGAGGGCGGCATCGACTATCTGCCCGGTTTCTGAAGCGGTGATACGGGCAGCGATGCCCTTCCCATGGAAGAAGGCAGGCGACTGCCACGATGTTATATGATGCCGGAAGTTCAACAAGCAGACTGCCCATGTCCCGCTATCCGACGCCTATCCTGACCACCAACCGCCTCACCCTGCGTCCCCTGACCATGGCCGACGCCCCCGACCTGTTCGCCGTGTTTTCCGACCCGGCCGTGGTGCGCTACTGGAGCGCCGAGCCGTGGACTACGGTCGCCCATGCGGAACAATGCATCGAACGCGCGCTCGACAGCTACCGCGACCAGTCCGAGGTCCGTTTCGGCATCGAACTTGCCGCAAGCGGCGCGCTGATCGGCACCGTCAACCTGCACCACGTCTTCCCGCAGAACCGTCGCTGCGAGATCGGCTACGCGCTCGCCAGCCCGTACTGGGGCAAGGGCTATGCCACCGAGGCGCTGGAAGCGGCCATCGACTACGGCTTCCATGAGCTGCGCCTGAACCGCATCGAAGCCGACATCGACCCGCGCAACGCCGCCTCGGCCGGCGTGCTGGAACGGCTGGGCTTCCGCAAGGAAGGCTACATGCCGGAGCGCTGGTTCGTGCACGGCGAGATGGCCGATACGATCAACTATGGGCTGCTGCGCAGCTACTGGGATTTAAAAGGTAAAAAGACTGCAAATACAAAGTAATATATTTGCAACTTTAAGTGAGCTTTCTCCTTTTGGAAAACGCTAAGATGGCCGGTTTTGCACAGCTATCCATCAGCTCTTTTTCCGAATATGAAGAAAATTCTTGCCTCTGCCTTTCTGCTGGCCCTTAGTGCCTGCGGCGGGCACCCCGTCGAGGAACAGCATTCCTCAACTCTGCTCGCTTCAGGCAGCATGTCCCAAAAGAGCGCTGAGGTAAAACAGCTCGTTCCAGGAGAGCGGCGATCATATGACCTGAGCGTTAGCAAGACAAAGATGCTACTCGGCCAGTCTCGTGTGGCCTCGCTTTCCCATTTCGAAAAATCGGCACTCGAAATTCGCCTTCAAGATATTTCGCTCACATTCGACGAAGAAGGCGCTGCCGCCAAACTCAACCGGCTGTACAAGGCCGCATTCGGCCGCTCTCCGGATCTACGTGGACTTGGTTATTGGAAAAACGTGCTCGATTCGACAAGCATCCCGATTGAACAAGTTGCGCGTGATTTCTTAAGCAGCAAGGAATCTCAGTCTCTGTACGGTAGTACCTTATCCAATGCAGAATTCGTGGCGCGCATCTACCAAAATGTCCTCAGTCGGGCAGGTGATCCTTCGGGGATAGCCTATTGGGTAAGTGTCCTCGAACGTGGCGAAAGCCGTGCAGCCGTGCTTCTCGCCGTTGCAGACTCGACGGAGAACCGCGTACTGACAAAAGACAGTATCGCAAGCGGCTTGCCATTCGCCGAGCCGGGCGTGGCTTACATTCCAGTATCTAACGCTCAAGGTCCCGCCCACGTCCCCATCGGGATTCCGTTCACTGTAGATGGAACGACGTCAACGGATGCAAACGACGATATCCTCGGCTATGCATGGTCGATTACCAATCGGCCTGCTTCAAGTACTGCCACGTTCGCTCAACCCAGCAATGCGAAACCGACCTTGTCATTCGACGTACCGGGAACATATCAGGTAACACTCTGGACGAGCGACCGTACAGGAAGGAGTTTTTCACCGGCACAGCTACAGATCGTTGCCCATGGCATCCAGAGCGATACCGGGGTCAACGTCTGCTACCGCCTCGATAGCGCAACAAGCCGAACGCTCTACTCGGAAGGCCATCTCTATCTCGATCGAGATCGCGATGGCACGCCCTGCACGTCGGCCGATATCAATCTAGAGAAAAACCCAATCGCGACCGCAATCAGCGACAGCGGCCAGTACAAATGTTCCACTGTTTCACAAGCTCAGGCTATGCTCCTGTACCTACAAGGACATAAGTACCTCGACCGCGACCGCGACGGGCGGCCATGTGAAGCAAACGATATTACTATTGAACGCACGACCTATGTGCCTCCACCAACCACCCCGCCTTCCAGCGGAAAATGCTGGGTGAACGGCTATCGTCGCAGTAACGGAACGTGGGTCAATGGCTATTGGCGCAGTTGTTAATCAAACTAATGGGATAGGAACCAGGTGGGCGTTTCGTACTGCATGAAAAAGTTCGCTGCTGCCGGCGCGACCGCAGGCATGATCCTGACGGCTTCCGCACAGTCCAACCCCGGCCCAGCCAGGATCGCCCTCGCCGAAGACACCCTGGCCCAGCCCGGCGCGCAGATGATGGAAGGCGACACCGTGGTCTATCCCGGCGAGCCCGCCTATCCGGCCGGCCTGGCCGCGCGCGGCGTGCAGGGCCGCGCGGTGGTGCGCGTGAAGGTCAGCGCCGAAGGCAAGGCCACCAGCGTGGCCATCGCCGAGTCCTCGCGTTCGCCCGAGCTGGACAAGGCGGCGCTCGCGCTGGCCCGGACCTTCCCGTATGCCCCGGCCAAGGCCGGCGTGGCGCCGGGCGAGACCCTGGTGCCGATCCGGTTTCGCAAGGACAGCCTGTCGGGACTGCCGAACAAGACCTGCGCGGATTTCAACATCGACAAGGCCTATTTCAGCGCTACCTTCCCCGAGCAGAAGGTGGGCGACATGGAAGTGGTGAAACTGGCAATGGGCGCCCTGGTGTTCACCCTGCCCGGCCCGCAGCAGATGCCCTACGCCCAGAACAGCAGCGCGGTCGCGGCCAAGGCCATTGCCGCTTGTGCCAGCCGGCCCGACGAGAAATTCTTCACCCTGATGCAGCGCGAAGCGGCCAGCTTCCTCCGAAAGTGAGAGCGCGGGCGCTCGCCCGCCTCTCCATTCATCGCCCCACACTGCCGCCAGCACCGGCATTTCGACCGTTTATCGGATCGCCATGGCGCAGCGCGCCACGCGGGACTACAGTAGCGCCATCAACTCTACCGAAGGACGCTCGCATGAAATCCTCCCGCTTCGATTCGTTCGTGACCGACATGAAGGCCATCGCCCGCAGCACCCACCGCGCCCTGCGCTCAGGCGCCCGCACCCTGGCGGCCCTGCCCTGGCCGTCGCTGCTGGCGGTGTCGATCGGCCTGGCGCTGATCCTGAGCATCGTGCCGCTTGCGCTCACCCTGTTCGTCGGCTTCCTGCTGCTGAAGTTCGTCGCCGCGGCCCTGTTCGGCCGCCGTCCGGCCCAGATCGTGGAGTAAGCCATGACCGCCGCCCCGATCAACCGCGCGCTCGACTTCGTGCGCGAAGCCGTCAGCGAAGCAAGCGCCCTGTGGTGGGGCTTCTTCGACTGGCTGGCCCTGGTCGAGTGGCGCAAGCTGTACGTGACCTGGTTCCTGGCTTTCGTCTTCGGCATCTCGTTCAACCTGACCGAACCGGCGGTGTGGTTCATCCTGCTCTCGTTCGGCGTCAAGGTGCTGGCCGGCGGCAAGCGCCGCGCCGAACTGACGGCGCGCGAAGCCTCCGACAAGGCCAACGTGGCCACGCTCGAGCGCCGCCTGATGGAAGCCCAGATGGCCACCCTGCAGGCCCAGGTCGAACCGCATTTCCTGTTCAATACCCTGGCCCTGATCGGCCAACTGATCGAGACCGACCCGAAGGAAGCGGCGCGCGTGCACGCGCACCTGATCGAGTACCTGCGCTCCTCGCTGCCGCAGATGCGCACCAAGGGCGGCGGCACGCTCGGGAAGCAGGTCGAGCTGTCGCGCGCCTACCTGGCCATCATGCAGGCGCGCATGAAGGAACGCCTGGCGGTGCGCTTCGAGGTGCCCGACTTCCTCGGCAGCGCGCCCTTCCCGCCGATGATGCTGCAGACCCTGATCGAGAACGCGATCAAGCACGGCCTGGAGCCGAAGATCGCCGGCGGCACCATCACGGTGCGCGCCCACGTGGAAGGCGCCACCCTGCACGTGGACGTATGCGACGACGGCATCGGCATCGACCTGCACGCCGACGAAGGCGTTGGCCTGGCCAACATCCGCGAGCGCCTCGCCCTGCTGTACGGGAAGGATGCCGAGCTGGTGATCGAGATGCCCGCGGGCGGCGGCGCCTGCGCCTCGATCCGCCTGCCCTACCGCATGACGGAGTTCGACTGATGAGCGCACAGGCCCCGACCGCCCTGATCGCCGACGACGAAGCGCCGATGCGCGACCAGCTGCGCATGCGCCTGCAGGAGGCCTGGCCCGAGCTGCGCATCGAGGCCGAAGCCGCCAACGGCGCCGAAGCGCTCGCCCTGGCGGCCCAGCACCAGCCCGACATCGCCTTCCTGGATATCCGCATGCCCGGCATGGGCGGAATCGACGCCGCGCGCCAGCTCTACAACCGCTGCCACATCGTGTTCGCGACCGCCTACGACCAGTATGCGCTGGACGCCTTCGAGCAGGGCGCCATCGACTACCTGCTGAAACCGGTGACCCCGGCGCGCCTGCAGACCACCTGCGAGCGCCTGCGCACGCGCCTTACGCGCGCTCCGCAGGACATCGGCACCCAGCTGGCCGAGTTGGGCGCGCTGCTCAAGGGCGGCGCCACGCCCAAGCCGAGCTACCTGCGCTGGATCCAGGCCCAGGTAGGCGGCAACCTGCGCATGGTCAGCACGCGCGAGATCCTGTACTTCCAGGCCGACGACAAGTACACCTGCGTGCAGACCGCCACCGCCCAGCTCCTGATCCGCAAGACCCTCAAGGAACTGGCGGACGAGCTGGACCCGGACGAGTTCTGGCGCATCCACCGCTCGACCCTGGTGCGGGTGGACGCCATCGCCGAGGTCTACCGCGACCTGCGCGGCCGGCAGATGCTCAGGCTGCGTAACTTCCCGGAAGAGCTGGAAGTGAGCCGCAACCACGGGCACCTGTTCCAGCAGATGTAATCGTCCTTCCGGCGGCTTAGCCGAACAGTCCTTCGTCCGAACCGTCGCCGTCGAAGAAGCCGCCGTTCTCTTCGATGCCGCCACTACCGTCGCCGAGCAGGCTGTCGCCGCTGCCGATGTCGTTCAGGCCGGCCTGGTCGGCCAATGAGCTGCCCGACAGCTCGCCTCCCGCCAGGCCTTCGCCCGCCGACACATTCTCGCCGCCGAGCAGGTGGGCGCCGCCATGGCCGTCGTGGTCATGGAACAGGTTGTCGAGACCGTGGAACAGGAAACTGCCCGCCGCCACGCCGGCCGCCGTGGCCGCAATCGACCCGAGCAGCCCGCCCCCGCCGCCACCGCCCCCACCGCGCAGGAAGCCGCCCATGCCGCGGCTCATCGAGGCGGGCGAGGCGTGCTGGTAGTGCATGTGGTGCGCTTGCGGATGACTCGCATGGCGGCGGCTGCCCCACGAATACGGGTCGAGGAATCCGCCGCTGCCGCTCTGTCCATGCTGGTGCTGTAGTTGACTCTGCAGGGAGGCGATCTGGGCGCGTGCGCTGTCCAGGGCCTGCTCCATCAGCAGCGCGCGCTGGACCAGCAGGTAGGCGGCATCGGGTTGTTGGGCGACTGCGCGCTCGATCAGCGCGTCGGCTTCGGGGTCTTTTGGGATGCCGCGTGCTTGCACGAGCTGGGCGAGGAAGTCATGCAGTTTCTGGCTATCGGATGGGCTCATGGGGGTGCTCCTCATCGAAGTGTGATCAGAAGTGCATGTTGTGTACTTTTTGGCGAATTCAAGATGGAAGCGTAGTCATGCGCGGATAGTGCGAAAAATTGATGTTTTTCAACTGCATATTCGGATAGCTTTTCTATCTTTTCTTTCGAGCTCCCGCAAAATTGAAAGCTGCCCGATTATGCAGCCTACCATTTGAAAGATTGTAGCAATGCATACGATCGAGGGGATACCCCAGGCAAAGACACTAAATTCTGGAAAGATCTTCCTAAACGACAATCCTGCCAACATCGATATGACGAGTACAGCAGTCAGAATCGGCTCTGATTTTTTCGGGATGCCAGGAATATAAACAGACAACGGCAGTTTCAGGGAGCTGACGACACCCATCCAGTTGATAATCCCTCGATCTGATTTATAGTAATCACCCAGGAGTTTTTCCCCAACACTTTCCCACCTTACGCGAAAAATACACCTGCCTCGTTTAATGTTCAAATAGAAGAGGATAGTAGAAAACCAAATTGTTAATGTTTTTATTGAAACAGCGATTGACTCCATCCAAAATAATGGCAATACCAGGCATGACATCATCCACAGTACCCCGAATGTGGCAGAAATGTTAAATAGCAGCAAGTAGCATGCGCGATCCTTAATTTTCGTGAGAAGCACTGCCTGAAGAGTCAGCACTCCTATCACAATCGGAATACTGAAGTACAAAAATGATATCGCAGCGGCGTCGCTTGCCAACTTACTGGTAATAGCCCAGCCCCCAGCGGTCGCGCCAACAGATAAGAACGCTGACAGGAAAATATTGGACAAGGGTTTAATTGACATGTTATCTCGCGAGCTCAGCAACCGACTGTTTGATTTTGAAGGTCTCATCGATTGCATCTACGACATAGGCGGAGGCGACGTAACCGGCGACGACCACCAGCACAGCAGCAATCACGGGCGCAGCCGCAGCACCTGCGGCCACGCTCACAGCTGTCACCGCTGCTACGCCGGCTGCCGCCAACACACTGCCTATTGCAGCAGTCAAGCCAGCTTTTGCCATTGAAACGCCTGCACGGCCAAGGAATTCCGATAAGTCATTGCTGCCTTTCTCGTCGAAATAAACTGTATGCGCGTCAACAAACACGTCGATGATCGTCCCTATGACCTGTATTTTCATTCCACCTTTGAAGTTATCGGCTGCAGTGAGCATGATTCGACGCGCACCGCCATATCCTGCCTTTCCTGTTCGCCCAAAGCCTCCGTCGATAAATTTGCTTGCCTCCGAGCCAAGAGTGGCAGTCTTGTGAATCGCCTTCGATTTTTGCGCAAGGCCTGCCGATTCGGCAAATATGCGGGATAAGGGTTTACCCTTCAGCACAGCCTTATATTTTCCTTTCGCCTTTTTTTCAATGCGCACGGTCATTGACAGCTTGTCGAGCGATCTCCAATTCTCCTGGATATAACCGGCAGTTTCCTTAAATTCGTTACTGGTAACGAAGGTGTTTCCTGCAATGGCCGTTGCCGTTGCACTCAACGCACGGATGAGTAACGAGTCTCCATGCGACTTGTCCGGAACCGTGAAAATCTGGCTCGGCGAGCCTGCAACTGCACCGCTCTCGAGCTGCTTTAACACCTCTGGACGAATTTCATCCGGCTTTACGTCGACGACCGCTGCGTATTCCGTAATCTCCGGTGGCGAGTGAGAGTACAAATAGTCAAAACGACTGCGCCCTACATCGGTCAAGAGCGGCAGTTTAGGTTGCAGCAACGAGAAGATATCCAGTTGACTTCTGCTGGCTCCCAATGGGTCCGTCGTGGTGCAGGAGAAGCCGCTTTTCCCCTTACCCATGGCAATCAGAAGTGGTTCCGGCTTCTCCTTGGGATCGCCTCTGTATTTGACTGGATCGAGACCAGACACTTCATATCTACCGATGACATTCCCGTCAACGCTGAGGATGAGCGGTCCCTGGAAGTCTCGGCCAACCCAAAGGTGTAAGCGTTCTCCATCGAAGAACAGAACTTTCTTCAGCAACTTCTTTTCTCTCGGGCTGTAGAACTTCGACTTCGACTCGACCGTATAAATAGCATTACTCTTCAGATTGATATCGAAGAAGATATCGCGGTGCTTACGTAGGACGACTTTGACCTTATCGCCGGAACGCCAGCACTGCACACGTTCGCCCGGCAAGTCAATGCAGACATCCTGCGCAGTGCTATTCGATGCGGCCCCTGCTTCTTTTGCGCCCATGATTGCCTCACTTACGCCGCGGCTGATTCGCACCGAATGGTCCAAGCGGAGCATTCTTGATCACAGCTTTGCCGCTGCCGTCCAGTACAGCCTGCTTTTCTGCACCTGAGTTGAAGCGCAGTGTAATGGGCTCATCGGTAAGATTGTTGCCGTCTGCATCGGCATACTCAATCTCCAGATCGCGCTTTAGATTGAGCTCCGACACTTTCATGGCCAGCTCGGGACTGGACACGCTGACCGGCCCCGCCAGCTCCTTCTTGCTCGCCTTGAACTCCACCTCGCCCGGCGCATGCACCTCGATATTCCCGCCCTCCAGCTTGATATACGCCCCCTGCGCCGTCAGCAACACGTGCTTCTTTGGCGCCGAAACCGTTACCGATTTGGTGACGCTCGCCACCGTAACCTTCTTGTCCGCCGTCAGCGAAGTCGGCCCCGACTGGCTCTGACAACTGAACTTTCCGCTGGCCGCATGGAGCTTGATCCCCACCTCCTGGTTCGGCTTCTCCTTGTTGGTCGCTTTCCCATAGGTGAACAGGCTGATGCCGCTTGCCGCAAGCGTGGCCATGTTCCCCTGCGCCACCAGATTGATATCCTGCCCGGCCACGATGCTGCTGCTCGTTCCCGCCGACAGCAGCGCATCCGCCGGCGTGGTCACGACAATCCCTGCAGGACTCGACAGCTGCAGATGCGGCTCGCTGTACGCCTCCACGGGCTGCTGTCCACCCGAATCCGCGTTCAACACCTCGAGGCTATGCGCCATCTGCCTGATCGCCAGGAGCGCTTCCGGCGCCGCTTCATCCTCCAGTTTCGCGTTGTGCTTCTGCGCCAGCGCCGCCACTGAAACCTGCAATTGATGGCTCTCTTCGATCTGGCGCACTGCCTCGCGCGAGTCCAGCAGGGTGCCGCGGCCGCCGGTGCGCGCATCGGTCGACAGCAGCAGCCCCCGCCCGGCGCGCAGCGCGGCGCTGTTGGCCGTCTTCAGTTCCGCGCCGAAGCCGACCGTGTCCAGGCGCTCGTTGTCGCTCTGGTGCCGCAGGTGGCCCAGGTTCAGTTCCGCAGCGCCGTCGTGCTGCTTCGCGTGGTGCTGCAAGCCGATGCGCGGCTGGCCGGGTGCATCGTCGAATACCAGCTGGTTGTACGCGCCGCTGCCTGCCTGGCTGTCGCCCATGGCCTGCGACTTGAACCCGGACAGGACCGCTGCGTGTCCATGTCCGCCCGCTTCACCGGGGAACCACGGCGCCGCGTTGCCGGTCGCCGCGCCTGGTCCATACGCCACCTCGTTGTGCGCCCCGTCCTGCCGCCCGCGGCCGTTGTACAGGCTGCCGATCACCACCGGCCGGTCGATATCGCCCTCGAGGAAATCGACCAGCACTTCCTGGCCGATCCGCGGCAGCATGTTGCTGCCCCAGTTCGCGCCCGCCACCGGCGTCGCCACCCGCACCCAGGTTCCGGCCGTATCGTCGCCCGGTGCGCCGGTATGCCCTTCCGGCGATGGATGCTCGAGGCGGCCGTGGCTGGCAAGGCCGCGCTGCCAGTGGAACTGCACCTTGATGCGGTGGTCGCGGTCGGTGTGGATCACCGCACCGGGAGGGCCGACCACGATCGCGGTCTGCTGGCCCGGAACGGTCGGGCGCGGATGCAGGAGCTGGCCATGCCCATCCGGCGCACAGCTGCGGTAAGGGACGCTCGCCAGGATGGCGTCGATCCGGTTGCGGTACAGCGGCCGGTCGTCGCCGGGTAGCCGGGCTTTCAGCATGGGCTCTGCGGCGCCCGCCCGCGCCACCGCACCGTGCCCCAACAGCCTGGCAAGGCCGTCGCGCATGTCGGCGCTCAGGTTGTTGTGCATCAGGTGCATCGCCCGCACGATGACGAAAGTACGTCCGTCGTCGTGGTCGGCACGGTCGAACTGCGCATGCCCGTGGAGGGTGAAGCTTGTGCCGGGCCCGAAAGTACGCACGGTCCCGGCCCCGATGTGGATGCGCCGCGCCGCTTCGATCGCTTCGATCTGGTTTTTCGCGATGCGCTCGCCCTGCTCGCGGTCTGCCCAGGCATAGAGTCCCGGCGCGTCGCGGCTGCACGACAGCGTGTCGCCCGCGTCGGCGCCGGCAGCGCACACCTGCCGCGGGCGCGCGCTGCGGTAGTCCCAGCTGCCCATCTCGATCGCATTGGTCGACTGGCGCACTTCGGTGCGCCAGCGGTCGATGCTGTCCGCCTTCATGACCGCACCGGGCCGGGTGAACGCCACCGAGGACTGCACGTTCGGCGTGAATGCCCCGTTATGGTCGGCGATGACCATCGTATGGCTGCCGAGCGAGGCGCTGTCCGGGTCGCCGCGGTGTTCGAAGTAGTAGAACAGGCCCTCCTCGTGCATCAGCCGCTCGACGAAGGCCAGGTCGCTTTCCTGGTACTGCGTGGTGAGGCTGCGCTTGGGATAGCGTTCCCGGTCGGCCAGCTCGAAGCGCCAGGCGGGCGCGATCCTGCCCCGTCCTCCATAGCTGCCGAAGACCACGTCCAGGATGTCGAACACGCTCATGTCCTGGAATATCCGGCTGTCCCGGCCCAGCGAGAGAAACTGGGTCCAGGGTTCGATGGTGAGCACGTAGCGCGCGAAGCCGCCGTTCGCGCCGCTCATCTCGGCGGCGGTGACGTAGCCGTGGAAGGGACGCAGGGCGTCCCTGCTCTCGGCCGTCAGGAGCTGCACCAGCGCTGGCTGCCCGAGCAGCGCCCTCAGGGACACATGGGTATCCGTCGACAGCGCATCGATGCGGAAACAGTAGCCCCTGCTGATGGCCTCTTCGCCGTGGACGCATTCCGCCAGCAGGTCCTGGCCCAATGGGGTGGTGAGCCGGATCAGGCGCGTGTCCTGGGTGAAGCGGGCAAGTAGCGTATGCAGGCTGTCGTGTGCTGGCATTGGATCTCCCTTTGTGCATGGCACAGTGATTCCAGCGATTACACGTCCAGACCGCTTTGTTACTGTTGAGAAGGATCAGGCTTGACCTACGGCAGTGGACTTGCCGCTAAGCTTTCGGAAAAATCTGACGCGGGCAATAAAAAAAGCGCTGCCGTGTTGCCACGGTCAGCGCTTTTCGAGGGAGGAGCGCGCTTGACGCTTACGCGTGCAGGTCGCGCCCGCCGAACGCGTTCGGCAGCTGTTCCGCCGCCGTGGTCTCGAACACATCGCCCTTCAGGTTGGTCAGCACCACCGGCAGCGCATTGCCGCCCAGTTCCAGGATCACCTGGCGGCAGGCGCCGCAGGGCGCGATCGGGCCGTCGGTCTGGCCGATCACGGCCAGGGCCGTGAAGTCGCCCGGCTTGTAGCCGCTCGCGATGGCGCTGAAGAAGGCGGTGCGCTCGGCGCAGTTGCACAGGCCGTAGGAGGCGTTCTCCACGTTACAGCCGCGGAAGATGCGGCCGTCCTTGCATTCCAGGGCGGCGCCGACCTGGAACTTCGAGTAAGGCGTGTAGGCCAGTTCGCGCGCGGCGCGGGCTTCATCGATCAGTTTTGCGTATTTCATGTCCGGGTCTTTATTCAGGACGGATGGTGCGGTAGATCATCGGCTCGGCCGCGGCCTTGTCGGCGCCGATCCGATAGGCGGCCTGCACCTGGCGCACCGCCTGCTCGGCAGCGTCCTGGCTGCGGGCGTGGACCATGGCCAGCGGCTGTCCGACTGCGATTGCATCGCCCAGTTCCACCAGATTGGTCAGGCCGACGGCGAAGTCGATCGTGTCCTGCGGACGCACGCGGCCGCCGCCCAGGGCCACCACCGCCAGGCCCAGGCCGCGGGTGTCGACCGAGGTGGCAAAGCCTGCCTGCAGGGACGGCACCGGCACGATGACCGGGGCGGCTTCCAGGTGGGCGTCCGGCTTGTCCATCAGGTCGGCCGGGCCGCCCAGCGCGGTGACCATGCGCGCGAAGCGTTCCGCCGCTTCGCCGGAGTCCAGCGCCGCCTGCAGCTTGGCGCGCGCCTCGCCTTCGTTCTCAGCGATGCCCGAGATGACCAGCATCTCGGCGCACAGCGCCATCGTCACTTCGTGCAGGCGTGCCGGGCGCGACTTGCCGGTCAGGTAGTCGATGGCGACGCGCACTTCGACCGCGTTGCCGGCCGCGTGGCACAGCGACTCGTTCATGCCGGTGAGGATGGCCGAGGTGCGGGTGCCGGCGCCGTTGCCGACGTGGACGATGCTCTCGGCCAGCTCCACCGACTTGTCATAGCTCGGCATGAAGGCGCCGCTGCCGACCTTCACGTCCATCACCAGGGCGTCGAGGCCGGCGGCCAGCTTCTTGGACAGGATCGAGCCGGTGATCATGGCCACCGATTCCACGGTCGCCGTGGTGTCGCGGATGCTGTAGAAACGCTTGTCGGCCGGCGCCAGCTGGGCGGTCTGGCCGATGATGGCCACGCCCACGTCCTTGACGACCTCGCGGAATTTTTCCGGGCTGGGGACGGTGCTGTAGCCGGGGATCGAATCGAACTTGTCCAGGGTGCCGCCGGTGTGGCCCAGGCCGCGGCCCGAGATCATCGGCACGAAGCCGCCGCAGGCCGCGATCATGGGCCCCAGCATCAGCGAGACCACGTCGCCGACGCCGCCGGTCGAGTGCTTGTCGACCACCGGGCCCGGCAGATCGAGCGATTTCCAATCCAGGACCTGGCCGGAATCGCGCATCGCCAGCGTGAAGGCGACGCGTTCGTCCATGGTCATGTCGTTGAAGTAGACAGCCATCGCCAGCGCGGCGATCTGCCCTTCGGTGGTGCTGCCGTCCGGGATGCCGCGTACAAAAAACTGGATCTCTTCGGCGCTCAAGGTGCCGCCGTCACGCTTCTTGCGGACGATTTCTTGGGGGAGGAACATATCAATCCTTTTCTATAACGTAGGGTGGGCGGGTCTCCCGCCCACGCGTTCAAGCAGCCCATGAACAGCCACGGAGCGGGCCGAAACACGTGATTTGAACGCGTGGGCGGCAAAGCCGCCCACCCTACCAATGCGCCATTGCAGACGCCAACAATACTTAGACGCCGTACGGAATCCAGACGTTCTTGACTTGGGAAGCATGCTGCAGCACGGTGCGGCCGCAAGCCTGCTTCGCATCGAACCAGTCGCGGCCCTTGGCGCCGCCGACCCAGGTGCGCTTGAGCGAATCGCTCGATAAGCGCTCCACTTCCGCGCAGCCTTCCGCCGAACCGTCGTGGCGCCACACGGCGTCCACGTCCGCGTGCGAGGCCAGGGTGCGCGCCAGTTCGGATGCCGAACCAGTGACGATGTTCAGCGCGCCGCCCGGCAGGTCCGAGGTGTCCAGCACCTGGTACAGGTCGGTGGCCGACAGTGGCGCCGTTTCCGACGGCACTGCCACCACGCGGTTGCCCAGGGCCAGCGCCGGCGCCACCAGCGAGATGAAGCCCAGCAGCGGGTTCTCGTTCGGGCAGATGATGCCGATCACGCCGACCGGCTCGTTCAGCGCCACGGTGATGCCGTGCATCGGCGGCTGGTGGGCCGCGCCGTCGTACTTGTCGCACCAGGCGGCCCAGTAGAACAGGCGCTCGATCGAGGCCTGCACTTCGCGCGCGGCATCCTTGGCGCCGGTCTGCGCGGCGATGCGCTGGGCGAATTCGTCGGCGCGGATCGCCAGGTTCTCGGCGATGTAGTACAGCACCTGGGCGCGGTTGTGCGCGGTGGCTTTCGACCAGCCGGACGCCTTGTGCGCCGCTTCCACGGCGTTGCGGATGTCCTTGCGGTTGCCTTCGCCGACGTCGGCCAGGAAGGCGCCGTTCGCGCCCAGGATCGCGCGGCTGTAGGCGCCGTCCGGGCGCGCCTGCTTGCCGCCGATGTAGAGCTTGGCAGTGCGGTCGACGGCGAACGGGCTGCCTTCGTCCGAGGCCTTCACGCGGCCTTTTTCAGGGACGACAGGCGCCGCCGGGCGTGCGTCTTCCGCTAGAGGCGTCAGGTACTCGTACATGCCTTCCTTGCCGCCTTCGCGGCCGAAGCCCGATTCCTTGTAGCCGCCGAAGCCGCAGGCCGCGTCGAACTGGTTGGCGGTGTTGATCCACACCACGCCGGCCTTGATCTGGGGCGCCACGTCCAGCGCCAGCGAGATCGATTCCGACCACACGCAGGCGGCCAGGCCGTAGACGGTATTGTTCGCCAGCTGCACCGCTTCGCTCGGCGTGCGGAAGCTCATCGCCACCAGCACCGGGCCGAAGATCTCGGCTTGCGCCACGGCGGCCGAGGTCGAGGCGCCCGTGATCAGGGTCGGCAGGTACCAGGAGCCGGCGCTAGGAGCTTCGCAACTCGGCTGCCACACTTCGCAACCCTCGGTGCGCGCCGATTCCACCAGCGCGTGGATACGCTGCTGCTGGATCGGGTCGACCAGCGCGCCGATGTCGTTCGATTTATCCAGCGGCGAGCCGACGCGCAGGTTCTGCATGCGGGCCTTGACCTTGGCGATGAAGCGGTCATAGACCGATTCCTGCACCAGCAGGCGCGAACCGGCGCAGCAGACTTGCCCCTGGTTGAACCAGATCGAGTCGACCAGGCCTTCGACCGCCGCATCCAGGTCGGCGTCGTCGAACACGATGAAGGGCGACTTGCCGCCCAGTTCCAGCGACAGCTTCTTGCCGGTGCCGGCGGTGGCCTTCCTGATGATGCGGCCGACTTCGGTCGAGCCGGTGAAAGCCAGCTTGTCGATGCCCGGGTGATTCACGATGGCTTCGCCCACGGCGCCGTCGCCGGTGAGGATGTTGACCACGCCGGCCGGCACGCCCGCCTGCTGGCAGATCTCCGCAAACAGCAAGGCGCTCAAGGGAGTGAACTCGGCCGGCTTGAACACGACCGTGTTACCGGCGGCCAGGGCCGGGGCGATCTTCCATGCCAGCATGAGCAGCGGGAAGTTCCACGGCACGATCTGGCCGACCACGCCCACGGCGCGGTAGTCGGCGAATTCTTCCGACTGCAGGGCGGCCCAGCCGGCGTGGTGGTAGAAGTGGCGTGCGGCCAGCGGCAGGTCGGCATCGCGGGTTTCGCGGATGGTCTTGCCGTTGTCCAGGGTCTCGAGCACCGCGAACAGGCGCGAGTGCTTCTGCAGCAGGCGCGCCAGCGAATACATGACACGCGCGCGGCCCTGGCCGCCCATGGCCACCCAGCCCGGCTGGGCGCGGCGCGCGGCCTGCACGGCGCGTTCCACGTCGTCGCTGGTCGCTTGCGTCACTTGCGCCAGTTCGCTGGCGTCGGCCGGGTTGCTGGTGGCGAAGGTGGTGGCAGCTTCGGTCCACGCGCCGTCGATGAACAGGCCAAAACGGCGTCCATGCTGGTCCAGCCACGCATTTGCTTCCTTGGTGCTTTCTGGTGCGGGGCCGTAATCCATAGTCTGAAGAATCTCTTTAATAGTTGGCATGACGAATCCGATGCTGTTTTATGGTTGCGCGTGGCGATGGGCGGCCGAGTAGTTGCCGGTCACGTAGTGTTCGAGCTGGCGTTCGATGTCGGTCATCAGGCTCGACGCGCCGATGCGGAACAGGTGCGGCTGCAGCCAGTCGTTGCCGAGTTCTTCCTTCATCACGGTCAGGTACTGCAGCGCGGCCTTGGCGGTGCTCACGCCACCGGCCGGCTTGTAGCCGACCTGGAAGCCGGTCTGCTCGTAGTAGTCGCGGATCGCGCGGGTCATCACCAGCGACACCGGAATGGTGGCGTTGACGCCTTCCTTGCCGGTCGAGGTCTTGATGAAGTCGGCGCCGGCCATCATGCAGACCATCGAGGCCTTGGCCACGTTGTCCAGGGTGACGATGTCGCCGGTGGCCAGGATCGCCTTCACGTGCGCGTCGCCGCAGGCCTGGCGGTAGGCGAGCATTTCGTCGTACAGGGCTTGCCAGTTGCCGGTCAGGACGTGCTGGCGGGTGATCACGATGTCGATCTCGGTCGCGCCGGCGGCCACCGACAGCTCGATCTCGCGCAGCTTGGTCTCCAGGCTCGACAGGCCGGCCGGGAAGGCGGTCGACACCGCGGCGATCGGCAGGCGGCCCTGCAGGATCTTCACGGCCGGCTGGATCATCTCGTGGTACACGCAGACGGCGCCGGTAGTCAGCGATTCCAGGCCCAGGGCCTGCATCAAATCGGCGCGCAGCGGGCGCATCGCCTTCATGCACAGGCGCTCGACGCGGCCCGGGGTGTCGTCGCCGCCCAGGGTGGTCAGGTCCATGCACTCGATCGCGCGCACCAGCCAGGCAGCCTGGTATTCCTTCTTGACGGTACGGCGGTTCGCCAGGCTGGCGGCGCGGCGGTCGGCCGCGTTGCGGTTCACCTTGACGTGCTTGACCAGGCCGAGGTCGAGGCCGACGGCGGTGTTACGTTTGAAATCCAGGGGCTGGGTCATAGCAGTGCGGTTCCGTTCGAAAGTGGTTTGACGCCAAGGTGCTTGGCAAGGGTTGCGCCGATATCCGAGAAGGTATTCGCGATCGGCAGTTCCTGGGCGGCGACGCCCGGGCCGAAGAAGATCATCGGGATGTGCTCGCGGGTGTGGTCCGAGCCCGGCGCGGTCGGGTCGCAGCCGTGGTCGGCGGTGATGACGACCAGGTCGCCGTCCTTGAGCCTGGCCATGAACTCGGGCAGGCGCGCGTCCAGTTCGTGCAGCGCGTTCGCATAGCCGGCGACGTCGCGGCGGTGGCCGAAGTGCATGTCGAAGTCGACGAAGTTCACGAAGGTGAGCGACTTGCCCGGCGCGGTGTCCGCCACTTCGACCAGGCGGTCGAACAGGGCCATGTTGTCGGCGCCCTTGATCAGCTGGGTCACGCCTTGCGCGGCAAAGATGTCGCTGATCTTGCCGAGGGCGATGACTTCGCCGCCGGCGTTCTTGACGTGGTCCAGCAGCGTTGGCGCGGTGGGCGGCACGGCGTAGTCGTGGCGGTTGCTGGTGCGCTTGTACTTGCCGTTCGCGCCCAGGAAGGGACGCGCGATCACGCGGCCGATGTTGTAGGGCTTGACCAGTTCATACGCGGCTTCGCAGACTCCGTACAGGCGCTCCAGGCCGAAGTGCTCTTCGTGCGCGGCAATCTGCAGCACCGAGTCGGCCGAGGTGTACAGGATCGGACGGCCGGTCGCGACGTGCTCGTCGCCCAGCTCGTCGATGATGGTGGTGCCGGACGCGTGGCAGTTGCCCAGCCAGCCCGGCACGCCCGTGAGCTCCTGCAGCTTGTCGGTGAGCTCTTGAGGGAAGGACGGCACGGTCTTCGGGAAGTAGCCCCAGTCGAACAGCACCGGCACGCCGGCGATCTCCCAGTGGCCGCTCTGCGTGTCCTTGCCGGTCGACTGTTCGCGCGCGGCGCCCCAGGCGCCGGTAAACCCGTCGCGCTGCTGGAAACCGGCGGCCCATTCGCCGCTGGCCTTGTGCGCGGCCGCGGCCAGGCCGAGGCGCTCCAGGTTCGGCAGCGACATCGGCTTGCCCTCTTTCGCGGCCCAGGCTGCGATGTGGCCGAAGGTATTGGCGCCGGCGTCGCCGTACTTGTCGGCGTCGGGCAAGGCGCCCAGGCCGAAGGAGTCAAGCAGGAGGATGAATGCGCGTGACATGGTATCGCTCGCTAAAGAAAAATTACGCAGTCGCGCGCGGGGTCGAACCGAGGCGCTCGATGAAGGAATGGATCAGGGTGACCAGGTCCTTGGCCGCGATCGCGGCGTACTTCAGGGTCTGCTCGTGCGACAGCGGGAACGGGGTCAATCCCTCGGCCAGGTTGGTAATCGCCGAGATGCCGGCGACCTTCAGGCCGCAGTGGCGCGCCGAGATCACTTCCGGCACCACCGACATGCCGACCACGTCGGCGCCCAGCGTCTTGAAGGCGCGGATTTCGGCGGCGGTCTCGAAGTTCGGGCCCGGGCAGGCCAGGTACACGCCTTCGTGCAGGGTGATGGCCTTGCTTGCTGCGGTTTCCTTGATCAGGGCGCGCAGCTCGGCGTCGTAGGCATTGGCCATGCTGAAGAAGCGCGGGCCGAAGCGCTCGTCGTTGGGGCCGGCCATCGGGCTGCCCGGCAGCAGGTTGATGTGGTCGTTCAGGACCACCACGCTGCCCGCATCCACTTCGGGACGCAGCGAGCCGGCGGCATTGGTCACCAGCAGCATCTCGCAGCCGATCAGCTTGAAGGTGCGCACGGCCGAGGTCATGACGTTGGCGCCATAGCCTTCGTAGAAGTGGCCGCGGCCCTTCATGCACACCACCGGCACGCCGGCCAGGGTGCCGAGCACCAGTTCGCCCGCGTGGCCGTGCACGGTGCTGATCGGGAAGCCCGGCAGGTCGGCATAGCTGATCGAGACCGCATCCGTCATCTGTTCGGCCAGCACGCCCAGGCCCGAACCCAGGATCAGTGCGGCGCGCGGCTGGAAACCGGGTTTGCGGGCCTGGATGACTTCTGCTGCTTCAAATGGGGTATTGCTGAACATGGTTGTCCTTGTATGCGGGATCGGGAGATGGTGTGAGGAGGCTGCTACGAACTGCTACAAGACAATGAGCAAGAGACACATATCAGCCGGAATATTATAACTATGCATGAGGGGCGATATGTATGGCAAATACCATTTTTCTTGTCGATTTATTGGTTTAAAAAATAAATTAGGCGGTGTATTGTTGACCTGCAAATTCGGCAACACCGAAGAATGCTTTGACAGCCATCAAACATTTGTCTAGTATTGATGGACATTTGTTTAGACCGACGCCTAGCCTACCGCCACCACCGTGACCGACCTGCCTAAAAAAGAACAGTTGTACGAGCTGATCCGCGCGAATCCCTTCATCTCGCAGCAGGACCTCGCCACCCAGTTGGGGCTGTCCCGCTCGGCCGTGGCCAATTACATCGCCACGCTGGTGCGCGAACGCCGCATCCTGGGCCGCGCCTATGTGCTGCCGGACCAGCGCCCGGTCGTCTGCATCGGCGCGTCCAACCTGGACCGCAAGCTGCGCAGCATCGACCGGCTGGTGCTCGGCACCTCGAACCCGGCCTCGCAGGACGAATCCTTCGGCGGCGTGGCCCGCAACATCGCCGAGAACCTGGCGCGCCTGGGGACACCGACGGCCCTGATCACGGCGGTCGGCAACGAC
The DNA here is from genome assembly GCF_041023745.1 of Massilia sp. X63. Lineage (NCBI taxonomy): Bacteria > Pseudomonadati > Pseudomonadota > Betaproteobacteria > Burkholderiales > Oxalobacteraceae > Massilia > Massilia sp. X63. Next base: position 100,738 of record NZ_JBFTEF010000005.1, read on the forward strand.
GCTTCGGGCGGCGCCCTGCTCGCCCATGCCGAGGAAACCGGCATCGACACCCGTGGCGCGCTGCGCCTGGATGGCGCCAGCAGCGGCACCTACACCGCGGTGCTGGGCCACGACGGCGACATGGTGGTGGCGCTGGCCGACATGGCGCTCAACGACCGCTTGAGCCCCGCCTTTCTCGCCACCCGCCAGCAGCAGCGCGCCGGCGCCGCGCTGGTGGTGGCCGACCTGAACCTGCCGATCGAATCGGTTGCCGCCCTGCTCGACGACGCCGCCCGCGACGGCGTGCCGCTGGTGCTGGTGGCGGCGTCGGAACCGAAGATGGCGCGCCTGCCGCACAGCCTGCGCGGCCTGCGCCTGCTGATCCTGAACGAGGGCGAGCTGGCGGCCCGTGTCGGCCGCACGCTCGACAGCGACGCCGCCATCGGCGCCGCCTGCCTCGAACTGCAGCGCCAGGGCGCGCAGGACCTGATCGTCACGCGCGGTGCGCGCGGCGTCATGCATACCTCGCCCGCCGGCATGATGCACCTGGAAGCGCCGCGGGTCGAGGTGGTCGACGTCACCGGCGCGGGCGACGCCTTCGCAGCCGCGGTCTGCTGGTCGCTGCACAAGGACGGCGACGACGCCGCCGACCTCGGGCTGGCCTGCCGCCGCGGCCTGCAGCTCTCCGCCATGACCATCGGGTGCGCGCAGACCGTCTGCCCGACGCTCGACGCAGGCCACCTGGAATCCCTCATCAACGCATCTGAACTGGACTGACCATGCAATCCTTCCTGCTGTTCTCGCCCGAAGTGGCGGCCGCGCGCGCCGCCGGCAAACCCGTCGTCGCACTCGAATCGACCATCATTTCGCACGGCATGCCCTACCCCCAGAACGTGCGGACCGCGCGCGAGGTGGAGCAGATCATCCGCGACGCCGGCGCCGTGCCGGCCACCATCGCCATCATCGACGGCAATATCTGCGTCGGCCTGTCCGAGCAGCAGCTGGAACTGCTGGGCGCCTCTCCCGATGCGATGAAAGTCAGCCGCCGCGACCTGCCCTACGTGCTCTCTACCGGCAAACTGGGCGCCACCACCGTGGCCGCCACCATGATCTGCGCCCAACTGGCCGGCATCGAGGTGTTCGTCACCGGCGGCATCGGCGGCGTGCACCGCGGCGCCGAGACCAGCTTCGACATCTCGGCCGACCTGCAGGAACTCGCCCACACCAGCGTGGCGGTGGTGTGCGCCGGCGTGAAGTCGATCCTCGACATCGGCCTGACCCTGGAATACCTGGAAACGCAAGGCGTGCCGGTGGTGAGCGTTGGCCAGCCCGGCTTCCCGGCCTTCTTCACCCGCGAGAGCGGCTTCCAGGCCGATTTCCAGCTGGATACGCCGCAGGAGCAGGCTGCCTTCATCCGCACCAAGTGGCAGCTGGGCATGGCGGGCGGCGTGGTGGTGAGCAATCCGGTGCCGGGCGAATCGGCGATGCCGGCCGACGAGATCGACGCCATCATCGCGCAGGCGCTGGGTGAAGCGGAGCAGCAAGGCGTGAAGGGCAAGGCGGTGACGCCCTTCCTGCTGGCCCGCATCAAGGAGCTGACCCAGGGCCGCAGCCTGGCCACCAACATCGCGCTGGTCAAGCACAACGCCCTGGTGGGCGCGCGCCTGGCCGTGGCCTTGAACGCCAACGCCAACCCGGCCGCCTGAGCCAGGACCAGCGCACCATGTCGATCGACCTGAAACAGCTGCGCTACTTCCTGGCGGTGGCGGAAGAGAAGAGCTTCTCGCGCGCGGCCGAACGCCTGCACATCTCGCAGCCGCCGCTGAGCCAGCAGATCATGAAGCTGGAGAGCGAACTGGGGGTGCGCCTGTTCACGCGCACCACGCGCAGCTTCGAGCTGACCGTGGCCGGCAAGGCGCTGATGACGGAGGCGGCCGAGCTGCTGGCCAAGATGCGCATGACGATCGACACCATCCGCCAGATCGACCGCGGCGAAGTGGGCCGCCTGCGCGTGGGCATCGTCGGTTCGGCGATGTGGGGGCCGATCCCGGCCCTGCTCGAACGCTTTCAGAGTCAATATCCACGCGTGACCTGGACCATCCATGAGCTCGGGCCGAACGACCAGTGGGAAGCGCTGCGCGCCCGCCAGATCGACGTCGGTTTCTGGCGCGAGCCGCGCATCGAGCCGGACGTGCTGAAGCAGGCCGGCCTGCGCCAGGACCTGTGCTTCCGCGAGAACGTGTGCGTGGCGATCAACGAAAAGCATCCGCTGGCCCGCCAGGAAGCCATCGAACTGATCGACATCGCGCACGAGCCGATGCTGACCCTGCACCTGGACCAGTCGGCCGAGCCGCGCTACCTGATCCAGTGCTGCGTGAATGCCGGCTTCCAGCCGACCATCTTCCAGGAAGCGGCCGAGCCCCAGACCCTGCTGGCGATGGTGGGCGCCGGCCTGGGCGTGGCGCTGCTGCCCCAGACCACCAGCCGCATCGGCTGGCCGGGCGTGCGTTTCCTGCCGATCCGGACCAATCCGCCGTCGGCCAACCTGTACATCACGTATCCGGTGGAGGGCGATGCGCCGGTGGTGCGGGCTTTCCTCAACATCCTGTTCCCGGAACAGAAGGAAGCGGACGAAGCGAAGGAAGCGACGGCCGGGGCCCCCGGGCCGCTTACTGGCGCTTGATTTCCACGGCCACGGTGCTGAGCGACGCCATCTGGTGGCGCCGCTCGACCGGCCGGGTCAGCACGCGCATCGTGATCTCGAGCGGCACGCCCATCTTTGCCAGCTCGGTGGCGGCATGCGGACGGCCTTCGCTGGCCGCTTCGTGGATCGCGGAGTCGATGAGCAATGCGGTCTTGTAGTCAGTTCTTCGGTCCATTGATTCATCCTAACATCCTCCAAGCTCGCACTCCAAGGCAATCGCCCTTTGACAAAACCGATGACGACGGCCGCCTCCATTAATTTTGTTTCAAGAGCAAGGTTTTCTTTATTCTGCGTTACTTCGCGCACCGTTCTCGACAGCGCCTTGGTGCAAACTCTTGTCAAAAGATGAATAACTTAAACCTCTTCACAAGGAGCACACCATGAAAACCACCGCCACCATTTCCGCCCTGATGCTCGCCGTCGCCGTGATGGCCACCGGCTGCAAGAAAGCCGACGACAACCCGAACATGGGTCCGGCACAGGAAGCCGGCGCGGCCGTCGACAACGCCGCCGCCAACGCTGCCCAGGAAACCCGTGAAGCCGCGCAGCGCGTCGAGAACGCCACCGAGAATGCGGCCGAGCGTGTCGACGCCGCCGCCGACCGCGCCGGCCAGAACATCGAGCACGCCGCCGACAAGGCCGGCGAAAACATGCGCGAAGCCGGCGCCGAGATCAAGCAGGAATCGAAGGAAGCCGCCGCCAACGTCCGTGAAGCCTCGGACAAGGTGGGCGACAAGACCGGCGCCGCCCTGGAGCGCGCAGGCGAGAAGCTGCAGGAAAAGCGTTAATTCCTGAAGCGTCGATCATCGGGGCGCCCGCCCCGATGCATGGCGTACGTGGGCAGGCGGCTCAGTGGGTCGCGCCGCCGACGTTCGCCACGTCGCGTTCCACGTTCACGGCCGTCTCGACCGCCGTCATGATGCCCCGGATGATGTCGTCCAGCGGCATCGAGGGCGGGCTGTCGGACCGCGCCTCGGCCTGCTCCGGCAGGAAGGGCACGTGGATGAAACCGGCCTTCACCGCCTTGCCGGCGGTGTGATGCATCAGGCCGTAGAACACATGGTTGCACACGAAGGTGCCGGCGGTCTGCGACACCCCCGCCTGCACTCCCTTCTCACGCATCGCCGCCACCATGGCCTTGATCGGCAGCGTGCTGAAATACGCCGCCGGCCCGTCCTCGCAGATCCTGCGGTCCACCGGCTGCTGGCCGGCGTTGTCCAGGATCGAGGCGTCGTCCACATTGATCGCCACCCGCTCCACCGAGATCTCGGCGCGCCCGCCGGCCTGGCCGACGGCGATCACGATGTCCGGCCGCAGTTCGTCCACCATCGCAGCCAGCGCCGCGTTGGCCTGGCCGAACACGCAGGGCAGCTGGCGCACCTCGACCCGGAAGGCCGCGCCGCCCCACCCTTCCAGCGCGCGCACCGCTTCCCACGCGGGGTTGATGTTCGCCTTGTTGAACGGCTCGAAGCCGGTAAGCAGGACAGTGTTCATCGTTGGTTCATCAGGAAATACAGCAGGAAGATGTTCGCCACCAGCAGCGGCAGCGCGGTCGGGATCTGCGCCCGGATCACGGCATTCTTGTCGGGCAGGTCGAGCAGCGCGGCCGGCACGATGTTGAAGTTGGCCGCCATCGGCGTCATCAATGTACCGCAATAGGCGCTGAACATGCCGATCGCCGCCATCACGGCCGGGTTGGCGCCGTAGACCCCGACCAGCACCGGAATGCCGACACCGCCCGCCATGACCGGGAAAGCGGCGAAGCCGTTCCCCATCACGATGGTGAACAGCGCCATGCCGATGCAGAACACGCTGACGGCCAGGAAGCGCGAATCCATGTCGATGTACGAGGTCGTCACGTGCGCCACCGCCTTGCCCACGCCGGCCTCGGTAAACAGCAGGCCGAGCACGGCCAGCATGTGCGGCAGCACCACGGCCCAGCTCATCGCGTCGACCAGCCGGCGCGCCTCGCGCACCCCCTGCAGCGGCGTGGAACGGGTCAGCCAGCAGGCCGCGCCCAGCGCCACCAGCGCCGCCACGCCCAGGCTGGCCAGGGTCAGGTGCCTGGGGTCGAGCAGCGGCAGCCCGCCGACCTGCACGTCCTTGAACACGGTGGCGCCGAGCATCGTCACCAGCGGCAGCAGCAGCGCCGGGATGAACAGGCGGTTGCCGAGGCGCGCGCTGCTGGCGCGGCGTTGCTCCTCCGGCAGCACGGCCGGCTTGCCGGCAGCGACGCCCTTGAAGCCGGCCACCAGCGCCATCAGGATCATCAGGGCGCCTACCATGCTTGGGGGCAGGCGTTCGCCGGCCAGGTAGAGCAAGGCGTACAGGCCCCAGAACAGCGCCGTGGTGAAACGGCGCGGATTGCTGCGGTCGCGCAGGTTCATCACGGCCACGGCCACGAACAGCAGGCCGACCAGCACGTAGAAATGCTCGAGCGTGATCATGCCTTCACCGCCCCCATTTCGCGCACGATGCGCGCATCGAGCCGGTGCAGGTTCCAGGCATGGATGACGAAGGCGGTGATCGCGGTCGGGATGCCCCACAGCGCCATGTGCAGCGGGTTCACCGCGATGCCCTCGGCGTTCAGGATGGTCTGCATCAGCACGATGGCGCCGAAGGCGACGAAGATGTCTTCGCCGAAGAACAGGCCGACGTTGTCGGTGGCGGCGGCCATCGCGCGGATGCGGTGGCGCAGGGGTTCGGGCAGGCTGCCGTAGCGGGTCTCGGCCGCGGCTTCGGCCATCGGCGCCACCAGCGGCCGCACCATGTTCGGATGGCCGCCCAGGCTGGTCAGGCCAGCGGCGGCCGAGGTCTCGCGCGCGAACAGGTAGACGATCAGGAGGCGCCCGGCGGTGGCCGAACGCACCCTGGCGATCGCGGCCTGGGCGCGTTCGCGCAGGCCGGCGCGCTCCAGCAGGCCGATCGCGGCCAACGGCAGCAGCAGGATCAGCGGCAGGTTGCGGGTCTTGACGAAAGCGGCGCCGAGCGAGGCAAGGATGCCTTCCGGCGGCATCGCGGCGGCCAGGCCGGTGACGCCGCAGGCGGCCACCACCACCAGCACGGGATGCGCGCGCAGCAGGAACCCGGCGACGACGACTGCGACGCCGAGCAGCGGCCATAGATTGACGGCAGATTGCATGAACCCTCCGGCTCAGTTGGAAGCCGGGGAATCTTACCTGAAGTTCAGTGCATATTTGCCATTAGCAAATTACCCAGGGTGAACGGGGTTGAAAGCATCCTCGCCCACCACGGTATTCCACTGGCGCACGTGGAAGGCGCGTACCAGGCCGTGGGTCACGTACGGGTCGCGGGCGGCGAACATCTGCACCGGCTCGGCGCTGTCGCAGCTGAACATCAGCACGGCGCGGTCGGACGGCTCCATCAGCGCACCGGCCATCACCAGCTCGCCGCGCCGCTGCGCTTCCCAGGCCAGCTTCAGGTGTTCGTCGCGGAATTCGGCGCGCCGGTCCAGGTAGTCGGGGGCGAGGTCATACATGAGCAGGTAGTGCACGGGAACTCCTGGTGTGGAAAAGCGTTGACGAAACCCATGGTACCCGATGCCGGCGCCCCCTGCCCTGCCGTCATGCCCATGACCAGGGAACAGGCTATGCGGCGCTCATAAACTGACGGGAAAATTAGTTTATTCAGTGCAACATCCAATCCGGTTCGGCATAATCGCGCCCTGTTATCTTGCCAAAATACCTCGCTATGACACGACGACTGGCAGCCTTGCTGGGCACTTTCACGATCCTGGTCCTGGCAGGCTGCCACGATCCGTCCGACACACCTCCTCCGCCGGCCGCCGCCAGCGCCCTGCCGCAGGGCGGCGTCCAGCTGGATATTCCGCTGACGGCCGAAGCGGCCCGGGCCGCCCAGGCTTCCGACTCGGGCGCGCAGAGGAAGCAGTCGGCCCTGGTCGTGGGGGGACAGGAACTGGCGGTCGACACGAGCAACCGGGAAGCGGTGCGCCTGTTCTACAACCGCCTGTACCTGGAGCCGGCGGTGCCGATGGACTGGACCGGCAGCCATGCCACCGGGACCGCCGGCACCACCAGCGCTGCCTTCCAGGCATCGACCCTGCAGCGGCTGAACTGGTTCCGCGCGATGGCCGGCCTGTCGGCAGCGGTCAGCTTCTCGCCTGCGTATAACGCGAAGGCCCAGGAAGCCGCGCTCATGATGAGTGCGAACGGCCAGTTGTCGCATACGCCGCCGGACTCCTGGAAGTTCTACACGGCGGCCGGCGCGGAAGCGGCGGGATCGTCGAACCTGGCCCTCGGCTCGATCGGGCCGGACGCGATCACCGCCTATATTTCGGATTACGGCGACAACAATACCGCCGTCGGTCACCGCCGCTGGCTGTTCTATCCGCAGACCAGGACCTTCGGCACGGGCGACGTGCCGGCGCCCGACGGCGCAGGCGGCAGCGGGCGCGTGTGGGGCGCGAACGCGCTCTGGGTCTTCGACGGCAATTACGGCAAGCCCCGCCCGCGCGTACGCGACGACTTCGTCGCCTGGCCGTCCAAGGGTTTCGTTCCCTACCAGGTGGTGTTCTCGCGCTGGTCGCTGTCGTATCCCGATGCGGACTTTTCGCAAGCCAGGGTCAGCGTGACGCGCGACGGCGTGCCGGTCGCGGTGCAGCTCGAGCCGCTCCAGAACAGCGCGGGCGAGAACACCATCGTCTGGCAGCTGGCCGGGGCGGCCCCGAACAGCCGGCATGGCCGGCCGGAGGCCGACATCACCTACCGCGTCAGCGTGTCGAACGTCTTGCTCGCTTCGCAGCCCAGGAGCTTTGCCTACGACGTCGTCGTGTTCGACCCGGCGATGGCGGCGTCCGGCGCGCTGCGCCCCATCGCACATGCGCCGGCCAGCGTGCAGGCGGGCCAGGCCTACCGGGTGCAGGTCGGCGCGGTGCCGGGAGCCACCGGCTACAGCCTGCGCACCTACCTGCGCAAGCCGCTCCAGGGCGCGAATCCGGCGCCTTTCGACACCGCAGGCTGGACGCTGACGGGCGGGCTGAGGGAATCCCTGTCGGCGCCCGGCATCCTGAACTTCTACCGGAATTCGGACAACTACGGCGACCAAGCGGCCGTCCTGAACCGCAAACTGTCGGTCGCGCCGGCCGGAGGCAGCGTCACGCTGACCCGTACGATCCGGCTCTCCTCTCCCAAGCAGCGCTTCCAGGTCCAGGTGTCGGCCGACGACGGCGCGAGCTGGAACGATGCCTATGCGGAGCCCGGCCGCGTATCGCGGCAGGACGAAACGGCGCAGATCAGGGTGCCGCTCGACCGCTTTGCCGGCAGCACGCTGCGCTTGCGCCTGCTGTCCAGCCAGTCGGGCGAGTACTACAGCGGCCAGGGAACGGGCTGGAGTGTCAGCGCCATCGCGTTCGACGGGGTGGGCGAACTGGTCGACGAGCGCGAAGCCCTCAGCGCCGACGGCAGTTTTACCTTCACGCTCGCGCAGCCGGGCAGCTACCTCCACTTTGCCCGCGCCCAGCTGCAGGGACTGTACTACAGCGACGACGGCGCGCCGGCCGAGACCGTGGTCGACGGCGCCATCCTGCGCGGTCCGCGCTCGGCCTATACGGTCACGCGCCGCGACGGGCTGCTCACGGTGATCGACAATGCCGGCGTGGACGGCACCCAGGTCGTGCGCTTCCCGTTCCGCCTCGACTTCACCGACATCACCCTGGCCTTCGATGTCGACGGCAATGCCGGCAAGAGCTACCGCCTGTACCGGGCCGCCTTCAATCGCCAGCCCGATGCCGGCGGCCTCGGGTTCTGGATCATGGCGATGGACGGCGGGCTCGGCATCGAGTCGATGGCGCGCGAGTTTGCCCGTTCGGCCGAATTTGCCGGCCTGTATGGCGCGGCGCCGACGCCCGACGCCATCATCGCGGCGCTCTACCGGAACGTGCTGCATCGCTTGCCGGATGCCGCCGGCGCCGCCTACTGGCGCCAGCAGATGGACGGCGGCCTGCGGGCCGAGCAGATCCTGGTCGAGTTCAGCGAAAGCGCCGAAAACAAGGGGCAGGTGGCCGCGGAAATCGAATTCGGCATCGGCTTCGCGCGGCACTGACCGATGCGGATGCGGCGCCGCGCGTTCCCAACCGTGCGTGTTCCTGTGCGCCGCTATGTCACACTGGCCGGCAGAACAACCAACGCCAGGAGCAAGCCATGAACAAGATCACCATTGCCGGCCAACCTCTGCACTCGATCCTGGGCGCGGCGCCGGCTGTCCTCATTCCCTTCGGTTTCATCCTCGACGCCATGCACAGCGCCACCGGCGACGACGACTATGCCAAGGCCTCCTACCTGAGCATGGGCGCCGGCATCGTCGGCGGGCTGGCGGCCGGCGCGGCAGGCGTGGCCGACTACGTGGCCGACAAGCCGCAGGGAGAAGCCCGGCGCGAAGGCCAGCTGCATGCCGCCCTCACCGGCGCCGCCCTGCTGGTGGGCGCCGCCAACCTGGTGCTGCGCCGCCAGGGCAGCCACGCACGCGGCGGCTCGCTGGCGCTCACCGCCTTGTCCGCCGCCGGCGTGCTGGCCTCGGAATACCTGGGCCGGCGCATGGCGGACGGCTCGGGATCGGGCGAACATGCCGAAATCGGCATGCACGCCGACCAGGAAGACATACGCATCGACCACAAGGCGCCCGACGTCGAACAGTACGTCGCCGCCGGTCCTTCGCCGCTGCACGCGCCGGAGTGAAGCATGGGGCCGCAACGCCCCTTCCCTTGCTGTTGTAATAACCCAACTGTTCCACTACGCATCCATCGCACTTGCAACTGAGCGAAGTGCCGCACAGAACAAACTTGTGCGGCAGGCGTAGACTGGCACCATGGACACCTCAAAGAAAATGGCCGCAGGGATCACGGGATTTGCCAGCTTTTTATGGCTGACCCTGACTGCGGCCGTGGCCGCCAACCAGCGCCGCCTGGTGTTCAATCCCTGCATTACCCCGGAAGTCGAAAGCCCGCGCAGCACCGGGCACCGCACCCGCCCGATCGTCCTGCGCGCCAAGGACGGCACCCGCCTGTGCGGCTGGCTGCTCACCCCGCTCGTGCCCGGCCCGCGGCCCGCGGTGATGTACTTCGGCGGCCGCTCCGAAGAAGTGTCCTGGGTGGCGCGCGATGCCGGCAAGCTGTTCCCGGGCATGACCGTGCTGGCCATGAACTACCGCGGCTACGGCCAGTCGCACGGGGCCCCGGCGGAAATCCACATGATCGAAGACGGCTGCACCCTGTTCGACTGGCTGGCCGCCCTCGGCCAGGTCGACGCCGCCCGCATCGCCGTGGTCGGCCGCAGCCTGGGCTCGGGCGTCGCGGTGCAGGTGGCCAAGGAACGCCCGGTGCACTCGGTGGTCCTGATCACGCCCTACGACTCGATCCTGGCCATCGCCAAGCGGCGCTTCCGCGTGATGCCGATCGAGTACATGCTGCGCCACCGCTTCGAGTCGATCAAGTACGCGCCCTCGCTCAAGGCGCCCACCTATATCCTGCGCGCGCATGAGGACGACGTGGTGCCGCACTCGCACACCGACCAGCTGGTGCAGAAACTGGCCAGGCTGGTGGGCGACGACACCGTGCCCGGCTCGGACCACATGAACATCCCCTACCTCGAAGCGACCCAGGCGCTGATCGCCAGCTTCCTGACGCGCCAGTTCGCCAAGCCGGCCGCCGCGCCGCAACTTCCCGTCGCCGACAGCGCGGCGCCGGTGCAGGCCGAAGTGGGCAAGGAAGTCGGCCCCAAACCCGACAGCACCCCAGCGCTGGCCCTCCCTGCCGTTCTTCCTCCGACCCTCGCTGCCGACGCCACGATGGGCGCCATAGCAAAATAATTGCTGAATATTGTCAGCAGTTATATTTCCTTGGAATAAATTGCCAAGTAAAATCGTATTTGTCATCAATATGTCGCTTGATGCATATTTGACAGGCTGAGCTGCGTACATCCAGGTTTTCCTTATTGCGCGGCATCGCGGTGGTGTTTCGGCTCCGGGCTGGTCGTCAATATGTTGTGGTTGTTGCAGATGAGCTACATGCAACGAAGCACTGTCGAGCGAAACACTATCCAGATACAAATCGTCACCACTTGCCGGGGCTGCGGCTGACACAATGCGCTTCGCATCGTCCGCCTCGACGGCGCCGTTGGCGATGCAGCTTGCGCAGCCCGTTCCTCGCTCACTGTTGGGCCGGGTACAATATCGAAATTCCCAGGAGCCTCATTCATGAAACTCAAGCAACTCACCATGACCATCGCCGCGCTGTGCGTCGCGGGCAGCGCCGCTGCGGCCGCACCTAGCGCTCCGAAGCTGGGCATGGTCTACGATGCGGGCGGCAAGTTCGACAAATCGTTCAACCAGTCGGCCTTCGAGGGCCTGCAGCGCTTCAGCAAGGAAACCGGCATCAAGGTCCTCGAAGTGCAGGCCAACAGCGATACCCAGGCCGAGCAGGTGATGCGCGGCCTCGCGCGCAAGAAGGTCGACCTGATCGCGGCGATCGGCTTCTCGCAGACCCAGGCGGTGCAAAAGGTCGCCAAGGAATTCCCGAACGTGCGCTTCGTGCTGATCGACAGCATCGCGCAGGGTAACAACATCAACTCGGTGATGTTCAAGGAGCAGGAAGGCTCCTACCTGGTCGGCGTCGCCGCCGCCATGGCCTCCAAGTCGAAGAAGCTGGGCTTCGTCGGCGGCATGGACATCCCGCTGATCCGCGCCTTCGCCTGCGGCTACAGCCAGGGCGCCAAGGCGCAGTACCCGAAAATCGAGATCATGCAGAACATGGTCGGCACCACCGCCGCGGCCTGGAACGATCCGGCCAAGGGCGGCGAGCTGGCACGCGCGCAGTTCGACCGCGGCGCCGACGTGGTGTTCGCCGTTGCCGGCGGCAGCGGCATGGGCGCACTGCAGATGGCCAAGGCCAAGGGCAAGCTGGCGATCGGCGTCGACTCCAACCAGAACTACCTGCACCCGGGCTCGATGCTGACCTCGATGGTCAAGCGCGTGGACGTCGCCGTCTACGACTCCTTCATGGCCATGAAGAACGGCACCTGGAAGCCGGGCGTCACCTACAAGGGCCTGAAGGAAGGCGGCGTGGACTGGGTCCTGGACAAGGACAACCGCGCGGTCGTCTCGCCGGAGATGGAAAAGCGCGTGAACGCCGTGCGCACCGACATCATCAACGGCAAGATCAAGGTCATCGACTACCGTGCCGCAGGCAGCTGCCCGGTCTGATTCATCCTCCCCATGAGAAAGCGCGCCGCGCCGGAGAACCCGGCCCGGCGCGCTTTTGAATGAAGGGTTCCCCTCATTTACACACCCTTTACTACTGATCGCAATGCAGCCAGCCGTAGAATTTCGCAACATCAGCAAGGCCTTCGGGGCCGTGCAGGCGAACGCTGACGTCAGCTTCTCGATCGCCAAAGGCTCGATCCACGGTGTGATCGGCGAGAACGGCGCGGGCAAGTCCACCCTCATGAGCATCCTGTACGGCTACTACAACGCCGACAGCGGCCAGCTCCTGATCGACGGCCAGGAACGCCAGATCCGCACCTCGCACGAAGCGATCGCGCTGGGCATCGGCATGGTCCACCAGCACTTCATGCTGGTCGAGAACATGACCGTGCTCGACAACGTCATGCTCGGCACCGAGGGCGGATTCAAGCTGGCTGCCAGGCGCGCCGAAACCGAGGCCAGGCTGCGCGAGATCTGCGCCCGCTACCGCCTCGACGTCGATCCGCTCGCCACCATCCACGATTTGTCGGTGGGCGCGCAGCAGCGCGTCGAGATCCTCAAGCAGATCTACCGCAGCGCCGAGATCCTGATCCTGGACGAGCCGACCGCCGTCCTCACCGCCCAGGAAACCGCCTCGCTGTTCGAAATCCTGCGCCTGTTCAAGGAACAGGGCAAGACCATCATCCTGATCACCCACAAGCTGGGCGAGATCATGGAGATCACCGACCAGGTGACGGTGATGCGCGCGGGCCGCGTGGCCGGCGCCGTCGCCACCCGCGACACCTCGAAGGAGCAGCTGGCCAACATGATGGTCGGCCGCCCGATCGAGGGCAACCTGCCGCGCAAGCCCTTCAATCCGGGCGCGCCGGTGCTCAAGGTCGCGAATTTGCAGCTGGAAGACAAGCAGAAGGTTCGACTGCTGTCCGACATCGACCTGACCGTGCGCGCCGGCGAGATCGTGGCGATTGCCGGCGTGTCGGGCAACGGCCAGAGCGAGCTGATGGAAATCCTGTCGGGCATGCGCCTGCCGACTTCCGGGCGGGTCGAATTCCTCGGCAAGGAACTGCCGTACGGCCGACGCAGCAATGCCGACGGCCTGCCGGCCGAATTCCGCGAGCTGGGCATCGGCCACGTGCCGGAAGACCGCCTGCGCGACGGCGTCATCAAGGATTTCACGGTGATGCAGAACACCGTGTTCGGCTACCAGGACCGCGTCAGGAACAAGCTGGGCCTGTTCGACTTCGACGCCATCGCCAAGCGCTGCGCGCACCTGCTGGAAGCCTTCGACGTGCGTCCGAAGAATCCGGACCTGCGCATCGGCCTGCTGTCGGGCGGTAACCAGCAGAAGGTGGTGATCGCGCGCGAAGTGTCGGCCAGCCCGAAGCTGATGCTGGTCGGCCAGCCGACCCGCGGCGTCGACATCGGCACCATCGAGAGCATCCACACCCAGCTGCTGCGCCTGCGCGACGAAGGCGTGGCGATCCTGCTGGTGTCGACCGAACTCGAGGAAGTGCGCGCGCTGGCCGACCGCATCGTGGTCGTCTCGAGCGGGCGCATCACCGGCGAACTGAACATCGACGAGTTCGATACCACCCGCATCGGCCTGCTGATGGGCGGGATGCACAAGCACTAGACCTTAGTGCGGAACCTTGTTAAGCCGAACTTCCAATGAAAACCACTGAACTCCCACGCTGGGCTTCCGGCTTCGTCCTGCCGGTCCTGAACCTGCTGTCGGCGCTGCTGGTGGCGGCGCTCGTCATCCACCTGCTGGGCGAAAGCCCGGTCGAATCGCTGCAGATCCTGGTCAACAGCGCCGTCATCAATCCGGAAGGCCTGAGCTACACCCTGTTCTACGCCTCCACCTTCGTGTTCACCGGCCTGGCGGTCTCGGTGGCGATGAAGGCCGGCCTGTTCAACATCGGCGCCGAAGGCCAGATGTACCTGGGCGGCCTGGGCCTGACCCTGGCCATGCTGGCTTTCGACGCCTCGCTCTCGCCCTGGCTCCTGATTCCGCTGGCGATGGTGGCCAGCGCCGTGTTCGGCGCCGCCTGGGCCTTCCTGCCGGGCTACCTGCAGGCCAAGCGCGGCAGCCACGTGGTGGTCACGACCATCATGTTCAACTTCATCGCCGCCAGCCTGATGAACTTCCTGATCCTGAAGCTGATTCCGGAAGGCGACCAGAACCCGGCCAGCCGCGTGTTTGCGGAAGCGGCGTGGATGCCGCGCCTGGGCGAATGGTTCCCGGTGCTGGGCGACACCCCGCTGAACATCGGCTTCTTCCTGGCGATCGCCGCGCTGGTGATCTATGGCGTGGTGATGTCGCGCTCGCCGTGGGGCTACAAGCTGCAGGCCACCGGCCTGAACCAGCATGCGGCCCACTATGCCGGCGTGCGCATCAGCCGCATGATCGTCGTCGCGATGCTGATCTCGGGCGCGCTGGCCGGCCTGGCCGCCGTCAATTCGATCCTCGGCTCGACCCACTACCTGAGCCTGAACTTCCCCGCCGGCGCCGGCTTCATCGGCATCGCGATCGCCCTGATGGGACGCCAGAACCCGGTCGGCATCTTCCTGTCGTCGGTCCTGTTCGGCGCGCTGATCCAGGGCGGTTTCGACCTCTCGCTGGAAAAGCCGAACATCCCGCAGGAGACCTTCATTTTCATCCAGGGACTGATCATCCTGTTCTGCGGCGCCATGGAAAACCTGTACGCGCCGGCCGTCCTCAAAATGATCAACGCAACACGCAAGGGATAAGCCATGGACGACTTCCAGTTAGCCAGTATCGTCGTCACGACGATCCGCAATGCACCGGTCCTGATTTTCGCAGCCATGGCCGGCCTGTTCGCCGAGCGCAGCGGCGTCATCGACCTCGGCCTCGAGGGCAAGATCCTCGCCTCGGCCTTCGTCTCGGCCGGCGTCGCCTACAGCTACCAGGACCCGTGGATGGGCATCGCCGCCGGCATCCTGGCATCGTGCACGCTGGCCATGGTGCAGGCCTTCGTGTCGATCACCCAGAAGGGCAACCAGCTGGTGGCCGGCATGGCGATCAACATCGCCATGAGCGGCCTGACCTTCGTGGTGGCCCAGTACTTCTTCCAGCAGGGCGGCCGCACGCCCGACCTGGGCGAAGCGCGCGTGTCCGAGATCGTCCTGCCCGGCACCGCCGCCGTGGCCGACATCCCGGTCATCGGCTGGCTGTACGGCAGCGTGATCGGCGGCCACACGGTGCTGGTCTACCTCGCCTTCCTGCTGCTGCCGCTGGTGCACTGGGTGCTCTACCACAGCCGCTTCGGCCTGCGCCTGCGCGCCTGCGGCGAGAACCCGCACGCGGCCGACGCCGCCGGCGTCTCGGTGCAGCGCACCCGCTACACCGCCATGCTGATCGCCGGCGTGCTGTGCTCCTTCTCGGGCGCCTACCTGTCGATCGTGCAGAGCGGATTCTTCCTGCGCGACATGTCGGCCGGCGCCGGCTACCTGGCCCTGACCGCCATGGTGTTCGGTAACTGGCGCCCGCTGCACACCGTGCTGGGCTGCCTGATGTTCGGCCTGTTCGGCGCGGTGCAGGTCCAGATCGAAGGCGTCGAGCTGCCGGTGGTGGGCCGCATCCCGGGCGCGCTGATCCAGATGATCCCGTATGTCCTGACCGTGATCGTGCTGGCCGGCCTGATGGCCAAGTCGGTGGCGCCCAAGGCGCTGGGCAAGCCCTTCGTCAAGTCGCGCTGAGCGAGTTTCTGCACGAGAAAGTGGCCTGCGTTTCCGCAGGCCATTTTTTTTGCCACTTAGCACCGCTTATTGCTGAACTTGTTAGCAAATGTGACCAGCGTAAGGCTTTGTAAGGCGCGTCAACACACCTCATCCGGGGGCCGTTGAATGCCCAGGTGACACGATAACGTACGCCAGAACCCGAAACAGAAAGGAATCACCAATGAAGAAAACCATTGCTACCCTGATCGTCGCTCTGTCGGCTACCTCGGCATTCGCCCAGACCGCCACCCCGGCAACCCCGGCAACCCCGGCTATTCCTGCCACCTCCGCTACCGCTGCTACCCCGGCCGTCCCGGCCACCCCGGCAATCCCGGCAACCGCAGCCACCACCACCACCGATACCACCACGACCACTACGACGGATACCACCGGCGGCACCGGCAACACCGCGGCAACCGCAGCGTCCCCGGCAGTGCCTGCAACCCCGGCCACGCCGGCGACCCCGGCATCGGCTGCGGACAAGACCGACAAGGCCGACGCCAAGCACGACAAGCAGGTCAAGCATGACAAGAAGTCCTCGCACAAAGGCAGCAAGGACAGCACCAAGTAATTTCTTCCTGCCCGGGGAGCCTCGCGCTCCCCGGTTCACGCAAGCGCCGTGCGGCCCCGTACGGCGCTCACTGGACTAGCGGATCGACCGTCTCGCCCCCACCGGCGCGGCGGCTGGAACGCTTGAAGGTCCACATCACCCCCACCCCTCCCGACACCCCGTTGTCCTTCACATGCAAGGGACTGTCGCGGTTCGCCCCACCCCGATAGCTTTCGACACGCAGGTAGCCGAACAGGCGCACGTCCTCGTCGATGCGGCGCGAGCCGAACAGGCCGAGACGCGTCAACAGCAGGCCGGAATCGGCCGCGTAGGCCGGCCGCGCGGCGGTCGCGTATTGCGGCGCCACTTCGTAGAAATGGCGGTTGATGCGGCGGTCGCCCAGCACCACCGACAGGTTCGTCTCCAGCGTCCACAGCCCGCGTTCGCCCGCCATCTCGTAGGCCAGCCGGGGCTCGAAGGTATAGCCACGGCTGTGCAGGCCGCCGCGCGCCTCGATCACGGCGCGCAGCGGCAGTTCCAGGCGCAGGCGCCGCCTGTTGCCCAGGTCCGCCAGCCGCAGTTTCAAGCGTGGTCCGAATTCCAGCAGCGGGCCCAGGTCGGGCATGCCGGCGCGTTCTTCCACCTCGTCGGAATCGGACGGCAAGGCGCCGGCGAAGCCGACGTCCAGTTCGGCCCGGTCGCTGCGGAACAGGCGCGCATTGATGCCGGAACGGTCGGCGCGCAGGATCTCGCCGCGGTAGACGATGTTGGGGAAGGCCAGCACCCGGTGTTCGCGCGCGCTCGATGCCGGGTAGGAAGGCGTGGACAGGGCGGCGGCGCCCAGGCCGATTTCCCACAGGGGGAGATCGCGCTCCGGGCCGGATTGCGCGCCGGCGGCGCTCGACAGCAGCAGGCAGGCGGCGCAGGCCGCGGCCTTGGAGTGCAGGGTCATGGTGGTGTTGGGGGAATCGGTGGTAAGCCGATTCTATCGGGGATCGCGGCCGCGACGCGCCGGGCAGGCGCTCAGCCGGCGCGCTGGTCGCTTTCGATCCTGCCGTCCACCAGCGTGATGGTGCGGTCGCACTGCTCGGACATGCGCGGATCGTGGGTCACCAGCAGGACCGCACAGCCGAACTCGCGATTGAAGGTACGGAACAACTGGAACACTTCGGCGGCGGAACGGGTGTCGAGGTTGCCGGTCGGCTCGTCGGCCAGCAGCAGCGCGGGCCGGGTGACCAGCGCGCGCGCCACCGCCACGCGCTGTTGCTGGCCGCCGGACAGCTGGTCCGGCTTGCGCCCCTCCATGCCGGCCAGGCCGACCTGGGCCAGCAGGCCGCGCGCATGCGCGGTCTGTTCCGGCGTGGGCTTGCCGCTCGCCACCATGAGCGGCATCAGCACGTTCTCGAGCGCCGTGAAGGCCTGGATCAGGTGGTGGAACTGGAACACGAAGCCGACCGCGCTGCCGCGCAGCGCGGTGCGGCGGGCGTCGTCCATGCTGCTGGTGGGCTCGCCCAGCAGGAACAGCTCGCCCGCGCTGGGCTGGTCCAGCAGGCCGATCACGTTGAGCAAGGTGCTCTTGCCGGAACCGGACGCCCCGACCAGCGCGGCGAAGTCGCGCCGCCGCAGCGACAGGTCGAGCCCGTGCAGCACCTCCACTTCGGTCGGCTTGCCGACGTTATAGCTCTTGCGGAGGCCCTGCAGGCGCAACACCTCCTGGCTGGCGTCGTGTTCAGACATGGCGGATCGCCTCCACCGGGTCGAGGGCGGCGGCGCGGCGCGCCGGCACCGCCGCCGACAGCACGCCGGTGAGCGTCGCCAGCGCCGCCGCGGCGAACGGCAGGCGCGGATCCACCGGAATGTAGAACAGTTTCGGCCCGAAGGTGTTGAACGCCGCCACCAGGCCGTAGCCGGCGGCGCCGCCCAGCAGCGAGCCGGCCAGGCCGAACACCGCGCCCTGGACCAGGAACACGCCCAGCATCTGGCGCCGCGTGGTGCCCATCGCGCGCAGGATGCCGATCTCGCGCGTGCGCTGGACCACGCTGACCGACAGCACGCTGGCGATGCCGAGCGCCACGCTCAGGGCCACGAACACGCTGATCATGCGCGTGGACAGGCTCTGCGAGCGCAGGGCGTTCATCAGCTGGCCGTTGGTCTCCATCCAGCTTTCCGCCTTCAGCCCGGTGAGGCGGGCGATGCGCTCGGCGACCGCCTGCGCCGCGAAGATGTCGTCCACCGTCACGTCGATCACGGTGGCGGCGCCGGGCAGGTCGAGCAGGGACTGCGCCTGCTTCATGTCCAGGTAGACGTAGCGCGCATCCAGTTCGCGCACGCCCAGTTCGAAGATGCCGGCGACGTTCACCACGCTGTCGCGGCCCTGGCCGCCGTCCAGGCGCAGCTTGTCCCCTACCCGCATGCCGAGGTCCTTGGCGAGCTGCCGGCCGATCACCGCATTGCCGGCGCCGACGCGAAAGCTGCCCGCCACGATGTCGTCCTGCACCGGAATGATGCGCAGGTAGCGCGGCGGGTCGATGCCCACCAGGGCCACGGATTGCAGGGCCTCGCCGCGCCGCGCGAAGGCCGGCCCGGAGATCAGCGGCGACACGGCCGTGACGCGCGGCAGTGCATCGAGCACGTCGCGCACCTGCTGCCAGTTGTTGATCGAGCGCAGGCGCTGCGCCCGCTTGCTCTCCAACAGCAGCTGCGCGCTGCCCGGCGCGGGAGGCAGGATGCGGTTGAACTCTTCCGTGGGCTGGACCTTGATGTGCGCCTGGGTGCCGAGGGTACGGTTGATGATGTTGGACTGCAGTCCCGTGATCAGGGCGGTGAGGAAGACGATCACCGAGACGCCGACGGCGATCCCCACCAGGATCAGGGTGCTCTGCACCCGCCCCTCGCGCAGGAAACGGGTGGCGATGGTCCACTCGATCCACATCGGCGTCAGTCCAGCTTGACCGGCAGTTCGTTGCGGGTGGCCGGATCGGCGGCGGGCGTGGCCGGCACCACGCGCACGCGCTCGCCCGGGGTCAGCCTGGCCCGGGCGTCGGCCAGGACCCAGTCGCCCGCCTGCAGGCCGGCCGTGACCTCGGTCTGGGCCAGGCCGCGCAGGCCGAGCGCGACCTTGCGCCGCGTGGCGCGGCCATCGGCAATCAGCCACAGCTCGCTGTGGCTGCCGTCGGTGGACGCCAGCGCGTCGTTCGGCACCACGATGGCGCTGGCGCGGCGGCCGGTTTCGACGTTCACCGACACCGTCATGTCCTGGCGCAGGAAGCCGGGCGCCGGGTCCACCGCCAGGCGCACGTCGACCGTGCCGCGTTGCGGATCGATGGCGGGCGCGATGAAGTTCACCCTGGCCGGAAACGGCCGGGCGGGATAGGCGTCGGCCACGCACATGGCGGACTGGCCGACGGCCAGCACCTCGAGGTTCTTTTCGTCCAGCGGCACCAGCACTTCGGTGTCGCCGTCGCGGGCGATCTCGAACAACACCCGGCCCGGCTGCACCAGGTCGCCCGGCTCGGCGTTGCGGGTCAGGACGGTGCCGGCGACTTCGGCGCGGATCGTGGTCTTGGCCAGCTGCGCGCGGGCGCTGGCCACGCGGGCGCGCGCGGCCGCCTCGCCGGGGCTGCCGGCGCCGAGCGAACGCAGGTTCAGGCGCGCCTGCTCGGCCGCGCTGCGGGCCACGGTCTCGGCCTGCACCGCCTGCTCCATCGCTTCGCGCGTGATCATCTGCTGCTCGTAGAGTTTGCGCCGGCGCGCGGCTTCGCGCCCGGCCTGGGCCAGCCGCGCTTCCGCTTCGCGCAGGCCGGCCTGGGCCTGCGGGCGGGTGGCCTGCTGCAGCTGGGCCAGGGCCGCCTCGGCTTCGCGCACGGCGGCCTCGAGATCGTCGGCACGCAGCACGGCCAGCACGTCGCCCGGCCGCACCCGGTCGCCCTCGCGGACGCGCCGCTCGAGCACCACCCCGGTGACCGCGCTGCCGACCTGCGCGCGCGACAGCGCCGCGACCCGGCCGGTGGCCACGACGGTCTGTACCAGCGGCCGCGCCGTCACCTGGTAGGCGGGCAAGGCGGGGCCGCGCTGGGCGGCGAGCAGCCACCATGCCAGGGCGCCGAGCGCCAGGCAGGCAAGCACGAGGAGAAGTCGACCGCGTTTCATGTTGTAAACGACGCTATTCAGAACAGCAAGATTCTAATGCATTGTCCTGCATGCCGCTTGGCAGCCCCTCATGCCCGCCCGGCGCCGGCGGCGCGCAGGGGGTTCAGCCCTTCTCGGGGAAGATCGCCTGCAGCAGCGCCGCCAGGTTGTAGCCGCCCTTGATCAACTGCTGCTTGGCCAGCTCCGAACTCGGCACCGGATAGTTGGCCGGCACTTCCAGCGCGAAGCTGTAATAGACCTCGCCCTTCTTGCCGGTCTGCGGCGTCAGCTTGCCCGGAGTGACGCCCTCGAAGGCCTGCTTGGCCACGAACAGCGTATGGTTGGCCCAGGCGTAAGGCACGGTGATCGGGTCGCCCTCGATGACCGGGATCTGCGGCTTGCCGCCGGTCGCCTTGTCGGCGAACTGGCCCGGGGTCCTGGTCTGCAGGCGGCGGAACGCGTAGTCGACCGTGGTGCTGTCCCAGTAGGAGTGGAAGGGCTTGGTCAGTGCCTGCGGCACGCCTTCCTTCACCGGCACCGGCTCGCCCGCCGGGATCAGGCCCTTGGCCAGTTCGGCCAGCCTGGCGTCGTCCAGCAGCAGGGTGTTGCTGCCGCGGGTGTCGAAGATCGCCGTTTCGTTTACCTCGTCCTGGGTCCTGGGCGCCACGAACTTGCCGTCCTTGCCGACGTAGGCCGCGCCCACGTGCAGCGGCTGGTGGATGTCGCCGGTGAAGTGGGTCAGCAGGATCAGCGCCTGGCGCTTGGTGAACTTGTGCGGGTTCAGCTCCGGGTCGGTCTTGCCCTGCAGGACCGCGATGCACTGGCGCAGGGTCTGCACGATGTCGACGCCGGTCCGGCCCACGCCGTGGTCGTCGTAATGGTCGTGCTGGAAGGGCACGTTGGTGTAATGGTACTTGTCGTGCTGCGGGTTGCCGTTGACGTACTCGAGCATTTCCGGCGTCTGTGGGCCGCAATAGCTGCCCTTGACGCAGTCGGCCCAGTTGGCGATCGATTCGAGGGTCTCGCCCGGCAGCAGCAGCGACTGGATCTGCTTCTGGGCCACGCTGCCCTTGAGCAGGCGGTCGGCGATCGCGCCCACGGCCTTGTGGCCGTCACGGCCCCAGGCGGCGGCGTCGAACGATGCGAAGGTGCTGGTCAGCGCGAGTACACAGGCTAGTTTTTTCATGCTCATCCTTGGTTGGAACGAGGGCCCGCGGCCCTCTCGTCGGCTCGGCTCAGCGGGCCTTGATAATGCGTGCGGCGGCAGGCGCCAGCGATGCGCCCTGCCCCTCGGTGTTGCGCAGGTACTCGGTGAAGGCGTCGAGATCCAGCAGGCCGGTCTCGAGGCGATTGACGCCCTTGCCGAATTCGGGGAAGTTGTCGCCGCCTTCGGCCAGGAAGTTGTTGGCCACGATGCGGTAGCTCTTGGCATCGACCAGCGGCTGGCCGTCCAGGGTGATGGCGGTGATGCGGCTGCCGACCGGACGCCGTTCATCCCAGGTGTAGCTGAAGCCGTTCGACACCTGCAGCATCGAGGCGCCGGACGCGCCCTCTTTCCACTGGCGCTCGAGCAGCGAACGGATCTGGGCGCCGCTCAGGTCCATCACCACCAGGGTGTTCCCGAACGGGAGCACGGCCTGGGCCTGGCCGAAGGCCGCCACGTTGTCCGGACCGGCTTCCAGGTCCTTGCGGATGCCGCCTTCGTTCATGAAACCGATCTGCGCGCCCAGGTTGCGGGTGGCCGCCAGCACGGCGTCGGCGATCAGGTTGCCGAGCGGCGCTTCGCCGGCCTCGTTCTGCTTGCGCAGCACCGGCGCCGAGGCCAGGCGCGCCACCGGGCGCATCAGGGCGGCGCGGCTGCTGTCCTTCACTTTCGCGATAAAGGCGGCCATCTTCTCGTCGGCCGGGTAGTCGCCCGCTTTCATGAGGACGTTCTCGACCCGGATCTCGCCGACCGTGCCGGCGCCCTTCTCCACCTGCATGCCGATGCGGGTCAGCATGTGGCCATAGGACGAGGCCTGGGTCACGGTGCGGCCGTCCACCTTGCACAGGTAGCTCTGGTGGGTGTGGCCGGTAATCACCAGGCGGATGCCCGGATCGAGCTTCTTGACGATGTCGACGATCGGGCCCTTCAGGTTGCTGCAGCCGGGCCGGGTCGGATGGTCGGTCGTGGTGCCGCCTTCGTGCACCACCGCCACGATCACGTCCGCGCCCTGGCGGCGCATCTCGGGGATGGCGCGGTTGATCGCCTCGGCCTCGTCGCCGAAGCTCAGGCCGGCGATTCCCGAGGCCATCACGACCGAGCGGGTGTCCTGCAGCACCACGCCGACCAGGCCGACCTTGATGCCCTTGGTTTCTTCGATGCGGAAAGCCGGGATGAAGGGCTTGCCGGTGGCGCTGTCGACCACGTTGGCGGCCAGGTAGGTGAATTTCGCGCCGCCGTAGTTCTTGCTCATCTGGCAGGCCTTGGCCGGGCGCGGCGACTCGCAGCCGCCGTTCTGCTGGCGCAGCAGTTCCTTGCGGCCGGCGTCGAATTCGTGGTTGCCGACCGCGCTCACGCGCAGGTTCAGCATGTTCATCGCCTCGATGGTCGGCTCGTCGGCCCACAGCGAGGACAGCGCCGGGCTGGCGCCGACCAGGTCGCCCGCCGAGACGAACAGCAGGTCCTGGTCTTGCTTGCGCCAGGCCTGCAGCGCGGCCGCCACGGCTTCGACGCCGCCGGCGCGGATCGCCGGCGCCTTGCTGCCGTCGGGATTGGTCGGAACGAAGCGGCTCGGTTCCAGGTTGCCATGGAAGTCGTTCATGGCGACCAGGTTGATGCTCACGGGTGCGCGGCTGGACGTGGTGGCGCAGCCGGCCAGGCCCAGGGACAGGGCGACGGCCAGCGCGACGCAGGAGAGTCGTGCCGGGGCACGCAGGGAAACGGTCATGGAATTTTCTCGATCAGGGACAGGGGGCCGGCAAGGCCCTGCGCATTATCACATGGGGTCCCGCCCGGCGGCCATCTTTACAGAGGCCGGCAACAGGGCAAAAGCGGGGCCTTCACCCAATGAAAAAACGGCCGGTGTCGCCACCGGCCGTTCTCACATCACAGGCTTGCGTTCAAGCGTTCGAGATTAGAACTCGTACTTGAAGGTTGCCTGGATGGCCCACTGCGATTCGCCCTTGGCCTGGCGCACGTCGAGGTCCTCGACGTTGTTGCGCACGCCGTAGACGTAGCGGCCCTGTGCATCCAGGCCGAGGTAGTCGACGAAGCTACGCGCTTGCGCGCCGGCGGACTGGAAGCCCACTTCCTCGATACGGCCCCATTTCTTGTTCAGCAGGTTGCCGAAGTTGAGGATGTCGAGTGCGAAGCTGGCCTTGTGCTTCTTCATGAAGCCCGGCAGTTCCTGGGTGATCTTCACGTCGAAGCTGTTGGTCCACGGCGAGAAGTCGCTGTTACGGGCAACCACGCCGCCCTTGGCATTGCGCAGCACTTCGTTGGCGTTCACGACCGCCCAGAAGCGCGACTCGTTGGCCTTGCTGGTCGCGGTGTCGCCGAAGAACACGACTTCGCCCGAACCTTCGGCCGACGGGATGTACATCAGGTCGTTGCCGGCCAGGCCGTCGCCGTTCAGGTCGTTGTTGATGGTCCAGCTGTACGGCTTGCCCTCGCGGCCTTCATAGAAGACGCCGAGACGGGTGCGGTAGTCGCCGAAGAAGCGCTTCTCCCACGACAGGCGGGCATTGATACGCTCTTTCACCAGGTACGACGAGTTGGCGGCGACTTCTTCGTTCGGGTTGAAGACCGAACGGCCCGACCAGCTCGAGTTCGAGGTCGACGAGGTCAGCGGCGAGACTTCGGTCGCGTTGGTGTGGGTGTAGGCCACCGACCAGCCGAAGCCCTTGCGGGTCGGGCTCGTCAGGGACAGGGTCACCAGCTGGGCGTCGCCCTTGCCGGTGCGCTGTGCCATCAGCACGCGGTCGTAGCTCTGGTTCGACAGGGCCTTGGCGGTGTTCTGGCAACCGGTTGCCGCACCTGCCGCGTTGTTGGTGAAGGTGTAGCAGTTCGCGCTCAGGCCGTTGGCGCTGTAGTACAGCTCGCGTCCGTCCTTGCCGATGCGGGTCGGTGCGCCCAGGTTCAGGTGCTGGTAGAAGATCGCATCCTTGTTCTCGGTGGCCAGCAGCTCGGCGCCGAACACCAGGCCGCCGACCGGCAGCTCATGCTCGAATGCCAGGTTGGCTTTCCAGATCGACGGCTGGCGCAGGCTCGGCGACAGGACGTCGACGTTGACTGCCGGGGTCGAGCCGGTGACGGTCTTCTGCGCGTTGACGTCCGGGGTGAACAGGCCGTCGGTGTTCGGGCAGCGGGTTGCGCCCGAGCCCGAGCAGGTGATGGTGCGGGTAGCGATGCCCGGGTTCGAGAACGGGTTCGACATCCACACGGTTGCGGCCGCGCCCTGGAACAGGCCGACACCGCCGCGCAGCTGGGTCGGACGTGCCGCGTCGAACTTGTAGTTGAAGCCGACGCGCGGCTGCCACAGCTTGTTGCCGTCGAAGGTACGGGTGTTGTCGATACCGAAGCCGCCGGTCTGGCGCACGAAACCGGTGGCGTTGCCGGCGATGACCGGGGCAGCCGCCGGGGTGTTGCGCAGCGGGGTGTTGTCGACACCGGTCACGTCGACGCGCACGCCGGCGCTGACGGTCAGGTTCTTGTTGACGGTCCAGTTATCCTGCAGGAACACGCCGGTGTTCTTCATAGTGAACTGGGCGATCGCGTTGCTCAGCGAACCGCCGGCAGCCGGCAGCTGCACGGTGTACGAGGTCGGACGGCCGCGCGAGAAGTTCTCGTAGATGGCAGCGTCGATCTGGGCCGCGCTCGCGGTGGCGCAGTTGACCGAACCGAAGGTGTAGGTGAAGTTGTTATCGCAGGCGAAGGTGTAGTTGCCGTACACGTTCTGCAGGAAGGCGTTGTACACCTTGTTCTGGGTGTAGTCGGCGCCGACCTTGAATTCGTGGTCGCCCCACAGGTAGTTCGCGCCGGCGTAGACGTCCAGGGTCTTGGTGCCCAGCACGTTGTTGTGACGGCTGCTTTCGGTACCGGTGTTCAGGAAACGGTTGCCGGTGCGGGTGCCGCTCGGGGCATCCGACGGCAGCGGGCCGCTGAACTGGAACGACATGGTCGGCAGCTTGGCGTTGTTGATCGGCTGCGAGTCATAGTCGCGCTGCGAGATCTTGAATTCGGTCGACAGGTTCTGGGTCCAGTCCGAGAACACCTGGCCGACCAGGGTCTCGATGGTCTTGTCCTGGTTGTAGAACTGCGAGCTCAGTGCCACGCCGCTTTGCGAGAAGCCCGGGAAGATCGGCTCGTTCTGCGAGGTCTTCGAGTAACGCAGGTTGGCGCGGTGGTCGTCGTTGATGTTCCAGTCGAGCTTGATCATGCGCTCTTCCGACTTCATCTTGGTGCCGGCCGGGACCTCGGTGCTGCCGATGTCGAAGCCGTAGCGCGACTGGGCGATGTCCTTGATGCGGTTGATCTGGTTCGGGCTGATGCCGACGGTGGTGCCGGTGCCCGAGCCGATGGCGCCGAATTCCGGACCGCTGCGGCTGCTTTCGTAGTTTTCGGCCAGGGCGAAGAAGAACAGCTTGTCCTGGACCAGCGGGCCGCTGACCCACAGGCCCTTGGTGTTGTCCTTGAAGTCCGGCGCGTCGGTGTAGCTGTCGGTGGTGCGGTTGTAGCGCTTGCCGACCAGGCGGTCGTCGCGGGTCACGTAGTAGGCGCCGCCGTGGTACACGTTGGTACCCGACTTGGTGACGGCGTTGACGTTGGCGCCGGTGTAGCCGCGCTGGGTCACGTCGTAGTTGGCGACGTTCACCTGCACCGAGGCGATCGCTTCCATCGAGATCGGCTGGCGGGCGGTCGGGCTGCCGTTGGCTTCCAGGCCGAAGGTGTCGTTCACGGCCACGCCGTCGATGGTCATCGAGTTGTAGCGCGAGTTCTGGCCGGCCACGGACATTTCGCCGCGGTCCTTGTCGGTCTGCGACACGCGCGGATCGAGACGCGCGAAGTCTTGCAGGTTGCGGTTGATCGATGCCTGGGTTTCCAGGTCGGCGCGGCTGATGCTGGTGACGGCGCCCATCGACTGATTCGAGAAGATCTCCGAGCGTGCAGCCGAACCGGTCACGGTGACGGTCTGCATCTGCTGGCCCAGGGTCGCGTCCACGGCGGCGGTTTCGGCCAGCTCGATGAACACGTTCTCGCGGCGCTCGGTGACGCCGTCCTTGGTGATGATGATCGTGTAAGGACCGCCTACGCGCAGGCCGCGTGCAACGTAACGGCCTTCCGCGTCGGTGGTGACATTGCTGACAGAACCGGACTCGGCGTGAACAATCTGCACCTGGGCGCCGACTGCGGGCTTGCCGTCAGCGGCCGAGATACGGCCGCCGATGGCCGAGGTGGTGTTCTGTGCGAAAGCCGGCGTAGCAGCCAACGCAACCGACAAAGCCAGCGCCAGTTTGGTGAGCCGGATCTGTTGTTGAGTGATCATTGATAACCCCAAAAAGAACTAATAGTTATAACGGGCAGCCGACGGTTGCCCTCTCTTACAAGTACTGCAATCCTTGGTTTGCTGCATGGTGTGCCGGCGGACCGGCCGGCAAGCGGCGGCAAGTGTAACGTGCAAGTATTTCAACGAAATGACGCGGCGCCGAGCGCTACAACGGGAATGCCTTTTGGAAATCAAACGTCAATATGCATGACTGTTGACAGACCGGCAAATTCGTTTTGGCTTAGCGATTCATACGTTTGTCGTATAAATACAGCTCAACACGTTGTTGATGCGCTACAAACTCGGGGAAACCCCAGCAAATTTACAAGGCGGGATTATAAGGGCGGCATTCCTAGGCGAAATTTTTTTAATAAGAATTTCGCCAAACCGAAGTTGGAAGAGGATTTTTTGTAGCAGGAAGGCCACAAAAGATGAACTATTGCTAATTTAGAATCAAAAAGTTACAGCAAGAAAATGACTGCAAGGCGCTCCACAGCGGCCTGCGGAGCGCCCTGCCGGCAATCACTTCGCCTTGGCCTGTTTTTTTGCCAGCGCGGCAATGTTGGCTTCGAAGGCGGCGAAACGCTCGTCCAGCTGGCGGGTCAGGCGTTGTTTTTCTGCTACCGGCAGGAAGGCGTAGCGGATGCTGTTGTACGAGGTCCGCTTCATCTCCGCGTAGTCCGGCTTGTAGCGGCTGGCGAACAGGACGTACTCGTTCGACAGCGTGTGGCGGGTCACGCCGGCGTCGTCGGTCGAGATCACGTAAGGCACGCCATACTTGCGGTACAGGGTGACCGGGTGGTTGGCGCCTTCGATGCCGCTGATGAAGGCGTTCGAGGTCAGGTTGATCTCGACCGGGATGTCGTCCTTGCGCATCTTCGCCATGATGGCCGGCGCATTGGTTTCGTGGGCCAGGTCGATGCCGTGGCCGATGCGGTTGGCGCCCGCCACCACCAGGGCCTGGTCGATGTGGAACTTCAGGCCTTCCGGCGGCACGTCGCCCAGCGCCAGCTCGCCGGCGTGCATGGCCACCTTCACCGACGGGTAGCGCGACTTCAGGAAGCGGAACATCTTCATGTGCAGCGCGTAGTCGCGCATCGAGACCATGGTGCTTTCCTGGCCGACGATATTCACGCCCACGATCTTGTCGCTCATGGCCGCGGCCTTGAAGCCCGAGACCATCGACGAAAACACCTGCGACGGATTCAGCAGGCGCAGCACATAGGTCTGGTAGCGCATGGTGAAGCGCTCGTCGTCGATGCCTTCGGCCGATTCGTGGATGCGGTTGACGAAGTCTTCGATCGATTTCTTGAAGCCGGCATCCTGCTCCAGCACCGCCAGCCAGGCGCCCATCTGGGCGTCGAAGGCCTTGTCGTCGCCGCCGATCGTCCAGGCCTGGGCGTCGAATTCCTTGTTCACGACGAAGGGCGACATCTTGAACATGGTCTCGATGTAGCTGACGTTTTCCAGGATGGCGCGCTGTTTCAGTTCCTGCAGGCCTTCGCGGAAGTTCGCGTTCGACACCGGGCCGAAGTAGCCGAAGGTCTGGAAGAAGGTGCGGTCCGGCGGCGGCTGGGTCGCGCCGTGGTTGTAGAAGTCCTTGGTCGACCAGCGCTGCAGCAGCTCGCGGTAGGTGTGGTCGTCGGCATAGACTTCGGCGGTCGACAGGCAGTTGCGCTGCTCCGCCGGCTTGGCGCGCTCGGCCTCCACGACCTCTTTCTTCGTTTCGATCCGGTAGGTCTGCTTGTTGACGCAATAGCCCTGCTTGTCCAGGAAGTCGACGTAGGTCTCGGCATAGACCGAGCCCGAATAATGGTGGTGCAGGTCGCCGCCCTTCGGCATCTGGGTGAAGAACAGGGTCAGCTCGGACAGCTTCGGCTCGCCCGCGATCAGGCTGGCGTAATGACGCGCGGTGGCGGCTTCGTTGACGCTCGAAGCGGGTCCCTTGGCCAGGGCCTGCGGGGCGGCGGCGACGGCCAGCGCCAGGGCCAGGGTCGGCAGGACGCTGCCGGTCAGTTTGTTGTACATGGGTCGAACTTTCTGGTGCGGTTATGTCAGGCTCGCGCCTGCACTGGACCGCGCAACTCTATACGGTTGAGTTAGCGTTGGCAATATCGCCATGCAGGGTGGCCGGCTTCGCCGACCGCGCGTTCAAATACGGCAATGCTGCCTGTGGGCTTGTTCATGTTCTGGCTGAACGCGTGGGCGGGAGACCCGCCCACGCTGCGACGTCAAGCCCGAACGTGGACTTGCTTGCCCGCCGAGTAGGTCGCCTTGATCGCCCGGTCGTCGCCCAGCAGCGCCAGCGCGAACAGCAGCTCTTCCAGCGATTCCAGCTGCGCCGTGCGGCGCGCCAGCAGCGGCGTGGACTTCGGGTCGAGCACGACGAAGTCGGCTTCCGCGCCCGGCGCGAAGCTGCCGATCGTCCCTTCCAGGCCCATGGCGCGGGCCGCGCCCAGGGTGGCGAGGTAGAACATGCGCTCGGCCTTCAGGTAGCTGCCCTTCAGGCGCGCCACCTTGTAGGCTTCGTTCATGGTCTGCAGCATCGAGAACGAGGTGCCGGCGCCGACGTCGGTGCCGAGCGAGAGCAGCGTGCGCGAAGCGTCGGCTCTATCGAAGTCGAACAGGCCGCTGCCCAGGAACAGGTTGGAGGTCGGGCACACCGCCGCCGCGCTGCCCGTGGCGGCCATGCGCGCGAAGTCCTCGTCGTCCAGCCAGATGCAGTGGCCGAACAGCGCGCGCGGGCGCATCAGGCCGAAGCGCTCGTACACGTCCAGGTAGCTGCGCGCCTGCGGATGCAGCTCGCCGACCCATTTGCACTCGTCCCGGTTTTCCGATACGTGGGTCTGGATGAAGGTGTCCGGGTAGGCCTTGGCCAGTTCGCCGGTGGCGCGCAACTGGGCGTCGGTCGAGGTCGGGGCGAAGCGCGGGGTGATCGCATACAGCTGGCGGCCGCGCTTGTGCCACTTCTCGATCAGGTCCGCGCTGCTGCCGACGCTGCCCTCGAGGTCGCGCAGGAAGTCGGGGCAGTGCCGGTCCATCAGCACCTTGCCGGCCACCATGCGCAAGTTGCGCGCTTCGCTGGCCTCGAAGAAGGCCTCGACCGATTGCGGATGCACGGTGCAGTACACCACCGCGGTGGTGGTGCCGCAGCGCAGCAGTTCGTCGAGGAAGAACTCGGCGGTGGCGCGCGCGTGCGCCGGGTCGTCGAAGCGGCGCTCGGTCGGGAAGGTATAGGTCTCCAGCCAGGGCAGCAGGCCCTCGCTGGGCGAGGCGATCATGTCGGTCTGCGGGAAATGCAGGTGGGTGTCGATGAAGCCCGGGGTGATGACATGGCCGCGGTAGTCGTGCGGGATGACGCCGGCCGGCAGCGTGTGCGCCAGCGCGGCATGATCGCCGGCGGCCCTGACGCGGCCATCCTGCACGACCAGCAGGCCGTCCTCGTGCCAGGCATGGGCATCGTGGCAGAACGCCGGGTCGGCGTGAAAGTGCAGCAAGCTCGCACGGTAGGCTTGCACGTTATCGGGTGCGGTGGACATTAAGTAGATTCCGTTGAAACTTCAGGCTGGCGGGCGGCCGCTTCCCATACCAGGAGCAGCTGGGCCGCCACGGAGGCCGCGATCACGGCCGGGGCCTTGCCCTCGATGCCGCGAATGCCGACCGGGCAGACCATCGCGCCGATGCGGGCGTCGTCGACGCCGCGTTCGCGCAGGCGGTGCTCGAACTGGCGGCGCTTGGTATCCGAGCCGATCAGGCCGAACCACTCGCCGCTTCGCAGCATGCCGGGGCGGGACAGTATCGCGTGCGACAGCTGCAGGTCAAGTGCATGACTGTGTGTCATGACCAGGAAGCTGCTGCCCTGTGGTGCGTTTTCAACAAGCGCCTCGGGCGTATCGGTCGCTTCCACCGTCACGTTGGCCGGCAGACCGGCCGGGAACAGCGCCTCGCGCTCGTCGACCCAGGTGACGCGGCAGGGCAAGTCGGCCAGCGCACGCACGATGGCGGCGCCGACGTGGCCGGCGCCGAACAGCATCAGGTGGGCGCGCGGGGCCAGGACGGCGTCGATCAGCCAGAGACGGCCATCGGCTTCCAGCAAATGGGTGCCAGTAGTACGGTCGAATGCAGGGACCTCACCGCCAGCGAGCTGGCGCCCATTGCCGTCGAACATACCTGTAGGGTGGGCGGGTCTCCCGCCCACGCGTTCAGCCAGCTCAAGCTCAGCCGAGTCATTATCTTTAGTTGAACGCGTGGGCGGGGAACCCGCCCACCCTACGAACACCACGCGCCAGGTATCTTCGTTACGACGCTTGTCCAGCAGCGCCAGCTGCTCCGCATCGGCAAACTCGAACGCCAGCCAGGCGATCCCGCCGCAACACTGCCCCAGCTTCGGCCCCAAGGGAAAACGCTCGATATGCGCCTCCCCGCCCTGCGCCAGCATGGTGCGCGCGATGTCCAGCGCGCGGTGCTCCAGATGGCCGCCGCCGATGGTGCCGCGAAAGCCGGTCGCATCGACCAGCATGCGGGCGCCCGGTTCGCGCGGGACCGAGCCCTCGACGCGGGCGACCGTCACCAGCACTGCCGGCGCCTGCAGCGCGGCTGGCAACCACTCGTCCATCAGGCGCCCACCGCCGGCGCGGCCGCTTCGACGGCCGCCACCGCCCGGAGGATCTCTTCGCAGGTGGCCGGGGCGTTCAGAGGCGGATTGACGCGGTGGCCGCCGACGCTGGAGACCGCGTCGCGGATGGCGAAGAACACCGAGAACGGCAGCAGCAGCGGCGGCTCGCCCACGGCCTTGGAGCGGTGGATGCTGTCTTCGGCATTGCGGTTCTTGAACAGGCGCACGCGGAAGTCTTCCGGGCAGTCCGAGACGCCCGGAATCTTGTAGGTGGACGGTGCATGCGTCATCAGCTTGCCGGCCTGGTTCCACCACAGTTCTTCGGTGGTGAGCCAGCCCATGCCCTGGATGAAGGCGCCTTCGACCTGGCCGATGTCGATCGCCGGATTCAGCGAGTTGCCGGCGTCGTAGAGCGCGTCGGCGCGCAGCAGCTTCCATTCGCCGGTGAGGGTGTCGACCACCACTTCCGAGACCGCCGCGCCGTAGGCGTAGTAGGAGAACGGGTGGCCGTTCATGGTCTTCGGGTCCCAGTGCAGGCCGGGCGTGGCATAGAAGCCGTCGGACCACAGCTGCACCCGCCCCAGGTAGGCCTTGGCCACCACCTCGCCGAAGCGCAGCGCCTGGCCGGCCACGAACACGGTGTCGTCGGCAAAGCGTACTTCGGAAGCGTCGCCGCCGAACTGCGTCGCCACGAAGGCGGCCAGGCGGTCGCGGATCTTGCGGGCGGCATCCTGCGCGGCCTTGCCGTTCAGGTCCGCGCCGGTGGATGCCGCGGTGGCCGAGGTATTGGCGACCTTGCTGGTATTGGTGGCGGTGGCGCGCACGCGCGCCAGGTCCACGCCGAGTTCGTGCGCCACCACCTGCATCACCTTGGTGTTGATGCCCTGCCCCATCTCGGTGCCGCCGTGGTTCACCAGGATCGAGCCGTCCACGTAGACGTGCACCAGCGCGCCGGCCTGGTTCAGGTGGGTGACGTTGAAGGCGATGCCGAACTTCACCGGGGTGAGCGCCAGGCCTTTCTTGAGCACCGGGCTGCCGCGGTTGAATTCATTGATCGCCGCGCGCCGCGCGCGGTAGTCGCTGCTCTGCTCCAGCTCGGCCACCAGTTCGTGGATGACGTTGTCGACGATGGTCTGGCCATAGGGCGTGACGTTGCGATCAAGCTTGCCGTAGAAGTTCAGGCGGCGGATGTCGAGCGGATCGCGGCCCAGGTTGCGCGCGATCTCGTCGATCACGTATTCGATGGCGATCGCGCCCTGCGGCCCGCCGAAGCCGCGGAACGCGGTGTTCGACTGGGTGTTGGTCTTGCCGCAGGCGGCGCGGATCTCGACGTCGGACAAATAATAGGTATTGTCGAAGTGGCAGACGGCGCGCGTGGCCACCGGCCCGGACAAATCGGCCGAGAAGCCGGCGCGCGTGACCATGTCGACCCTGGCGGCGACGATGCGCCCTTCGCGGTCGTAGCCGACCTCGTACTCGTAATGGAAGCAGTGGCGCTTGCCGGTGACCAGCATGTCGTCGTCGCGGTCGGCGCGCAGCTTGACCGGGCGGCGCGTGCGTACGCTAGCAATCGCGGCGGCGGAGGCCCACAGGGCGGACTGCGATTCCTTGCCGCCGAAGCCGCCGCCCATGCGGCGGCACTCGACGGTGACGTGGTGCGAATGCAGGCCGAGCGCGTGCGCCACCACGTGCTGCATCTCGCTCGGGTGCTGGGTCGAGCAGTACACGTGCATGCCGCGGTCTTCGCCGGGAATCGCGTAGGCGATCTGGCCCTCGAGGTAGAACTGTTCCTGGCCGCCGACACTCAGTTCGCCCTTGACCCGGTAGGGCGCAGCGGCAAAGGCGCTTTCGGCGTCGCCGCGCGCCAACCGCATCGGCGGCAGCACGAAAGATTGCGCGGCGCGCGCCTGCTGGGGCGTGAGGATGGCCGGCAGGTCTTCGTAGCTCACGTTCGCCAGCTTGGCCGCGCGGCGCGCGTTGTCGTGGCTGTCGGCGACCACGATGAAGATCGGCTGGCCGACGTACTGGACCAGGCCGTCGGCCAGGATCGGGTCGTCGTGGATGATCGGGCCGCAGTCGTTCAGGCCGGGGATGTCGCGCGCGGTGAGCACCGCCACCACGCCGCGGCTGGCGCGCACGGGCTCGAGGTCGACCGCGAGGATGCGCGCATGGGCGCGGCCGGACAGGCCAAGCGCCGCGTGCAGCGTGCCGGCGGTTTCCGGAATGTCGTCGGTATAGGTGGCCTGGCCGAGCACGTGCAGCACGGCCGATTCATGCGGCCGCGCGCGGCCCACTTCGGCCCACTGCGCCTTGCGGTCGGCCTGCTCGAGGACGGGGGTGCCTGCGTCGTTCATGTCGTTCTCCTCTCAGGCGCCCACGGCGAAGGCGTTGACCGCAGCCGCCGGCAGCGGGTTCTCCGGGCGGGTCTCGAACCAGAAGCGGCGCAGCAAGTTCTGCGCGGCCCGCATGCGGTAGCCGCTCGACGCGCGCATGTCGCTCAGCGGCGCGTAATCCTCCGCCAACGCGGCCATCGCCGCCTGCAGCGCGGCTTCGTTCCAGGCCTTGCCGAGCAGCGCGGCCTCGGCGCCGGCGGCGCGCTTGGGCGTGGCGGCCATGCCGCCGAAGGCGATCCGGGCGCTGGCCACGGTCTCGCCGTCCAGGGTGATCGCAAAGGCCGCGCACACCGCCGAGATGTCCTGGTCGAAGCGCTTGGCCAGTTTATAGGTACGGAAGCGCAGCGCGGCGCGCTTCAGGGGAATGCGCAGGGCCTGCACGAATTCGCCCGGCTGCAGGTCCTTCTGCTGGTAGCCGAGATAGAAATCTTCCAGCGCCAGCACGCGTTCGCCGGCGGCGCCGCGCAGCACCACCTGGGCGCCCAGGGCGATCAGCCAGGGCATCGAGTCGCCGATCGGCGAGCCGTTGGCGACGTTGCCGCCCAAGGTGCCCGCATTGCGGATCGGGAGCGAGGCGAAGCGCTGCCACATCTCGCCCAGTTCGTCGGGATAGTGGCGGCAAACGGCCGCGTAGGCGTCGTTCAGCGTGACGCCGGCGCCGATGTCCAGCATACCCTCGCCTTCCGTGACGGTCTTGAGCGCGTCCACCTGGCCGATGTAGATGATGTCGTCCAGCGCGCGCATCTGCTTGGTGACCCACAGGCCGACGTCGGTCGAGCCGGCCAGCACCAGCGCGGAGGGGAATTCGCTGCGCAGCCGCACCAGTTCGTCGAGCGTGCGCGGGACATGGAAGCGGCCACCCTGCGCTTCGTAGGTAAAACCGTGGGTGCGCTGCAGAAGGCGCAGGCGCTCGGCCAGCGCGGCGCGGTCGAAGGCCGCCGGCGGCAGCTCGACCATGCGGCGGGCCGCATCGATGATCGGACGGTAGCCGGTGCAGCGGCACAGGTTGCCCGACAGCGCGTCGTCGATCTGGCAGCGCGAAGGCTGGCGGCCGGAAGGCCCGTGGCCTTCCTGTTTCAGGTACATGCCCCACAGCGACATCGCGAAACCCGGCGTGCAGAAGCCGCACTGCGAGCCGTGGCACTCGACCAGGGCCTGCTGCACCGGATGCAGCGTGCCGTCGGGCGCCTGCAGGTCTTCGACCGTGAACAGGGCCTTGCCGTCGAGCGTGGGCGTGAACTGGATGCAGGAATTGACCGCCTTGAGTGCGAGCTTGCCGTCTTCCAGCGAGCCGAGTACCACCGTGCAGGCGCCGCAGTCGCCTTCGGCGCAGCCTTCCTTGGTGCCGGTGCAGTGCAGGTCCTCGCGCAGGTGCTGCAGGATGGTCTGGGTGGGTGCGGCATCCCGCACTTCCTGGACGGCGCCGCGGTAATAGAATCGGATCGGGTCTGGCATGACTGGCTCACTCTCAAGCAAGGGCGGAAGGCTACCACCCGGCAGCATTCAACTTATAAGTTTTCTCATATATGGCTTATCTATTTATAAGCATATCTAATGATTCGCCCCGCCCTGTCATTGTAGGCAAGGATGCAGGGTTTTCCAGTGCTGCGCGATATCGATGCGGCGCGTGATCCAGACGGCGTCGTGCGCCTGCACATAATCGAGGAAGCGCGCCAGCGCCGCAGCGCGTCCCGGACGTCCGACCAGGCGGCAGTGCAGGCCGATCGACAGCATCTTGGGCCGGTCCAGGCCGGCGGGGTCGCCCTCGGCATACAGCACGTCGAAGGCATCTTTCAGGTAGTCGAAGAACTGGGTGCCCGAATTAAATCCCTGCATGGCGGCGAAGCGCATGTCGTTGGTGTCGAGCGTGTAGGGCACCACCAGGTGCGGCACCGTGCTGCCGTCCTTCAGCGCGACCTGCTGCCAGAACGGCAGGTCGTCGCCGTAATGGTCGGCATCGTAGGCGAAGCCGCCGTGCTCGACCACCAAGCGGCGGGTGTTGGGCGAATCGCGGCCGGTGTACCAGCCCAGCGGCGCCGCGCCGGTGAGTTCGCGCATGATCTGCACCGCCTCGGCCATGTGGGCGCGCTCGGTGGCCTCGTCGACGTTCTGGTACGAGATCCAGCGCAGCCCGTGGCAGGCGATCTCGTGGCCCAGTTCGCGGAACGCGGCCACCGCCTCGGGATTGCGCCGGAGCGCCATCGCCACGCCGAACACGGTCAGCGGCAGGCCGCGCTCCTCGAACAGGCGCAGCACCCGCCACAGGCCGGCGCGCGACCCGTATTCGTACAGCGACTCCATGCTCATGTGACGCATCGGGAAGGCCTGGGCGCCGATGATCTCGGACAGGAAGATTTCCGAGGCCGGATCGCCGTGCAGCACGCAGTTCTCGCCGCCCTCCTCGTAGTTGAGCACGAACTGCAGGGCCACGCGCGCCCGTCCGGGCCACTGCGGGTGGGGCGGGTTGCGGCCGTAGCCGAGCAGGTCGCGCGGATAATTCGAATAGGTGTCCATGGATTCGCGGATAGGCAGGTATATCGACGATCATATATTGCAGTAAGCACAACGGTATATGATTGCCCGCATACTTCCACTCATGCTTCCGATATGGGCAAACTTTCCACCCACGTGCTCGATACCGCCCATGGCCGCCCCGGCGCGGGCGTCAGGGTCGAGCTGTTCGGCATCGACGCACACGCGGGCCGCCGTACCCTGATCAAGACCGAGCTCACCAACGCGGACGGCCGCTGCGCCGCGCCGCTGCTGGAAGGCGAGCAGCTGCGGCCCGGCCAGTACGAACTGGTGTTCCATGCCGGCGACTACTTCGCCGCCCAGGGCGTGGACCTGCCCCCGCCCCAGCTGCGCTTCCTCGACCGCATCAGCATCGCCTTCGGCATCCAGGACGCCGCCCAGAATTACCATGTGCCGCTGGTCATGACGCCCTGGTCCTACTCGACCTACCGGGGCAGCTAGGCCTGCCTTCCGGACGCGCCGGGCGCGGGAATCTTGCTATGCTTGGGCTCACCGCAAGGAGAGCCCATGGCATTGCACATCGTTCATTTCATCGGACCGATCAACCACAATTCCGCCAGCGCCATCCGGAATAACTGCCTGCAGGCGCTGCAGAACGGCGCCACCGAGATCGAACTGCACCTGTCGAGCGAGGGCGGCAACATGACCGCCGGCTTCGCGCTGTATTTCTTCCTGAAATCGCTGCCGGTGCCGCTCACTACGCACAACATCGGCAGCGTCGAATCGGTGGCCGTGGTCATCTTCCTGGCCGGCCAGAAGCGCTACGCCTGCCCCGGCACGCGCTTCCTGATCCACCCGCTGCACTGGGGCTTCGGCAGCCTGGTCGCCGCCGACCACGCGCGCGTGTCCGAATGGCGCGACTGCCTCGATTTCGACGCCGAGCGCTACGCAAAAATCTTCCTGGACGCCACCACCGCCGCCGGCGTCGCCACCGACATCCGCAGCAACCTCACCGGCAATGCCCGCATCTTCGATGCCGAGGAAGCGGTCAGGGCCGGCATCGTCCACCGCGCCGTGCAGGCCCAGCTGCCGCCGGCCGGTGCGACCTGCCACTGGTGGAATTAAACCGGCCAAGCTGTTGCGTCGGGCGCCGTCAATACGCCCTCTTGTCAGCTGATACATACTCATTGTCGGCTCGACCACAGGCGTTGCTGGCTGGACCATGAAAGCCCGCCCGCGCGCCTGTCCACGTGGCGCGCACGCATCTCTCCGGGTCGGAATCCTTTACAAATTTAGTGCCTGTAGGCATCATCCAGAGAATCCTTTCCGGGTAAATCCCTTTTCCATCAGTCCTTTATGGCAGCAGTCCTTCCCAACACGATCACCGGTGCGCCCCTGTCGGGGCTGGCGCGGGCGCTCGTGCAGGCGAACCGGCTGAGCCCGGGACAGGCGGACGCGCTGCACAAGAAGGCGGCGGCCGACAAGACACCCTTCATCGATGCCCTGCTCGAGAGCGGCATCATCGACCCCGCCGCGCTGGCGAGTTTCTGCGCCGAGACCTTCGGCTACCCGCTGCTCGACCTGGCCAGCTTCGCGCTGGAGGCGATGCCGGCGGCCGCCATCGACGCCAAGCTGATGCAGGCGCAGCGCGTCATCGCGCTGGCCAAGCGCGGCAACAAGATGTCGGTGGCGCTGTCCGACCCCACCAATATCCAGGCCCTGGACCAGATCAAGTTCCAGAGCGAGGCTTCGGTGGAGCCGGTGATCGTGGCCCACGACGCCCTGCTCAAGCTGCTGGCCAGCCTGGCCAAGAGCGCCGAGGCCAGCCTGAACGAGCTGGCCGGCGAAGAAGGCGATATCGAATTCGCCGACGAAGAAGCACAGCCGGTGGCGCCGCCCGACGCCAGCGAGGTCGAGGACGCGCCGATCGTGCGCTTCCTGAACAAGATCCTGATGGACGCGCTACAGCTGGGCGCCTCGGACATCCACTTCGAGCCCTACGAGAAGTACTACCGCATCCGCATGCGCGTGGACGGCGTGCTGCGCGACCACGCCACGCCGCCGCTGTCGATCCGCGACAAGCTGGTCTCGCGCATCAAGGTGCTGGCCAAGCTCGACATCTCCGAAAAACGGGTGCCGCAGGACGGCCGCATGCGCCTGATCGTCGGCCCCACCCGCACCATCGACTTCCGCGTCTCGACGCTACCCACGCTGTTCGGCGAAAAGACCGTCATGCGTATCCTCGACGCCACCCAGGCGCAGATGGGCATCGACGCGCTCGGCTACGATCCCGAGCAGAAGGCGCTGCTGCTGGACGCGATCTCGCGTCCCTACGGCATGGTGCTGGTCACCGGCCCCACCGGCTCCGGCAAGACGGTGTCGCTGTACACCTGCCTGAACGTGCTGAACAAGCCGGGCATCAACATCTCGACCGCGGAAGACCCGGCCGAGATCAACCTGCCCGGCGTGAACCAGGTCAACGTCAACGACAAGGCCGGCCTCACCTTCCCGGTGGCGCTCAAATCCTTCCTGCGCCAGGATCCGGACATCATCATGGTCGGCGAGATCCGCGACCTGGAAACCGCCGACATCGCGATCAAGGCCGCCCAGACCGGCCACATGGTGTTCTCGACCCTGCACACCAACGACGCGCCCTCGACCCTGACGCGCCTGATGAACATGGGCGTGGCGCCCTTCAACATCGCGTCCTCGGTGATCCTGATCACGGCGCAGCGCCTGGCGCGCCGCCTGTGCAGCTGCAAGCAGCCGCTCGAGACCTCGCGCGAGGTGCTGCTGGCGGCCGGCTACCGCGAGGGCGACCTGGACGGCAACTGGAAACCCTACGGCCCGGTGGGCTGCGACCGCTGCCTCGGCTCCGGCTACAAGGGCCGGGTCGGCATCTACCAGCTGATGCCGATCACGCCCGCGATCGAGGCCCTGATCCTGGCGCACGGCAATGCGATGCAGATCGCCGAGCAGGCCGAGAAGGACGGCGTCAACTCGCTGCGCCGCTCGGGCCTGATGAAAGTGAAACAGGGCCTGACGAGTCTCGAAGAAGTGCTCGGCTGCACCAACGAATAAGGCGAACAGAGACCATTATGGCAACGTCCCTCCAAACCCGGAACCGCGCCGGCGCGCAGGTCAAGGAATCGGTCTATGCCTGGGAAGGCAAGGACAAGACCGGCAAGACCGTGCGCGGCGAACTGCGCGCCGGCGGCGAAGCGATCGTCAACGTCACGCTGCGCCGCCAGGGCATCCTGGTCACCAAGGTCAAGAAGAAGGCCTACCGCAGCGGACGCAAGATCACCGACAAGGACCTGACCCTGTTCACGCGCC
Source organism: Massilia sp. X63 (assembly GCF_041023745.1). Taxonomy (NCBI): domain Bacteria; kingdom Pseudomonadati; phylum Pseudomonadota; class Betaproteobacteria; order Burkholderiales; family Oxalobacteraceae; genus Massilia; species Massilia sp. X63. The sequence goes on from NZ_JBFTEF010000005.1 coordinate 140,417, forward strand.
AGCTGGCCACCATGATGAAGGCCGGCGTGCCGCTGCTGCAGGCCTTCGACATCGTCGGCAAGGGCCACGGCAATCCCTCGATGGCCAAGCTGATCATGGACCTGCGCAACGACATCGAGACCGGCACCAGCCTGAACAACGCCTTCCGCAAGTACCCGCTCTATTTCGACCCGCTGTTCTGCAACCTGGTGGGCGCCGGCGAACAGGCCGGCATCCTGGAAGACCTGCTCACCCGCCTGGCGATCTACAAGGAGAAGACGCTGGCCATCAAGGGCAAGATCAAGTCGGCCCTGATGTACCCGATCTCGATCATCGCGGTCGCCTTCGTGGTCACCGCCGTCATCATGATCTGGGTGGTGCCCGCCTTCAAGGAAGTGTTCAAGACCTTCGGCGCCGACCTGCCCGCCCCGACCCTGATCGTGATGGCGATCTCGGAATTCTTCGTGGCCTGGTGGTACGTGATCTTCGGCGGCCTGTTCGCCGGCCTGTACTTCTTCTTCCAGTCCTGGAAGCGCTCGCGCAAGGTGCAGCAGGCGATGGACCGCATCCTGCTGCGCCTGCCGATCTTCGGCGCCGTGATCCGCAAGGCCACCATCGCGCGCTGGACCCGCACCCTGTCGACCATGTTCGCGGCCGGCGTGCCGCTGGTCGAAGCGCTCGACTCGGTCGGCGGTGCATCCGGCAACGACGTCTACCTGGAAGCGACCCGCAAGATCCAGCTTGAAGTCAGCACCGGCACCAGCCTGACGACCTCGATGCAGAACGTGAACGTGTTCCCCAACATGGTCATCCAGATGGTCCAGATCGGCGAAGAATCCGGCTCGCTCGACGCCATGCTGGGCAAGGTGGCCGACTTCTTCGAAGAGGAAGTCGACGAGGCCGTGGCAGCGCTGTCCTCGCTGATGGAGCCCTTGATCATGGTGATCCTGGGCGTGCTGATCGGCGGGCTGGTGATTGCGATGTACATGCCGATCTTCAAGCTGGGATCGGTGGTGTAAGGCTGGCTGGCCGCCGCCGCGGGGCGCACGCTATCGCCGCGCCCCCTCCTCGCGCGGCAGCAAGGCCGCCAGCACGCCCAGCAGCGGCAGGAAGGACACCAGGCGGTACACCGCCTCGATGCCCGCCGCGTCCGCGACCTGGCCCATGGCGGCGGCGCCGAGGCCGCTGACGCCGAACATCAGGCCGAAGAAGATCCCCGCCACCATGCCGACCTTGCCTGGCATGAGTTCCTGCGCGTACACGACGATCGCCGGGAAGGCCGAGGACATGACCAGGCCGATGAACACCGTCAGCACGCCGGTCCAGGCCAGGCTGGCGTAGGGCAGCGCCAGCGTGAAGGGGGCGGCGCCCAGGATCGAGAACCAGATCACGCGCTTGCGGCCGATGCGGTCGCCGATCGGGCCGCCCGCGAAGGTGCCGGCGGCCACCGCGGCCAGGAACAGGAACAGGTACATCTGCGCCGTGCCCACCTGGACCTGGAACTTCTCGATCAGGTAGAAGGTGTAATAGCTCTGCAGGCTGACCATGTAGAGGTACTTCGAGAACACCAGCAGGGCCAGCACCGCCAGCGCCGCCGCCACCCGCCGGCGCGGCAAGGCCGGGGCCGCAGGGGCCGCGGCGCGGTGGGCGGCGCGTTCCAGCAGCCTGCCGTACCAGCGACTCACCCCGGTCAGCATGACCACCGCCAGCGCCAGCAGGGGCAGGCACCAGGCGATGCCGCCCTGGCCGCGGCCGACCACGACCACGGCCGCCAGCAGCGGCCCGAAGGCCGTACCGAGGTTGCCGCCAACTTGGAACAGCGACTGGGCGAAGCCGAAGCGCCCGCCCGAGGCCAGGCGCGTCACGCGCGTGGCTTCCGGATGGAAGGTCGAGGAGCCGATGCCGATCATGGCGGAGGCCAGCAACAGCATGGCGAAGCTGCCGGCCACCGCCAGCAAGCCGATCCCGAGCAGGGACACGCACATCCCGGCCGGCAGCAGGAAGGGAATCGGCCGCCGGTCGGTGAGCAGGCCGATCCCCGGCTGCAGCAGCGAGGCGGTGCACTGGAAACTCAGCGTGATCAGGCCGACCTGGGTGAAGCTGAGCGCGAATTCCTGCTTGAGCAGCGGGTAGATCGCGGGCAGCACGGCCTGCACGCAGTCGTTGATCAGGTGGACGAAGGCGACCGACAGCAGCACCTGCAGCGCGGTGCCCGGCAGCGCCGCTGCGGCGTGGATCGAATCGGATGGGGTCGTCATGTCGGTCTCCTCCTGGAAGCGGTATGTAAGGGGGCTCAGTCGTCGATCGCGGCCGGGTCGGGCGGCGCGATCAGTTCCGTCACCGGCGCATCCGGCGCGACGTTGGCGCGCTGCAGCGCCTGCGCGGCGATGGCGGTGAAGACCGGGGCCGCCACTTGTCCGCCGTAGTGGTAGCGGCCGCCCGGCTCGTCGATCATCACGGCCACCACGAAGCGCGGCGCGGACATCGGCACCAGGCCGGCAAACGAGGCGACGTACTTGCGCGGGAAGGCATAGCGGCCGTTCTCGGCCTTGTAGGCGGTGCCGGTCTTGGCGCCGACCCGGTAGCCGGCGATGCGGCCCTGCCTGGCCGTCCCCTGCTCCACCACGTCCTCGAGCATGCGGCGCATCGCCGCCGCCGTCGCCGCGGACAGCACCCGCACGCCCGGCGCCGGCGCATCGCTGCGCGCCAGCGTCAGCGGAATCACGCTGCCGTCGCCGGCGAACACCGTGTAGGCGCGCGCCAGCTGCACCAGCGACACCGCAATCCCGTTCCCGTAGCTCATGGTGGCCTGCTCGACCGGGCGCCAGGCGCGGTAGGGCCGCACGCGTCCGGCGCTGGCGCCGGGGAAGCCCAGCTGCGGCGGCTGGCCGAAGCCCAGGCTGGTGAACATCTCCCACATGTCGCGCGGGGCCAGGTCCAGCGCCAGCTTCGCCGTGCCGATGTTGGACGAGTAGCGCAGCACCTCGGCGACACTGATCAGGCCGTGCGCGCTGGTATCGGTGATCGGCGCGCCCTGGATCACGAAGCGTCCCGCGCCGGTATCGACGGGAGTGTCGGGCCCGACCTTGCCGCGCTCGATCGCCAGGGCCACCGTGAACGGCTTCAGGACCGATCCCAGCTCGTAGCTGTCGGTGAGCGCGCGGTTGCGCACCGCGCCGCCGGCGCGCGCGCCAGGATGGGCGGGGTCGTAGGCCGGGTAGTTCGCCAGCGCCAGGATCTCGCCGGTGCGCACGTCGAGCGCGATGGCGCTGCCGGCCTTGGCATGGAAGGTCTGCACGGCGTCCTTAAGCGCCTTGTAGGCGGCGTACTGCAGCTTGCCGTCGATCGACAGCACCGAATCCCGGCCCGGCCGCGGCCAGGACAGCGCGCCCTGGTCCTCGACGATGTTCCCCAGGCGGTCGCGGATGATGCGGCGCCGGCCGTGCCGCCCCTCCAGGCGCTGCTGGTCGGCCAGTTCGATGCCCTCCAGCCCCTTGCCATCGCGGCCCATGAAGCCGACCACGTGGGCGGCGGTGGCCCCTTGCGGATAGACCCGGCGGGAGCCCGCGGTCACGCCCAGGCCAGGAATGCGCAGCGCGGCCAGCCGGGGGCCGGTGGCGGGCGCGACCCCGGCCTTGAGCTCGACGAAGTTCCCGGCCGCGGCGAGCTTCGCGGCGAGCGCCGCGTCCTCCATCTCCAGCAGCCGGGCCAGTTCGCGCAGCGACTGCGCCGGCGCCGTGCGCAGGTCCTTCGGGATGGCCCAGACCGAGAGCGCGGGCACCGAGGTGGCCAGCATCTCGCCGTGGCGGTCGAGGATGCGCCCGCGCACGCCCGGCAGCTCCAGGGTGCGCGCATAGCGGTAGGCGCCCTGGCGCTGCAGGAACTCGCCGGTGTACAGCTGCAGCCAGGCGGCGCGTCCGGCCAGCACGGCGAAGGCGCTCAACAGCAGCAGCTGCAGCAGGCGCGAACGCCAGCGCGGCAGGCGTTCGGCCAGCAGCGGATTGGCGGCGAAGGGCTTGCCCTTGCGCGTGACGACGCGCGGCCTGCGCCGGCTGATGATGATTCCGATACCCACGACAACCCCTTGCTCCTCGACGCGGCGCACTGTACCGTAGCGGCATGAAGAACTTTGGCGTCGATCGGCCATGAAACATCGGCAAACGGACATGGCGGCAGCCGTGATGCGCGAACTGGATGCGCTGCGCAGCCTGCCGCGCCCGGTGTACGGGCAGGTGCTGGGACTCCCGAACCACGCGATCGGCCAGCGCCACCGCCACCCATGGGCACAGCTGTCGTATGCGGCGCGCGGGGTCGTCGAGGTGGTGGTCGAGAGCGGGCGCTACGTCGCCCCGCCGCTGCACGCGGTCTGGGTGCCGGCCGGCGTGCCGCATGCGGTGCGCAGCGCCGAAGGCACCGAGATCCGCAGCCTGTACATCGCGCCGGCCGCGCTCGCGGATGCGGGCGGCGCCTGCCGGGTGCTGACGGTCGCGCCGCTGCTGCGTGAACTGATCCGGACCTTCGGCGAATTCCCGGTCGAGTACGACGAACAGGGCGAGCAGGGGCGGCTGGTCGCCGTGCTGCTGGACCAGCTGGCGTCGGCGCCGAAGGCCGACCTGATGGTGCCCTGGCCGCGCGATGCGCGCCTGCGCAGGCTGTGCCGCGAGCTGCAGGCCCATCCCGAACGCGGCACCACGCTGCAGGAATATGCTGCGCGCCTGGGGGTGTCCGACAAGACCCTGAGCCGCCTGTTCCTGCAGCAGACCGGGCTGAGCTTCCGCGCCTGGCGCCAGCGCCTGCGCGTGCTCGCCGCCCTGCCCCTGCTGGAACGCGGCGACCGGGTCACGGACGTGGCGATCGCCTGCGGCTACGACAGCATGTCGGCTTTTGTCGCCGCCTTCCGCGGGTTTGCCGGCCTGACGCCGGGAGAATTCTTCAAGGCCCGCGCGCGCTAGCGGCAGCGGTGGCCGCCGGCCTGGGCGCGCGTTTTTCCGCTACGCCCGCGCGGCGCCGCGCGCGAACACCGCCCCCGCCCCCTCCAGGATGCGGCGCACCGCCGGATGCCGCTCGCGCCGCTCGACCGACACCGCATAGAAGTGTTCGACGATGCTGTCGATGGTGCCGACCGCCTCCAGGCCGTTCTCGTCGCGCACGATGTCGGACAGTACCGTGGGCGCGACCATGAAGCCGGTGCCGGCGCAGGCGAAGGATTTCAGCAGCGCGCCGTCGTCGAATTCGCCCACCGTGATCGGGCGCAGCTCGTGGGTCTCGAACCAGCTTTTCAGCTGGCTGTGGATGGCGGCGTCCTGGCCCGGCAGCAGGAAGGGCGCGCGCTTCAGGCGCTGCGGGAAGTCGCCCGGCCAGTCCGCGCACAGGGCCGGATGGCCGAACACGGTGAGCGTGCTAGTTCCCAGCAACTGGGTATAGCCGCGCACCGCGCCGCCGGTCGGCAAGCCCTGGTCGCAAATCACGAGGTCGAGCTTGTGCGCGGTGAGCTCGAGCACCAGATCCTCGAAGCGGCCCTCGCGGCAGATCAAGCGCATCGCCAGGCCGGCTTCGCGCGCCGGCTGCAGCAGGCGGAAGGCCAGGGTCTTGGCGATCACGTCGACGATGCCCACCCGCAGCGTCTCTTCGCCGGTGAAGGCGCCGCGCCGCACGGCCTGCTCCAGCTCGTTGCCGAGGTCGAAGATCTGCTCGGCGTAGCGCAGCACGGTCTTGCCGGCCTCGGTGAGCTCCAGCATCCTGCCCTTCTTCTGGAACAGCGCTTCGCCCAGCTGCTCTTCGAGCACCTGCAGCTGCATGCTGATCGCCTGCGCCGTCACGTGTAGCTGCTCGGCCGCGCGCGCCACCGTGCCGAGGGTCGCGACCGCATGAAAGTAATGCAGGTGCTTGTAGTTGATCATGGCAGGCCCATCCAATACATCAGAAAAGTTTACGCTTTACGAAAGATTAATCGATTTTACTTTGGATTTACGCGCCCCTATAGTGAATCACATTCATTTTTTCACGAGGTCGCCATGCACACGTATCCCACCAATAGCCCTGAAGCCGTCAGCCGCATCCTGGCCCTGTCCATGATCGTCGACGGCCATCTCAGCCCGTCCGAAGTGAAGGCCATGCACCGGGCCGAGTTCCTCCAGCAGGCCAAGGTGGACGACGATACCTTCGATCGCACCCTGCGCGAGTTGTGCGAGGACCTGCTCGACGGCGCGGCCAACCGTCGCGCCGGCATGGTCGAGATCGACCCGGCGCTGCTGGACGCCCTGCTGCTCGACATCCGCGATCCGCTGCTGCAGATCTGCCTGTGGAAGACCATGGTCGACATCGTCCAGGCCGACGGCCACCTCGACAGCCGCGAGATGACCCTGGTGCGGCGCGCGGCGCGCAGCTGGTTCGGCCAGGACCGCGCCGACGACTCCTTCGCCACGGCCGCGCTGACCTCCTGAGCCCGCCGGCCGCCGCCGCCCTTTGAATAAGCCTGATTCGCCTCAATAGCCCATAAGCGGAGATCATCATGGACTTCCTCACTGCACTCTGGCTCGGCACACCAGCCTGGACCTGGCTGGTGTTCCTGACGATCGTCGTGGTCCTGCTGGCATTCGACCTCGGCGTACTGAACAAGAAAGACCACGTCATCGGGGTCAAGGAAAGCCTCAAGCTCTCCGGCCTCTACCTGGCGGCCGGCCTGCTGTTCGGCCTGTGGGTCTGGCATGAAATGGGCAGCGAGAAGGGCCTGCATTTCTATACCGGCTTCCTGATCGAGAAGAGCCTGTCACTGGACAATATCTTCGTGATCTCGCTGATCTTCGCGACACTGGCGATCCCGCCGCTCTACCAGCACCGGGTACTGTTCTGGGGCATCATGGGCGTGATCGTCACGCGCGGCATCATGATCGGCGCCGGCACGGCCCTGGTGGAAAGCTATTACTGGACCCTGTACCTCTTCGGCGCCTTCCTGGTCTTCACCGGCATCAAGATGTTCTTCGTGGACACCAGCAGCGACGACATTCGCGAGAGCAAGGTACTGTCCTGGCTGAAGCGCCACCTGCGTGTCACGCCCGAACTGCACGGCAACCACTTCCTGGTGCGCCAGCCCAACCCGGCGGGCGGCAAGCCGCTGCTGTGGGCAACGCCGCTGTTCCTGGCGCTGTGCATGGTCGAGATCACCGACGTGGTGTTCGCGGTCGACAGCGTACCGGCGATCTTCGCGATCACCAGCGACCCGTTCATCGTCTACACCTCGAACATCTTCGCGGTGCTGGGCCTGCGCGCCCTGTACTTCGCGCTGGCGGCGATGGTGGCGCGCTTCCACTACCTGAAGTATTCGCTGGCGGCGGTGCTGGTGTTCATCGGCTCGAAGATCTTCCTGGGTGACTTCGTGTTCGGCGGCAAGGTGCCGGCTGCCCTGTCGCTGGCCGTGACCGGCCTGCTGATCCTGTCCGGCATCCTGTACTCGCTGTGGAAGACCCGGGGCGAGCCGCCGGCGGCAGCCGGTTGAGGCCCGGGCGGCGCTGCGCCCTTCAGCGCAGCGCCGCCTGCAACTGGCGCGCCATCCGCCCCACCAGTGCGCGCCACAGGTAGCCGCCCATGCGCAACGGCCGGCGCCGGTCGGCGCCGCGCCGCCCCATCCGCTGCGGCAGGAAGAAGCGCCCGAAGGTCGACAGACCGCTGCGGCGCAGGGTCCAGAAGCAGCCTCCCGCATACACGGTATCGAAACCGTCCTCGGCGCGCAGCAGCTGCAGCGCCGTTCCCGAGAACATGGCCACGTGCGCCGCGCTCGGCTGCCCTTCCTCGCGCGGTTTCAGGCGGAAGCCGCGCCGGTAGGACAGCTCCACGGTCTGGCGCAGGTCGGGCAGGTACACGACCAGGGGCTTGAGCAGCCGCAGGCGCTCGAACAGCGCCGGCAGCACATGCATCCCGGTCGTGGCCCGCTCGCGGTAGCGCGAAAAGGCGGCCTTCAGTTCGCCCAGCGACGCCTGGGGCGGGCGCGGCAGCGGCGGCGGGCGCCGGCGCCAGCATGCGGACCAGTGTTCCAGCGCCTGCGCGTGCGCGGACGCCAGCGTGCCCGGCGTATCGCGCTGCAGGTCGATGCTGGTACCCGGCGCCAGGAAGCGCAGCACCCCGCGCACGTGCTCCAGCCGCGACAGCTCGAGCGACTCGGACGGCGCGAGCCTGCCGCCGTTGAGCCACACATTGTCGGCGCGGGCGAAGCGCGCGAACGAGGCGATGGGCAGCACCAGCCTGGGCCGGAAGCACTCGACCTGCGCGGCCAGCCGTTCGACCGCCGCCCTGGCCGCCGCTTCGCGCTGCGCGAACTGCTCCGGGTTGCCGCACCAGCCCATGCTGCCGAATCCGCTCAGGAGCAGGTCGATGCGCGAGGTCGCCCGGCCGATGCGCGCGGCCGCGGCCTGGCAGGCGGCCGCGGTGGGCAATGCGCGGTCGCCCAGGTTGAGGATGCTGCGCCCGCCGCAGCCGATCAGGCAGGCGGTATCGCCGTCGCCGTTGGCCAGCGCGGTCAGGCGCAGGTCGCCGGCCAGCGCCACGGTGGCGCCGTCCGGGCACGGCGCCACCGGCAGCCGCTGGCGGCGCAGCTCGTCGACGATGCGAGTGTCGCGCCCGGGGCGGTAGAGGAAAGTGGCGATGCCGCGGAATTCGGTGCGGAAGCGGCGCAGGAAAGGCAGCGAGAAGTGGTCCGGCTGGGCGCGCGAGCACCATATATAAATGGGCACGCCGGCGGCGTTGAGGGTCTCGAGCAGGGACGCGTTGCTGGTCGAACCGTCGACCAGGCTCCAGGCGCCGTCCAGCACCGCGCCCTCGAGCCAGGGATCGGCCACCAGCAGCGCGCCATCGGTACGCAGCATGAAGCAGGCGTGGTTCAAAAAAGTCAATGTTGCGCGCGGCATTGCAGGCCCCTGGAAGTGGCAAAGAAGCTTCCGTAAAAGCCCAGCGTAGCCGCGCGCCATGCCGCAGGCATGATCCCCCACAATCGTGCGCCAGGGCGCCGGCGCGACAGGCGGCTATCCGGAAGCTTCGCCAAACCGCAGGAAAGCTCTACAATAGATTGATATAAAGAATCTTTTCCCCCGCCGAATCCATTCTTCGCATCTGCCTTCTGATCGGACCCTGCCGCCATGCCCCCGGAATCCTTCCTGTTCGCCCCGCCGGCCACCCTCAGCGCCACCCTGGTGGCCGCCCTGTTCGGGCTGCTCGTCGGCAGTTTCCTGAACGTGGTCATCCACCGGATTCCGAAGATGATGCAGCGCGAGTCCGACAACTACGTGGCGCAGGAAAGCGGCAAGGAATTGCCGCACACCGAACGCTACAACCTGATGGTCCCGCGCTCCGCCTGCCCGCACTGCGGGCACCAGATCACGGCCATGGAAAACATTCCGGTCATCAGCTGGCTGGCCCTGCGCGGCAAGTGCCGCAAGTGCAAGGCGCCGATCTCGCCGCGCTACCCGGCCGTCGAACTGCTCACCGGGGTGCTGGCGGGCGTGCTGGTCTGGACCTTCGGCAGCGGCCTGGCCGGCCTGGCGACGCTGCTGTTCCTGTTCCTGCTGGTGGCCATGACCTTCATCGACGTCGACACCCAGCTGCTGCCGGATGACCTGACCTATCCGCTGCTGTGGGCCGGCCTGCTGGTGAACCTGCACGGAACTTTCGTGCCGCTGCAGGACGCGGTGATCGGCGCCGCCGCCGGCTACCTGGTGCTGTGGTCGGTGTACTGGCTGTTCAAGCTGGTCACCGGTAAGGAAGGCATGGGCTACGGCGACTTCAAGCTGCTGGCGGCGCTCGGCGCCTGGCTCGGCTGGCAGATGCTGCCGGCCATCATCCTGCTGTCCTCGGTGGTGGGTGCGGTGGTGGGCATCAGCCTGATCGTGTTCGCCAAGCGCGGCCGCGACAAGCCGATTCCCTTCGGTCCCTACCTGGCGGCGGCCGGCCTGATCGCCCTGCTGTACGGCAGCAGCATCAGCGCATGGCTGCAGGCCGTGGTGGCCGGCTAAGCGGGCGCCCGATGGACGCGCCGTACCCGCTCGCCTTCTCGGTCGGACTCACCGGCGGCATCGGCTGCGGCAAGACGACCGTGGCCGACATGTTCGCCGCGCTCGGCGCCGCGGTCATCGACACCGACCAGATCGCCCACGCCCTCACCGCCCCGCACGGCGCGGCGATGCCGGCCCTGCTGGCCGAGTTCGGCCAGGACTTCGCCACCCCGGAAGGGGCGCTCGACCGCGCCAGGATGCGCGCCCTCGTGTTCAGCGACGACACGGCGCGCGCGCGCCTGGAAGCGATCCTGCATCCGCGCATCCGCGACGCCACCGCCGCCGCGGCGGCGATCGCCAGCGGCGACTACGTGATCTTCGTGGTGCCCCTCCTGATCGAATCGGGCAGCTGGCGCGCGCGCGTCACCCGCGTGCTGGCGATCGACTGCCCGGAAGAGATCCAGGTGGCGCGCGTGATGGCCAGGAGCGGCCTGGCGGAATCCCAGGTGCGCGCCATCATGGCCGCCCAGGTCACGCGCGAACAGCGCCGCGCGGCGGCCGACGACATCATCCTCAACGACGACGGACTCGACGCCCTGCGTCCCCAGGTCGAGGCGCTGCACGCCATGTATTTATCCCAAACCAAACTAATGCAAGATAAATTGAATTAGGTCAATGCAGGATTTGTAATTTTGCGCAGCATGGTTCAGAATCACGGGGTTGCTCGCCAGCCTACATTCAGAGGAATGTCATTTTGATCGTCTACGAATATCCTTTCAACGAGCGGATTCGCACGTTGTTGCGGCTGGAAGACCTGTACGACAAGTTCAAGTTCTTTGTGCACCAAGAGCACCCGATGCAACACCACGTGGCGCTCGCCACGATCTTCGACATGCTGGAAGTCGCCGGCCGCGCCGACCTCAAATCCGACCTGCTGCAGGAACTCGAGCGTCAGAAGCAGAGCCTGCTGACCTACCGCAGCAATCCCAACGTCGCCGTCGAGGCGCTCGACGCCGTGCTGGCCGAACTGGACGCCGTCGGCGGCGCCCTGGGAGCAAGCCAGGGCAAGACCGGACAGAACGTGCGCGACAACGAATGGCTGATGAGCATCCGCGGCCGCACCATCATTCCCGGCGGCGCCTGCGAGTTCGACCTGCCCTCCTACTACGCCTGGCAGCACCGCCCGGCCGAGCAGCGCCAGGCCGACATCATGGGCTGGTTCGCGCCGCTGGCGCCGCTGTTCGAGGCGCTGTCCCTGGTGCTGCGCCTGCTGCGCGATTCCGGCGGACCTTCCAAGACGATCGCCCTGGGGGGCAGCTACCAGCAGATGCTGCAAGGCAAGGTGTACCAGATGCTGCGCCTGACGATCGACGAAACGCTTGGCGCGATTCCCGAAATCTCGGCCAACAAGTATATGCTGTGGGTCCGCTTCACCACCCACGACGGCGACTGCAAGCCGAAGGCGCTGGAAGAAGACGTGCCCTTCAACCTGACCCTCTGTAACTTCTGATTGGTATTGAAATGACTGTTGTAGCCTGCCCGACCTGCGGCAAGAAGGTCGAATGGATCCCTGCGAACAAGTACCGCCCGTTCTGCTCGGAGCGCTGCAAGCAGATCGACCTGGGCGCCTGGGCCGAAGAAAAGTACACGATTCCGGGCGCGGCGCCGAACGACCCGCAAGACGACAAGCCGTCCGACGACTGACGCCGCCTTCGCCGCACGTCGTGGCCGCCAATGGCGGCGGCGACGAGCAGATGGTGCTCGCTTGGCTCAGGCTATGCCGGCGCAGCGTAGCGCACTTTATCCAGCCACTCCAGTAGCGGTATCGTCGCCGGCAGCAGCGGACTGACGCTGTACCCGCCCTGCCAGGCGAAGGCCTGGCCTTCCAGGCTTTGCGGCTCGCCCGCCCATTCTCGGCAGATGTAGAAGTACAGGCGCACGTGCGCGTGCTCGTACACGTGCTCGACACAGCACCAGGCTTCGCCGCCGAGCACCCGGATGCCCAGTTCCTCGACGAACTCGCGCTGCAGCGCGTGGAAGATGTCCTCGCCCGGCTCGACTTTCCCGCCCGGGAATTCCCAGTAGCCGGCATAGGGCTTGCCGTCCGGGCGCTGGCCCAGCAGCACGTCGCCGTTGGGGCGCATCAGGATGCCGACGGCGACGTCGACCGGTTTTTCTTTCACTGCTTCAGTCATTCGTTTCGCTGTCCGGCAGTTTGCCGGCATAGTCCTTCGCAAATTGCCACGCCACCCGGCCCGAGCGCGAGCCGCGCTGCAGCGCCCATTGCAGCGCCTCGGTGCGCGCCGCCTCGATCTGCCGCGGCGTGCAGCCGAAGCTGGCCAGCCAGTGCGCCACGATGTCGAGGTAGTCGTCCTGCCGGAACGGATAGAACGAGAGCCACAGGCCGAAGCGTTCCGACAACGAGATTTTTTCTTCGACGGTCTCGCCCGGATGCAGGTCGCCGTCCTCGCCATGGGTGTAGCCGGCGTTGTCCGACATCTTTTCCGGCATCAGGTGGCGCCGGTTGGAGGTCGCATAAATGAGCACGTTGTCCGAGGCCGCCGCGATGCTGCCGTCGAGCGCCACCTTGAGCGCCTTGTAGCCGGCCTCCCCTTCTTCGAAGGACAGGTCGTCGCAGAAGATCACGAAACGCTCGGGCCGGCCGGCGACCAGCTCGACGATGTCGGGCAGGTCGGCCAGGTCGGCCTTGTCCACTTCGATCAGGCGCAGGCCCTGGTCGGCGAAGCCGTTCAGGCAGGCCTTGATCAAGGACGACTTGCCGGTGCCGCGCGCGCCCGTCAGCAGCACGTTGTTGGCCGGACGGCGCAGCACGAACTGGCGGGTGTTGCGCTCGATCTGGCGTTTCTGCGCGTCGACGTGCTGCAGGTCGTCGAGCCGGATCGCCGCCGCATGCAGCACCGGCGCCAGGTATTTGCCGCCACCGCTGGCCCGCTTGCGCCAGCGGAAGGCGAAACTGCGCTTCCAGTCCGGCTCGCGCGGCACCGCCGGCGGCAGCACCGCTTCCACCCGCGCCAGCAGGGCTTCGGCGCGGTGCAGGAACTGTTCCAGAGGCGTCATCGGGAACGCCGTCAGGAACGGTAGTCGGCGTTGATCGAGACGTAGTCGTGCGACAGGTCGCAAGTCCAGACGGTGGCGGTGGCGTCGCCGCGGCCCAGGGTGACGCGCACGGTGATCTCGCTTTGCTTCATCACGCGCTGGCCGTCTTCTTCCTTGTAGTCCGGATGGCGGCCGCCGTTCTTGGCCACCCACACGTCGTCCAGGTAGAGGTCCAGCTTGGTGGTGTCCAGGTCGTCCACGCCGGCGTAGCCGATGGCGGCCAGGATGCGGCCCAGGTTCGGGTCCGAGGCGAAGAAGGCGGTCTTGACCAGCGGCGAATGCGCGATCGAGTAGGCGATCTTGCGGCATTCTTCCACGCTGGTTCCCTGCTCCACCGTGATGGTCATGAACTTGGTCGCGCCTTCGCCGTCGCGGATGATCTGCTGCGCCAGGTTGCGCGAGATGTCGGTAACGGCTTCCTTCAGCGCTTCGTATTCCGGACCGCTGGCGGCGTCGACATGCAGGCTGCCGGCGCCGGTGGCCACGATGATGAAGGAATCGTTGGTCGAGGTGTCGCCGTCGATCGTGATGCTGTTGAACGAGTGGTCGGCAGCATGCTTGACCAGCTCGTCGAGCACCGGCTGCGCCACCTTCGCGTCGATGGCGAGATAGCCGAGCATGGTCGCCATGTTCGGCTTGATCATGCCCGCGCCCTTGCTGATGCCGGTCATGGTGACGGTATGGCCGCCGATGGCGACGGTGCGCGAGGCCGCCTTCGGCTGGGTGTCGGTGGTCATGATCGCCTCGGCGGCGTTGAACCAGTTATCCGCCTTCAGGTTGCCGACGGCGGCCGGCAGGCCGGCGACGATCTTCTGGATCGGCAGCGGCTCGAGGATCACGCCGGTGGAGAACGGCAGCACCTGCTGCGCGTCGAGGCCCAGCAGTCTGGCGACCTCCTGGCAGGTGGCCTGCGCATTGGCCAGGCCCGGCTCGCCGGTGCCGGCGTTGGCGTTGCCGGTGTTGACCACCAGCGCGCGGATCGGCTTGCCGCCGGACTTCACGGCCGCGAGGTTGGCCTTGCTCACCTGGACCGGTGCGGCGCAGAAGCGGTTCCTGGTGAAGACGCCGGCCACGGTCGCGCCCTCGATCAGCTTCATCACCAGCAGGTCCTTGCGGTTGGGCTTCTTGATGCCGGCTTCGGCGAAGCCGATTTCAATGCCGTTGACGGGTTTCAGGTCGGCTGCGACTGGCAGGGGGGAATTGACGGCCATGGCGATCTCATGAAAGAAAAGATAGGTAATCCGATATTGTACTGCCAGCAGCGTCCGGGGCGAGCAGGCCTGTCCGGCGAGTGCTTCACGTCCCGCTTCACTTCCCGCTTCATGCCTCCTTTCACGCCCGGATCCATGCATGCAGCATGAAGCGATAACCCGTACTTACAGGCCCTTAATCCGCGCTTATGTACCGACTTTCGGTGGCACCTTGCGCACGATTCATTTCTTCCGAAATATTGTTCTAAATCAAACTCTTACGATTTGCCGATCCGGAGTATGCATATACTCGACAGGCGCGGAAACGTCCTGTTTTTTCGCCGTTCCGCGCGCCCGTCCGGCACACCGCCGGGGTCTGGTAAAAAACTATTCGACAACATCGGAGACAAGATGAAACCAAGCGTCAAGCTGCGGCTGCTGGCCGCGCTATGTGCAGCACTTGCGGGGGCCGCGGCATCGCCGTTGGCATTCGCCGACGGCAAACCGGCCGCGCTGAGCGTGGCGGCGAAACAGTACAAGCAGTTCTTCAGGGAAGCCTCGAACGAGTTCAACGTGCCGGTCGAACTGCTGCAGTCGATCGCCTATGCCGAGACCCGCTGGCACCCGCACGTCCCCAAGGGCAAGCTCAAGCGGAATGGCGAGCCCGAAGTGGAAGTCGAGTCGCACGAGGGCATGCCGATCAGCTACGGCATCATGGGCCTGCGCGACGACAATCACTTCGGCCATTCGCTGCGCGAGGGCGCGGCCCTGATCCGCGTCACGCCGGAACAGGCGGCATCCGACACCCGCAGCAACATCCGCGCCGCCGCCGCCCTGCTCGCGCACTACGGCGCCCGCAAGAACAAGGCCTTCCCGCTGGAAGACTGGGAAGCCGCGGTGGCGCGCTACAGCGGCATCCCGCAGCCCGAGATCGCCAGGATCTACAGCTACGAAGTCCTGACCGCGATCCGCCAGGGCCGCAGGAGCAGCATGTTCGAGATCGACCAGAAGCACGTCGAGATGGAGAAAGTCTACGGCAAGGAGCGGCTGCGCAAGCTGTCCGCACGCCGCATCACGGTGGAAACCGGCACGCCCGATCCGAAGATCTCGGCGCCCGATTTCGTCGACACGCCGCACAAATAATAACGAGCAGAATACGGAGACAATCTCATGAAAACCACAATGCGCTGCCTGCTCGCAGGCCTGTGCTTCGTCGCCTCGGCCCAGCCGGCGCTGGCCTCGACCGACTACCCGCCGGCCATCTGGAACCCGGCCGCCAGCTGCAACTACTCGAGCCGTACCGCCGCGGTCAGCCACGTGACCGTGCACACCACCCAGGGCTCCTACGCCGGCTCGATCTCCTGGTTCCAGAACTGCAGCGCCGGCGTCAGCGCCCACTACGTGATCCGCTCCTCGGACGGCCAGGTGACGCAGATGGTGCGCGAGGCCGACAAGGCCTGGCACGTCGGGAACTCGAACGGCTACACCATCGGCATCGAGCACGAGGGCTACATCGCCAACCCGTCGGCCTGGTACACCACCGCCATGTACAACGCCTCGGCGGCGCTGACGAAAGACATCCTGGCCTCGCGCAGCCTGGCGCAGAAGGTGTACGACGGCAGCAGCGGCTGGAACGCCGTGCCGGCCGACTCGCTGTACAACGTCAAGGGCCACGTCAACTACGCCAGCCAGAGCCACACCGACCCGGGCTCGGGCTGGGACTGGCCGCGTTACAAATCGCTGGTGGCCGGCAGCACGGCCGGCGGCGGCACCACCATGACCTGGCCGCTGGTCCAGTACGGGAACACCGGCGAGCGCGTGCGCACCATCCAGTACCTGCTGCAGCAATGGGGCTATACGCTCACCGTGAACGGCAGCTTCGACACCAGCACCCAGAACGCGGTGAAGAACTTCCAGTCCTCGCACGGCCTGGGCGCGGACGGCGTCGTCGGCAACGCCACCTGGCCGGCGCTGACCATCCTGACCCAGGAAGGCGACTCGGGCGCCAAGGTGCGCGCGGTGCAGAGCCAGCTCAACGAGAGCGGCGCGGGCATCGCGGTGGACGGCGCCTTCGGCCCGGCCACCGCCACCGCCGTGAAGAACTTCCAGGGCGCCAATGGGCTGAGCGCCGACGGCGTGGTGGGCGACAACACCTGGAACAAGATGGCCTGGTAAGGCTACGCCGGCCGGCTCAGGATGCCGCCAGCAGGAGGCGGTAGCCCACGCCGGTCTCGGTCAGCAGGTGGCGCGGCTGGGCCGGATTGTCTTCCAGCTTCTGGCGCAGGTGCCCCATGTAGATGCGCAGGTAATGGCCGTCCTCGGCATGGGACGGCCCCCACACGGCGCGCAGCAGCTGCGGGTTGGTGACGACCCGGCCGGCGTTCGCCACCATCACCGCCAGCAGGCGGAACTCGGTCGGCGTCAGGTGGACCGCCTCGCCTCCCTTGAGGACGCGGCGGTCCTTGACGTCGACCGTCACGCTGCCGAAACGCACCGGCTCGGCGGCGCCGGCGGCCGGATTGCGCTGGCGCCGCAGGGTGGCCCGCACCCGCGCCTGCAGTTCGCCGACGCTGAAGGGCTTGGTCAGGTAGTCGTCGGCGCCGGCGTCGAGGGCCGCGATCTTGTCCGCTTCGGCGGTGCGCGCCGAAAGCACGATCACCGGCACGCCGGACCAGGTGCGGATGTCGTCGATGAAGCCGATGCCGTCGCCGTCCGGCAAGCCGAGGTCCAGGATGACCAGGTCGGGCGCGCGGGTGCCGGCGTCGATCAGGCCGCGCCGCACCGTTTCCGACTCGTGCACGATCCACCCTTCCCCTTCCAGCGCGGCGCGCACGAAGCGACGGATCTGCGGCTCGTCCTCGACCAGCAGCGCGACAGGGGCGGGATTTTTCATGTAGGGTTCCTCGCTTGGGGTTCAAATTCGGCGGGCTCGGGCACCGACGGCGGCTCCCCCAGCGGCAGCGCAACGATGAATGCGGCGCCGCCCAGCCCCGACCTGGCGTAGCGGATGGTGCCGCCATGCGCTACGACGATGGCGCGGCAGATCGCCAGGCCCAGGCCGACCCCGCTGCGCGCGGATTCGCGCTCGCCGCGCGTGAATTTCTCGAACATCTCTTCCTCGCGCCCCGGCGCCACGCCGGGGCCATCGTCGGCCACCGTCAGCACGGCGCTGGCGCCGGCCACCTGCGCCGACACGTGGATGTGGGAGCCCGGCGGCGTGTATTTTGCGGCATTTTCCAGCAGATTGCTCAGGACCCGCTCCAGCAGCACGGCGTCGAAACGCACCAGCGGCAGCTCGGGCGGAATGTCGGTGGTGACGACGTGCCCCGCCAGCAGCGCTCCGCTGAGCCTCAACGCGGTGCCGACCGCCTCTTCCAGCGCCTGCCATTCGAGCTGCAGCTGGACCCTGCCGCTCTGCAGGCGCGCCATGTCCAGCAGGTTGGCCACCAGGGCGCTCATGCGCAGCGCTTCCCGGTGCAGGACTTCAGCCAGCTCGTGCTGGGCCGCGGGCAGCGGCGGGCGCGCGCGCATCAGGGTCTCGGACAGGCCGACCAGCAGGGTCAGGGGCGTGCGCAGGTCGTGCGACAGCGCCGCCAGCAGGGAATTGCGCAGCTGCTCGGTCTCCATGCTCACCAGTGCGCCCTGCGCGACCTCGATGTAGTGCACCCGTTCGAGTGCGATCGCGGCCAGGGCGCCGAAGGTGTCGAGCTGCGCGCGCTGTTCCGGGATCATGATCCAGCCTTCCTGCTCGGGCTCGATGGCGAGCACGCCGCGGGTGCGCATCGGCGCCACCAGTGGCAGGTAGAAGCACGGGCTGGCCGGCAGGGTGTCGGTGCCCAGGCCGGCGCTTTCCGCATGGTCGTAGGCCCATTGCGCCACGCCCAGGTCGACCTTGCCCGCATCCTCCGTTCCGGCCGGCGGCGCCAGCCGGTCTTCGGCGCCAGGGACCAGCATAACCGCCCTGGCGCGCAAGGTGCGCTGGATGAAATCGCGCGTAGTATCGAAGATCTGCTCGGTCTGCAGCGCGCCCGATAGTTCCCTGGCGAATTCGTACAATGCGCGCGAACGCCGCTCGCGGTGCGCCGCGACCCTGGCCTGGAAACGCAGGCCGGCGGTCAGGTGGCCCGTGATCAGGCCGACCGCCAGCATCACGCCGAAGGTCACCAGGTATTGCAGGTCGGAGACGACGAACGAGAAGCGCGGCGGCACGAAGAAGAAATCGAAGCACACCACGCCGACGCAGGTAGCCACCACCGAGGCGCCGCGGCCCAGGCGCACGGCGACCAGCACCACCACCAGCAGGAACAGCATGGCGATGTTCGCCAGGTCGAGGTAGGCCAGCAGCGGCGTGGCCAGCAGCGCCGTCGCCAGGCTCGCGCCCGCCGCCAGCGCCCAGGACAGCCAGGGCCGCCTGGCGCCGGCGTCCAGCCCCGGCGACGGCGGCGCCGCGGCCGGGTGTGCCGCTTCGCCGACCTCGACCAGGTCGATGTCCGGCGCCAGCGCCGCGATGCGCCGGCCGGGCGGCGTGCGCCACGGGCGCCGGCCGCTCCGTCCCAGCACCACTTTCGACAGGTTGTGCTCGCGCGCATACGCTACCAGCGGCGCGCCCGGCTCGGCGCCGGACAGGACCGCGGTGGCGGCGCCCAGGCCCTTGGCCAGCTTCAGGGTGCGCAGGACGGCTTCGCGCCGGTGTGCGGGCAGGCGCGCCAGCGCCGGCGTCTCCACGTAGACCGCATGCCAGTCCACGCCCAGCTGCCCGGCCAGGCGCGCGCTGCTGCGCACCACGTGTTCGCCGCCCGCCGCCGGGCCAACGCAGGCCAGCAGCGCGCCGCCGGTCTTCCAGACCGTGTCGATCGACTGTTCCACGCGGTAGGCCCGCACGTCGTCCTCGATCCTGTCGGCGGTGCGGCGCAGGGCCAGCTCGCGCAGCGCGATCAGGTTACCCTTGCGGAAGAAATTGCGGGCGGCGCGCTCGGCCTGCTGGGCCGCGTACACCTTGCCGCCCTTCAGGCGTGCGATCAGCTCGTCGGCCGGCAGGTCCACCAGCACCACTTCGTCGGCGGCGTCGAACACGGTATCGGGCACGGTTTCCGCGACCCGGATGCCGGTGATGCCCCCGACCACGTCGTTCAGGCTCTCGAGGTGCTGGACGTTCATGGTGGTGTAGACGTCGATGCCGGCGTCCAGCAATTCCTCGACGTCCTGCCAGCGCTTCGGATGGCGCGAGCCCGGCGCGTTCGAATGCGCCAGCTCGTCCACCAGGACCAGCTGCGGCCGGCGCGCCAGCGCCGCGTCGAGGTCGAACTCGGCGAGCGTCTTGCCGCGGTAGGCGATGCTGGCCGGCGCCAGCGCTTCCAGCCCGTCCAGCATGGCGAGGGTCTCGGCGCGTCCGTGGGTCTCGACCACGCCCACCAGCGGCGCGCGGCCTTCGGCCTGCAGCTTGTGCGCCGCCGCCAGCATGGCGCAGGTCTTGCCTACGCCCGCCGCGGCGCCGAAATAGATGCGCAGGCGGCCGCGCGTGTCCCAACGCTCCTGGCGCTGGACCTGCGCCAGCAACGCATCCGGATCGGGACGTCCGTCCCCGCTTGCCCACATCGAATCCATCTCCCCTCAGCGCGCCGGCCGGGGCTCGTTGTCGAGCGCCAGGTTCAGCGCCAGCACATTGACCCGGGCCTCGCCGAGGAAGCCCAAGTGTTGCGCGACAGTATGCCTCGAAATGAGTTCATCGACGCGCGCGCGCGCCAGTCCACGCTCCCTGGCGACGCGGCCGGCCTGGTAGCTGGCCGCCGCGACGCTGATCTCGGGATCGAGACCGCTGGCCGACGCGGTCACCAGGTCGACCGGCACCGGGGCCATGTTGCCGGGGTCCGCCGCCAGCAGGGTGTCGCGCCGGGTCTTGACGGTCTCGGCCAGCGCCGGGTTGAGCGCCCCCTGGTTGGAGCCGGAACTGCCGGCCGCGTTGCTGGCCATCGGCGCGGTGGCCGAGGGCCGGCCCCAGAAGTAACGGGGCGAAGTGAAGGACTGGCCGATCAGCGCGGAGCCGACCACCTTGTCCCTGTGCGTGACGAGGCTGCCCGCGGCCTGGTCCGGGAAGGCGACCCGGCCGATGCCGGTCACGGCCAGCGGATACAGGACCCCGACGGCCAGGGTGAGCGCGCCGAACAACACCAGGGCGGGACGCAGGATGGATTGCATGATGATTCCTTTTCAGACGAAACGTTCAGACCAGGGGGTCAGACCAGATGCAGGGCCGACAGGACCATGTCGATCAGCTTGATGCCGATGAAGGGCAGGACGATGCCGCCGACGCCGTACACCAGGATGTTCCTGCGCAGCAGGCTGGCCGCGCCGATCGCCCGGTAGCGCACGCCCTTCAGGGCCAGCGGGATCAGGACGATGATGATCAGGGCGTTGAAGATGACCGCCGACATGATCGCCGAATCCGGGCTGCTCAGCCGCATGACGTCGAGCGCGGCCAGCTGCGGATAGGTGCCGACGAAGGCCGCCGGGATGATGGCGAAGTACTTCGCGATGTCGTTGGCGATCGAGAAGGTGGTCAGCGCGCCGCGCGTCATCAGCATCTGCTTGCCGATCTCGACGATCTCGAGCAGCTTGGTCGGATTCGAGTCGAGGTCGACCATGTTGCCGGCCTCCTTGGCGGCCTGGGTGCCGGTGTTCATGGCCACCGCCACATCGGCCTGGGCCAGCGCCGGGGCATCGTTGGTGCCGTCGCCGGTCATGGCCACCAGCCGGCCTTGCGACTGGTAGTCGCGGATCAGCCTGAGCTTGTCCTCGGGCGTGGCTTCGGCCAGGAAGTCGTCCACGCCGGCCTCGGCGGCGATGGCCGCCGCCGTGAGCTTGTTGTCGCCGGTGATCATGACGGTCTTAATGCCTATCCGGCGCAGCTCGGCGAAACGCTCGCGGATGCCGCCCTTGACGATGTCCTTCAGCTCGACCACGCCCATCACGCGGCCGCCGTCGGCGACCACCAGCGGCGTGCTGCCGCGCCGCGCCGCCTCCTCGGCCAGGCGCGTCACCTCGGCCGGATACGTCTTGCCGAGCGCTTCCACGTGCCGGCGAATGGCGTCGGCCGCGCCCTTGCGCAGCTGGCGCAACTGGCCATCCGCGAGGTCGGCGCCGCTCATCCGGGTTTGCGCGCTGAACGGCACGAAGCTGGCGTGCAGGGCGCCCATCTCGCGTTCGCGGATGTTGAAGCGCTGCTTGGCCAGCACCACGATCGAGCGGCCTTCCGGGGTCTCGTCGGCCAGCGAGGCCAGTTGCGCCACGTCGGCCAGCTCGCGCTCGGCGACGCCGGGCGCCGGCAGGAAGGCGGCGGCCTGGCGGTTGCCGAGCGTGATGGTGCCGGTCTTGTCGAGCAGCAGGACGTCGACGTCGCCCGCCGCCTCGACCGCGCGGCCCGAGGTGGCGATCACGTTGGCGCCCATCATCCGGCTCATGCCGGCCACGCCGATCGCCGACAGCAGGGCTCCGATGGTGGTCGGGATCAGGCATACCAGCAGCGCGATCAGGACGGTGACGCTGACCGGGGTGCCGGTGCCGGCGGCGCGCACCCCGAACAGCGAGAACGGCAGCAGTGTGACCGTCACCACCAGGAACACGATGGTCAGCGCCACCAGCAGGATGGTCAGCGCGATCTCGTTCGGCGTCTTCTTGCGCTTGGCGCCCTCGACCATCGAGATCATCCGGTCGAGAAAGGTCTCGCCCGGATTGACGCTGACGCGCACCACCAGCCAGTCGGACAGCACGCGGGTACCGCCCGTGACGGCCGAGAAGTCGCCGCCCGATTCGCGGATCACCGGCGCCGATTCGCCCGTGATGGCGCTCTCGTCGACCGAGGCCACACCTTCCAGGACTTCGCCGTCGATCGGGATCACATCGCCGGCCTCGACCAGGATGGCGTCGCCCTTGCGCAGGTCGCCACCCGACACCGGCAGCCAGGTCGCGCCATGCTTGGGAGTCGCCAGTTTCTTGGCCATGACGGTCTGCTTCAGCCCGCGCAGCGAGGCGGCCTGGGCCTTGCTGCGTCCTTCCGCCAGCGCCTCGGCGAAGTTGGCGAACAGGACGGTGAACCACAGCCACACCGACACCGCCAGGATGAAGCCGCGGTCGCCGGCGGCCGGATCGCCCATGGCCATCAGCCACGCCAGCGTGGTCAGGATGCTGCCGACATAGACCACGAACATGACAGGGCTGCGGGCCTGGACGCGTGGATCGAGCTTGGCGAAGGCGTCGCGCAGCGCGGGCCATGCCAGGCTGGCGTCGAACAGGCTCAGCGGCGCGCGCCTTGCCGGGGCCGCGGCCAGCAGTTTGGTTTGAGACATCGTGAACTCCGAATCCATGTTTACTTGTTGTACAGCTCTAGATGTTCGACCACCGGCCCCAGGGCCAGGGCGGGAACGTAGTTCAGCACGCCGACCAGCAACACCACCCCCACCAGCAGGAACACGAAGATCGGGCCGTGGGTCGGCATGGTGCCGGCATTGGCCGACAGGCGCGGCTTGGCGGCCAGGGCGCCGGCGATCGCCAGCACCGGCACGATCACGCCGAAGCGCCCGAACCACATGGCGATGGCCAGCATCGTGTTGTAGAACGGCGTGTTGGCGGACAGTCCGGCGAAGGCGCTGCCGTTGTTGTTGGCGGCCGAGCTGAAGGCGTACAGGATTTCCGAGAAGCCGTGGGCGCCCGGGTTGGCGATCCCCGCCCGGCCGGCGTCGAACATGACCGCGATCGCGGTGCCGGCCAGCACCAGCACCGGGGTGACCAAGATGGCGATCGAGGTCAGTTTCATTTCGTGGCTCTGGATCTTCTTGCCCAGGTACTCGGGGGTGCGGCCGATCATCAGGCCGGCGATGAAGACGGCCAGGATCGCGAACAAGAGCATGCCGTACAGGCCCGCGCCGACGCCGCCGAACACCACTTCGCCCAGCTGCATCAGGAGCATCGGCACCGCGCCGCCCAGCGGCGAGAACGAATCGTGCATGGCGTTCACCGCGCCGCACGAGGCGGCCGTGGTGACGGCCGCGAACAGGGCCGAGGCGGCGATGCCGAAGCGGGTTTCCTTGCCCTCCATGTTGCCGCCGGCCTGGAGCGCGCTGGCGCCCTGGTCGATGCCGAGCGCGGCCAGCTGCGGATGCGCGGCCTGCTCGGCGCTCATCGCCACCAGGACGGCCGCCACGAAGATCAGGCTCATGGCCGCCAGCACGGCCACGCTCTGGCGCGCGTCGCCCACCATGCGGCCGAAGGCGGAGCACAGCCCGGCCGGGATCAGGAAGATCGACAGCATCTGCACGAAATTCGACAGCGGCGTCGGATTCTCGAACGGGTGCGCCGAATTCGCGTTGAAGAAGCCGCCGCCGTTGGTGCCGAGCAGCTTGATGGCCTCTTGCGAGGCGACCGGGCCCATGGCGATGGTCTGGGTCGCGGCCGTCTTTTCCTGCATCACCGGCTGGCCTGCGCCATCCACCAGCGGCTTGCCGTCGGCGCCGGTCGCCGGTACCGCGTAGCGGACCGGGTCGAGCAGTTGCACTTCCTGGTAGGGCGAGAAATTCTGGACCACGCCCTGCCCCATCAGAAACACCGAGAACAGCAGCGACAGCGGCAGCAGCACGTACAGGGTCGAACGCACCAGGTCGACCCAGAAGTTGCCGATGTTGCCGGCCGAGCGCGCCGTGAAGCCGCGGATCAGCGCATACACGACGGCAATGCCGGTGGCCGCCGAGAAGAAGTTCTGGCCGGCCAGGCCCAGCATCTGGGTCAGGTAGCTCATGGTCTGCTCGCCGCCATAGCCCTGCCAGTTGGTATTGCTCATGAAGCTGACGGCGGTGTTGAACGAGGAATCCGGGCCGACGTTGGCCAGGCCTTGCGGATTCAGGGGCAGCCAGGCTTGCAGGCGCTGCAGGCCGTAGACGAACAGGGCGCCGATAGCGTTGAACACCAACAGCGCGATGGCATAGGCCTTCCAGCCCATGGCGGCCTCAGGCTGCACGCCGCCGATCCGGTACAGCAGGCGTTCGACCGGCGCCAGCCAGTTCAGCCCGGGCACCGCGCCACCGTCGCCCACGCGCGCCAGCAACCTGCCGAGCGGCCAGGCCAGCAGAAACAACATTACAAGAAAGGCGCCGAGCAGCGCCAGCGAGTGCATGTTCATCACAGTTCCTCCGCATTCAGGAGGGCGCGCACCAGGTAGACCAGCAGCGCGGCGGCGGCGCACGCGCCGACGATCAGGATTTCCATTATTTTTCTCCCAGCTTGGCGCAGCCTTGCGCAAGCGCCCAGGTCAGCGCGATAAACAGCACCAGGCCTCCGATATAAACCGTGTCCATCTCATCCTTTCGCTCTCAGTTCAACGACAGTTCCAGGCTGAAAGGCTATCCCTTGCAGCCTAAAAACCGTGTAAAGACTGAAAGCGCTTATGTAAACAACGTATAAAAATCGCTCAGAAGGGCTTGCTGACGCTCAGCACCCAGGCCGACTTGCCCAGGAACTTGCCGTTCGCCGGCGAAGCGTAGGCGCTCTTGCCGGCATTCGTGGCGACGTAAGCCAGCGCGCCGGTGACGAGACCGAAGTCGCGGGTCAGGCCCACTTTCCAGTCGGTATAGCTGGCGGCGGCGTTGTGGGCGACGCGCTGGCGGCCGGCATGCAGGTTCAGCACGGCGCCTTGTCCGAGCACGAGGTTCGCGCCCAGGTCCAGGTAGTCGCTGTGCTTGCTGTCCACGAAGCCGAACAGGTTGGTCAGGGAGTGCGAGTACTTCAGCGACGCCGGTCCGTAAGACAGCTGGCCGTACACCTCGGTGGTGTTGGCGCTGGCGAAGCCCGGCACGTGGCGCAGCCCGTTGGAAGGATAGACATAGGTCAGCACGCCGGCGTCGTAGCCGACGCCGGGCGCCAGTTCGCCGCGCTTGCCGGCAAAGATGTCGAGCTCGACCGAGGCGCCGCCGCCGGCGTCGCCGGTCCACTTGATGGTGGACGCCCAGGCGCCGGCATAGAAGCCCGAGGCGCCATGCACCAGGTCGGCACCGCCCTGCAGCGCCGGCTGCAGGCGGGTCTGGGAAATGCCGCGGTAGCGGTAGTCGCTGGTGAGGGCGGCGTTGAAGCTCGGCTCCGTCGCCGCCTTCGCCTCGTCGGCGCGGGCGTGGCCGACGCCGATGATGGACAACAGGGCTGTAGCGAGCATGGTGGTTTTCATGGTTGGTCTTTCCTGTTACGTGGTGAAATACGGCGTCTTCGATGAGGACGCCTTATGAGACGGCCCGCGCCCTGCCGCGGCGCGGACCGCGGGTGGTTCAGTGCAAATAGATCTCGCGGTAGAGCGCCTGCAAGCCTGCCGCGAGCTCGGGATCGCAGGTTTCGGCATCGGCCACGCAACGGCCCGGCCCATATTCGCGGCTGCCGGGATCGAGCAGGATGGTCGATGCCAGCGAGGCCGACATCACATGCGCGACATAGCTGCGCACCGATGCCAGTTCGAGGTCGGTGGGGGCGGCGCCGCCGGTGACCAGGACGAACAGCACCTTCAGTCCCGGGTTGATCATGCGGGCGAAATTCAGACGTGCGATCAGGGCGTACTGCGACTCCAGGCTGGCTTGTCCGGACTGGATCGGGACCACGGCCAGGCGCGCCGCGCCCAGCGCCGAGCGCGCCTCCGGGGTGTCGCGCTCGCCGGTATGGATCACGAGGTCGGTGCAGGTCCCCGACAGGCTATCGATTTCCTCCGGCAGGGCCTGCCGCCCGAGCTTGCGGACCGGTACCGACGGCCCCTGACCGGCGTAGCCGCGCTGGCAACCCCAGCCATACACGCGGGAATGCGGATCGGCGTTGATGATGCAGATGCTGCGCCCGCTGCGCGCGCGCAGCACGGCGAGGCTGGCCGCCAGCTGCAGGCGCAGCGCGGGATCCTGGGCGCTCATGATGGCGACGATCATGCGCGCTCTCCCGCCACGCGGCCGGCGCTTGGGCGGGCCTGCGGCAGCTCGCTGGCGATCCGCTCGCACAACAGCGCAGCGACCGGCCGGCGCACGCACATCCAGACCGACATCGCGGCGCTGCCGGCGCACACGGCGACGCGGACGAATTCCAGCGCGTCGCCACAGACACGCAGGGCGAGCCGGCGCAAGGCGGCGGCGGTGTCGGCATCGGCCGTCATGCGAATGGTGCACAAGGGGGCGCTCCGGGCTACGTGCTTGGCGCGCGCCCCGGCAGCGGTAGTGGCAGATGCTTTCATCGTGGCTCCTGTCTTCATGCGATGCGAAGATCGACAGGAAAGAGCGTATCAAGCCAACCGTAAAGAATTTCTAAAAGGTAGGGGCCGCGATGTAAACAAGGCGTAAATGCGTGCGGCGCCGACGCGGCCGGACGATCGTTGACGATCCATTGACGTCGCGTGCCCGTTTTTTGAAAGGATATTTACGCGCGGGCCGGTGCGATTGGCGAATGCGCACGAGAACCGTATCCCCGGATCCGTCGCCGAACGCCGCCGGGCGCCATCCTGGTATCCGACTTTGTCGCGTTTCGATCTGCACGAGCCGACCGTCGAGGATGCGCAGGGGGCGCACCAGCGGCCCAAGATCGAAGGGTACGGGGCCACCCCGTTCGTGGTGACGGTCGGGCACGGCAAGTCGGCCGGCTGCTCCCCGCATGCAGCCTCCCTGCTTGTCGAAGCATCACGATAAGCGCAACGGCGCGGCTTCAGCGTGGAATGGACAAAGCCAGCGTTTCCTTCAGCTCTTCCATCACCACGTAGCTCTTGGACTGGCCGGCGTCGGCCACGTGCAGGATCTCGCCCAGCAGGCGGCGGTATTCGCTCATCTCGGGAATCCGGGCCTTGATCAGGTAATCGAAGTCGCCGGAGACGAGGTGGCACTCCATCACCTCGGGAATGCCCAGCATCGCCCGGCGGAAGCGGTCGAAGGCCTTTTCGGACTTCTGGTGCAGGGTGATCTCGACGAACACCAGGATCTGCAGGCCCATTGCCTGCGGATTCACGCGTGCATGGTAGCCGGTGATGATGCCGTCGCGCTCCATGCGCTTGACCCGTTCGATGCAGGGCGTGAGCGACAGGCCGACCTGCTCGGCCAGGTCTTTCATGACGATGCGCGCATCGTCCTGCAGGATCGACAGGATGTGCAGGTCGATCTTGTCGAGGACGCGGTGGGAATTCTTCTGGACGCGCATGAAATTTCACTGAAAACGGGTGTATTAACAGAAACCATTATTCCATCTTCAGCGGTATCATGGCAATCTTTTCTAAATCCGGCTTCATTTCCCTTTCATTTCAGGATTCCAGGAACATCATGCGCGTTCTCGTACTGGGCAGCGGCGTGGTCGGCGTGACCACCGCATACTATCTGGCCAAGGCAGGCCACGACGTCACCGTCATCGACCGTCAACCCGGCCCTGCCCTGGAGACGAGTTTTGCCAACGCGGGCCAGATCTCGCCGGGCTATGCCTCGCCGTGGGCGGCGCCGGGCATCCCGCTGAAGGCCGCGAAATGGCTGTTCCAGAAGCACGCGCCGCTGGCGATCCGTCCCGACGGCTCGCTGTTCCAGTTGCAGTGGATGTGGCAGATGTACCGCAACTGCACGGCCGACCGCTATGCGGTGAACAAGGAGCGCATGGTGCGCCTGGCCGAGTACAGCCGCGATTGCATCCGCGAACTGCGCGCCGAGACCGGCATCGAATACGAAGGCCGCACCCTGGGCACCGTGCAGCTGTTCCGCACCCAGCAGCAGCTGGAAAGCGCGGGCAAGGACATCGAAGTGCTGAAGGAAGCCGGCGTCGAGTACGAACTGCTGCAGGGCCGCGAGCTGGGCAAGGCCGAGCCGGCGCTGGGCAATCACGCCACCCTGGTCGGCGGCCTGCGCCTGCCGAACGACGAAACCGGCGACTGCCAGCTGTTCACCAGCCGCCTGACCGTGATGGCGCGCGAACTGGGCGTGCGCTTCGAATTCGACACCGCCATCCAGGCCCTCGACGTCAACAGTGGGCAGATCAGCGGCGTGCGCACCGACAAGGGCACCCTCACCGCCGACCGCTACGTGCTGGCGCTGGGCAGCTATTCGCGCCTGCTGCTGAAGGACCAGTTCACGCTGCCGGTGTACCCGCTCAAGGGCTACTCGATCACCGTGCCGATCACGGACGCCAGCCGTGCGCCGGTTTCGACCATCCTCGACGAGACCTACAAGATTGCCGTCACCCGCTTCGAAGACCGCATCCGCGTGGGCGGCATGGCCGAGATCGCGGGCTACAGCACCTACCTGAACCCGGCGCGCCGCGAAACCCTGGAGATGGTCGTCAACGACCTGTTCCCGGGCGCCGGCGACACCAGGCAAGCCAGCTTCTGGACCGGCCTGCGCCCGATGACCCCGGACAGCACCCCGGTGGTCGGCGCCACCCCGCTGGGCAACCTGTTCGTCAACAGCGGCCACGGCACCCTGGGCTGGACCATGGCCTGCGGTTCCGCCAGCGTCATCGCCGACCTGGTGAGCGGCAAGAAGCCGGCCATCCGCGCCGACGACCTGGCCGTGTTCCGCTACGCCGGCACCCCACAGCGCGGCGCGGCGCCGGAACTGGTCAAGGCCTGATCCGGACATGGTGGATTCTGTGGATGCGTCCCGCGCCGGGGCGCGGCTGACGGTCGACCTGGGCGCGATCCGGGACAATTACCGGCTGCTGGCCAGGATGACTACGGGGGCCTGCGCGGCCGTCATGAAGGCCGACGCCTACGGGCTCGGCATGGAACAGGTGGCGCCCGCGCTGGCGCTCGAGGGCTGCAAGACCTTCTTCACCGCCCACCTCGAGGAAGGCATCCGGCTGCGCCAGCTGGTGCCGGAGGACTGCACGATCTACGTGCTGCACGGCGCCCCGCCGGGCACCGCGCGCGACTGCTTCCAGTACGACCTGCGGCCGGTACTGAACGATCCGGGGCAAATCCAGGAATGGCGCGCGCTGGCCCGCAGCCTGGACCGCGAACTGCCGGCCGCGATCCAGCTGGACACCGGCATGTCGCGCATGGGCCTGGCGCCGGAAGACCTGCTGGCGCTGGCCGGGGACCGCGACTGGCTCGCGGGCGTGCGCCCTACCCTGGTGATGAGCCACCTGGCCTGCGCGGACGAGCCGGAGCATCCGATGAACGACGCCCAGCGCCGCAGGTTCGACGAACTGCGCGCGCTGCTCCCGGGCGTGCCGGCCAGCCTGGCCAATTCCTCGGGCGTGTTCCTGGGTGCCGACTACCACCATGACCTGCTGCGCCCGGGCGCGGCCCTGTATGGCATCAATCCGCAGCCGGGCAATCCGAATCCGCTGAAGCAGGCGGTGTCCCTGCATGCGCGCGTGGTGCAGGTGCGCAGCGTATGCGAGGGCGCCGTGGTGGGCTATGGCGCGCACCACGCCTGCACCGGCGAGCAGCGCATCGCGACCATCGCGGTGGGCTATGCTGACGGTTGGTTGCGTTCCCTGTCGGGACGCGGCTTCGCCTTCGTGGACGGCGTCCAGGTACCGATCGCGGGGCGGGTGTCGATGGACAGCATCACGCTGGACGTAACGGGGATCGCGCCGGAGCGCATCGTGCCGGGCGCCGAGGTCGAGCTGATGGGGGATCACCAGCCGGTGGACGCCGTGGCGGCGCTGGCGGGGACGATCGGCTACGAGGTGCTGACGCGCCTGGGCGGGCGCTTCCATCGGCGCTACGTCTGAGCATGTCGATTGGGTCCCCGCCCGCGCGGAGACGACGTTTTTAGCTCAGTAGCAGGAATTGCACCGCCTGCGACAGACATGAAAAAACGGCCGGGTCTGGACCCGGCCGTTTTCCGTTTACACCGCTGAGCAGCTCAGGCCAGCTTGCCGTGGCAAGCCTTGAACTTCTTGCCGCTGCCGCACGGGCACGGGTCGTTGCGACCGACCTTCACGCCCATGTAGGTGCTGTGGTCTTCCGCCGCCACCGGGGCCGAGTCGGCGCGTACCGGGTTCGGGTTGAGCAGCTCTTCCGGCGCGGCCGACGGGTTGAAGTCGGCGTGCTGGTAGTTGACGTTTTCCAGCTGCGCCAGCTGGGCCGCCACCGCCGCTTCGGCGGCTTCGACTTCCTCGCGGGTCTGGATGCGGACCGTCATGACGGTGCGGACCACTTCGTTCTTGATCATGTCCAGCATGCTGCTGAACAGCTCGAAGGCCTCGCGCTTGTATTCCTGCTTCGGGTTCTTCTGGGCGTAGCCGCGCAGGTGGATACCCTGGCGCAGGTGGTCCAGCGCCGCCAGGTGCTCGCGCCAGTGGGTGTCCAGGCTCTGCAGCATGACGTTGCGCTCGAAACCGCCGAAGGATTCGCGGCCCACCACTTCCACCTTGGCGTCGTACGAGGCCGCGGCGGCTTTCAGGATGTGCTCGAGGATGTCGTCGTCGTTCAGGTTCGGATCGTCGGCCAGCATCTTCTGCAGCGACACGCTCAGGCCCCACTCGGCAGCCAGCACCGACTCCAGCGCGGGGATGTCCCACTGCTCTTCGACCGACTCGGCCGGCACGTACTGGCGCACCAGGTCGGTGAACACGCCCACGCGCAGCGAGGCGATCAGCTCGGCCATGTCGACCGATTCCAGCAGCTCGTTACGCTGGGTGTAGATCACCTTGCGCTGGTCGTTGGCGACGTCGTCGTATTCCAGCAGCTGCTTGCGGATGTCGAAGTTGCGGGCCTCGACCTTGCGCTGGGCGGTCTCGATCGAACGGGTCACGATGCCCGCCTCGATCGGCTCGCCTTCCGGCATCTTCAGGCGTTCCATGATCGCGCGCACGCGGTCGCCGGCGAAGATGCGCAGCAGCGGATCGTCCAGGCACAGGTAGAAGCGCGAGGAACCCGGGTCGCCCTGGCGGCCCGAACGGCCGCGCAGCTGGTTGTCGACCCGGCGCGATTCGTGGCGCTCGGTGCCGATGATGTGCAGGCCGCCGGCGCCCACCACGTGGTCGTGCAGCGACTGCCATTCGTCGCGCAGCTGCTTCGATTGCGCGGCCTTGTCGGCATCCGCCAGCGCGTCGTTCGCCTCGATGAGCTGGATCTGCTTCTCGACGTTGCCGCCCAGGACGATGTCGGTACCGCGGCCGGCCATGTTGGTGGCGATGGTGATCATCTTCGGACGGCCGGCCTGCGCGATGATTTCCGCTTCCCTGGCGTGCTGCTTGGCGTTCAGGACGTTGTGCGGCAGCTTGGCCTTGTTCAGGATGCCCGACAGGAGTTCCGAGTTCTCGATCGAGGTGGTACCCACCAGCACCGGCTGGCCGCGCTCGTAGCAGTCGCGGATGTCGTTGAGCATCGCGTTGTACTTCTCTTCGGCCGACTTGTACACCTGGTCCTGGCGGTCCTTGCGCTGCGACGGCTTGTTCGGCGGGACGACCACGGTTTCCAGGCCGTAGATCTCCTGGAATTCGTAGGCTTCGGTGTCCGCCGTACCGGTCATGCCGGCCAGCTTGGTGTACATGCGGAAGTAGTTCTGGAAGGTGATCGAGGCCAGGGTCTGGTTCTCGTTCTGGATGCGCACGCCTTCCTTGGCTTCCACGGCCTGGTGCAGGCCGTCCGACCAGCGGCGGCCGGTCATCAGGCGGCCGGTGAATTCGTCGACGATCACCACTTCGCCGTTCTGCACCACGTAGTGCTGGTCCTTGTGGTACAGCACGTGGGCGCGCAGCGCCGCGTACAGGTGGTGGATCAGGGTGATGTTGGCGGCGTCGTACAGCGAAGCGCCTTCCGGCAGCAGGCCCCATTCGGTCAGGATGGCCTCGGCCTTCTCGTGGCCGGCCTCGGTCAGCAGCACGGTGTGCGCCTTCTCGTCCTTGGTGTAGTCGCCCGGGACTTCGATCTGGCCCTTGCCGTCCGGGGTCTCTTCGCCGACCTGCATGGTCAGCAGCGGCGGCAGCGCGTTCAGGCGGTGGTACAGGTCGGTGTGGTTCTCGGCCTGGCCGGAGATGATCAGCGGGGTCCGCGCTTCGTCGATCAGGATCGAGTCGACTTCGTCGACCACCGAGAAGTTCAGGCTGCGCTGCACGCGTTCGCGCACGTCGTACACCATGTTGTCGCGCAGGTAGTCGAAGCCGAACTCGTTGTTGGTGCCGTAGGTGATGTCCGAGGCGTAGGCCTTCTGCTTGCTGTCGTGGTCGAGCTGCGACAGGTTCACGCCGGTGGACAGGCCCAGCCAGCCGTACAGGCGGCCCATCGATTCGGCGTCGCGCTGGGCCAGGTAGTCGTTGACGGTAATGACGTGCACACCCTTGCCCGACAGGCCGTTCAGGTAGACCGGCAGGGTCGCCATCAGGGTCTTGCCCTCGCCGGTGCCCATTTCGGCAATCTTGCCTTCGTGCAGCACCATGCCGCCGATCAGCTGGACGTCGAAGTGGCGCATCTTCATGACGCGCTTGGCCGCTTCGCGGCAGACCGCGAAGGCTTCCGGCAGGATGTCGTCGAGCGTCTCGCCCTTGGCCAGGCGGTCCTTGAATTCGGGCGTCTTGGCCTGGAGTTCAGCGTCCGACAGCTTTTCCATCTGGGGCTCGAGCGCGTTGATCTGGCGCACGGTCTTTTGGTATTGCTTGAGCAGACGCTGGTTGCGGCTGCCGAAAATCTGGGTCAGGAATGACATTGCTGTGTTCTAGAAAATTACGCCGCAAAAAGAGCCAGGGGTGAGCCGCTGAGGACCCGCCGAAGACCGCCTATGGCAAAAAGCTACTGATTTTATCATGCGATCCGGCCACACTTGGGGATGAAGGACGGGATAACAAGCCTGCTCA
Organism: Massilia sp. X63; assembly: GCF_041023745.1. Classification (NCBI taxonomy): domain Bacteria; kingdom Pseudomonadati; phylum Pseudomonadota; class Betaproteobacteria; order Burkholderiales; family Oxalobacteraceae; genus Massilia; species Massilia sp. X63. The sequence continues at coordinate 173,460 of NZ_JBFTEF010000005.1, forward strand.
ACAGCAGAATGTTATCAAATTGCATCGTGCGTGCGCCGTACGCCACAGCGCCGGCCGCGATTGTCGTTGCACAGGTCGCATAAATACGTCTTGATCCAGGCAGGGATGTGCGCATTTCGATGCCTGTTTTGTGGTATGTTGCGGGCATCGCGAACCCGCGCTTCTTCTCCCTTTTCCCCAGTGCATATCTACGGTACCAAGAACCGGCAGACCTCGATCGTTGCGACGGACTTCCTGCGCAAGAACGACCGCATGGCCAGCCTGCTGCCCGCCGCCATGCGGATGGCGCGGCTGCAGTCCGACTGCGCCGCGATCCTGCCCGTCATGGCCGGCAACACCGACGTGATCTCGTTCCAGGACGGGGCGCTGGTGCTCGCCGTGCCGAGCTCGGCCGTGGCGGCGCGCATGAAGCAGATGCTGCCCAAGCTGCAGTCCGCGCTGGCGCAGCGCGGCTGGGCGGTGGAATCGGTGAAACTGAAGGTGCAGGTGGCGCGCGCCATGCCGGAACAGAAACCGCAGATGCGCACCCTGGAGCTGCCGAAGACGGCGGTGCAGGCCTTCGAGGAACTGGCCGAGTCGCTCGAAGAGAGCACCCAGAACAAGGACCTGGTGGCGGCGCTCAGGCGGCTGGCGGAGAAGCGCAGGTAGCGTGCGCGGCAGCGCACGCGCCCCGATTTACATCTGCGCCCACTCGCGCGTCATCTGGCGCAGGTAGGACGGCGGCGCCTCGCTCAGCGAATCGAACTCCACCCACTCGTAGGCATCCGGCGTCGCCAGCAGCTTGCGCAGCAGTTCGTTGTTGAGCGCGTGGCCCGACTTGTGGGCCGTGTAGCTGGCCAGCAGCGGGTGGCCGACGATGTACAGGTCGCCGATCGCGTCCAGGATCTTGTGGCGCACGAACTCGTCCTCGTAGCGCAGCCCGTCCGCGTTCAGGATGCGGTACTCGTCCATCACGATCGCGTTTTCCAGCGAGCCGCCGCGCGCCAGGCCCATGCCGCGCAGGGTTTCCACGTCCTGCATGAAGCCGAAGGTGCGCGCCCGCGCCACGTCGTGCACGTAGGAGACGTCGCCGAAATCGACCGAAGCGCGCTGCATGGTGCCGTCCACGGCCGGGTGGTTGAATTCGATGAAGAAGTCGAGCTTGAAGCCGTCGTAGGGCGACAGGCGCGCCCACTTCTCGTTGTTGCCGCTGCCCTGGCGGATCTCGACGTCCTTCAGCACGCGGATGAAGCGCTTCGGCGCGTCCTGCTCTTCCAGGCCGGCCTGCTGCAGCAGGAACACGAAGGAAGCCGCCGAGCCGTCCATGATCGGGATCTCTTCGGCGGTCACGTCGACGGTCAGGTTGTCGATCCCCAGGCCGGCGCAGGCCGACATCAGGTGCTCGACGGTGGAGACGCGCGCGCCGTCCCGGATCAGGACCGTCGCCATGCGGGTCTCGCCGACCACGTCGGCGGCGCTCGGGATCGCCACGATCGGGTCGTAGTCGACGCGGCGGAAGGTGATGCCGGCGCCCGGCGGCGCCGGACGCAGGGTCAGCTCGACCTTGGTGCCCGAGTGGACGCCCACACCGGTAGTGCGGACGACCTGTTTGATGGTTCGTTGTTTCAGCATCCGGCGATTATAGCCCAGCGCTTATTGGCCCGCTGACGCGGCCCCGCCGCTACGGGTGATCCGACTCCACGTGCACTTTTTCGTGGCGAATCAGATACATGCCGCTGCCGATGATGATCGCCGCCCCCACCACGGTCCAGCCGTCCGGCAAGGTTTGCCACAGCAGCCAGTCGAGGCCGACCGCCCAGGCCAGGGCCGTGTACTCGAAGGGCGCCACGCTCGAGGCATCGCCCCTGGCGAAGGCTTCGGTGATCGCCAGCTGGCCGACGAAGCCGCTCAGGGCCAGTCCCAGCAACAGGGGCAGGTCGCCCATGCGCATCCCGACCCAGCCGGGCGCCGCCAGCAGGCCGGCGCCGACCGACATCATGGCCATCAGCCAGAACACCATGTATTCGCTGCGGTCGGTCCGGGCCAGGATGCCCACCGTGATCGCCGAGATCGCGTACATCGCGGCGGCGCCCAGCACGGCCAGGCCGCCAATGGTCAGGAAACCGGCGCCGCTCGGGCGCAGCACCACCAGCACGCCGCACAGTCCGACGCCGATGGCGATCCAGCGCGCCCGGTCGACCCGTTCCTTGAGGAACCAGACCGACAGCGCGGTAATGATCGCCGGCGCGATGAAGAAGATGGTGTAGGCCTCGGCCAGCGACAGCTTGCGGATGCCGAAGGCGAAAAAGCTCAGCATCGCGATGCCCAGCACCGCGCGCAGCAGGTGCAGCGGCCAGCGGATGCGGAAAATGCCGCCGTAGCCGACCTTGACGCCCACATAGACGACGATCAGCGGCAGCGAGGTGAGCGAGCGCAGCGCCGCCACTTGTATGGCCGGGTAGCGCTGCGACAGGATCTTCATCACCGTGTCCATCAGCGCGAACATGAACACGGCCAGCACCATCGCGTAGATGCTGTACAGGTTGCCGGCGGGTCGTTTCAGGGGCATGGCGCTCCAGCGGTTCAGGGACAAAAAACGGCGCCGCAGCGCCGTTTGCAGGGGGTGCGGGAGATCAGCCCAGTTGTTCCAGCATCTTCTCGGCGCCCGAGACTTCGAAGCCGGCGGTTTCGACGTTCAGCTGCTTGACCACGCCGTCTTCGACCAGCATCGAGTAGCGCTGCGAGCGGGTGCCCATGCCGTGCTTCGAGAAGTCGGCGTCCAGGCCCAGGGCCTTCGAGAAGGCGGCGTTACCGTCGGCCATCATGCGCACGATGCCGGTCGATTTCTGGTCGCGGCCCCAGGCGCCCATCACGAAGGCGTCGTTGACCGAGATGCACCAGATTTCGTCCACGCCCTTGGCCTTCAGGGCCTCGGCGTTCTGGACGTAGCCCGGCACGTGCTGGGCCGAGCAGGTCGGGGTGAAGGCGCCCGGCAGACCGAAGATGACGATCTTCTTGCCCTTCACGAGGTCAGCGACCTGGAAGGTATTCGGGCCGAGCGAGCAGCCTGCGGTTTCGGTTTCGATGAATTCCGACAGGGTGCCTTCCGGCAGGCGGTCGCCGATCTGGATGGTCATGGATGTGCTCCTTCAATGTTTTGAGAATCCGGCAATTATCGCCGATGTCGACCGAGTCTGCAGAACCAGCGCGTCGCAGGGTGGGCGGGTGTCCCGCCCAGCCGACAAAAGAAAAAGGGCCAGCTTGCGCTGGCCCCTCTGGAGTCCGACTGAATACCGCTTAGTTACCGCTTAGTCAGCCTGCTTGCGCAGGAAGGCCGGGATGTCGTAGGTCTCGACGCCGTTGCGCTGCATCGCCTGCACCTGCTCGGATGCCTGCTCGCGGCGCCACACGGCCGGCTGCTTCATGCCGCCCAGGGCGTCGCCGCCTGCGTGGCCCATGGTCAGGCCGCCGGCCACTGCCGACGAACCGGCCATCACCGGCGCGTTGTAGGTGCCGGTCTTGAGCATCTGCTGCGGCTGCACCAGCTGCATCTTCTTGTTCTTGCCCAGGCCGGTCGCGACCACGGTCACGCGCAGTTCGTCGCCCATCGCATCGTCGTAGGCGATGCCCTGTGCGATCGACGCATCCGGTGCGGCGAAGGCGCGCACGGCGGCCATGACTTCCTTGATCTCCTTGCCCTTCAGGCCACGGCTGGCGGTCACGTTGACCAGCACGCCCTTGGCGCCCGACAGGTCGATGCCGTCCAGCAGCGGCGAAGCCACGGCCTGCTCGGCGGCGATGCGCGCGCGATCCACGCCCGACGCGGTGGCGGTGCCCATCATGGCCTTGCCCTGCTCGCTCATGATGGTCTTCACGTCGTTGAAGTCGACGTTGATGTGGCCCGGCACGTTGATGATCTCGGCGATACCGGCAACGGCGTTGTTCAGGACGTCGTCGGCGTGCTTCATCCAGTCGAGCATCGACTCGTCTTCGTAGATGTCTTCCAGCTTTTCGTTCAGGATGACGATCAGGGAGTCGACGTGCTTGGTCAGCTCTTCCAGGCCCTCCTCGGCCACCGACATGCACTTGTCGCCTTCGTAGGAGAACGGCTTGGAGACCACGGCAACGGTCAGCGCGCCCATGGTCTTGGCCACTTCGGCGACGATCGGCGCGGCGCCGGTGCCGGTGCCGCCGCCCATGCCGGCAGCGATGAAGACCATGTGCGCGCCGCGCAGCGCATCCTCGATGCGCGAACGCGACTGCTCGGCGAGCTGGCGGCCCACTTCCGGACGCATGCCCGCACCCAGGCCCGACTCGCCGATCTGGATGATGTTGTTTGCGCTCGACGCGGCAAGTGCCTGCGCATCCGTGTTTGCGGCGATGAACTCGACACCGGACACACCCTTGTTGATCATGTGCTGAACCGCATTGCCGCCTGCGCCGCCGACGCCGACAACTTTGATAACGGTTCCCAGTGCTGCGTTATCGACCATATCGAACTCCATATCGAACTCCCAATATTCAAGATGCCGCTTCCGCTTCAAGGCTGGTGCCAGGCCCCTGACAGAGCCTTGATACCGGAAGTAGCGATTGTATTTAAAAAATCTTTACCCGTGAACGATTTGTTGCTGCCGTACTAAAAAATTTCGTCCTGCCCCGCCCTGCTTGTCCGACCTTTTAGAAATTCCCCGCTATCCATTCCTTCATGCGCTGCCACACTGCCTTCACCGAACCATCCTGACGCGTGACGATGTGTCCGCGCAGGTACTGCTTCTTCGCTTCCAGCAGCAGGCCGAGCACCGTGGCGTAGCGTGGGCTGCGCACGACGTCGGCCAGCTGGCCGCGGTAGTCCGGCGTACCGAGGCGCGCCGGCTTGAGGAAGATGTCTTCGGCCATCTCGATCATGCCCGGCATGATCGAGCTGCCGCCGGTGAGCACGATGCCCGACGAGAGCACGCCCTCGTAGCCCGACTCGCGCACCACCGTGTGCACCATCGCGAACAGCTCTTCGACGCGCGGCTCGATCACGGCCGCCAGCGCCTGGCGCGACAGGGCGCGCGGTCCGCGGTCGCCCAGTCCCGGCACCTCGAGCGTCTCGCCCGGGTCGGCCAGCACCTGCTTGGCCACCCCGTAGCGGATCTTGATGTCCTCGGCTTCGCCGGTCGGGGTGCGCAGCGCCATCGCGATGTCGCTGGTGATCTGGTCGCCGGCGATCGGCAGCACGGCGGTGTGGCGGATCGCGCCGTCCGAGAACACCGCGATGTCGGTGGTGCCGCCGCCGATGTCGATCAGGACCACGCCCAGCTCTTTCTCGTCGGTGGTCAGGACGGCGTCGGCCGACGCCATCGGCTGCAGGATCAGGTCCGAGACCTCGAGCCCGCAACGGCGCACGCACTTTACAATATTCTGGACCGCAGACACCGCACCGGTGACGATGTGCACGCGCACTTCCAGGCGGATGCCGCTCATGCCGATCGGCTCGCGCACGTCTTCCTGGTTGTCGACGATGAATTCCTGCGGCACGGTATGCAACAGCTGCTGGTCGGTCGGGATGTTGACCGCCTTGGCGGTCTCGATCACGCGCGCCACGTCGGTGGCAGTCACTTCCTTGTCCTTGATCGCAACCATGCCGCTCGAATTGAACGAGCGGATATGGCTGCCGGCGATGCCAGCATAGACATTGCGGATCTTGCAGTCGGCCATCAGCTCCGCTTCCTCTAGCGCGCGCTGGATCGACTCGACGGTGGCCTCGATGTTGACGACCACGCCCTTCTTCAATCCTTTCGACTCGTGCTGACCGAGGCCGATCACCTCGTGGCGTCCATCGGACATCACTTCGGCCACGACCGCCACCACCTTCGAGGTGCCGATGTCGAGGCCGACGATCAGGTTCTTCGCGTCTTTTGTCATTGCTGTTGCCTGCTTATGTTTGCTTGGTTGTTTTGTTGGGTTGGTTCGGTTTTTTCTTCACCGGCTTTACCGGCTTGGTGGCATCTTCCGGCACCGAAAGCAGCGCCGAGGACAGCGCCAGGCCGTTCGGGTAGCGCATGTCGATGGTGTCGATGCGTCCTTCCTGCAGCCGCGCGACCAGCTGCGGGTAGACGCCCACCAGCCGCTGCACGCGCTTTTTCAGCGTGTCCTTGTCCTGCTCCCGGCCGAGCGCCACGCTCATGCCGTTGTCCAGCTTCACGGTCCAGGCATAGCGCTCGGAAAGCGACAGGGCCTGCGGCGCCAGCTGGACCGGCGCGAACCACGAGCGCAGTTCCGTGAAGCGGGCCAGCACTTCCTTCTCGCTGCCCTTGGGGCCGTCGAAGGCCGGCAGCTCGTGATCGTCGTCGGCCTCGGCCAGGTTGGCGGTAAACACGTCGCCCTTGACCGACAGCAGGCGGCCATCCTCGCCCCAGGTGCCGAGCGCCTCGTGCTCTTCCACCTCGACGATCAGCTGGTTCGGCCACTCGCGGCGCACGGTGGCGCGCCGCACCCAGGGTACGGTTTCAAAAGTAGCGCGCACCTGCTCCAGGTCGGTGGTGAAGAAGTTGCCGCGGATCTTGCCGATCACGCCGTTGCGCACCGTGAGTTCGTTCACGTGGCGCAGCGGCAGCCGGTACATGCTTTCCACCGTCACCGCTCCCAGCGAGAACATGGGACGCTGCGACAGCCACCACACGCCGGACCCGAGACAGGCGAGCACCACCAGCGCCACCAGGCTGCTGGCGGTTGCGTTGAGGGCGCGGACGTCATGCCACATGCGTGCTTATTCCTTTGCCCTGGTCGCGGCATTCGCTGCGTTCGGCATCTTCAGGCGCGCCGACGCCAGGATCTCCAGGCACAGGTCCTCGTAGCCGATGCCCACCGCGCGCGCCGCCATCGGCACCAGCGAATGCGAGGTCATGCCCGGCGAGGTGTTCACCTCCAGCAGGAAGGGACGCATGTCCTCCTCGCGCACCAGCACGTCGACCCGGCCCCAGCCTTCGCAGCCGAGCGCGCGGTAGGCGTTCACGGCGTGGCGCTGGATCTCCTCGGTCAGGTGCGCATCCAGCTGCGCCGGGCAGTGGTAGCGGGTGTCGTCGCTGAAGTACTTGTTCTGGTAGTCGTAGTTGCCTTCCGGGGCCACGATCTCGACGATCGGCAGGGCGCGGGCGCTCTTGCCGGTGCCCAGCACGGCGACGGTGAACTCGCGGCCGGTGACGAATTCCTCGGCCAGCACCACGGCATCGAAGCCGGCGGCCAGCTCGACCGCGGCGCGCAGATCCTCGGCCTTGTTCACCCTGGTGATGCCGATGGTCGAGCCTTCGAGCGGCGGCTTGACGATCAGCGGCAGGCCGAGCGCGACCAGCACCTCGTCGAGGTCGGTGGACGGATCGATGGCCATGTAGTCCGGGGTCGGGATCTCGTCCATCTTCCAGATCTTCTTGGTGGTGATCTTGTCCATGCCGACGGCGGACGCCATCACGCCGCTGCCGGTGTAGGGAATGCCGAGTTGTTCCAGCGCGCCCTGCAGGCTGCCGTCTTCGCCGTAGCGGCCGTGCAGCGCGATGAAGACGCGATCAAACTTCTGCGCGGCCAGCTCGGCCAGGCTCTGGGTGCCCGGATCGAAGGCGTGGGCGTCGACGCCGCGGCTCTTTAGGGCGTTCAGCACGCCGGTGCCGGACATGATCGACACGTCACGCTCGGCGGAACGGCCGCCGAACAGCACGCCGACCTTGCCGAAGGATGCCGGGTCGAAGGTAGAGGTGGTTACGGTCTGGGTCACGATGATTCAAGCCTTTGCAGTGGTCAGTTGGTGCGGGACGCCGCTGATCGAGCCGGCGCCCATGGTGAGGACGACGTCGCCGTCGCGCGCCACCTTCAGGATGGCGTCGGGCATGTCGGCGATCGCCTCCACGAAAATCGGTTCCAGATTGCCGCCGGTGCGCAGCGCGCGCGCCAGGGCGCGGCCGTCGGCCGCCACGATCGGCGCTTCGCCGGCCGGATAGACGTCGGCCAGCAGCAGCACGTCCGGGGTCGCCAGCACTTTCACGAAGTCCTCGAACAGGTCACGCGTGCGGCTGTAGCGGTGCGGCTGGAAGGCCAGCACCAGACGGCGGCCCGGATAGGCGGCGCGCGCCGCGGCCAGGGTCACCTCGGTCTCGACCGGATGGTGGCCGAAGTCGTCCACCAGGGTGAAGCTGCCGCCGCCCGGCAGGCTGACTTCGCCGTAGCGGGTGAAGCGGCGGCCGACGCCGCTGAAATTCTGCAGGCCCAGGTTGGTGGCCTCGTCGGGAATGCCGATCTCGCGCGCGATCGCGATCGCCGAGCAGGCGTTCAGGACGTTGTGCATGCCGGGCTGGTTCAGCACGAACTTCGCATCCGGGTAGCCCTGCTGGCGCACGGTGAAGTGCATCTGCACGCCCTCGGCATGGGCGTCGAGCGCGCGCACTTCGGCCTCCGGCGAGAAGCCGTAGGTCGTCACCGGCTTGGTCACCTGCGGCAGGATCGCGCGCACGTGCGGATCGTCGATGCACAGCATCGCGCGGCCATAGAACGGCAGGCGGTGGGTGAAGTGCACGAACGCGGCCTTGAGCTTCTCGAAGTCGTGCTCGTAGGTCTCCATGTGGTCGGCGTCGATGTTGGTGATCACCTCGATCATCGGCGACAGGTTCAGGAAGGAGGCGTCCGACTCGTCGGCCTCGGCCACGATGTAGTCGCCCGAGCCGAGTTTGGCGTTGGCGCCGGCCGCAGTCAGTTTCCCGCCGATGACGAAGGTCGGGTCCAGGCCGCCCTGGGCCAGCACCGAGGCCACCAGGCTGGTGGTGGTGGTCTTGCCGTGGGTGCCGGCGATCGCGATGCCGCGCTTCAGGCGCATCAGTTCGCCGAGCATGATCGCGCGCGGCACCACCGGCACCTTGGCGGCGCGGGCGGCCACCACTTCCGGGTTGGCTTCGTTGACGGCGGTCGAGGTCACCACCACGTCGGCGCCGTTCACGTGTTCGGCCGAGTGGCCGGTGTACACGCGGGCTCCCAGTTCGCTCAGGCGCTGGCTGGCGGCATTGCTCGACAGGTCCGAGCCCGAGACGTTGTAGCCCAGGTTGAGCAGCACTTCGGCGATGCCGCTCATGCCGCTGCCGCCGATCCCGACGAAATGGATGTTCTTGATCTTGTGCTTCATGCTTCCGCCAGTCGTTCAAGTTCTTTCGCGATCGCCTCGTTGGCGTCGCGTTTGCCCACGCCATACGCCGCCTGTGCCATCGCCAGGCAGTCTTCGCGTGAGGTCGTTTGCAGCAGGCTCGCCAGCCGCTGCGGATTCAGTTCGCCCTGCGGCTGGTAGCGTGCCGCCTTCTGTTCCTGCATCCAGATCGCGTTGTCGCGCTGGTGGCTGGTGGTGCTGGCGACAAAGGGCACCAGCACGCTGGCCACGCCGGCCGCCGTCAGTTCCGACACGGTGATCGCGCCGGCGCGGCAGATCACCAGGTCGGCATCCGCGTAGGCCGCCGCCATGTCGTCGATGAAGTCGACCACGTTGGCCGTCACGCCGGCCTGGGCGTAGGCCGCGCGCAGGGCGTCGATGTTCTTCTTGCCCGACTGGTGGGTCACGACCGGGCGCAAGGCCGGGTCGATCTGCGCCAGTGCCGCCGGCACGCTGTCGTTGAGCACCTTGGCGCCCAGGCTGCCGCCCACCACCAGCACGCGCAGCGGGCCGGAACGGCCGGCAAAGCGCTCGGCCGGCAAAGGCAGGTCGAGGATCTGCTGGCGCACCGGATTGCCGGTGACCACCGCCTTGCCCGCGGCCCTGCCGAAATCGGCCGGGAAGCCGAACAGCACGCGCTGGGCGATCGGGGCCAGGGTCTTGTTCGACAGCAGCAGCGCGGCGTCGGCATTCACCAGCGCCAGCGGCACGCCGCGGGTGCGCGCCATCATCCCGCCCGGCACGGTCACGTAGCCGCCCATGCCCAGCACCACGTCGGGCTTGCGCTGGCCGAGGTAGCGGCGCACGGCCAGGAAGCTGGCCGCCATCTTGAAGGCGCCGGTGATCGTGTGGCCAATGCCCTTGCCGCGCAGGCCGGCGAAGTCGATGCTGTCCATCGGGATGCCGGCCTTCGGGACCAGTTCCTTTTCCATGCCGTGGGCGGTGCCCAGCCACGACACTTCCCAGCCGCGCGCGCGCATGGTCTGCGCGATCGCGATGCCGGGGAAGATGTGGCCGCCGGTGCCGGCCGCCATGATCATGAGCTTCTTCATGTCCGGCCTCCGCGCATGCGCACCCGGTTCTCGTAGTCGATCCGCAACAGGATCGCCAGGCCGACGCAGTTGAACAGCACGCCCGAGCCGCCAAAGCTCATCAGCGGCAGGGTCAGGCCCTTGGTCGGCAGCAGGCCGAGGTTCACGCCCATGTTGATGAAGGTCTGGGTGCCGATCCAGATGCCGATGCCCTTGGCGGCCAGGCCGGCGAAGGTCTGGTCCAGGGCGATCGCCTGGCGGCCGATGTCGAAGGCGCGTTTCACCAGCCAGTAGAACATCGCGATCACGACCAGCACGCCGGCCAGTCCGAGTTCCTCGCCGATCACCGCCATGATGAAGTCGGTGTGCGCTTCCGGCAGGTAGAACAGCTTTTCCACGCTGCCGCCCAGGCCCACGCCGAAGAACTCGCCGCGTCCGAAGGCGATCAGGGAGTGCGTCAGCTGGTAGGCCTTGTCCAGGGCATTGCCCTCTTCCCAGGGGTCGAGGTAGGCGAACATGCGCGCGCGGCGGAACGGCGACAGCGCGATGATGGCGCTGAAGATCAGCACCAGCAGCGCGCCGATGCCGCCGAACCAGACGATGTTGATCCCGCCCAGGAACAGGATGCCCATGGCGATGCAGACGATCACGCCGAAGGCGCCCAGGTCCGGCTCGAGCAGCAGCAGCATGCCGACCAGGCCGATCGCCACCATCATCGGCAGGAAGCCCTTGGTCAGCTTGTGCATGTATTCCTGCTTGCGCACCGTGAAGTCGGCCGCGTACAGCACGGCGGCGATCTTCATGATCTCGGACGGCTGCAGGTTCATGACCTTCAGCGGCAGCCAGCGGCGCGCGCCGTTCACCGAGACGCCGACGCCGGGAATCAGGACCAGCGCCAGCAGGAACAGGGTCCCGATGAACATCATCGGCGCCCACTTCTGCCAGACCGCAATCGGCACCTGGAAGGCGACGGCGGCGACGCCCATCGAGACCACGATGTACATCAGCTGGCGGTACAGGAAGTATTCGTTCTTGTCGTTCAGGTAGGCGAACTTGGGCGAATCCGGCAGCGCGATCGAGGCCGAATACACCATCACCAGGCCGAACATCATGAGCAGCACGGTGACCCAGACCAGCGGCTGGTCGTAGTCCATCATCTTCGACGGACGGCTGCGCGCCGCGATGGTCGCGTCGCTGGCCGTGCCGGAGAACTTGAATGGAAGCTGGAAGGGCATCAGATCTCCTGTCCCTTTTCCAGTGCGATGTCGCGCACGGCGTCGACGAACACCTGCGCGCGGTGCGCGTAGTTGGTGAACATGTCGAGGCTGGCGCAGGCCGGCGACAGCAGCACCGCGTCGCCCGCGCGCGCCAGGCCGGCGGCCCTGCGCACCGCTTCCGGCAGGCCCGGCAGGTCGAACACCGGCACGCCGGTCGGCTCGATCGCGGCGCGCACGGCCGGGGCGTCGCGGCCGATCAGCAGCACCGCGCGCGCATGACGCGAAACCGGTGCGGCGAGCGGTGCGAAATCCTGGCCCTTGCCGTCGCCGCCGGCGATCAAGAGGATCTGCTGGTCTTCGCCGGCGAAGGCTTTGCCGAGGCCTTCGAGCGCGGCCACGGTGGCGCCCACGTTGGTGCCCTTGCTGTCGTCGTAATAGTCGACGCCGTCGATGCTGGCGACCAGCTCGACACGGTGCGGCTCGCCCGCGTAGTCGCGCAGGCCGTGCAGCAGCGGCGCCAGCGGCAGGCCGCAGGCGCGGCACAGGGCCAGTGCGGCCAGCGCATTGGCGGCATTGTGCAGGCCGCGGATCTTCAGCGCGTCGGCCGGCATCAGGCGGTTGACGCTCACTTCGACCGGCGGCGCCACTTCGCCCTTCTTGAGTTTTTTCGGCGCTTCGTCATCGAGCGCCACGGCATTGGCCAGCCACAGCACACCGCGCTCGCTGACCAGGCCGAAGCTGTTCGGCTCGATCGGTTCGCCAGTGCCGAAGCTGACCACCGGGGTGTCCACGGCCGTCATGCGCATCACGACCGCATCGTCGCGGTTCAGCACGCGCACGGTATTGGAACCGAAAATGCGCGCCTTGTCCGCCGCATAGGCCTCCATGCTGCCGTGCCAGTCGAGGTGGTCCTGGGTCAGGTTCAGCACGGTGGCGGCATCGGCCTGCAGGCTGAAGGTGGTATGCAGCTGGAAGCTCGACAGCTCGAGCACCCAGGCCTCGGGCAGTTCATCGTTGTCGAGGCATTCGCGCAGCACGTCCAGCGCGGCCGGGCTGATGTTGCCCGCCACGCGCGTGCTCAGGCCGGCGCGGCGGCACAGCAGGCCGGTCAGGCTGGTGACGGTGGTCTTGCCGTTGGTGCCGGTGATGGCGATGACTGTCGGGGCATAAGCGCGTTCGGCGCGCAGGTGTGCGAGCGCCTGCGCGAACAGTTCGATCTCGCCCCATACCGGAATGTTGCGCGCGCGCGCAGCAGGCGCGATGGCGGCCAGTTCGCGCTGCGGGGCCAGGCCCGGGCTGACGGCGACGAAGTCCATGCCGTCCAGCAGGGCTTCGGCGAATTCGCCGCCCGTGAATTCCGCGTTCGGCACCGCCTGGCGCAGCGCGAACAGGCGCTGCGGCTCGGTACGGGTGTCGGCGACGCGCACGCGCGCGCCGCAGCGCGCCAGCCATTGCGCCATCGCCAGCCCGGATTCTCCCAGGCCCAGCACCAGTGCGGATTTGCCTTCGTAGCTCATTCTGTTAGCGCAGCTTCAGGGTAGACAGGCCGACCAGGACCAGCACCATGGTCACGATCCAGAAGCGGACCACGACCTTGGTCTCCTTCCAGCCCTTTTGTTCGAAATGGTGGTGCAGCGGCGCCATCAGGAATACGCGCCGCCCGGCGCCGTAGCGCTTCTTGGTGTACTTGAACCAGGTGACCTGGATGATCACCGACAGGGTCTCGGCCACGAACACGCCGCCCATGATGAACAGGACGATTTCCTGGCGCACGATGACGGCGATGGTGCCGAGCGCGCCGCCCAGCGCCAGCGCGCCGACGTCGCCCATGAACATCTGGGCCGGATGCGCGTTGTACCAGAGGAAGGCCAGGCCCGCGCCCGCCATCGCGCCGCAGAAGATCAGGAGTTCGCCGGCGCCCGGGATGTAGGGAATGAACAGGTACTTCGAATAGGTCACGCTGCCGGTCAGATAGGCGAACAGGCCCAGGGCGCCGCCCACCATCACGGTCGGCATGATCGCCAGGCCGTCCAGGCCGTCGGTGAAGTTGACCGCGTTGGACGAACCCACGATGACGCAATAGGTCAGCGCGATGAAGCCCCACACGCCCAGCGGATAGCTGATCGACTTGAAGAACGGGACGATCAGGTCGGCCTTGGGCGGCAGGGTCATCGAGAAGCCCGATTGCACCCAGGCGTAGAACAGCTGCAGCACTTCCCAGGGATTGGCGGCCGAGACCGAGAACGCCAGGTACAGGGCCGAGGCGATGCCGATCAGCGACATCCAGAAGTATTTTTCGCGCGAACGCATGCCTTCCGGATCCTTGTAGACCACCTTGCGGTAGTCGTCGACCCAGCCGACCGCGCCGAAGCCCATGGTCACGACCAGCACCGGCCAGATCAGGCGGTTCGACAGGTCGCACCACAGCAGGGTCGAGATGCCGATCGAGATCAGGACCAGCACGCCGCCCATGGTCGGGGTGCCGTGCTTGGCCAGGTGGGTCTGCGGACCATAGGTGCGCACGGCCTGGCCGACCTTCATGGCGGTCAGCTTGCGGATCACGGCCGGGCCGCAGAGCAGGCCGATGGTGATCGCGGTGATGGTCGCAAAGACCGCGCGGAAGGTGATGTAGTTGAATACGCGCAGCGGACCGAGGTAGTCCTGGAAGTATTGGGCGAGCCAGAGAAGCATGTCAGTGGGCGTCTTTCTTGGTAGTTTGTCCGGTCAGGTGCTGGACCACGCGCTCCATCTTCATGAAGCGCGAGCCCTTCACCAGCACAGTCGTCTTGCTATTGCCGCCCAGTGTTTGATCCAGTGCTGCCAATAATTCGTCGAACTGCTCGTAATGCCGTGCTCCCGACGCGCTCATGAAGCGTGTGAGTTCGCCGGTGGCGAGCACGTGTTCGATGCCCCGCTGCTGGGCGTAGGCACCGACTTCTTCGTGAAACTCTTTTCCCTGCGTGCCGACTTCGCCCATGTCGCCCACCACCAGGATGCGGGGGGCCGGATAGGCGGCCAGCACGTCGATCGCGGCGCGCATCGAGTCGGGATTCGCGTTGTAGGTGTCGTCGATGACGGTCGCGCCATTCGCGGCCTGCTTGCGCTGCAGGCGGCCGCCGACCGGCGCAAAGCCTTCCAGGCCGCGCACGATGGCGTCCTGCGGGATGCCCGCGGCCAGGGTGGAAGCGATCGCCGCCAGCGCGTTGCGCACGTTGTGCTCGCCCGCCGCGGCCAGCTCGACAGTGAATTGCGCGCCGTTTGCCGTCACCGCCAGCGTGTTGCCGAATCCGGTCGACGTGTGGCTGGCGCGCACGTCGCAGGCCTCGCTCAGGCCGAAAGTCAGCACCGGGCACGACGCCATCCCGCGCCACAGCGCGGTGTACTCGTCGTCGCCCGGGAACACCGCCACGCCGTCGGCCGGCAGTGCCGCCAGTACCGAACCGTTCTCGCGCGCCACCGCTTCCACGGTGTGCATGAATTCCTGGTGCTCGCGCTGGGCGTTGTTCACCATCGCGACGGTGGGCGCGGCGATCGCTGCCAGGCGGGCGATTTCGCCAGGATGGTTCATGCCCATCTCGATCACGGCCGCGCGGTGCGTCGCGTCCAGGCGGAACAGGGTCAGCGGCACGCCGATTTCGTTGTTCAGGTTGCCCTGGGTGGCCAGGCGGGCATCCTCGCCGAAGGCCGCCGCCAGGATCGAGGCGATCATCTCCTTGACCGTGGTCTTGCCGTTCGAGCCGGTCACGCCGATCACGGGGATCGCGAAGTGGCTGCGCCAGAAGTGGGCGATGCGGCCCAGCGCAACCAGGGTATCCGGCACCACGATGGCAGGCAGCGTCCAGCCTTCCGGCAGCTGGTGAACGACGGCCGCGGCCACGCCGCGCCCGGCGACCTGTCCGAGGAAATCGTGGGCGTCGAAGGTCTCGCCTTTCAGCGCGACGAACAGCGCACCGTTCGGCGCCGTGCGGCTGTCGGTCGAGACCTGCTCGAAGGCGACGTCGCCGCCCACGAGCCGTGCGCCCGGGATCGCGGCGACCAGTTGTGCAAGCGTACCGCGCATCAATGGGTCCTCATCATGGTGAGCCGCGCGGTCAATGCCAGCGAAGCATGGTCGGCATCGGAAAACGGAATCTTCTTGCCCTTGATTTCCTGGTAGGGCTCATGGCCCTTCCCTGCCAGCAGGATCACGTCCTGCCTGCCAGCGTTCTTCACGGCCAGCAGGATCGCGTTGGCGCGGTCCTCGACCGTCTGGTGGGTCGACGCCGGATGGTCCGGGTCCATGCCCGCCACGATCTGGGCGATGATGCTCGTGGGGTCTTCGCTGCGCGGGTTGTCGCTGGTGACCAGGACGTGATCGGCCATCTGGGCGATGGCGCCCATCTGCGGGCGCTTGCCCGGATCGCGGTCGCCGCCGCAACCGAACACGCACCATAGCTGGCCGCCGCGTTCCTCGGCGACCTGGCGCAGGGCTTGCAGCGTCTTTTCCAGCGCATCGGGAGTGTGCGCGTAGTCGATCACGACCATCGGCGCATCCTGGCCGCCGATCTGCTGCATGCGGCCGGGGGCCGGCGCCAGCGCCTCGATGGCGTCCACGGCCGACTTGAGCGGCACGCCCTTGGCCAGCAGCGCGCCCAGCACCGCCAGCGCATTGCTGACGTTGAAGTGGCCGACCAGCCGGGTCTTCACGGTGGCGGTGCCGGCCGGGGTGTCGACCGCGAATTCGGTGCCCGCATGGCGGCTGCGCATGTGCGCGGCGCGCAGGATGCCCACGCCGTCGATGGCCGGCTGTTCGGCTTCGGCCTTGAGCGTGTAGCCGGTGACCGGCAGGGAGGCGAAATTCTTGCGCAGGTGCGCCACCAGGCGCTGGCCGGCCGGGTCGTCCAGGTTGACCACGGCCTGCTTCAGGCCGTCCCACTCGAACAGGCGGACCTTGGCGGCCTCGTAGTCTTCCATGCTGCCATGGAAGTCGAGGTGGTCGCGGGTCAGGTTGGTGAAGATGGCGACGTCGAAGTGCATGCCGGCGGCACGCTCCTGCACCAGGCCGATGGACGAGACTTCGATGGCCAGCGCGCTCGCCTGCTGCGCACGCAGCTCGCCGAGGGTCTGGGCCAGCAGCACCGCGTCCGGCGTGGTGTAGCCGGTGGCATCGAAACTCGGCTCGCCCTTGCCGCGCACGATGCCGACGCCCAGCGTGCCGATCACGGCGGCGGTCTCGCCAAGGCGCGCCAGCGCCTGTCCCAGCCACACCGCGCAGGAAGTCTTGCCGTTGGTGCCGGTGACGCCGACGGTGAACATGCCGGCGTCCGGCTGCTCCAATACGCCGTGCGCGATCGGGCCGGCGCTCTTCTTCAGGCCGGCCACGCCGAGGTGCGCCACCCCGACCGTGTCGTCCCAGTCGAAACCGTTTTCCTCGTACACGACGGCGGCGGCGCCGGCCGCCACCGCGGCGGCGATGTAGCTGCGCCCGTCGGCGCCTTCGCCCGGATAAGCGAAGAACACGTCTCCCTCGCGCACGCGGCGGGAGTCAGAAACGAGTCGGCCGCCTGGAGCGGCGGCGCGAATCCATTGGCCGATGTCGTTCAGGCTCATCGCCATCACAAGCTCTCCTCTACCGGTTCTGCCGGAATGATGATGTCGGTGATCGATGAGTCGGGCGGCACGTTGGCGGCCCGCAAGGCGTTGGCCGCCAGGTCCGCGGCGGTCGGCGCCGCGACGCTGCCGCCAGTGCGGAAGGCGCCGCGCGGGTTGTCGACCATGACCGCAATGATGAAACGGGGCTTGGACATCGGCGCGATGCCGACGAAGTAGCCGATGTTGTCGGTCCGCGAGTAGCGTCCGTTGACGATCTTTTCGGCGGTGCCGGTCTTGCCGCCGATGCGGTAGCCCGGCACCTGGGCCTTGGAGGCGGTGCCTTCCGGGCCGACCACGGATTCGAGCATGGTGCGCACCTGGGCCGCGGTCTTCGGCGAGATCACCTGCTGGCCGACCGGCTTCTCGTCCACCTTCAGGAAGGACAACGGGATGATGTCGCCGTTGCGGGCAAAGATCATGTAGGAGCGCGCCATCTGCAGCAGCGACACCGACAGGCCGTGGCCGAAGGCCATGTTGGCGTATTCGATCGGCTTCCACGATTTCCATGGACGCACGCGGCCGGCGGTGGCGCCCGGGAAGCCGAAGCGCGGCGCCTGGCCGTAGCCCAGCTTGGTGTACATCTCCCACATTTCCTGCTGCGGGATCATCTGCGAGATCTTGACCACGCCGATGTTCGAGGACTTCTGGATGATGCCGCCGACGTTGCGCACGCCGTAGTTGTGGGTGTCGCGGATGCGCTTGCCAGTCACCATGATGTAGCCGGGATTCAGGTCGAATACCGTGTCCGGGGTGATGCGCTTGGTCTCGAGGCCGAGCGCCACCGTCACCGGCTTGATCGTCGAGCCGGGTTCGAAGGTGTCGGTGATGACGCGGTTGCGCAGCTGCGCGCCGGTCAGCTTGGAGCGGTCGTTCGGGTTGTAGGTCGGGTAGTTGGCCATGGCCAGCACTTCGCCGGTCTCGACGTCGAGCACCACGGCGCCGCCGGCCTGGGCGTTGAACTTCTCGACCGCGTTCTTCACGCTGGTGAAGGCGATGTACTGCAGCTTGCTGTCGACCGACAGGGTCAGGTCCTTGCCCTCGTGCGGCTCGCGAAACATGCCCAGGTCCTCGGCGATGTGGCCGAGGCGGTCGCGGATCACGCGGCGGCTGCCCGGCACGCCCATCAGCGCCTTCTGGTGGAACAGCTCCATGCCTTCCTGGCCCTTGTCCTCGACGTTGGTGAATCCCACCAAGTGGGTCATCACTTCGCCCTGCGGGTAGTAGCGCTTGTATTCCTTGCGGGTGTCGATGCCCTCGATCTTGAGCTTCTCGATCTTCTCGACCGCGCCCATCTCGACCTGGCGCTTCAGGTAGACGTAGGTGCGCTTCGGATCGAGCTTGGCGCGCAGTTCGGCTTGTGGCATCTCGAGCAGGCGCGCCAGTTCGGCCAGCTTGTCGGCGGGCTCCTTGAGCACTTCCTTCGGGAAGGCGGCCACCGCCTTCACCGGCAGCGAAGACGCCAGCACCTGGCCGTGGCGGTCCATGATCTTGCCGCGCGCGGCCGGCAGTTCGACCACGCGCTCGTAGCGGCTCTTGCCCTGCTTCTGCAGGAACTGGGTCGACACGCCCTGCAGCCACAGTGCGCGCGCGCCCAGCGCCACGAAGGCCGAGAACAGGACGAACAGCACCAGGCGCGAACGCCAGTTCGGGACGTTCACGGCCAGCACCGGGCTTTTCGAGAAAGCCACGCCCTTGGAAGCGGCCACGCGCGCGGTGTTGCGACGTTCGGCACGGCTCATTTCGCCCCTTCCGTCAGGTATTGGGTACGGGCCGGGCTCAGGGGAGCCATGTTCAGGCTGGTGCGGGCGATCTGCTCGATGCGTTCGTTCTTGCCGAGCGTGGACTGGTCGAGCTGGAGCTGGGCCCAGTCGATCTCGAGCTGGCGCGCATGCTGGTTCAGGCGTTCGAGCTCGATCAGCAGGTGGCGCGACTGGTAGCGCGCGTTCACCACCGACAGGGCGCAGCCGACCACGGCGACCGTCAGCACGATGTTCAGCTTGACGCTCATCCCGCCCCTCCAAGGCGTTCGGCCACGCGCAGCACCGCCGAGCGGGCACGCGGATTGGCGCCGACTTCGGCGTCGGACGGCTTGATCTTGGAAATCAGTTTCATCAAGGGCTGCGGCAGGTCGACGGCACGGATCGGCAGCCGGCGATCCGGCTGCTCCACCTTGGCTTTCGATGCCAGGAACTGCTTGACCATGCGGTCTTCCAGCGAGTGGAAGCTGATCACGGACATGCGCGCCCCCGGCGCCAGCATCGCGTAGGCGGCGCTCAGACCTGCTTCAAGGTCTTCAAGCTCTTTATTGATGAAAATCCGGACAGCCTGAAAGGTCCGGGTTGCCGGATCCTTGCCTTTTTCCCGGGTTTTGACCGCGTCTGCCACGATTGCGGCAAGCTCTCGTGTGGTCGAAATTGGCTGGATTGCGCGGCGAGCAACAATCGCCTTTGCAATCTGGAAAGCAAACCGCTCTTCTCCATAATCTCTTATAACCTTTTCCAGTTGTTGTACCGACGCGGTGGCCAGCCATTCGGCCGCCGACATCCCGCGCGTGGTGTCCATGCGCATGTCGAGCGGGCCATCCTGGCGGAAACTGAATCCGCGCGATGCGTCGTCCACCTGGGGCGACGAAATACCAAGGTCCAGCAGGATGCCGTCCACCTGGCCGATGCCGCGCGCGGCCAGCGCGTCGAGCATCGTGGCAAAACTGTCGTGCACGATCGTGAAGCGCGGATCTTCCACGCTTTCCGCCGTCGCGATCGCCTGCGGATCCTTGTCGAATGCGATCAGGCGCCCCTGCGGGCCCAGTCGCGACAGGATCAGCCGGCTGTGACCGCCGCGGCCGAAGGTGCCATCTATATAGGTACCGTTGACGCGCTCGCCCACGAGTTCGAGCCCGTCCACTGCTTCGTCCAGCAGCACCGTACGATGCTGGTATTCAGGTACCGACGAACCGGGCACCGTCCATGTTTCCGTCATCGGCGCCTCAGAAGGAGAAATTGGAAAGGACATCGGGCATGCCGCCGGCCACGGCCTCGGCTTCGCTTTCGGCAAGCTTGGCGGCATCCCAGATTTCGAAATGGGTGCCCATGCCCAACATCATGACTTCTTTCTCCAAACCCACGGCGGCGCGCAGCTCGGGCGAAATCAGCACCCGGCCCGCGCTGTCCAACTCGACATCGCACGCGTTACCAAGGAAAATGCGCTGCCACGCACGGGCCGACATCGGCCAGGTGGCGATCTGCTCGCGGTGCTGTTCCCACACCGGACGGGGGAAGAACAGCAGGCAGCCGTGCGGATGCTTGGTCAGCGTCATCCGGCCCTCGCACTGGACCGCAAGGGCGTCACGATGCTTTGCCGGAATCGACATCCTTCCTTTTGCATCGAGGTTGATCGCTGACGCGCCCTGGAACACGTATTTACCTAGCTTGGAGAATTATCAATTTAGAATTTTTTGGCCGCTCGGGGTTCCGAAAATCCCCCACAAATCGACACTTTTTCACACTGTTTCCCACTTTATTGGAATCAATGTTGGTGGTCAAGCGAATTCACGTTTGGCAAATCTGAATTTGTCTAATGAAACCAAGGACTTAGCAGCGCCTATTGCGACAAGTTCAACATAAAATGTCTCGTAAATCAGTCACTTAGGAAACGCATTGAAGGTTGCACCTCAGTTGTAAAGACAATCTTTCTGTTTGATTAAGCTCACGTCTTGACGTGATATTTTTTCAAAGCAACGAAAGTTGCATTGCAGAATTGGGTGCGTGGGATTGGCGGTGCTCGGCTGGACGCGCTAGGATCAAGGCAAGGAAAAGACCCATCCTGCTCCACGGCCCGCTCGGCAGCATGGGGACCATTGGATGGGAGCGGGCCTGCCGGCAGAGGCTGGGTAAGTACCCACTTCTGCCACAAGGAGACAGCCGTGAGCATCACACTCGCCCGTACCTGCGCGGTCTACGACCTGATCGAAGTTCAGGAAGCGCTCGACCGCAGCCGCGGCCGCTCCCCGGAACTCGAAGCGTTCTACGAGCGCATGCTGGAAACCGGGGCCGACCGTTTCGTCACCAAGCCCTCGTCGATCGACGCCCTCGCCCCCCTGTTCGACGAATGCCCGAATTTCGAGGAAGTCCTGGACGACCTCGCCCGCTACCTGGCATTGGCGCATGCGGGCGACCGCGGCTTCAACGTGATGCCGATCCTGCTGCTTGGCGGGCCCGGCGTGGGCAAGACCCATTTCGCCCGGCGCCTGGCGCGGGTGATGCAGACCGAATGCGAACTGATCAGCATGAATGCGCTGTCGGCCGGTTTCGTGATCACCGGCAGTTCGGCCAGCTGGCGCGGCGCAAAATGCGGCAAGGTGGCCGAGCGCCTGGTGCGCGGCCAGTACGCCAATCCGCTGATCGTGCTGGACGAAGTGGAAAAGGCCACAGGTTCCTCGCAGTCCGATCCGCTGGCCGCCCTCTACCAGTTGCTCGAGCCGGAAACGGCCAGCGCCTTCCGCGACGAATTCATCGACGTCGAGATCGACGCCTCGCAGATCTTCTGGGTGTTGACCGCCAACTCCACCGAAGGCATTCCCCACCCGCTGCTCAACCGCATGGCGGTATACGAGGTGCCGACGCCGACCCTGGAGCAGGCGGCCGGAATCGCCCAGCGCATGTATGCCGGGCTGCTGGACGAACTGAATTTATCGGCCTTCGATCCGCGCCTGGGGGACGTGGTGCTGGACAAGCTGGCCGGCGTGTCGCCGCGCGACCTGCGCAAGACCCTGCTCGATGGCCTCGGCCATGCGGTGGCGGCCGGGCGCGAACGCGTGAACGCGGACGATATCCGGATCAAGCCGACGCCGGGCAAGGGGCGGATCGGGTTCTGAGTTCCGAGGCGCCTGGCGCCGCCGGCTAGCGGCGGGGACCGCCTCCGGGCGGTTCACCCTTGCACCAGCAAATGACGATCAGGAGCGCCGCGATCGCGAACACGTAGGCCAGGAAGATGCCCACGTTATACGGCAGGATCAGGAGCACGCCGACCGCCAGCAATACCCAGAAACCCAGGTAGACTACCCAGCCCTGCCAGGTTTGCGGAAAACCCCATCCCCATCCGTGTCCCGGCGGCTTGGCCGGGAACCAGTATTCCGGTTTCATCGTTTCGCGATCCCTCGTGTCATCCCGGGAAGCCGACATGGCGCTCCCCTTCCCGCAGCATGCAGATCATGCCAGCTGGGGCGAACCGACAAACTCTCGGATTGTCACGCGAGGCGCATCAGGACAGGCAGGCCGCCCGCCAGGTAGAGCGAGCAGCCCGAGCACGTAACGCGGGAAGCGGTAGCCCCTTAGCAGCAGGGCGAACAGGATGGCGAGCGGCAGCAGGCGGAACAGCACCTCGGCGCTTGCTCCGCCCATCAGCAGGATGAGCAGCTCGAAAGCGGCCGTGATCCCGAAAATCCACCCGATCCACGTCAACGCAGAATGCTTAACGCCCACCATATGTGTTCTCCTGTCGAATCAGCCCATGTTAGCAGGCACCGGCGCCTGCGCAAGCGCCGGCGCCGCGGCCGCACGCCGCGCGGCGGCGACATCGCAGGCCAGCTGACCGAGGAAGTAGCCGTTGCACAGGCCGAGCAGGCCGCATGCGGGCAGGAAGAAGGCCGGGCCGGCGGCCAGTTGCGGCTGCACGGCCTGCAGCACCGCCAGCGCATACTTGAGCACGAAGATCGCCAGCATCGCCGCCAGCGGCGTCCAGCTGCCGCGGATGCGCAGGGTGCCAGGTTTGCCGGCGGTGACGCGGCTGGCGCCGAAGCGCCAGCGCTGCAGGCCGATGGCGGCGGCGCCAAGCAGCCAGGCCGCCATGGCGGGCGAGCCGAGGCCGAAACGCGCGGCGATGGATTGCAGCGCCAGCACCAGCATGAGCACCGGGACGATCGTCATCCGGGTGACGGTGATCTCGCGGTCGCGCGCCGCGAGCACGCCGCGATAAAGCAGGAAGGCGAGGATCGCCCAGACATAGATGGGGGTGTTTGCGACGATGTGCTGCAGCATGGCGGGCTCCGTGGATATCGATGTACCCAGCTTAGCGACGCCGCCGCATGTGCTGTCGGGTTTGCGACGAACTGCTTTCCGGCGCCGCCAAATGCAGCAAAACGGCGCGAGTCGCGGGAGCCTCAGGCGGGAAACTCAGGGGAGCGTCGCAGGATTATCCAATGCCAGCACTCTGCCTCGAACTCTGCCTCGACAACTTTCCTAACCTCAATAAATGTTAAATTAAAACTTTCGGTTTTCTTTACAATTCGTGGCGAAGCCATTTCACATTCATCGTAAGCAATTGATTTATTGGAATTATTTATTATGGCCCGAAGTTTGCTTTATTGTTGCTGACGTCCTTCTAGCGGATATATACCAATACTGTTTTCTCAGGAGCTATTAATGAAATTAAATATTCTCAAACTTGCCCTTGGCACTGCCCTGTTGGCCGGCGCGTCTCCGGCGTTTGCCGCCTTGATCTATCAAACCGGAACCCAGCAGACCGGCACCGGGCTGGGCGCGGTGAGCACCCTGGTCACGGTACAAAACAACGGCCCGCGCAACACGATCGAATCCGGCTGCGTGAGCTTTACCGGGGGCGATCCGGCAAGTCCTGCTCAAACCTGCGTGTCGTCGACCGGCCTGGAAGGTGGCGACAATACCGGGGGCAACGCCGGCAACAGTACTTACTTGCTGAGCAATATCGCCGGCCTGGCGAACGCCGGCCAGCTCGGCTTTGTCGTCAACATCAGCGAACCCGGCAATGATCCGGGCGCGACCCTGACCGATCTGTATATGAGCCTGTACAGCCTGAACGGCACCCTGCTCAAAACCTTCTCGTACACCGGTGCGGACCTGCTCCTGAGCGGCAGCGGCGGCACCGGTCAGTCAGGCCAGCACCGCTTCGTGCTGGACGCTGCGCAAGCCGCCGAAGCGCTTGCTGCCTGCGGCAACCTGGCACAGTGCGTGGTCGGCGGCGGCATGCAGTTCGGCGCGAACTCGACCCAGGGCACGCCGGAAAAACTGTATGTCGGCGCCTTCGCGCGCCCGACCGAGAACCCCAGCCAGCCTGGCGGCACCGTACCGGAACCGGGCTCGATCGCGCTGCTGGGTCTGGGCGCAGCCATGTTCGGCGCCATGCGCCGTCGCCAGGCCACTACGAAGTAAGAGCAGGCAAGCGCGGTTCCGGCCATGCCGGTATCGCGCGCCCATCGCGCCCCGTCATTTCCGGGCGGCCGATTGCTTCAAGCGGCCGCCCAGCCTTTCGCGTGTTCCACCGCCCGGCCCCAGCGCGCCATCAGTTCGGCGCGGCGGTCCGCGTCCATCGCCGGTTCGAAACGCCGCTCGACCTGCCACTGGCGCGCGATCTCCTCCACGCTGTCCCAATAGCCCACCGCCAGTCCCGCCAGGTAGGCCGCGCCCAGCGCCGTGGTTTCCAGCACGCGCGGACGCAGCACCGGCACGCCGAGCAGGTCGGCCTGGAACTGCATCAAGAGGTCGTTGCGGGCGGCGCCGCCGTCGGCGCGGATCTCGGTGACGGCGCAGGCCGCGTCCTTCTGCATCGCCGCCAGCAGCTCGGCGCTCTGGTAGGCGATCGCCTCGACCGCGGCGCGGGCGATGTGGGCGCCGGTGGTCCCGCGCGTCATGCCGACGATGGTGCCGCGCGCGTAGGGATCCCAGTGCGGCGCGCCCATCCCCGTGAACGCCGGCACCAGCAGCACGCCGCCGCTGTCCGGCACGCTCAGGGCCAGGGCTTCCACGTCCGACGATTGCCGGATGATGCCGAGGCCGTCGCGCAGCCACTGGACGGTGGCGCCGGCCATGAACACGCTGCCCTCCAGCAGGTAATCGGTATGGCCGCCGACGCTCCAGCCAACGGTGGACAGCAGGCGGTTACGGGAGACCGGCGGCGTGGCGCCCGCGTTCATCAACATGAAGCAGCCGGTGCCGTAGGTATTCTTGACCAGGCCCTTGCGGTGGCAGGCCTGGCCGAAGGTCGCGGCCTGCTGGTCGCCGGCGATGCCGGCGATCGGCACCGCCGCGCCGAACCACTCGGCGGCCGCCAGCCCGACCACCTCGGCGCTGGCGACGACCTCCGGCAGCACCGCCGGCGGGATGCCGAACAGGGCCAGCAGCTCCTCGTCCCAGCGCAGGCTGTGGATATTGAAGAGCATCGTGCGCGCGGCATTGCCGACGTCGGTGACGTGGCGTCCGCACAGGCGGTACACCAGCCAGCTGTCGACCGTGCCGAAGGCCAGTTCGCCGCGTTCGGCGCGCGCGCGCGCGCCCGGCACCTGCTCGAGCAGCCATTGCAGCTTGGTAGCGGAAAAATAGGCGTCGAGTTCGAGCCCGGTGCGCTGCCCGATGGCGGGCGCCCTGCCCGCTTCGCGCAGGCGATCGCAGATGGCGGCGGTGCGCCGGTCCTGCCAGACGATGGCGCGGGCGACCGGCTCGCCGGTGGCGCGATCCCACAGCACGGTGGTTTCGCGCTGGTTGGCGATGCCGACGGCGGCGATCTGGCTGCCGTCGATGCCGGCCCGGCGCATGGCTTCGCGCGCGCAGGCGAGCTGGCTGTGCCAGATGTCGAGGGCGTCGTGCTCGACCCAGCCGGGCTGGGGGAAGTGCTGGGGATATTCGTGCTGGCTGATGGCGACCGGCAGGCCTGCCCGGTCGAACAGGATGGCGCGCGAGCTGGTGGTGCCCTGGTCGAGGGCAAGGATGTATTTCTGCATCGATGACTCCGCCAGGGTGCGGCCGGGGGACCGCTGAATTCAAGTAAAGCAGGCCGATAGGCCGGATTCTGTGTAGTGGTCTCCCTTGCGGGACGCCCCTATGACAGCCATTCCTCTAGGCGCTGGATTACTCCAGCGCTCAAGCTTCCTACCCGCACGCTCCGCGAGCAACATCAACGCGTGCCTATTTGGAATTGCTCCAGGTGGAGGTTACCGCGTTTCACCGTAACTTAATACGCTCGTCTCTGTGGCCCTATTCCTCGCCTTATACCTTGCGGCTTTCAGCGGACGGCCGTTAACCGTCACCCCGCTCTGTGGAGTCCGGACCTTCCTCCCGCCCTCACCCGAAGATGAGGACCAGCGACTGTCTGGCCTGCTTCACGGCATCATTGTAACCGATGCGGACGCCGCCCGGCCCCTTCCCGGCCTCCGGTGTCCTGCTAGCGCAACGCGCCGGTCTCGAGCCAGCGCTGCACCTGCTTCACTTCCGCGGCGCGTCCGGCCTCGTCGGCCGGCTTGGGCAGCAGCAGGTCAGGTGCGATGCCGACGCCGTCGATACGCATGTCGGGCAGGCGGGTGCTGCGCGTGGTCGCGTAGTACAGCATGCGCCCGGAAGGCAGCGCGTGCCCGCGCATGTTCGACATGTCGAGCGAGCCGAAGCTCGAGCGGCCGACCAGCTTCACCTTGAAGCTGCCGCGTACGCTCAGCAGGAACTGTTCGCAGCTGCTGCCGCACTTGCGGTCGACCAGCACCGCCACGCGCGCGGGCGCCTGCGGTTCGCGCGCCGGCGCGCGCTCGATGCGCATGCGCTCTTCCCCCATCAGCACCCGGCTGCCCGGCGCGGCGGCGCGCATCTTGCGCACGATCGGGTCCATGGTCTCGGCGCAGGAAGCCGGGTCGCTGGTGAGCGCGCAGATGCCTTCCTGGGCGCGGATGTTGGCCGGCGTGACCAGGTACTCGACCGAATGCGCCGGGTAGTCGCCGTCGAGCAGCCAGGGCAGCAGCGGCGCGTAGGTGGAATCGGAACCGCCGCCGTTGGCGCGCACGTCGACGATCCAGTACTTGTGCGATTCGAGCGCCGCACGCTGCTCGGCCAGCAGCGCTTTCAAGGCCGCGGCGTAGCGGTCGTCGAAGGTGGGCAGCACCAGCAGCAGCGTGTCCTTGCCCAGCAGCTCCAGGCGCGGCGCGCGCGGGTCGGCGCTGCCCTTGAGCTCGGGGCGCGCGGTCGTTCCGGCCACGCCGGCGCCCGCCACCGCCGGCGCCACCCGCAGGTGACCGACCCGCCAGGCGCGCAGGTAGGTCTGCAGGACCGGCTCGCAGCCGGCGGCGTCGGTGAGCGCGCCGGCCTCGCCGCGGGCCTTGCGCAAGGCGGCCTCGATGGCGCCGCCATGATCGGCCAGGTGGTCGGCGCCGCCGGCATCGTTGACCGGCATGAAGGCGGCGATCGCCTCGAGGTCGGCCAGGCAGCGGTCCGCCTCGGGACCGGCGGCGCTTGCGCTGCCGATGTGCGCGGACAGCAGGAGCGCAAACAGGAATCCGATCGGGTATTTGGCGGGCATAGGGGGCAGCTTGCGAAAAAATAAACGTTCGGATCATACGTTTGCCTTGCTTCTTTTTGTGTAATTTTGTGTCGCCATTTCAAAAGCCTTGCCCGGCTCATCCACATAGAATGCTCGGATAGCAAAACCTTAAGGATGATCGACACCATGACGCACCCTTCCCGCACCGGCGGCCAGATCCTGGTCGATGCGCTCCATACCCACGGCGTGGACACCGCCTTCGGCGTCCCCGGCGAAAGCTACCTCGACGTGCTGGATGCGCTGCACGATTCGGATATCCGCTTCGTGATCAACCGGCAGGAAGGCGGCGCGGCGTTCATGGCCGAGGCCTACGGCAAGATGACCGGCAAGCCGGGCATCTGCTTCGTCACCCGCGGCCCGGGCGCCACCAACGCGTCGATCGGCGTGCACACCGCCTACCAGGACTCGACCCCGATGATCCTGTTCATCGGCCAGGTCGGCAGCGACTTCATCGACCGCGAAGCCTTCCAGGAAATCGACTACCGCCGCATGTACGGCCAGATGGCCAAGTGGGTGACCCAGATCGACCGCGCCGACCGCATCCCCGAATACATCGCGCGCGCCTTCCAGGTGGCCACCAGCGGCCGTCCGGGCCCGGTGGTGCTGGCCCTGCCCGAAGACATGCTGGTGACCAAAGCCGAAGTGGCGGACGCGCGCCGCTACCAGCCGGTGCAGGCCGCGCCCTCGCAAGCGCAGATCGACCAGCTGCGCGCCATGCTGGCCGAAGCCGAGCGCCCGATCGTGCTGCTGGGCGGCGGCTCCTGGACCGGGCAGGCCTGCGCCGACCTGGCCCGCTTTGCCGAAGCCAACCAGCTGCCGGTGGGCTGCACCTTCCGCTTCCAGGACCTGCTCGACAACGCGCACCCGAACTACGTGGGCGACGTCGGCATCGGCATCAATCCGAAGCTGGCGGCGCGCGTGAAGGAAGCGGACCTGGTGATCGCGATCGGCCCGCGCCTGGGCGAGATGACCACCAGCGGCTATTCGCTGCTGTCGTCGCCGGTGCCGCGCCAGCGCCTGGTGCACATCCATGCCGATCCGGACGAACTGGGCAGCGTGTACCAGGCCGAACTGATGATCGCCAGCGGCCCGGCGCAGGCCTGCGCGATGCTGACCGCGATGGCGCCGGTGGATGCGTCGGCCTGGGCCGGCGCGATCGCCGAGGCCAGGGCCGAACTGGCCGCCTGGCAGGCGCAGCCGCCGATCTTCCGCGAAGGCGGTGCGCCGCTCGACCTGTGGCAGGTGATGCAGGAACTGATGCGGCAAGTACCGCGCGACACCATCATCACCAACGGCGCCGGCAACTACGCGACCTGGGCGCACCGCTTCTACCGCTACGGCGGAAAGCGCACCCAGCTGGCCCCGACCAACGGCGCCATGGGTTATGCCGTGCCGGCCGGGGTGGCGGCCAAGATCATCGAACCGCAGCGCACCGTGGTCACCTTTGCCGGCGACGGCGAATTCATGATGACCGGACAGGAACTGGCAACTGCCGTGCAATACGGCGCCGGCGTGGTCCTGCTGGTGTTTAATAACAACATGTTCGGCACCATCCGCATGCACCAGGAACGCGAATACCCGGGCCGCGTGTCGGGCACCAATCTGCACAATCCGGATTTCGCGGCGCTGGCGCGCGCCTATGGCGGCCACGGCGAGGTGGTCGAGAAGACCGAGGAATTCGCGCCCGCCCTGCAGCGCGCGCTGGCGCATGCGAACGAACGCAAGCTGCCGGCCGTGATCGAACTGCGCTACGACGGCAACCTGATTACGCCGAACGCGACGCTCGAGACGATTCGCAAGACGGCGGCAGCGGCAAAAGCCAGCCGCTAAGTCGTAGGGTGGGCGGCCATGCCGCCCACGCGGTGATTGCTGGCAGCGAGATCATCCCGCGAGAAAGCGGAGCCGGTAACAATCACCGCGTGGGCAGGAAACCTGCCCACCCTACTGGCCGAGCCCCAGTTCCGCCGGCAGCGGAATCGGCTTGTCGAAGAAACTGACCTGCTCGGGATTGGTCAGGAACAATGCGACGAGGGCAATGAACGCCCACACGATAATGTTGCGCATGTTCGCGGCGCCGCCATCCGTGGCATTGTCGCCATGGATGAGCCGCTTCAGGAAATTGGTAATTTTCACGGTGTGCCCCGTTGTCTTTTGTGGTTTTCTCTCTGTGTTCAATTTAACGCAAGTCGCCGGCGTTTTCCAGAACCGCACTGTTGAGTAGCCAGTCAGTTTCAGCAATAACACAACAAACAGTTCCTTCGACGCATCTTCCAGCATCGGCCCGCGCTGCTGGAGGATGTGTCTTGCTGCTCTGGTAAAATATTCGCTACTTTTTTCATCGCCGGCTCGCGCCGGCATCGTGCGCAGGATTCGCCCCTATATATGTTTAGTTTCTTCAAAAGAAAGAAGCCTGAAACCGAGCTTCCTGAGCCGCAGCAAGCGGCGTCCGCTCCCGCGGCGGCGCCGATGTTCGTGCCCGGTGCGCTGGATGCGCCGCCGAGCCAGGCGCCTGCTCCTGCTCCAGTCTCGGCGCCAGTTTCGGCTCCCGCTCCCGCTCCCGCCCCGGCCGCACCGGCCGCGGTCCAAGTCGGCGAGCTGTTCCCGGAAACCGCGGAACGCCCCACCAGCGAAGCCGAGCAGAAGCGTTCCTGGATGGCGCGCCTGAAGGCCGGCCTGTCCAAGACCTCGAGCAACCTGTCGCTGCTGTTCGTCGGCGCGCGCATCGACGAGGACCTGTACGAGGAACTCGAATCCGCCCTCCTGATGTCCGACGCCGGCATGGACGCCACCCAGTACCTGCTGGACGCCCTGCGCCGCAAAGTCAAGGAAGACCGGCTGCTGGACGCCGCCCAGGTCAAGGCCGCGCTCAAGGAGCTGATGGTCGAGCTCCTGCTGCCGCTGCAGAAGCCGCTGGAGCTGGGGCGCCACGAACCGCTGGTGATGATGATCTCGGGCGTGAACGGCGCCGGCAAGACCACCACCATCGGCAAGCTGGCCAAGCACATGCAGCGCTTCGACCAGTCGGTGCTGCTGGCCGCGGGCGACACCTTCCGCGCCGCCGCGCGCGAGCAGCTAATGGTCTGGGGCCAGCGCAACAACGTCACCGTGATCTCGCAGGCCTCGGGCGACCCGGCCGCGGTCGCCTTCGACGCGGTGCAATCGGGCAAGGCGCGCGGCACCGACGTCGTGATGGTCGACACCGCCGGCCGCCTGCCGACCCAGCTGCACCTGATGGAAGAACTCAAGAAGATCAAGCGCGTCATCGGCAAGGGCATGGATGGCGCCCCGCACGAAACGCTCCTGGTCATCGACGGCAACACCGGCCAGAACGCCCTGGCCCAGGTGAAGGCCTTCGACGACGCGCTGCAGCTCACCGGCCTGGTGATCACCAAGCTGGACGGCACCGCCAAGGGCGGCGTGCTGGCCGCGATCGCACGCACCCGCCCGGTGCCGGTGTACTTCATCGGCGTGGGCGAGAAGCTGGACGACCTGCAGCCGTTCAACGCCGACGAATTCGTCGAAGCGCTGCTCGGTTAAGGAACGGCCCTCGATGATCGAATTCCAGTCCGTCTCCAAGCAATATTCCACCGATGCCTATGCCTTGCGCGAGGTGTCCCTCGAGATCGCCAAGGGCGAGCTGGTCTACCTGGCCGGCCCGTCGGGCGCGGGCAAGTCGACCCTGATGAAGATGGTGGCCGCCGTCGAGCGCCCCACCAGCGGCACGGTCACCGTCAACGGCAAGGACATCGGCCGCATCGGCAAGGCCGGCATCCCCTTCCTGCGCCGTAACCTGGGGCTGATCTTCCAGCACCAGCGCCTGCTCAACGACCGCAACATCCTGGCCAACGTGATGCTGCCCCTGCTCGTCACCGGCGCCCCGAAGGCGCTGGCGGAACAGCGCGCCCGCGCGGCCCTCGACAAGGTGGGCCTGGAACAGCGCGCCAGGGCGATGCCGCTGGAACTGTCCGGCGGCGAGCAACAGCGCGTGGCGGTGGCGCGCGCCATCGTCAACCGTCCGCAGATCATCCTGGCCGACGAGCCGACCGCCAACCTCGACCGCGTGGCGGCCGACAAGGTGCTGGACGCGCTGCGCGCCTTCAACGCCGTGGGCGTGACCTGCGTGATCTCGACCCATGACGACCAGGTGCTCGACAGCGCGACGGCGCGGGTGATCCGCCTGGAGCAGGGCCAGCTGGTCCCTGCCGGCCGCAGCGGAGGTGCAGCATGAGCCCGTGGGTCCGCCAACACCGCTTCGCTTTTGGCGCAGCCCTGTCCACGGTGCGCAAGTCGCCGGGCAGCTTCCTGTTCAACGTGCTCGTGGTCGCCTTTGCCCTGATGCTGCCCTTTGCCGGCATCACCCTGCTCGACAACGTGCGCCCGCTGTCCGAACAGCTGTCGGTCGATCCCGAAATCAGCGTGTTCATGAAGCTCGAGGCCACGCGCGAGGAAGCGGCCGCCCTGCAGCCGCGCATCAAGGCGATCGCCGCCGCCGGCGGCAAGGCCGACGTGGCCTTCGTCCCGCGCGAGGAAGCCCTGGCCTCGATGAAGGAGCAGAGCGGCCTGGGCGACGTGATCGACACGCTGGGCGACAACCCGCTGCCGGACAGCTACCGGATGCGCCTGGACGGCAGCAACGCCGCCGGCCAGGTCGACGCCATCACCGAGCAGCTGCGCGCGCTGCCGGGCGTGGACGTGGTGCAGGTCGATTCGGCCTGGGTCAAGCGCCTGGCCGCGATGCTGGCCATCCTGCGCCTGGCGCTGCTGCTGCTGGCCCTGACGCTGGGCGTCGTGGTGATCGCGGTGGTATTCAACACGGTCCGGCTGCAGGTGCTGACCCAGAAGGAAGAGATCGCCGTCTCGAAGCTGCTGGGCGCCACCGACAACTTCATCCACCGCCCCTTCTACTACACGGGCGCCCTGCTCGGCCTGTGCGCAGGCATGGTGGCGCTGGGCGCGGTGATGCTGGCCTTGCGCCCGCTGAACGCCGCGATTGCCGATTTCGCCAAGTTGTATGCCTCGGCATTCCAGCTGGCCCCGCTCGGCGCGCTGGAGACGGCCGGCGTGCTGGCGATCAGTGCCGGGCTCGGGCTGATCGGGGCCATGCTGTCGGTGCAGCGTCACCTGGCGCGCGTGCGCTGACATCTGGCTTGCGCGGGCGGCCCGGCCGTCCGCGCCTGCTCTGGAACGCCCCCCCTGCTGTTCACCCTACGCTCAGACGAGCGCTACTCCTACAGGCCGCCCCTGGTGAAGGTGCGCCATCCAACAGAAGGCCCTATCCTGGGCCTTTAACCTGTCCCTAATACGATTTCCAGCCGTTTTTTGTTCACATTTGATCTGGATCAATCAAATCCGGATCGCCTGCTCTACAGTAAAAACGATGCAATTTTGATTCCCATAAGCAATACTTTAGCCAGACTTAATCGATTTCGATAAATCGATGCCTTGCCTAGCACTCCCCCGGCGAGAGTGCTAATATATGTCTCGAATACAGCGAAATCAAGGAAAGCACCCGAGTAACAAGCAGTAACGCTGGTGTCGCGCGGCATGGGTCCGTGGCACATTAAGGGTGTAGCAAGATTACTACGAGGGAAATGAACATGTCCGCACAATCCGCATTGGTCCCTGCCGGCAGTCGCGCCCTGAACCTGGGTTTTACCGGCAATCTCGGCAATATTGACGCCTACATCTCGGCCGTCAATCGCCTGCCGATGCTCACCCACGAAGAAGAAGTTTCGCTGGCGAAGTCGCTGCGGGAAAAGAATGACCTCGACGCCGCCCAGAAGCTGGTGCTCTCGCACCTGCGCCTGGTGGTATCGATCGCGCGCGGCTACCTCGGCTACGGCCTGCCGCACGCCGACCTGATCCAGGAAGGCAACATCGGCCTGATGAAGGCAGTCAAGCGTTTCGACCCGAACCAGGGCGTGCGTCTCGTGTCGTACGCGATGCACTGGATCAAGGCCGAGATGCACGAATACATCCTGAAGAACTGGCGCCTGGTGAAGGTCGCCACGACCAAGGCCCAGCGCAAGCTGTTCTTCAACCTGCGCAGCAACAAGGTTGGCCTCGACACCATGACCCCGAGCCAGGTCGACGAGCTGGCGAAGATGCTCGACGTCAAGCGCGAGGAAGTGATCGAGATGGAAACCCGCCTGTCGGGCCGCGACATCGCCCTCGAATCGCCGACCGACGACGACGACGACAAGTTCGCCCCGATCGCCTACCTGTCGTCCGAGCAGCAGGAGCCGACCCGCGTGCTGGAGGCCGAACAGGTCGACCGCCTGCAGTCGGAAGGCCTGGAGACCGCGCTGGGCAAGCTGGACCCGCGTTCGCGCCGCATCGTCGAAGCGCGCTGGCTGGCCAATGACGACGGTTCGGGCGCCACGCTGCACACCCTGGCCGAAGAGTTCGGCGTGTCGGCCGAGCGCATCCGCCAGATCGAATCGGCTGCGCTGAAGAAGATGAAGGGAGCGCTGGCGGCTTACGTGTAAACGTCGTCCAGTCCCTGAAAAGAACCCGCTGCGGCGGGTTTTTTCATTGGTGCTCGTGGCTGTGTAGGGTGGGGGTCAGGTCTGACAATCGGACACGAGCTCGAGGGTTGCTCGATCGTCTTGCTCAGCTCGTGTCTAAATGTCAGACCTGACCCCGATGTACTGAAAAAACCCGCTGCGGCGGTTTTTTTCATTGCTGCTCGTGGCTGCGGCAGCGAGCAGATTGGATTGAGGGAAGGACGCGCTAGCGTCCGGCACGCAAGCGCTGGCGGAGTCGTTCCAGCGGCACGAAGCCGCGTTCATCTTTCATTGGCAGCAGATCGATCCCATCGACCATGGCCCAGGATTTCGGTAGCAATAGCACGCCCTCGTGGGAATAGGTGGCGCCGATATAGCTGGCGAATCCCTGCTTGTCGATGTCGGCGAGAACCAGGCGCGTTTCCATCGGTATCGTCGGTCGGTTGAATTCGCCCAACTTGGACTTGCCTACGACGGTAGCGCCGGGGTCGGCACCCGCCAGGACCTCGATCACCCGGAGACTGACCAGTTGACAGTCCCCGTGCCGCGACAGGCAGATCCGGGTGACGCCGCCCTCTGTCGTCTCGAGACGCGGACAGGTTACAGGGCAATACTCCGTGCCCTCCTTCACGAACTCCAGCTTGTCGATTGCACCGAGCACGATCGTCTTCTGGGCCTGCGCCGTGCTCGTACTCAGCAGCGAAAGAAGCACAACGGCCATGAGACAAATTGATCGCATTGAAAACTACCCGTTGGATGATTGAGCTTACAGCAGGATCTTTTAGCGAAGCCGTAGACGATTTATTGCGGCTTCCACACGTATTGGATGGCAGTCCAGGCGTCGACCGGTTTACCGTCGACCCGTGGCGGATTGAAGCGGCACTTGGAGAGTCCGACGAGCGCGGCCTCGTCAAGTGCAGGGGAACCTGAAGAAGCCTGGACCAGGGATCGCTTGACGGTGCCGTCGGCGCCGATCAGGAAGCGCAGCGTTACTGTCCCCTGGCGGTTCTGTTTCAATTCCTGCTCAGGATACTCGGGGCGCGAGCATGTTTCAGTCCTTATATTGCCAGGAGCATCGGCAGCAAGCTTGACCGTCCTGGTCGTGTCGCCGGCATGCGCAGCGCCTGGCCCCATGAACAACAAGCCCAGCGCAAGCGACCTACTCGCTGTCAAGACATCGTTGAAACGTCTCCGGTCCGACATGCATCCTCCTCGGTAATCTCCCTATTTTTGTCGGCTTGCGTCCGGGCTTTGCCTGGGGCGCCGTTCTGCTCACTATCGCACATTGCCCGAGCAGAAAAGTCGCACACTGTAACGAAGTACCTTTTCCGGCGCGTCCGGCACGTCCCGCCCGCGCCGGCTAGAATGATCGCTTTGATCAGATGCCCAAGGAGCGCCCGATGACCGATCCCTATGTGCCGCCGACAGTCTGGACCCCGCCTGCCGCTTCCGGCGGCACTTTTGCCAACATCAACCGCCCGGTCGCCGGCCCGACCCACGAGGCCGAGCTCCCGGTCGGCAAGCACCCGCTGCA
The DNA here is from genome assembly GCF_041023745.1 of Massilia sp. X63. Classification (NCBI taxonomy): domain Bacteria; kingdom Pseudomonadati; phylum Pseudomonadota; class Betaproteobacteria; order Burkholderiales; family Oxalobacteraceae; genus Massilia; species Massilia sp. X63. The sequence continues at coordinate 208,853 of NZ_JBFTEF010000005.1, forward strand.
GCTGTACTCGCTGGCCACGCCGAACGGCGTGAAGGTGACCATCATGCTGGAGGAACTGCTGGCCCTCGGCCACACGGGCGCGGAGTATGACGCCTGGCTCATCAAGATCAACGAAGGCGCCCAGTTCTCGAGCGGCTTCGTGGCGATCAACCCGAACTCGAAGATCCCGGCCATGGTCGACCGCAGCGGGCCCGAGCCAGTGCGCGTGTTCGAGTCCGGTTCGATCCTGGTCTACCTAGCCGAGAAGTTCGGCGCCTTCCTGCCGAAGGAGATCCCGGCCCGCACCGAGACCCTGAACTGGCTGTTCTGGCAGATGGGTTCGGCGCCTTTCGTGGGCGGCGGCTTCGGCCACTTCTACGCCTATGCACCGGAGAAGCTGCAGTACCCGATCGACCGCTATGCCATGGAAACCAAGCGCCAGCTCGACGTGCTGGAGCGCCAGCTGGCCGAGAACCGCTTCGTCGCAGGCAATGAATACACGATTGCCGACATGGCGATCTGGCCCTGGTATGGCGGCATGGTGCGCGGCGAGCTGTACGAGGCCGGCGAATTCCTGTCGGTGCACGAGTACAAACACGTGCGCCGCTGGGCCGACGAAGTCGCGGCGCGCCCGGCCGTCATGCGCGGCCGCAAGGTCAACCGCGTGCGTGGCAATCCCGAAGAGCAAGTGCCGGAACGCCACGACGCGGCCGACCTCGACTGATGCCTGACAGCACCGGGGCTGATCTCCCATAAGTCGGACCGCGGCGGCTGCCGGACGGCCGCGCGTTTGCGTTATGCTGGCGCGCGAGCTTCCCACCCGATATGCCAACGATTGGAGACATGCCCATGGTCAGCAAGAACACGATTTGCCTCTGGTTCAACGGAACCGCGCTGGAAGCGGCGCAGTTCTATGCCGCTACCTTCCCGGACAGCGCGGTGGGCCAGGTCTTCCGCGCGCCCAGCGACTACCCGGTCGGCAAGCAGGGCGACGTGCTGACGGTCGCGTTCACCGTGGCCGGCGTGTCCTGCATCGGCCTGAACGGCGGACCGGCCTTCCAGCACAGCCCGGCCTTCTCCTTCCAGATCGCCACCGACGACCAGCAAGAAACCGACCGCCTGTGGAACGCCATCGTCGGCAATGGCGGCCAGCCGAGCGATTGCGGCTGGTGCCAGGACCGCTGGGGCCTGTCCTGGCAGATCACGCCGCGCGTGCTCACCGACGGCCTGGCCGATCCCGACCCGGCGGTGGCCAAGCGGGTCTTCGAAGCGATGATGACGATGGGCAAGATCGACGTCGCCGCGATCGAAGCGGCCCGGCGCGGCTGAGCAACTTCACATTCGTGTTCCGTCCAGGACGCTGAGCACGTCCTGGCGTGCTCTATACTATTGCCCGACCTTGGGCGCCCGTGCGCCGCGATCCATGAACCACTTCCACCGCAAGACGAAAGAACACGCAATGCAAGCCGAACCGATTTCACGGAAGCTCCGCAACCTGGTGCGCTCGCTGCCGCCCACCGGCATCACGCTGAGCGAACTGATCCACCGTGTCGGCAACGACGGCCTGCTGATCCTGGCCGCCCTGCTGACCCTGGTCTTCCTGATCCCGGTCTCGATCCCCGGCGTGAGCACGGTGTTCGGCGCCGCCATCCTGCTCATCGGCCTGAGCCGCCTGTTCGGGCGCGAGCTGTGGATCCCGGCGCGCCTGAAGCATCGCACCATCGCCACCAAGAAATTGCGTCCGCTCTTGCGCAAATCCCTGTCCTGGCTCGGCAAGATCGAGCGGGTCAGCAAGCCCAACCGCATTCCATGGCTGGTGGCCGGCGGTTCGGTCCAGCACCTGAACAACGCCGCCCTGATCCTGGGCGCCGTGCTCCTGATGATGCCCTTCGGCCTGATCCCGTTCAGCAATACCTTCCCGGCGGTGGCCCTGCTGTTCCTGGCGATCGGCCTGCTGCAGCGCGACGGCGTCTGCGTGCTGCTGGGCCATATCAGCAACGTCCTCACCATCCTGTACTTCGGCGTGCTGATCGCCGGCGGCGGCCTGGCGCTGCGCGAGCTGATCGCGCGCCTGGCCGCCTGAGCCCGAACCGCCGCACGCCGGAACAGGCGGCTAGCGCTCCTGCGCCTCGGCCTCCCCGGCCAGGCGCCGGATCGCGACCCGGGCGATGCGCCGGTCCTCGACCGCGAGGATCTCGAAGCGCAGCCCGTCCACCTCGACCGCCTGGCCGGCGGCGGGCAGGGTTTCGAAGCGCGCCAGCAGGAAGCCGGCCAGCGAGGTGTAGACCGCGTCCTCGCCCACCAGCGCATCGGTCTCCAGCACCTGTTCCAGCAGGTGCAGGTCGGCCGCGCCGTCGGCTTCCCAGTGGCCCGGCGCCTGCAGTCGCAGCGCCGGCTGCTCGTCCTCGTCCGGGAATTCGCCGGCGATCGCTTCCAGGATGTCGATCGGCGTGAGCAGTCCCTGCACCACGCCGTATTCGTCCGCCACCAGCACCAGCTGGCCGCGGGCGCGCTTGAGCGCCTCCATCGCCTTCAGTACCCCGGCCGTGTCGGGCAGGTAGATCGGCTTCCTGAGCAGGGACGCCTGCGCCGGGTCGATCCGGCGGTACAGCAGCAGCGCGCCGATCAGGTCCTTGGTACGCGCCACCCCGAGCACCTCGTCGACGTCGCCGCGGCAGACCGGCAGCTGGTTGTGCGGGGTTTTCTGCAGCTGCTGGAGGATGATCCCCGGTTCCTGGTCCAGGTTCACCCAGGACATCTCCGAGCGCGGCGTCATGATCGAGCGGATCGAGCGGTCGGCCAGGGTCAGCACCCCGCTGACCATGTTGCGCTCCTCGACGGCGAAGGTGTCGCGCGCGGCAGCCTCCTCGCTGGCGGGCGCTTCCTCGGCGGCGGCGCGGTGCTTGCCGAGCAGGCGCAGCACCGTGTCGGCGGTGCGCTCGCGCAGCGGCAGGCGCGCCTGGTTCTTCAGGAAGTTACGGCGCGCGAACTGGTTCAGGGCCTCGATCAGGATCGAGAAGCCGATCGCCGCATACAGGTAGCCCTTCGGGATGTGGAAGCCCAGGCCCTCGGCCACCAGGCTCAGGCCGATCATCAGCAGGAAGCTCAGGCACAGCACCACCACGGTCGGGTGGGCGTTGACGAAACGGGTCAGCGGCTTCGAGGCCAGGATCATGATGCCGATCGAGATGACCACCGCGGCCATCATCACGCCCAGTTCGTCGACCATGCCCACCGCCGTGATCACCGCGTCGAGCGAGAACACGGCATCGAGCACCACGATCTGCGCCACCACCGCGGCGAAGCCGGCATACACCCGAGGGCCGGACTGGGCATGGGTGACGCCTTCGAGGCGCTCATGCAGCTCGACGGTGGCCTTGAACAGCAGGAACAGGCCGCCGACCAGCAGAATCAGGTCGCGCCCCGAGAAGGCCTGCGAGCCGAGCGAGAACAGCGGCGCGGTCAGGGTGACCAGCCAGGAGACGATGGTGAGCAGGCCGAGGCGCATCGCCATGGCCAGCGACAGGCCGATCAGGCGCGCCCTGTCGCGCTGGTGCGGCGGCAGCTTGTCCGCCAGGATGGCGATAAAAATCAGGTTGTCGATGCCCAGGACGATTTCCAGGAGCACCAGTGTCAGCAAACCCACCCAGATCGTGGGGTCGAATAGCCATTCCATCTTGCTTGCCTTATCAAATGTAAACAGTGAGAGCCGCCGGCAAGCGTGGCGCTTGCCGGACCGGCCGGACGGGACGGGGCATGGCCCCCGGATCAGGCGAGCCGGGGTGGCTTGAAGGGAGGCGGCAGGGACAGGCCGGTGCGTGCGGGATCGCGCGGCGCCGCCGCGCCGGCGCAGGGACCGGCCAGGTGCAGCACGCGTTCCTGGTTCACGAGGTCGTGGAGATCGGCGACCGAAGGCGGTTCGTCGGGGTCGACGTCGCCGCGCGCTTCCGCATCGGCAAGCGCATCGGCACCGGCGGACAGCACGGCGGTGGCGTGCTCGTGCGCGCCGCCCGGCTGCGCCGTAGAGGCGGATAGCGAGAGCGCGAACACGTTCAGGGGGAACAGCAGGATCAGGAAGATGACGAGAATTCGTCTCATACGATGTCGGGATACATGACGGCGCGAGTATACCATGCGTGCCGGCGCGAGCGCGGCGGCACGCGGGACGCCGCTCAGTTCGACAGGTGCTCGATCAGGATGGTGGTGCCGACCAGCACCAGCACCACGCCCCCGATGCGCTCGGCGTTGCGGCCCACGGCCGCGCCCAGGCGCCGGCCGAGCAGCACGCCGATCGTGACCATCACGGTGGTCGAGATGCCGATCGCGATCGCCGCATGCACGATCGAGACGTCGACGAAGGCCAGGCCGACGCCGACCGCCATCGCATCGATGCTGGTCGCCACCGCGGTCAGCACCAGCACCGCCAGGTTCTGCGAGCCGGCCGAGGCTTCCTCTTCGTCGTCCTCGCCGAAGGACAGCCAGAACATGCGCCCGCCCAGGCCCAGCAGCAGGACGAAGGCGATCCAGTGGTCCCACTGGCGGATGGCGTCGGCGGCCAGCGAGCCCAGGGCCCAGCCGATCAGCGGCGTGATGGTTTCGATGCAGCCGAACAGCAGGCCGATACGCAGTGCTTGCGGCAGGCCGGGCTTGCGCAGGGCGGCGCCCTTGGCGATCGCCGCGGCAAAGGCGTCGGTCGACATCGCAAGGGCAAGGAAGATCAGGGCGGTGAAGGTCATGCTGGGGTTCCGGTCGGGCGAGTTATCAGCAGAACGCAAGGGCGCACCCGCACGCCCGACAAGGCGCGGATGGGCCGATGGTCTCGCCAACCGCTAGGCTGCCCGCGCCACGCTTCGGCATGAAGCGAGTATGTTGACACGGGCCCTCCCGCATTGCGCAGGAGGAGGCTACTCCCCATAGGGTGTGGGCATTCTAGAAGGAAACACCTGCCGGCGCAAGCGCAACGGGCGCCGCCGCGGGGGCCAGCAGGAAGCGCCGTTGCATCATTTCCAGCATCTCGGCGGGCGGCACCGGGCGCGCGATGTAGTAGCCCTGCACCTCGTTGCAGTCGAGCTCGCGCAGGATGTCGAGCTGCTCGGCGGTCTCGACGCCCTCGGCCACCACCGCCATGCCGAGCGCGTGCGCCATCGAGACGATGGCCTGGAAGAACACCCTGCCCTCCTTCGAATTGCCGAGCTCCGTGGTGAAGGCGCGGTCCACCTTCAGCACGTCCATCTTCAGGCGCTGCAGCTGCGACAGCGAGGAATAGCCGGTGCCGAAATCGTCCACGTGCAGCTTGACGCCGAGCGCGCGCAGGGCGGCCAGTTCGGCCAGGATGTCCTCGTGGTCGCCCATCATGGCCGACTCGGTGATCTCGACTTCGATCAGGCTGGCCGGCACGCGGTGGCGCGCCATGGCGCCGCCCAGGTGGCGCTGCACCCCGCCGCCCAGGAACTGGCGCGGCGAGACGTTGATCGACACCGGCACCAGGGCGGCGCCGGCCTCGCGCCAGGCCGCCAGCTGGGCGCAGGCGAGGTCGATCACGATCTCGCCGATGCGACGAATCAGGCCGGTGCTCTCGGCCAGCGGGATGAAGTCGCCCGGCGCCACCAGGCCCAGCTCCGGATGGCGCCAGCGCAGCAGCGCCTCCATGCTCAGCAGCTCGCCGCTGTGGGCATCCACGCGCGGCTGGTAGACCAGCATGAACTGGCCATGCTCGATCGCCTCCAGCAGGCGCTGCTTCAGGCGCGCGCGCGAATTCAGGGTGTTCGACAGGGCCGGGTCGAAGAAACGGTATTGGCCCTTGCCTTCGTTCTTGCCGGCGTACATCGCGATGTCGCTGTGGCGCACCAGGGTCTCGGCATCGTCGCCGTCGCGCGGGAACATGCTGATGCCGATCGAGGCGCCCACCGCGTGCAGCTCGTCGCCGATCAGGAAGGGCACCCCGAAGGCCTCGACGATGCGCGCCGCCACCGAGGCCGCCTGACGCTCGCCCTCGCAGGGGTGCAGCAGCACCAGGAATTCGTCGCCGCCGAAGCGCGCCACCCCATCCGTCGGGCGCAGCAGCGACAGCAGGCGCTGGGCGGCGGACTTCAGCAGCTGGTCGCCGGTGGCGTGGCCGTGGCTGTCGTTGACGTGCTTGAACTCGTCCAGGTCGATGAACAGCAGCGCCAGGCCGTCTTCATTGCTGCGCGCCTGCGCCAGGATGGCCGGCATCGCGGCCAGAAAAGCGTGGCGCGTGGCCAGGCCGGTCAGCGTATCCTCCCTGGCCAGGCGCTCCATCTGGTGCTCGTGGGCCTTGCGCTCGCTGATGTCCTGCAGCGTCACCGCGAGGCCGTTCCCGACCCGCACCAGGCGCCGCCGTCCCCAGCTGATGTTCAGGCGGTTGTCCAGGGGCATGCGGCGGTCGTCCTCGTGGAAGCCGCTCTCCATCGCCTTGCGGTAGGTGTCGAGCAGCGCTTCGCCGAACAGCGCGCTGTCGACCTGCGCCAGGCTGCTGCCGACCAGGTCGGCGCGCGTCATCCCGTAGAAGAAGGCGCCGCGCTCGTTGCAGTCGACGATGCGGAAGTCCGCGATCTCGCCGTCGCGCCCGCGCACCGCGGCGGCCATGTAGAAGCCGTCGTTGCCGCTTTCGGTGGCGGTGCGGTAGGCGCGCTGCACCTGTTCCTGCTCGCGCTCGCGCAGCACGGCGCGGCGCGCCAGCAACGATCCGGCGGCGCCGAGCAGCAGCAGGCAGGCGCTGATGGCGATGGCGCGGTCGCGGCTGTCGACCCAGGCCGCGGCAGCCGGCGCCAGCGCCGCGTCGTGCGCCAGCGCGACCAGCGCCACCAGCGGGTAGGCGCCCGATTGGCGCCAGCCGAGCACGCGCGCGCGCCCATCCCGTCCCTGCACCAGGCGCACGCCGCGCCCGGCTGCTGCCGGCCACAGGCCGTCCTGCGCCGGCAGCAGCCTGGTGCGGCTGTCCAGGAAGGCCGCGCCGTCGCTGTGCTGCTCGGCATGCAGGCGCCCTTCGCGGCCGGCCAGCGCCGCCACGCCGCCCGCGCCCAGCGTGGCCGGGCTGACGAAGGAGGTGAAGTAGCGCGCGTCCACCGCCATCAGCACGATGCCGTCGAACTCGTCGTCGCGGGTATCGAGGCGGCGCGTGAACAGCACCAGTTCTCCGCCCTCGCCTTCGTGCGCGATCTGCGGCGGCGCCGCGCCGATCCGCAGCGCGGTCGAGATGTGGTTGCGGTGCTGGACGAAATACGGTCCCGCCGACAGGTCGGCGCCGAGCAGCGCCGGGCGCGTCGAGGCCCGCACCATGCCGTCGCGGTCGACGATGGCGACCACGCGGAAGGCGTCGTCGGTGAACATGCCGTCGCGCCGCAGCTCGTCCAGCAGTCCCAGCCTGGCGCCGGGCGCGCGCCCTTTCTCCCAGCTGAACTTCAGCTGCATCGTGACCTGGTCCATCTGCCCGACCGAGCGCGTGACGTACTGCTCGTAGGCGTCGGCATAGGCGCCGGCCTCCTTGCGCGCCTGGGCCTCGGCGCGTGCGTGCTCGGCATCGGCGCGCAGCACGGTGGCGCTCCACAGGGCCGCGCAGAGCAGCACCGCAAGGGCCGGCCAGACAAGGACGAGGTATCGGTTGGTGCGGGACGGTGCGAGGAAATGCGGACGGGGGACGTGGAGGCTCATGAGGCTGATGGAACGCGATGTTTCCGCCAGTCTAATTAGCAAACATGTCAGCCTTGTGACACGGCCGCATCAGGCCGGGGACAGCATGTAGCCCGCCCCGCGCACGGTCTTGATCAAGGACTTGGCGCGTCCCAGCGCCTTGCGCAGGCGCAGCACGTGAACGTCGACGGTGCGCTGGTCGAGGGTATCGTGCGACTCCCACAGCTGCTCGAGCAGCTGGGCGCGCGAGAACACCTGGCCCGGGTGGCACAGCAGGAAGCGCAGCAGCCGGTATTCGGCGTGGCGCACCTCGACCTTGTGGTTGCCGACCCGGACGCTGCAGCTGAGCGGGTCCAGCACCAGGCGGCCCGAGCGCAGCAGGTGTTCGTCGGGCGCCGGTTCCGGCGGCGCCTGGGGCGTGAACGCCGGCGCCGGCGCGCGTTCGCCTTCGCCGCATGCGGCGGCCAGCAGCATCACCGGCCTGCCGCGCAGGCCGCGTTCGCCGCGCAGGCGCGCCAGCAGGCGCAGGCCGCCTTCCTGGCGCAGCATCGATTCCTGCAGCAGCAGTTCGGGGCGCTCGCGCCCGATGAAATCCCAGGCTTGCGCCAGGCTCGGTACGCTATGCCAGATCCACTCGTCTTCGTGCAGCGAAAACTTGAGCAGCTCGGCGATGGCCGGCTTGTCGTCGACCACCAGGACGATCGTGTTAGCGGTAGTCATGATGTAGGGTGTTCGGCCATGCCGGACATGCGTTCAAACAGAGCAAGAAAGGAGGTGCAGCCCGCTGACGTGAGTCGAACGCGCGGTCGGCGCCGCCGACCGCCCTACGATTCAACTCCAGGTTCGAACGATCAGTAGACCGCCTTGCCCGCTGCGTCCTTCAGGTTGGCCTTCCAATTGGCCTGCACCAGCTTGACCACCGATGCCGGCATCGGCACGTAGTCCAGCTCGGCGGCGGCCGGGGCGCCGTTCTTGAAGGCCCAGTCGAAGAACTTCACCACTTCGGCGCCCTTGCTGGCGTCGGCCTGGGTCTTGTGCATCAGGATGTAGGACACGCCGGTGATCGGCCAGCTCTGCTTGCCCGCCTGGTCGGTCAGCACCACGCCGAAGCCCGGCGCGCGGGTCCACTCGGCGCCGGCGGCGGCGGCCTTGAAGGCGTCGTCGTCCGGCTGCAGGAAGCTGCCGTCCTTGTTCTTCAGCTGGGTGTGCGCCAGCTTGTTCTTCTTGGCGTAGGCCCACTCGACGTAGCCGATCGCGCCCTTGATGCGCTGCACGTTGGCGGCCACGCCCTCGTTGCCCTTGCCGCCCACGCCCACGGCCCACTTCACGCTGGTGCCGGCGCCGACGCCTTCCTTCCAGGCCGGGCTGGTCTTGGACAGGTAGTCGGTGAACAGGAAGGAGGTGCCCGAGGAATCGGCGCGGTGCACGACGGTGATGTCGGCGTCCGGCAGTTTCACGCCCGGGTTCAGCGCGGCGATCGGCTGGGCGTTCCACTTGGTGATCTTGCCCAGGTAGATGTCGGCCAGCACCGGGCCGGTCAGCTTCAGCTGGCCCGGCTGGACGCCGTCGACGTTGACCACCGCGACCACGCCGCCCATGATGGCCGGGAACTGCATCAGGCCGGCTTCATCCAGCTCTTCGGCCTTGAGCGGCATGTCGGAGGCGCCGAAGTCGACGGTTTTCGCCTTGATCTGCTTGATGCCCGCGCCCGAACCGACCGACTGGTAGTTCAGGCCGTTGCCGGTGGCGGCCTTGTAGGCCTCGGCCCACTTGGCGTAGATCGGGTACGGGAAGGTCGCGCCGGCGCCGGTCATGTCGGCGGCGTGGGCGGCCGGCATCGCGAGCACGGCGGCGGCGATGGTGGCGGAAGCGGCAGCGGCGAGGATCTTCTTGAACATGGGCTTGTTATTCCTATTGCTGGTTGATGGGGGTATGTGGCTGTCCCTCGGGGACCACGCGGCAAAGTCTAGTGCGCGAATATGACCGCAATGTGACCGTCCGGATAACAGTGCGACGCGGCCGCACACCCCGTGCGCGACCACGGCGCGGCAGCTTTGCTATGATGGAGATTCCAAAAAATCAACCCGATGGACATCGCATGCACTCCCTGCTCCGTGTTCTCACCCTCGGCTGCGCCGGCCTGGCGCTGGCTGCCCTCGCCGGCGGCTGCGCCGCCCCCCGCGACCGCCTGCCCGAAGCGCGCTACACCCTGACCGAACGCCAGGTGCTGCCGCTGGCAGAGCGCCTTACCATCACCTACGAAGGGGCGGAAGACAGCCGCTGTCCGGACAATGTGCGCTGCATCTGGCCGGGACGCCTGGTCTACCGCTTCACCATGCGCATCGGCAGCGTGGCCCAGTCCTTCTACCTGGTGCAGGGCCAGCCCGGCTACATGTCGCCGGCGCTGCGCGGTTCGCGCATCGAGCTCGACCACCTGACGCCGCCGCCGCCGCGCGGCATGGCAGGAGCGGCGCCGGCGTCGTATCCGGTCACCTTCAACATGTACGCGCAGTAAGCGCTGCCGGGAGGACCCATGAAAGCGACCCTGCTCGCCTGCGGGCTGACCCTGTCCATCGTCCTGGGCTCGCCGCCCGCGCTCGCAAAGACGCCAGTGGCCACCGGCACCGGCGGCGCGGTCGCCACCATCAGCGAACAGGCCTCGCAATCGGCGATCCGGATCCTCGACCAGGGCGGCAACGCCATCGATGCGGCGGTGGCCGCCGCCGCGACCCTGGGCGTGACCGATCCGTTCAGCTGCGGCATCGGCGGCGGCGGCTTCATGATGATCTACCTCGCCAAGGACAAGCGCGTCATCACCATCGACCACCGCGAAACCGCACCCGCCAGCTTCAGTCCGAACGCCTTCCTCGAGAACGGCAAGCCGATCGATTTCGAAGAAGCGGTGGCAAGCGGCGCCTCGGTCGGCGTGCCCGGCACCGTGCGCGGCTGGCACGAAGCGCTGGAGCGCTACGGCAGCATGCGCTTCAAGCAGGTGCTGGCCCCGGCCATCGAGGTGGCCGACAAGGGCTACCGCGTGACTGAAATATTCAGTCATTTGACCGCCCAGAATGAAAGAAAATTTCAGCTGTACGCACCCACCAGCGCACTCTACCTGCGTAAGGGCAAGGCCGTGCAGCCGGGCGCCCTGATCCGCAATCCGGACATGGCCAGGGCCTACCGCGAGATCGCCCAGGGCGGCGCAAAGGCCTTCTATGAAGGGCCGATCGCGCGCGCCATCGTCGCCGCCGTCAACAAGCCGCCGTTCGCGCCGGGCAAGCGCGCGCGCGCCGGCCACATGACCATGGCCGACCTGGCCAACTATGAGGCGCGCATCCGCCAGCCGCTGCGCAGCACCTACCGCGGCTACGAGATCTACGGCATGGCGCCGCCCAGCAGCGGCGGCGCGACCGTCGCCGAGGCCCTCAACATCCTCGAAGGCTACGACCTGCAGCGCCTGCCGCGCGCCCAGGCCGAACACCTGTACATCGAGGCCAGCCGGCTGGCCTTCGCCGACCGCAATGCCTACCTGGCCGACCCCGAATACATCGACGCCCCGGTGGCCGGCCTGATGTCGAAGGACTACGCGGCCCAGCGCCGCAAGCAGATCCAGCAGCGCGCCGCGCGCAACGCGGCCCCCGGCGACCCCTACGGCTACCAGAACGACCAGAGCGTGCCGCTGCGGCCGCAGTCGGCGCGCCTGCACCTGGAGAACGCCCACACCACCCACCTGACCGTGTCGGACAAGGACGGCAACGTGGTGTCGTATACCTTCACCATCGAATCCTGGGGCGGCAGCGGCATCGTCGTGCCGGGCTACGGCTTCCTGCTGAACAACGAGATGACCGACTTCGACTTCAGCGGCCCGCACCCGAACGTGCCCGAAGCCGGCAAGCGCCCGCGCTCGAGCATGGCGCCCACCATCGCCCTGAAGGACGGCAAGCCGGCCTTCACCATCGGCAGCCCGGGCGGCGCCACCATCATCACCACGGTGCTGCAGACCATCTTCAACTACGTCGACCTCGGCATGCCGATGGACCAGGCCCTGAACGCGCCGCGCATCTCGGAGCGCAACGGCGAGGCCACCTCGATCGAACCGGGCTTCGCCGGCAGCGAGCAGGCGCGCGCACTGGAGCGCTTCGGCCACCGCTGGGAAGCCGATCCCGAGGAGATCGGCGCCGCGAACGCGCTGGTCTTCAACCCGGACGGCACCGTCACGGCGGTGAGCGAAGGCAAACGCCATGGCGTCGGCACGGCGCTGGTGCAGCGCCGCGGCCACTGAGCAGCGCGGGTCGTCCGGGCCCGCATGTTGGACATTTGTTACATGTTCATAATCTTTCGTGGCTGGAATAACAAGTTCCTGTAGGAATTCTCTTACGTTGGGATAACATACGCGCATTCGGATTGCCGCCTATCGTCATGCCCACGTCCTACGTCGTGCCAGCCCTGCCCCTTCGCCGCAGCGCCACCACCCTGGTCCTTGCGCTCTGCATCATCGCGGCAATGAGCATCTTCTTCGTCCACGAGGTCGCCGAGCTGCGCGATGCGATGGGACAGCTGCGGCAGAACGACACGGCGCGCATCCAGGTCCGCAACCTCATGATGCACCTGCTGAATGCCGAAACCGGCCAGCGCGGCTACCTCCTGACCGGCGATCCGGCCTACCTCGAGCCCTACCTCGTCGGGCGCAACGGCGTCCGCGACAGCTTGGCGCAGGCCGAGCAGTCCGGCTACCGCGACCCGGCCTTCGTCGCCAGCGTGCGCAAGCTCGCCCACATCGCCGACAGCAAGCTCGACGAGATGGAACGCACGGTGCAGCTCAAGAAGCGCGGCGACCACTCCGCCGCCGTCGACATCGTGCGCGAAGGCTTCGGCCGGCAAAAGATGCTCGAAGCCCGCCGGCTCATCGGGGAAGAAGTGGAGCGCCTGCGCCAGGCCCGCGACGCGGTCATGGACGGTTTCAACCAGCGCCTGCTGCGCGCCGCCGTGATCCTGGTGCTGATGCTCTCGACCGTGGTGGCGATGGCGCTGCACGCATGGCGCTCGCTGTCGGCCGCCGCGCGCAGCAACACCGAACTGGCCGGACGCCTGGCCCTGGAGGCCTCGCACGACGTCCTCACCGGGCTGCCCAACCGGCGTTTCTTCGAGCGCTGGGCGAGCCGGCTGCTGGCCCGCAGCCAGCGCAATGGCAAGCCCTTCACCCTGCTCTCCATCGATCTGGACCGCTTCAAGCAGGTCAACGACACCCACGGCCACGCGGTCGGCGACGAGGTGCTGAAGGAAGTGGCGATCCGCTTCCAGGCGGCGCTGCGCGGCGGCGAATTCCTGGCGCGCCTGGGCGGCGACGAATTCGTGGTCCTGGTGGACGGCGAATGCACGCGCCACGACCTCGCCGCCATCGGCGCCCGCCTCATCGCCTGCGTGCAGCCGGCCCTGCACCCGAACATGGCGGACGGCGCCGTCGGGGCCAGCATCGGCGTCGCCAGCTTCCCGCGCAGCGGCGCCGACCTGGAAGGGCTGATGCAGGCGGCCGACGACGCGCTCTACGCTTCCAAGCATGGCGGGCGCGGCAGGCTGTCCTTCGCCCACATCGAACTGGCGCCGCCGGTTTCCGCGCCCGATGCTCCGTCCGCCGCGCCGACGGACGCCGGCGCCGCTGCCTCGACCGGGCCGGCTTTCTAGCGCGCCGGCGCCGCTAATCCATGCGTCCTGCCGGAAAGGCGCAGGGCGCATCGTGCGCAGGCATATGCTGTACGTATATGTCCCACCGCAAACAAAAACTATGACATGATGCGCACGCCGAAGCCGCCGGCCTCGCCGCACCGGCGCCTTCCGTTCCACCGACAAGACAAGAACAGCCCGCATGTCCATCCACCACCAACCGCCCGCCCCCGCAGGCGCTGCCGCTCCCGCCTATCCGGAAGTCCGCTTCCGGGAACTGTTCGAACAGGCGCCGGTCAGCCTCCAGCTCCTCGACCCGGAGGGCTATACGGTGCAGGTGAACCGGGCCTGGGAAGCGCTCTGGCACATCCACGAGGGCAGCGACCTGATGCGCCATGTGATGAGCCGGGAGTACAACCTGCTGCGCGATCCCCAGCTGATCGCCACCGGCGTCGCCGCCGGCCTGGCCCGGGCACTGGCCGGCGAATCGGTCGAACTCCCCGCGATCCACTATGACACCGCCGCGCTCGGGGATAGCGGGCGCGCGCGCTGGGTCACCGCGCACGCCCATCCGATCAAGGACGGCGCCGGCCGGGTGGTCGAAGTCATGCTGATGCACGAGGACATCACCGCGCGCGTGGAGGCGGAAAACGCCTTGCGCGAACGCGAGGAACGCTTCCGCACCCTGGCCATGGCCACCTCGCAGATCGTCTGGACCAGCACCGCCGACGGGCGCATCCTCGAGGATTCGCCGTCGTGGCGCGCCTTCACCGGACAGCGCTACGACGAGTGGTGCGGCCACGGCTGGCTCGACGCCATCCACCCCGACGACCGCGAACGCGCACGCCAGGTCTGGACCACCTCGATCGCCACCTACGCCACCTACGAGACCGAATACCGGCTGCGCCGCGTCGACGGCAGCTACCGCTGGACCGCCGTCAAGGGCATCCCGATCCTCGGCCCGAACGGCGCCGTACGCGAATGGGTCGGCGCCAACCGCGACATCCACGACAGCGTGACGCAGCGCGAAGGACTCGCACGCAAGCTGGACCGCGAGCAGCGCCAGTCCGCCCTGCTGGCCAGGGTAGCGGGCGCCACGCGCGCCCTGCACACGGCGCTGTCCAGCGAGGACATCGCCGCGGCGCTGGCGCAGGAGGTGCGTGCCCTGCTCGGCGCGGTGGAGGTGGAGGTCGTGCTGGACGGCGAGGCGGGGGACGCGCCCGCGATGCGCAAGCCGGCGCGGGAAGCCCCGCCGGGGACGCCGCAGGACACGCTGGACGTTCCCCTGCTCGACCGCAAGGGCCGCCGGATCGGCCGCGTCCGGGTCGCCGGCAAGCCCGGCGCCACCTTCGACGAGCAGGACGAAGCCGTGCTGGCGCAGCTGGCCGCGATCGCCGCCACCGGCTTCGCCAACGCCCAGCTGTACCGCTCGCTGCGCGAGCAGGACCGGCGCAAGGACGAGTTCCTCGCCATGCTGGCGCACGAGCTGCGCAATCCGCTGGCGCCGATCGCTTCCGCCGCCGAACTGCTGAAGCTGGCCGCCAGTCCCGAGCGCATCCGTGCTTCGAGCGAGGTGATCGCGCGCCAGGTGCGGCACATGACCACGCTGGTGAACGACCTGCTCGACGTATCGCGCGTGACGCGCGGCTTGATCAAGCTCGACAAGGGCCTGGTCGGGATCGAGCCGGTGCTCGCCAGCGCCGTCGAGCAGTCGCGTCCCCTGTTCGCCGCGCGCGGACACGCCCTGGAGGTCGAGGTGGAGGCCGACCTGGCCGAGGCGCGCGTCCATGGCGACGGCACCCGCCTGGTGCAGGTGATCGCCAACCTGCTCAACAACGCCGCCAAGTACACCCCGCAGGGCGGCGCGATCGCCCTGCGCGCGACGCGCGACGGCGAGCGCGTGCGGCTGTGCGTGGTGGACGACGGCATCGGCATCGACGCCGGCCTGCTGCCCGAGGTGTTCGACCTGTTCACCCAGGCCGAACGCACGCCGGACCGCTCGCAGGGCGGCCTGGGCATCGGCCTGGCGCTGGTGCGGACCATGGTGGCCCTGCACGGCGGCGAGGTGCATGCGCACAGCGACGGGCCGGGCACCGGCTGCACCTTCACGGTCTGGTTGCCGCTGGCCTGAACCCGCGAGCGCCCTCGCCTCCAAAAAGATACCGATACCGCCCTTTATGTAACCCATAGGTTTCTTTTTGTCCTGTTTGTGTTACATTACTCCGTATCACACACAAGGAGAGCCGCCATGCCGAAGGTCCTGCATCACGATCAAGAAACGCTGATATCGCTGTCGCGCCGCCAGTTGTGGTTCGCCCTGGGCGCGGTGCTGGTGCTCGGCGTGGCCGGGGCCGGCCTGCTGGCCTTCCCGCGCGCGGAAGCGATCGCGCGACTGTTCGGCCTGCTGCCGGTCGCCATCGTGATCGCGGTGGCCGGCTTGCGGATGCGCGGCTCCGCCAGCGGCGCCGAGGTGCGCGCCCTGGTCGAGGACGAACTGCGCCAGGCGAGCCAGCACCGTGCCAGCCGCAACGGCTTCCTCGCCGTGCTGGCGGCGCAGGCCCTGCTGGCGCCTGGCCTGGCCTGGCTGGCCACGCCCTCTCCGGTGGCCCTGATGGCGGTCCTGACGATCGTCACCGGCGTGAGTGTGTTCCTGGGCAGCCTGCTCTACTACGACCGCTGAGCATGACCGAACAGCTGACAACGACCATGAAAGTGCAGCGCGCGCGGCTCGACCTGACCCAGGCCGGGCTGGCGGAACGCGCCGGCGTCACGCGCAAATCGATCAACGCCATCGAGACCGGGGCGATGGTGCCGTCGACGATCCTGGCGCTCAAGCTGGCGCGCGCGCTCGGGGTGACGGTCGAGGAACTGTTCGCGCTGGCGGAGCGCCCCGACTGAGTTCCGCAGGACGAAAAAAAACCGGAGCGCCGCCCCGGTTTTCGTGTTCCGCTTCCCGCTTACAGGTGCGGCGTGATCAGCGGCATCAGGTCGTCGAAGGTACGGCCCGAGCCGTTTTCGCCGATCGCGTGCATCTTCCACTCGCCGTTGTGGCGGTACAGCTTGGCCATGATCTGGGCCGTGTGCGAACCCTGCACCGACAGGTTGAAGCGCGCCACTTCCTGGTTGTTGCCGGCATTGACGATGCGGCAGTAGGCGTTTTCCACGGTCGAGAAGTTCTGGCCCGTGAAGCTGTTCACGGTAAACACCAGCGACTTCACGCCGGCCGGCACGCGCGACAGGTCGACCTGGATCTGCTCGTCGTCGCCGTCGCCGGCGCCGGTGCGGTTGTCACCGGTGTGGGTGATGCTGCCATCCTTGCTCTTGAGCTGGCGGAACCAGACCACGTCGACCGGACGGTTCGACTCGTCGAACATCACCACCGATGCGTCCAGGTCGACCGGCTGGCCGGCGCCGCCGCCGAAGCCGAAGAAACCCTTCGACTTGGCCACGTCCCAGCCCAGGCCCATCGTCACGCGGCTGAGTGCGCCGCCTGCTTCCTTGTCCAGCGAGATCTTCTGACCCTTGCTCAGGTTTACTGACATATCCTTCTCCCTAACTTGTTAAGCTTCAGCGCGCCGGCGTCTGCATCCACGCCTTGAATGCCATCCGGTTGCGCGAACATACGTAGACCTTACCTTTGCCCGAGAAGCGCAATACCATGCCCTCGCCGCTGGTCTGGCTGTTGATCAGGTTGCCCAGGAAGCCGCCGCTCTGGCCGGTCGTGATCGAGATCTCGTAGCGCAGCCCGCTGTCCCAGCACACCACGTGCGAGTTGTCGATGATCGCGTCCTTGCCCGGTTCGACTTCCAGCATCGACATCGAGCCGAAGCCCGACACCACCACCTGGCCGCTGCCGGTGGTCTCGGTGACGAAGAAGCCGCCGCTCTGCGCGAACAGGGCGTTGCCGATGCTCTGGGTGCGCACCTTCAGGTCCACGCCCGAGGTAGCGGCAACAAAGGCGCCGTCGCTGATGATGTAGTGGTTCGGACCGCAGTCGATGACCTGCATCGCACCCGGCAGCGTGGGCGACAACAGGCAGTCGCCGTCGCCGCGGGTCGCTTCGATGTGCTGCTGGAAGAACGACTCGCCGTTGGCGAAGGTGCGCATCAGCGCGCTGCCCAGGCCACCCTTCATCTTGCCCTTCAGGTCGAGCGTCGATTCCATCATCACCATCGCATCCGATTCGCAATAGATGGTTTCGCCGCGTCGCATCGAGACATGCAGGAAGGGATCGACATCCCCGGTCACGGTAAATACTGGCATTTGGACTTCCTTTCCCTTTATTGGAGCGGCCCGCGTCCGAACGCGGACCGCAGGGCTATTGGTTAAACGTTGACGCCGTAGTTCTTGGCGAGCGGCCCGAGGCCGCCGGCGAAGCCCTGGCCGATGGCGCGGAACTTCCAGTCGGCGCCGTTACGATACACCTCGCCGAAGATCATTGCCGCTTCGGTGGAGCTGTCTTCCGACAGGTCGTAGCGCGCGATCTCGGTGTTGTTGGCCGCGTTGATGCAGCGGATGAAGGCCTTGCCGACCATGCCGAAGTTCTGGCGGCGGGTCTCGGCGTCGTGGATGGTCACGCCCAGCACGACCTTGTCGACGTCGGCCGGCACCTTGGACAGGTCGATCGACACGCTTTCGTCGTCGCCCTCGCCTTCGCCGGTGCGGTTGTCGCCCGAGTGGACCACCGAGCCGTCGGCCGACTTCAGGTTGTTGTAGAAGATGAAGTCGCTATCCGAACGCACCTTGCCCTGCGAGTTCAGCAGGAACACCGCGCCGTCGAGGTCGAACGCTGCGCCGTCGGTGGCGCGGGTGTCCCAACCGAGGCCGACCTTCAGCTGGGTCAGGCCAGGAGCTTCTTTCGACAGGTTGACGTTGCCGCCTTTTTGCAGACTGATTGCCATGATTGTGACTCTCCTAAAAAGTACTTCTGTGAACACCGAGGGGGTAAAGCACAGCGAGCTGGTGTTCTGCCACTTGCCGTGCTGTCCTTGCCGGCGGGTGGACATGCCACCCGCCTTGTTGCTTACGCAGCCAGTGCCGCGTGCTTCTTCTTGTAGCGGATCGAGCTCCACAGCGAGGCCAGGATGAAGGCCACGCCCACGCCGCCGGTGATCAGTTCGGGCACATGCATGTGCATGCTCAGCAGCATGATCACGGCCAGGATACCGATCGCGTAGTGTGCGCCGTGCTCCAGGTAGACGAACTCGTCGAGCGTGCCCTGGCGCACCAGGTAGACCGTCATCGAACGCACGAACATTGCACCGATCGCCAGGCCCAGCATGATGATCACGACGTCGGTGGTGATCGCGAATGCGCCGATCACGCCGTCGAAGCTGAACGAGGCATCCAGCACTTCGAGGTACAGGAAACCGCCGATACCGCCCTTCTTGACCATGTCGCCGACGTTGCTGTTCTCGTCCGACTCGCTCTTCTCGAGCAGGCTGGAGATCATGTCGACGCCGATGTACACCAGGATGCCCCACAGGCCGGCGACCAGCACGATCATCCGTTGCGCGTCAGGCACGTAGCTGGTCGCGAACATCAGCGCGCCCAGCGACACCAGCACCGAGATCGAGGACACCTTGCCCAGCGAGCCGAGCTTCTTCTCGACGTTGCCCAGCCAGTGCACTTCCTTCTCGTCGTCCAGCAGGAAGTTCAGGAACACCAGCAGCAGGAACATGCCGCCGAAGGCCGCCACTTCCGCGTGGTGGTTGGTCAGGTGCGACGAAAATTCCTTCGGATTGCTCAGCGCCAGGTTCCACACCTCCATCATGCCGAGGTCGGCCGCGACGGCGACGATCACCAGCGGGAACACCAGGCGCATGCCGAACACGGCGATGATCATGCCCAGTCCCAGGAACAGCTTGAGCCAGAATTCGTTCCAGCCTTTCAGCACCGAGGCGTTCACCACCGCGTTGTCGAAAGACAGTGAAACTTCCATCACCGACAGGATGGCGGTGACGCCGAGCGCAGTGATCATGCCGGCGACGCCGCCATGGTCGTAGCCCCACCAGCCGGCCAGCGCCATACAGACGGCGGTCACGATGAATGACCATGTAAAGTGTTTCATGTGTTCGTTTCCCCTTGTTGTTGAGTTACTTCGTCAGTTGTTGCTACACGTTATAGATTTCTCCAAGCGACCGACGCAGTATGAGGCTTGCACACGCCTTGAAAAAGCGAAGATAATCGAAGAATTACTTCATAAAAACAGAAGAGATGAACCATAGCCCCCCAAACTTCCGCCATTTGTACTACTTCTGGGTCGTGGCCAAGGAAGGCAGCATCACCCGCGCCGCCGAGCGCCTCGGCCTGGCTATCCAGACCGTCAGCACCCAGCTTGCTCAGTTAGAAGTGTCCTTGGGTAAGTCCTTGTTCACGCAGCAGGGACGGAGGCTGACTTTAACCGAGGCCGGGCGCCTGGCCTTGTCGTATGCCGACCAGATCTTCCTTCTGGGAGAGCAGATGCAGGAAGCGCTGGCCGAGGCCGACAGTGCGCGCACCCGCCTGACGGTCGGCATTTCCGATTCGCTGCCCAAGCTGACCGCCTACCGGCTGCTGGAGATCGCTACCCAGCTGCCGCGTCCGGTGCGCCTGGTGTGCTACGAGGGCGAATTCGACGAACTGCTGGCCGACCTGGCCCTGCACAAGCTGGACGTGGTGCTGACCGACCGCGCGGTGCGTTCGGGCACGACACTGCGCGTATTCAGCCACCTGCTGAGCGACAGCGAGACCATCGTGGTGGGCGCCCCCGAGCTGGTGAAGGACTGGGGCGCGGAGTTCCCGCGCTCGCTGAACGGCGCGCCGTTCCTGCTGCCGACACGCAATAATGCCCTGCGCGGCAAGATCGACGAATGGTTCGAGCTGCAGGGGGTGCGGCCCGACGTGGTGGGCGAGTTCGAGGACAACGCCCTCCTCAACACCTTCGGCCGGCGCGGACTCGGCCTGTTCTTCGCCCCGGCCGCGTTGGCACACGACCTGGAGGAACAGTTCAACGCCCTGCTGGTGGGGCGCGTACCGCAGGTGCGCGAGCATTTCTATGCCGTCTCGAACGAGCGCAAGATCAAGCATCCGGCCGTCGAAGCCATCCTGTCGGCCGTGTATAAAGGCGTACTGGCCGGTACCTGAAGGGAACACCGGCAAGAGGGGCGGTACAATGGTGCCGGCTATTGCCGTTTTTTAACTAAATCTGTTCAATGGAAAACTTTTTATTCGTCGTTCTCGCCCTGTTCCTGGTGGCGCTGAACGGCTTCTACGTGGCGGCTGAATTCAGCATCGTCACGTTGCGCAAGACCCGCGTACACGCCATCGCCAAGACCACCGGCCTGCGCGGACGCATCCTCGGCAAGGTCCACGGCCAGCTCGACGCCTACCTGTCGGCCTGCCAGCTCGGCATCACCCTGGCCTCGCTGGGCCTGGGCTGGGTCGGCGAACCGGCCTTTGCCAGCCTGCTCGAACCGGTGTTCGCCATGCTCGGCGTCACCTCGCCCGAACTGATCCACGGCGTGTCCTTCGTGGTGGCCTTCTCGGTGATCTCCTTCCTGCACATCGTGGTGGGCGAGCTGGCGCCCAAGTCGCTGGCGATCCGCCTGCCCGAAGAGGTGGCGCTGTGGTGCGCGATTCCGCTGTACGCCTTCTACTGGACGATGTACCCGGCGATCGCCCTGCTCAACGCCAGCGCCAACATGGTGCTGCGCGTGGCCGGCCTGGCCGGCAGCGGCGGCCACGAGACCCACTACTCCACCGACGAGCTGAAGATGATCCTGCGCTCCAACACCAGCGCGCCGGGCGGGAAATTCACCAACGACGAACGCAACATCCTGGCGCAGTCGCTCGACTTCAGCCAGCTGGCGGTATCCGACCTGATGCGCCCGATCAACGAGGTGAGCGCGCTGTACGCCAGCCGCTCGCTCGAGGAGAACATGGAGACGGTGCGCCGCAACCGCTTCTCGCGCTACCCCTATTTCGACGAGGAAGGGGAGGAAGTGCTGGGCGTGATCCACCTGAAGGACCTGTTCTTCGCCCAGCAGGCCGGCCGCACCATCACCGACCTGACCCAGTACCTGCGCCCGGTCGAGACGATCTCGGCGCGCACCCCGGCGCAGGACATCTTCCGGCGCTTCCGCAGCGGCGCCCCGCACTTCGCCCTGATCGGCGAGAAGGGCAAGCGCCCGGTCGGCTTCATCACCCTCGACAACCTGCTGGGCGCGATGGTGGGCGAGATCCGCGACGAGTTCCGCATGAACGAGAACGACTGGATGTCGCAGCCCGACGGCACCTGGATCGGCAAGGCCAGCCTGCCGATCTTCTCGCTCGAGCGCCTGCTCGGGATCGACATCGACAACGAGGAGATGGGCCTGGACGACGTCGAATCGGTCGGCGGCCTGCTCATGGCCAAGCTGGGCGACATTCCCAAGCAGGGGCAACGCATCGACTTCCCGCAGTTCGACGTGGTGGTCAAGAAGATGAACGGACCGCGCATCCTGCTGGTGAAGGTCTATCCGCGGGTGCAGCGCGCGTCCGGGGACGACGAACACGACTGAAAATTTCGAGCGGACTCATCTTAAAAAGTTGTTGCGCTTGCAATACTCGTGGCGCATACTGGTGCTTGACGGGATTCCCCGGCGGTAGTCACCACGAGGAGCGATGATGTCCGTGCAAGTCCGTAACAACGTGCATGTCAGGGGCCGGGGCGAGGCCACCATGCTGTTTTCCCATGGCTTCGGCTGCGACCAGACCATGTGGCGCTACCTGGCGCCGGCTTTCGAAGACGCGTTTCGCGTCATCACCTACGACCTGGTCGGCAGCGGCCGCTCCGACCTCTCGGCCTACGACCGCGCGCGCTATGCCAGCCTGCACGGCTACGCCGACGACCTGCTCGAGATCGTCGACGCCCATGCGACCGGGCCGGTGATCGTGGTAGGCCACTCGGTGAGCGCCATGATCGGCATGCTCGCCACCATCAAGGCGCCCGAACGCTTCGCGGCCCAGGTGATGGTGGCGCCTTCGGCCTGCTATATCAACCAGGCCGATTACGTGGGCGGCTTCGAGCGCGGCGACATCGACGAACTGCTCGAGACCATGGAAGCGAACTACCTCGGCTGGTCCAGCAGCCTGGCGCCGGCGATCATGGGCGCGCCCGGGCGCCCCACCCTGCGCGAGGAACTCACCGACAGCTTCTGCCGCAACGATCCCGACATCGCCAAGCACTTCGCGCGCGTCACCTTCCTGTCCGACCACCGCGCCGACGTGCCGCGCTCGGCCACGCCGACCCTGATCCTGCAGTGCAGCGAAGACCTGATCGCGCCGCGCAGCGCCGGCGACTACCTGGCGCGCCACCTGCCCCGCTGCGAGCTCCATGTGATCGACAACATCGGGCACTGCCCGCACATGAGCGCTCCCACCGCCAGTTCGCGCGCGATCGACGCGTTCCTGGCCGATATCCTGGCCGCGACGCTGGGCTGAGCCATGAACGGCGCCGCGACCTACGCCGACGCGCTGTACGATGGAGCTCCCTGCGGCCTGCTGCTGGCCGACGCCGACGGGCTGCTGCTGCGCGCCAACGCCACCGCCTGCGGCTGGCTCGGCTTCTCCCTGGACGAACTGGCGGGGATCGTGCGCATCCAGGACCTGATGACGGTCGGCGCGCGCCTGTTCCACCACACCCACTGCATCCCGGTGCTGGAGGTGCGCGGCTCAGTCGCCGAACTCCAGATCGACCTGCGCCACCGCGACGGCACGCGCCTGCCGATGCTGGTCAATATCGTGCGCCGGCGCGAGGGCGACCAGGTGCTCGACCAGTGGGCCCTGTTCATGGCCACCGAGCGCCAGTCCTACGAGCGCGAACTGCGCAACGCGCGCAAGGCCGCCGAAGAGGCGCTCGAGGCGCGCCGCGGCGCGGAGCTGCAACTGCAGGCCGTGAACGCGGCGCTGTCGGCGGCCGACCGGCGCAAGGACGAGTTCCTGGCCACGCTGTCGCACGAGCTGCGCAACCCGCTGGCGCCGATGCGCAGCGCGCTCGAAGTGATGCGGCTTGCCGGAGCGGCCGAGGGCGCGCAGGCGCGCCTGCTGGGCGTGTTCGACCGCCAGCTGCAGCACCTGACCCACCTGGTCGACGACCTGATGGAAGTCTCGCGCATCACCCAGGACAAGATGGAGCTGCGGCGCGAGAACGTCGACCTGGCTGCGCTGGCGCGCGCCGCCGTGTGCGACACCGCCGGCCTGATGGGGCAGGCGCGCCACCGCCTGGAGCTCGAGCTGCCGGCGCAGCCGATCACGGTCGACGCCGACCCCACGCGCATCAACCAGGTGGTGGTCAACCTGCTCACCAATGCCGCCAAGTACACGCCCGACGGCGGACACATCGTGCTGTCGCTGGCGGTGGACGACGGCATGGCGCAGCTGGCCGTGCGCGACAACGGCATCGGCCTGCCCCGGCACGCGCTGGCCACCGTGTTCGACATGTTCTCGCAGCTCGAGCCGGCGCTGGAACGCGCGCGCGGCGGTCTCGGCATCGGACTGTCGCTGGTGCGCGGCATCGTGGAACTGCATGGCGGCAGCATCGCCGCCGACAGCGAGGGCGAAGGCAGGGGCAGCTGCTTCACGGTGCACCTGCCGCTGGCCCAGGCGCAGACGGCGGCCGCGCCGGCCCCGGCCCCGGCAGTGGCGGCCCCGGCCCGCATCCTGGTGGTGGACGACAATGCCGACGCCGCCGAGATGCTGCTGATGGCGCTGGAACTGTTCGGCTGCGAAGTGCGCGCCGCCCACAGCGCCAGCGCGGCGCTGGCGCTGGCCCAGGAATTCGCGCCGGAAGTCGCCCTGCTCGACATCGGCCTGCCGGACCTGAACGGCTACGAACTGGCGCGCCGCCTGCGCGCCACGGTCGCCGGCCAGAACATGCGCCTGATCGCCGCCACCGGCTGGGGCCAGGAAAAAGACCGCCAGCGCGCCTTCGACGCCGGCTTCGACCACCATCTCACCAAGCCGATCGATTTCGAGCGGCTGCGCAGCGTGCTCGGGCAGCCGGGCGCGGCATGAACCGACGAGACATCCATGGAATATGATCCGCACAACCCCTTCGCCCGCATCCTGCGCGGCGAACTGCCCTGCATCAAGGTCTACGAAGACGCGCACACGCTCGCCATCATGGACATCATGCCGCAGGCGCCGGGCCATGTGCTGGTGCTGCCGAAAGAAGGCGCCGTCGAGCTGTTCGGCCTGTCCGACGACGCGGCCGCCGCCTGCATCCGCACCACGAAGAGAGTCGCGGCCGCGGTCAAGGCCGCCATGGGGGCGCCGGGCATCATGGTCGCCCAGTTCAACGGCAGCGCGGCCGGCCAGACCGTCCCGCACGTGCACTTCCACATCGTCCCGCGCGAGCAGGCCGCGGCGCTCAAGCCGCATGCGACGGTGGCGGCCGATGCCGGGCAGCTGCGCGAGATCGCGGCGCGCATCGTCGCGGCGCTGGAGGCCTGAACATCGGGGCCGGCATAGCGCCAAGGCTGCGCCCGACAACAAGGGCGGCTGATACCATGGTTTTTTCCCACCTGGAGCGGCCATGGAACTGCTGACGGACCCGAACGTCTGGATTGCCTTCCTGATGCTGAGCGCCCTCGAGATCGTGCTCGGGGTCGACAACATCATTTTCATTTCGATCCTGGTCGGCCGCCTGCCGCCCGAGATGCGCGACAAGGCGCGGCGCCTCGGCCTGGGCTTCGCCATGGTGTCGCGCCTGCTGCTGCTGTTTTCGCTCAGCTGGGTGATGGGACTGACCGCCGACCTGTTCGCGGTATTCGGCCAGGGCATCAGCGGACGTGACCTGGTGCTGCTGTTCGGCGGCCTGTTCCTGCTCTACAAGGCCTCGCACGAGATCTTCGTCGAAGTGGAAGCCAAGGACCAGGCCGGGCCGCAGGAGGTCGCCGGCACCGCGGCCGCGGCGGCGGCCACCAGCAAGCTGTTCTGGAGCATCATCGGCCAGATCGCCGTGATCGACATCGTGTTCTCGCTCGACTCGGTGATCACGGCGGTGGGCATGGTCGACCAGATCAGCGTGATGGTCGCGGCCGTGATCTTTTCCGTGCTGGTGATGCTGGTGGCGGCCAAGCCGATCGGCGACTTCGTCGACCGCCACCCTTCCGTGAAGGTGCTGGCGCTGGCCTTCCTGGTGATGGTCGGCATGGCGCTGACGGCCGAAGCCTTCGAGGCGGAAATCCCGAAAGGCTATATCTACGCCGCCATGGCCTTCTCGCTGGCGGTGGAAGCGCTGAACATCCGCGCCCGCGCCAGGCGCAAGGCATTGCTGCCGCGGATCTGAGTCTAGCCGGCCGGCGCCGCCTCTCCGGGCCGCAGGGTCAGCACGCGCACGCCGTGCCGGGTCACCGCGACCGTGTGCTCGAACTGCGCCGACAGCTGCCCGTCGCAGGTGACCACGGTCCAGCCGTCGTCCAGGGTGCGCACCGCGTGCCGTCCCTGGTTGAGCATCGGCTCGATGGTGAAGGTCATCCCTTCGCGCAGCAGCATCCCGGTCTGCGGCCGGCCCCAGTGCAGCACCTGGGGCGGCTCGTGCATCTCGCGCCCGATGCCGTGGCCGCAGTAGTCGCGCACCACCGTGTAGCCGTGCTTGCGCGCGTGGCGCTCGATGGCATGGCCGACGTCGCCGAGCCGGGCGCCGGGACGCACCGCCCGGATGCCCTTCCACATCGCTTCGTAGGTGGCCTGCACCAGGCGCCGGGCCGGCGCCGCCACTTCGCCGACCAGGTAAGTCTTGCTGGAATCGGCGATGTAGCCATGCTTCTCGAGCGTGATGTCGAGGTTGACGATGTCCCCGCTGTGCAGGATCTCGCTTTCGGAAGGCACGCCGTGACAGACCACCTGGTTGCGGGAGGCGTTCAGCGCGTAGGCGTAGCCGTACTGGCCCTTGCTGGCGGGACGCGCGCCCAGCGTGTCGACGATGAAGCGGTCGACCAGGTCGTTGACCTGCATGGTCGACATGCCGATCAGGCTCAGGCTGTCCAGGTGGGCGAACACGCCGGCCAGCAGCCGGCCCGCCTCGGCCATCAGGGCGATTTCCTCCGGCCGCTTGATCATGCCGCGGCCAGGTTGAGGGCGTCGGGATCCAGCCCGGCCGCTCTCAGTTCGCGCACCATGATCTCGTTGAAGCTCAGCGTCGGGTTCATCTCGCACAGCATGCCGATCCTGATCCAGAACGCCGCCTGGGCGTTGATGGAGCGGCAGGACACGCTGCTGGCCTTGCGGATCTGGTCATGCGCTTCGTCGTCGATGTTTACGATACCCATTGATATGTTCCATATATAGAAAATATATGGAGTATATACGACCTCGGCATGAACGCAAGCGATGCCGATCAACCGGCCTGGAAGCCGGGATCAGGCCTCGGTGTCCTGGCGGATCACCCGGTCCGGCGTACCCGTCCATTCGGTCATCAGGGAATAGCCCACCGCCAGCAGGGTCGGGCCGATGAACATGCCGACGAAGCCGAAGGCAATCACCCCGCCCAGCACGCCCAGCAGGGTGAGCAGGAAAGGCAGGCTGCTGCCGCGGCTGATCAGCATGGGGCGCACGATGTTGTCGACGCCGCTGATCAGGAAGGTGCCCCAGATCACCATGAAGATGGCCCAGCCGGTCTCGTGCTGCAGGAACAGCCAGAAGGCCGCGCCGCCCCAGACCAGGGGCGGGCCGACCGGGATCAGGGAGGACACGAACACCAGCACCGACAGCAGCGGCACCGCCGGCACGCCCGCGATCGCGAAGCCGATCGCCGCCACCAGCGCCTGCGCCAGCGCGGTGCCGAGCAGGCCGTACATGACCCCGCGCACGGTCTGGCTCACCGTGTTCGACACCGATTCGGCGCCCTCGCCCATCACGCGGCGCATGGTCACGGCGATGATGTCGAGCAGGGCCCTGCCGTCGCGGTAGAAGAAGAAGCTCACGAACGCGGCCAGGCTGAGCTGGACCACGCCGGTGCCGAGCATCAGGCCGCCGGCGATCAGGTAGCGCCGCGCCGGCTCGAGCATGCGCTGGGCCAGCGCCAGCATCTCCTCGCGGCTGGCGACCAGCCGGCGCAGGTAGGTGTCGATGGTTTCGCCCAGCAAGGGAATGTCGCGCACCCAGCTCGGGGGCAGCAGTTCGCGGTGCTCGACGGCGCTGCGCAGTTCGACGAAGCCCTTGGCGACGTCGTCGGCCAGGTTGTAGGCGACCATCGCCAGCGGAATGATGATGAGCAGCGTGAGCGACAGCGTCATGGTCAGCGCCGCCAGGGTACGGCGGCCGCGCATGGCGCTTTGCAGGCGCAGGTACAGCGGCCAGGAGGAAATCACGACGCAGGCCGCGAACAGGATCGCGGCCAGGAAAGGCCTGAGGACGTAGAGACAGCCCAGCGTCAGCAGGACGACAATGGCGATCCGGGTGTAGTTCCTGCCTGGGGCTTGTTCCATGCCGTCCCTGTCATGTGGTGTTTATACCATCATAACAGTACAGCAGAGACGCTACGGCTGCCTTAGAGCAGCTGGCGCAGGTCGGCCGCGATCGGTCCCGGACCGCCATTGTGGCGCACGAACAGGCGCAGCTTGCCCTCGCGGTCAAACACATAGCTGCCGGCGGTGTGGTCCACCGTGTAGTTCTTCGGGTCGTCGCCAGACGCGGTCTTGGCGTAGAACACCTTGAATTCCTTGGCCGTGCGCGCGGTGGCTTCCTTGTCGCCGTACAGGCCGATAAACGAAGGATGGAAGGCCGGCACGTAGGAGGCCAGCAGTTCCTGGGTATCGCGTTCCGGATCGAGCGTGACGAACAAGACCTGCACGTCCTTGGCCGACGGGCCAAGTTCCTTCATCACGGCGGCCATCTCGGCCATCGTGGTCGGGCACACGTCCGGGCACTGGGTGTAACCGAAGAACAGCACCACGACCTTGCCCTTGAAGTCCTGCAGGGTGCGCGGCTTGCCGGTATGGTCGGTCAGCGAGAAACCCTTGGCGTAATCGAGTCCGGTCACGTCGGTGTTATTGAAGGCCGGGGTCTTGGACGCCAGCTTGTCGCAGCCAGCGGCCAGCACCGCCGCGGTCAGCATCAGCGCAGTCAGCAGTTTTTTCATGGCTCAGAACTTGAAGTAATGGTCGACCAGCAGTGCCGCAAACAGCAGCGACAGGTAGACGATCGACCAGGTAAAGGCGTTGCGCGCGGCCAGGTCGCTGTAGTGCTTGTGCACGCGCCACGAATGGCGCAGGAACACCACGTTGAGGGCGACTGCCGCCGCCAGGTAGATCAGGCCGCTCATGCCGACGGCGAACGGCAGCAAGGTGGTCGCCGCCAGCGCGATGGTATACAGCCACACCTGCAGGCCGGTGTACTGCATGCCGTGCGTAATCGGCAGCATTGGCAGGCCGGACCGGGCGTAATCGTCGCGGCGGTACATGGCCAGCACCCAGAAGTGCGGCGGGGTCCAGACGAAGATGATCAGCACCAGCAGCCAGGCTTCCATCGGCACCTCATTGGCCACCGCGGCCCAGCCCAGGGCCGGCGGCATGGCGCCCGACAGGCCGCCGATGACGATGTTCTGCGGCGTCGCCGGCTTGAGCAGCATGGTGTAGATGAAGGCGTAACCGACGAAGGTCACGAAGGTCAGCCACATGGTGAGCGGATTGACGAACGCGTACAGGATATACATGCCGAGCCCGCCGATGATCGCCGAGAACAGGATCGTCTGGGAGCTGGTGAGTTCGCCCATCGCGGTGGCGCGGCGGGCCGTGCGCGCCATGCGCGCGTCGATCTCCGCCTCCACCAGGCAGTTCACGGCAAAGGCGGCGCCGGCCAGCAGCCAGATGCCGGCGGTGCCGGCGACCAGCACCCGCCAGCCGGGGAAGCCGTCGGTGGCAAGGAACATCCCGATCACCGCGCAGAACACGGCCAGCTGCGTGACCCGTGGCTTGGTCAGGGCCCAGTACTGGGAAACGCGGCTCGGAGATTTATGGAGGGCTGTCTGGGTCGTCATCGGTGGGGTACTGGCTGGCTCGCAGGATGGCAGCGTCGCGCCTGGCAGCGCGGCGGCCAGGCCGGGGCGCGCTGCGCGCGCCGGTTACGGTTCAGTTGCGCGCTTGGCTTGCGTGCTTCACCTTGCGCGGTTTACGTCGAGTTGGTGCTTTACCCGGTAGTTTAACATGGTCACCAGCAGGACCAGCAGGGCCGCCCCGGCGTTATGCATTACGGCAATCGCCAGCGGGAAGTCCAGGTAGACGGTGGCGATGCCGGTCAGCAGTTGCACAAATAACACAATGGCAAGCCAGCTGGCGTGTTTCGCCAGATAGGCATGGCGCCGGGCGCGCCACACCAGCAGGCCGAGCACGGCAACCACGACGATGGCGAAATTGCGGTGCACCCAATGGATCGCCACCAGCGCCGAGAACGGCAGGTAGTGGCCGGCCGCGGTCTTGCCCAGTTCGCGCCACAGGTGGAAGCCGTGTTCGAAATCCATGTCCGGCACCACGCGGCCGTCGCACAGCGGGAATTCGTCGCAGGCCAGGGTGGCGTAATTGGTGCTCACCCAGCCGCCCAGCGCGATCTGGGCCGTGACCACCACGGCGGCGAGCAGCGCCAGCCGGCGGATGCCGCGCAGCGCCGCCGCGTTGCCGCCGGTTTCGGCGGTCGGCGGATGCATCAGGAAGTCTTCGCGTCCGCCGAGCCAGGTGAGCAGGGCCAGCAGGCCCATGCCCAGCAGCAGGTGGATGGTCACGATCACCGGCTGCAGCTTGAGGGTGACGGTCCAGGCGCCGAAGGCGCCCTGGATGCAGACGAACACGAACAACGCCAGCGGAATGCCGGGTTTGAAGGCCTGCACCCTGGTCTTGCGCCACTGCACGGTTGCGGTGATGAGCAGGGCCATGATGATCACGCCGATGCCCATCGCCAGGTAGCGGTGGATCATCTCGATCCAGGCCTTGACCACGGTGACCGGGCCGGTCGGCATGGCCGCCTCGGCCGCCGAGATCTGCTCGTGCGCCAGGAAGGGGTTGGCCATGCCGTAGCAGCCCGGCCAGTCGGGGCAGCCCAGGCCGGAATCGGTCAGGCGGGTAAAGCCGCCGAAGACGATCAGGTCGAAGGTCAGGAACACCGCGACCCAGACCAGCTTGCGGAACTTGTTGGGGTCCGAGGACATCCACACCATCGACAGCGGCAGGATCGCCACGAGCAGGCCCATCAGGGCCAGTTGCAACAGGGAAGAAGCTTGCATTGTTCAGTAGGCTGCTCGGCCGGGTGAACCGGCCGTGCTTGCTCCGTTGTTTCCGATCAGGCCGCTATTATCCGGCCATTCCCGATTCGTCGCTCGGCCGCGCTGCGGCGCGGCTAGCCGATCGCCGATGCCTTGAGCAGCTTGGCAATATCTTTGTAAACCTTACGCACGTCCGGGTCGGCCGGGAAGCGCATCATCAGGTTGCCCAGCGGGTCGATCAGGTAGATGTGCTCGGCCGGGGTGCTGCCCTGCTCGGCCGGCAGCCATTTGTACACGGTGTCGTGCGGTGCGCGCAGCAGGTGCATGCCGTCGTACTGGCGGATCGTCATCGTATCGAGCGGCTGCTCGTCGGTAACGAGCCAGACACGCTCGATGCGGTCCATGTTCTTGCCCTGCATCAGGCGCCACTGGCGCATCGCGTACAGCTGCTTCTGGCAGGCTTCCAGGCACTCGCCGCCGCCGACCTTCAGCATGATCCACTTGCCGGCGTACTGCTCCAGCTTTTCCGGGCGGCCGTCGAGGGTGGTGCTGGCCATGGCCGGGATCGGCCGGGTGCGCGGGTCGATCAGGGCGCCGTAGTTGGTGCGGCCTTCCGGCTTGATGACGTAATACGTGAGGTAGGACAGGATCAGCGGCGCCGCGCAGACCATCAGCACCGCGAACAGCTTCCAGCGGCCGCGCTTGCGCTTGCGCTCCTGCGCCTGGGCCTGCTCAGTGGCGTCCCGCATCGCCGCTTCCTGCTGCGTGGTTTGCCGGGTCGGGTTTTCTTGCATCAGCTTGTCTTGATCCACTGCGGAATCCTGTTATCACAAAGAAGAGGATGGCCATGGCTGCCAGTGCATACCACTGGAAGGCATAGCCGCGGTGCTTGTCGATGCCGCTCGAGGGCGAGGGCCATACGCGCAGCAGCATGTCGTCGACCGCATCCGGCTGGTCCGGGCCGGTCTGCTGCACGAAGAAGCTCTGCAGCAACAGGCCGGTGGCCGCGGCCGCCTGCGCCGGATCGATGTTCTGGACGATGGCGCCCGGGGCCAGCGGCGCCGGCTTGCCCAGTTCCATCACGTGTCCCGCCGAGGCCACCACCATGCCTTCGATGGTGATCGTGCCGGCCGGGGTGGCGAATGCGGGCAGCTTGCCGAATTCGGCTTCGCGCGGCAACCACCCGCGCATCACCAGCACGGAGGTGCGCGAATCCGCGATCTTGAACGGCATCACGAGGTAGTAGCCGGGCCGGCCGGCCATCGGGCGGTTGGCCAGGAACAGCGGCCAGTCGGCGACGAACTCGCCGGTGACGCGCACGCGGCGGTATTCGAGCGTCTCGGCCAGGGGCGCGGTGGCGCCGGCGATGGCGACACGCAGGGGCACCGGCGGCTGGCTGGCGCGGGCGGCCAGCTTTTCTTGCACGGCTAGTTTCTCGGCGGCCCTGCCCTGCTGCCAGTTACCCAGAGCAATGCCCAGAACGGCAAGAAGAAGTGCGGCGATACAGGGAATGGGACGAAAATGGAAGGGGAACCGCATTACAATGATGCCTCAACCTTGACCGGGCCGACCATGAAACTCTTCGTTGCGATTGCCTTCATCCTAATCCTTGCCAGCCTCGCGTCCGCCTTGTTCTTCCTGATGCGCGACAAAGGCCAGAGCAACCGTACGGTGCATGCGCTGGCGATGCGCGTCGGCCTGTCGATCACCTTGTTCCTGTGCTTGCTTGGCGCCTACAAGATGGGGTGGATTACCCCGACCGGTATTCGCTAAGCTAGCATACGCTCATGAACGTAGGGCGGGCGGCAGAGCCGCCCACGCGTTCAACCGTCGTATGAAAAGCCATGAAGCGGGCCGCGATACGTGATTTGAACGCGTGGGCGGGAAACCCGCCCACCCTACGAACGGGCGGCGATCAGCCGCCAACATTCTTTTATAGCCAGTACACCACCACGTACAGGCCCAGCCACACGACGTCGACGAAGTGCCAGTACCAGGCCGCGCCTTCGAAGCCGAAGTGGTGGTCCGCCGTGAAGTGGCCCTTCAGCACACGGTACAGGATCACCGACAGCATGATCGCGCCCATGGTCACGTGGAAGCCGTGGAAGCCGGTCAGCATGAAGAAGGTCGAGCCGTAGATGCCCGAGGTCAGCTTCAGGTTCAGGTCCGCGTAGGCGTGCATGTATTCGTAGACCTGGAAGCCCATGAAGACCGCGCCCAGCAGGATGGTGGCGGCGAGCCAGAAGGCGGTCTTGCCGCGGTGGCCGGCGCGCAGCGCGTGGTGCGAGATGGTCAGGGTCACGCCGGACATCAGCAGCAGCGCGGTGTTGATGGTCGGGATCGGGAACGGGCCCATGGTCTGGAAGCCGTCCACCACGCCGGCCGGGCCGGTGTTGCCCCAGGTCGGGACGAAGTCCGGCCACAGGATCTTGTGGTCGAGGTCGGCCAGCCAGGGCATGGACACCGCGCGGGCGTAGAACAGGGCGCCGAAGAAGGCGCCGAAGAACATCACTTCCGAGAAAATGAACCAGCTCATGGACCAGCGGTAGGACAGGTCGATGCGCTTGCCGTACATGCCCGACTCGGATTCGCCGATGGCGTCGCCGAACCAGAAGTACAGCACGAGCAGCGTGGCGGCGATGCCGGCCAGGCACACTGCCGGGCCCCAGGGGGCGCTGTTGACCCAGCCGGAGGCGCCGATCATGGTCACCAGCATCGAAATGCCGGCGCACATCGGCCAGCGGGACGGTCCTGGCACGAAATAGTAGGGCGCGGTGTGTGGCGAACTCATTTTCATCTCCTCAATCTACTCTTTGAATTATCGGGTGATTCTTGTGTCGCTGAAACTCGTTATTGGGCTACCGCGAAGCGCACCGCCAGCATCAGCAAGCCGATGAAGATCGCCGTGCCGAGCAGCCCGGCGACGATCACGTGGACCGGGTTCAGGTTGGCGGCGTCGTGCTCGTAGTCGCGGCGCTTGCGCACCCCGAAGAAGGACCAGAACACGGCCTTCATCGTGGCCAGGAAACTGCCGCGCCGCTGGTGCAACTGTGGATGCGGACGCTCCTGCATCTACCTTACCGCCTTGGTGCCCGCCGAGGCGGTCTGCACCGCCCCGCCGATCTCGAAGAAGGTGTACGACAGCGTGATGTTCTTCACCTCGCGCGGCAGGGCCGGGTCGATGAAGAAGACCACCGGCATCTGGCGCGCTTCGTTGGCCTGCAAGGTCTGCTCCTGGAAGCAGAAGCATTCCACTTTCTTGAAGTGCGGCGTGACAAGCTGCGGCGCGTAGCTTGGAATCGCCTGCGCCTTGACCGCCCTGCCCTGCGTGTTGACCACCTCGTAGGTGACGGTGGCCAGCTCGCCCGGATGCACTTCGATGCTGCGCTGGGTCGGGCGGAAACGCCACGGCCCCTGCGCATTGCCGTCCAGCTCGACCACGATGGTGCGGCTCTTGTCGATCTGGGTATTCTTCGGCGCTTCCACGAACTCGCCCTGGGTGAGCACGTTGATGCCGAGTACCTCGCAGATCTGGCGGTACACCGGCACCAGGGCGTAACCGAAACCGAACATGAGTACCGCCACCACCACCAGCTTGCCCAGCGTGGTGCGGTTCAGTTGCAGCAGCTTCTTGCTGGTGGCCATGTCAGTCCTGCCTTCAGCTCAGCCAGGTGAACTTGACGAACACGCTGGCGAAGAAGAACAGCGCGATCCCGCCCAGGATCAGGGCGGTACGCAGGTTGTTCGGCCGGGGCGCGCCAGCCTTGCGTGGTTCCTGGACCATGATTACTTCACCAGCGGCGGGGTTTCGAAGGTGTGGAACGGCGCCGGGCTCGGCACGGTCCACTCCAGGCCTTCCGCGCCTTCCCACGGCTTGGCCGGGGCAGCCTTGCCGCCGCGGATGGTCGGCAGCACCACGGCGAACAGGAAGTACACCTGCGACAGGCCGAAACCGAAGGCGCCGATCGACACGATCATGTTGAAGTCGGTGAACTGGGTGGCGTAGTCCGCATAGCGGCGCGGCATGCCGGCCAGGCCCAGGAAGTGCATCGGGAAGAAGGTGATGTTAAAGGTGATCAGCGACAGCCAGAAGTGCAGCTTGCCGCGGAACTCCGGATACATGTGGCCGGTCCACTTCGGCGCCCAGTAGTAGAAGCCGGCGAACAGCGCGAACAGCGAGCCCGCCACCAGCACGTAGTGGAAGTGCGCCACCACGTAATAGGTGTCGTGCACCTGGATGTCGATCGGGGTCACGGCCAGGATCAGGCCGGTGAAGCCGCCCATGGTAAACACGAAGATGAAGCCCACCGCGAACAGCATCGGGGTCTCGAAGGTCATCGAGCCCTTCCACATGGTGGCGACCCAGTTGAACACCTTCACGCCGGTCGGCACCGCGATCAGCATGGTGGCGTACATGAAGAACAGCTGCGAGGTCACCGGCATGCCGGTGGTGAACATGTGGTGCGCCCACACGATGAAGGACAGGATCGCGATCGAGGCGGTCGCGTAGACCATCGAGGCGTAGCCGAACAGCGGCTTGCGGGCGAAGGCCGGGATGATCTGCGAGACGATGCCGAAGGCCGGCAGGATCATGATGTAGACCTCGGGGTGGCCGAAGAACCAGAAGATGTGCTGGTACATCACCGGGTCGCCGCCGCCGGCCGCGTTGAAGAACGAGGTGCCGAAGTGACGGTCGGTCAGGGTCATGGTGATGGCGCCTGCCAGCACCGGCATCACGGCGATCAGCAGGTAGGCGGTGATCAGCCAGGTCCAGCAGAACATCGGCATCTTCATCAGGGTCATGCCAGGCGCGCGCATGTTCAGGATGGTGACGATGATGTTGATCGACCCCATGATCGACGAGGCGCCCATGATGTGCATGGCGAAGATCGCCATGTCCATGCCCGGGCCCATCTGGGTCGACAGCGGCGCGTACAGCGTCCAGCCGGCGGCGGTGGCGCCGCCCGGCGAGAAGAACGAGCCTGCGAGCAGGATCGCCGCCGGCGGCAGCAGCCAGAACGAGAAGTTGTTCATGCGGGCGAAAGCCATGTCCGAGGCGCCCACCTGCAGCGGCAGCATCCAGTTGGCGAAGCCCACGAAGGCCGGCATGATCGCGCCGAACACCATCACCAGGCCGTGCATGGTGGTCAGCTGGTTGAAGAACTCGGGGCGGAAGAACTGCAGGCCCGGCTCGAACAGTTCGGTGCGGATCATCAGCGCCAGCACGCCGCCCGAGAGCAGCATGATGAACGAGAACCACAGGTAGAGGGTGCCGATGTCCTTGTGGTTGGTGGCGAACAGCCAGCGGCGCCAGCCGTGCGGATGATCGTGCGCGTGGTCGTGGTCGTGGCCGTGGTCGTGTGCGTGATCGATAGTGCTGGTAGTCATGTCGATATCCCTGAAGCGAACGTACTTGGCTTACTTGCCGCGTGCAGCCAGAACCTCGGCCGGTTGAACGATGTTTTCCGCAGCCTTGTTCGACCAGGTATTGCGGGTGTAGGTGATGACGGCGGCGATCTCGGTGTCCGAGAGCTGCTTCCAGGCCGGCATGGCCGACGGGTAGGCCGGGGTGTCCTGGCCGTTGAGCAGCACTTCGACCTGGTGCGCCTTGGCGCCCAGCACCACCTGCGAGCCGTCCAGCGGCGCGAAGGCATTCGGCACGCCCTTGCCGTTGGCCTGGTGGCAGGCCACGCAGTTGGCGGCGTAGACCTGCTCGCCGCGGGTCTTCAGTTCGTCGATGGTCCAGACCTTGTTCGGATCGTCGGCCAGGGCGGCCATTTTCTTCTTCTCGCCAGCGACCCAGGCGCTGTAGTCCTCGGCGGACACCACGCGCACCACGATCGGCATGAAGGCGTGGTCCTTGCCGCACAGTTCAACGCAGTTGCCGCGGTAGACGCCGATCTTGTCGGCCTTGAACCAGCCGTCGCGCACGAAGCCGGGAATCGCGTCCTGCTTGATGGCGAAGGCCGGGATGGTCCAGGCATGGATCACGTCGTTGGCGGTGAACACCATGCGGATCTTCTTGCCGACCGGGACCACCATCTCGTTGTCGACTTCGAGCAGGTAGTTCTCGCCTTTCTTCTCGGTGGGTTCCTGACCCGGCAGGCCGATCTGGGCGCGCGGGGTGGCCAGGTTCGACAGGAAGGAAATGCCCTCGCCTTCGCCCTTCAGGTAGTCATAGCCCCATTTCCACTGCATGCCGGTGGCCTTGATGGTGATGTCGGCGTTCGAGGTGTCCTTCAGCGCGACCACGGTCTTGGTGGCCGGCAGGGCCATGCCGATGACGATCAGGAAGGGAACGATGGTCCAGGCGATCTCGACCGCGGTGGACTCGTGGAAGGTGGCAGGCTTGTGGCCGAGCGACTTGCGGTGCTTGAACACCGAATAGAACATGACACCGAAGACGCCGACGAAAATGACCAGGCAGACGATCATCATCCAGTTGTGCAGGCTGTAGATGTCGGCGCCGACGCCGGTCACGGGGATCTGCATGTTCAACTGGTGTTCCACCGGCCGGCCCGTGATTTCCGGAGCCGCCCATGCTGGGATGCCGGCCGTTGCTGCGAGGCCGAACATCCAGGCCCCAAGTCGCGATGCGTATGTCATGTTGTCCCCAACCACCAAATATAAATATATTTTTAACGGTCGGCAGCTCCACGAACGAACTGCCGCCGCTCCGAAACGTAATTCGCAGAACGGTTCATACCAGTACCGCGAAATTGCGCTGCGGAAACGGTCGGGAACCTACACGCCGGGATGGATAGCTTGGAGCTACCCGCCGCCGACGGCTCTGCTGATGCTGCAATTCATTTCTATTTTCTGCCTGGAGTGCTGCTTTTTTCAGCGTTTTCCTCGTCCAGACGATAAAAATAGCCACTGATTATAATCAAATCAGTAATTTTTATTCAAGGAAAATCAGGCACTGTTGTTGCCTTGGGTTATTAGGGCTTACGTGGCTGGAAACGCACGATCGCCTCCCCTGCCGCCGTGGTGCGCGGAGCCGGACGGAAAGCGTGGCCGTAGATGACCTCGAAGCTCAGCCCGAGCTTGCCATCCGGGCGGCGCTGGGCCTCGAAGGCATCGAGCATGCGCTGCCAGGCGGCGCGCCCGATAAGCCCACGGCGGCGCGTGTCGAGCGGGTTGCCGCCGAGCGCGCGCACGTCTGCCAGCAGGCTGGCGGCGCTGTCGTAGGTGACCGTGATGCGTTCCATGTCCATGACCGGGGTGGAAAACCCGGCCTCCACCAGCTGGTCGCCGAAATCGTGCATGTCGACGAAGGGCAGCGTGTGCGGCGTTTCGTCCAGCGCGGCAAAGGCGGTGCGCAATTCGGAGAAAGTGTCGGGGCCGAAGCACGAGAACATCAGGAGCCCGTCCACCCGCAGGACGCGCCGCCATTCGGCGAACACGCGGTCGGGCTGAGGATGCCAGTGCAGCGCTACATTCGACCACAACAAATCGAGCGAGTTCGTCCCGAAGGGCAGATTGCCGAAGTCGCCGCACAGGATGTCGACGCCGGCCTTGGCCGGCAGCAAACGGCTGAGCATCTGGTTGAGCGAGCGCGTCGCCGGGGCCGGCGCCTTCGCCGCCATGGCCATGGCGGGGGCGGCGTCGATGCCCAGGATCTGGGCCGCCGGGTAGGTTTTCTGCAGCAGGGCCAGGTCGCGGCCTTCGCCGCAGCCGGCGTCGAGCACCTGTTTCGGGACGATCTTCACGAGCTGCAGGCGCTCGTGCATGCGCTGCGCGATCTCGCGGCGCAGGAAGTCGGAGGAAGCGCTGCGGCCGGGCTGGGCGAACAGGGAACGGACGCGGGCCTGGTCGATCGGCGCGCTCATCCGGGATGGTTGCGGTGAAGCCATGGTAGTGGTGCGGACAAATGAGATAATGGCGGAGTGTACATGCTTGCGTGGATTCGAGTAGATGCCCCCGCTATCCCACCTCCTGCGCCGGCCGGGCAGGCTGCTGCCGGCCGTGCTGCCGACGGTGCTCCCGCCCGTGCTGCGCACGCTGCTGCCGTGCAGTTGCGTCCTGTGCGGCGGCCTGGGTGACGCGCCGGTCTGCCCGGCCTGCACGCAAGCCCATGTACGGGACGTCCAGGCCCGCTGCCCGTGCTGCGCCAACCCGGCCGGCGCCCATGACGGCGCCCGCCCCTGCGGCGCCTGCCTGGCCGCGCCGCCCGCCTTCGATGCCACCGTGGCCGCCTGCGATTACGCCGTGCCGGTCGACGCCCTGGTGCTGCAGCTGAAGTTCGGGGCGCGGCTGGCGCTGGCGCCGTGGATGGCGCAGCGCTTGCGCGAGGCCTTCCTTGCCCGCGCGGCGCTGCCCCTGCCAGATGTGCTGTGCCCGGTGCCGCTCGGTCCGCGCCGCCTGGTCGAGCGCGGCTACAACCAGGCGCTCGAGGTAGCCAGGCCGCTGGCGGCCGCGCTCGGCATCGCGCTGGCGCCGCGGCTGGCGGCACGGCAGGTCGAGACGGCCGCCCAGTCCGGCGTGGCGCCGGGCGAGCGGCGCCGCAACGTGCGCGGCGCCTTCGCACTCGCCGCCGACGCCCGGCTCGCAGGCATGCACGTCGGCGTGGTCGACGACGTCATGACGAGCGGCCATACACTCGATGAACTGGCCGGCGTGCTCAAGCGCGCCGGCGCGGCGCGCGTGACGAACCTGGTGTTCGCGCGCACGCCGCCCCACTGATTCTGAATAGGAGAGCATTTTGTTCCACGTCGTACTTGTAGAGCCGGAAATCCCGCCGAACACCGGCAACGTCATCCGCCTGTGCGCCAACACCGGCGTGCAGCTGCACCTGATCGAGCCGCTCGGCTTTCCGCTCGACGACGCCAAGATGCGCCGCGCGGGGCTGGACTACCACGACTACGCCACCATGAAGGTGCACAAGAACTGGGAAGCCTTCCTGGCCGATGCACGGCCGGACCCGGCCCGCATGTTCGCGCTGACCACCCACGGCTCTTCGCCCTTCGCCGAGGCCAGCTTCCGGCCGGGCGACGTGTTCGTGTTCGGCGCCGAATCGCGCGGCCTCGATCCGGCGCTGCGCGAGACCTTTCCGCCGGCCCAGCGCATCCGCCTGCCGATGCGGCCCGACAACCGCAGCCTGAACCTGTCGAACACGGTGGCCGTGGTCGTCTACGAGGCCTGGCGCCAGAACGGCTACATCGGCGGCACCTGAGTTTCTACCGGTCCGAAATTCCCAAGGGCAATGTTACTTTATTGTCGCGCGAGCACGACACAATGTGGAAATTTCCGCAAGATGGCGCGACAGTATCGAGCGAACAGGAGTAGGCTGGTCACATCGCGTTTCGATCGGCGCCCTGTTTTTGCTCGAGGTTTCACATGAAGAAGTTACTCACCACCGGCGCCCTGCTCCTGTGCTGCACCGCCGCCCACGCCGCACCTGGCGACACCATGTCCTGGGGTTTTTCCTTCACCGGTTTCTACGACAGTGTGTCGAACAGTTTCCTGCCCGATGAAATCATCGCCGGCTCGTTCAAGGGCACTGACCTGGACAGCGACGGCCTGCTGGAAAAGGACGAACTGCTGAGCCTGGTCGTGGGCGAACTCGACTACATCGCCTGCGCCGCCACCAGCAATGCCTATTACCACTGCGGCGCGAGCAGTTTTTCGTTCTCGCGCGATACCGGCCTGCACTTCAGCGTCGGCAGCTACGGCCAGGATCCCGAAGGCTGGGTCGGCGGCGGCCGCCTGATCACCACCGGCGACCAGCACTATGCCTACGACTTCCAACCCGGCACCAGCACCGAGCGCCACCTGTACTGGACCAGCGACACCAAATTGACCATGATCTCGCAGGCGCCCGAGCCGCACACCTGGGCCATGCTGGCGGCCGGCCTGCTGGGACTTACCTGGCGCGCACGCCGCAGCGCCGTCCGGCCGCGCGCCTGAGCAGACCGCCGGCCCGCATGGCCGGCCGTGCCGCCCGCTCGTCGTACAAGGGCGCGCCGGCAAGGCATCGTATAATCCGCACGCCTTCACGCATGCCGCTTTGCCGGCCATGCGTGCAATCCCTGGTCTCCGGCGATCTGCGACTGTTCCCGTGCCGCCGCCACGAGCCCACGGGGCGGCGCTCGACGAACCATTGAACGGTCACGAACCATGCGTCTCAGCTTCCCGGTCTGCCCATGAAAGCAGTCCTGCATCCCGCGCGCGCCGTCGTCCTCGGCTTCCTGCTGGCCATCGTGGTCGGCAGCCTGCTGCTGATGCTGCCTGCGGCGCACAGCACCGGCGGGTCCGCTCCCTGGATCGTCGC
Source organism: Massilia sp. X63 (assembly GCF_041023745.1). Lineage (NCBI taxonomy): Bacteria > Pseudomonadati > Pseudomonadota > Betaproteobacteria > Burkholderiales > Oxalobacteraceae > Massilia > Massilia sp. X63. Next base: position 249,628 of record NZ_JBFTEF010000005.1, read on the forward strand.
CTTCTTCACCGCCGTGTCGGCGGTATGCGTGACCGGCCTGGCGGTCGTCGATACCGGCAGCTACTGGTCGCCGTTCGGCCAGGTGGTGATCATGCTGCTGTTCCAGCTGGGCGGTTTCGGCCTGATGACCGCCGCGACGCTGCTCGGGCTGATGGTCAACCGCTCGCCGCGCCTGCGCACGCGCCTGATGACCCAGACCGAAACCCGTACGCTCGGGCTGGGCGACATCTCGAGCGTGGCGAAGATCGTGTTCGTGGTGACGTTCACCTCGCAACTGATGCTGACGGCGGTGCTGTCCCTGCGACTGCACTTCGGTCACGGACTGGACTGGCGCCAGGCTTCCTGGAGCGGCCTGTTCCATGCTGCCTCGGCCTTCAACAATGCCGGCTTCTCGATCTACGCCGATGGACTGACGCGCTTTGTGGGGGACGGCCTGATCCTGTTTCCGGTCATGGCCGCCATTATTCTTGGCGGCATCGGTTTCCCGGTACTGCACGACCTGCGCCACCGTTGGCACGATCCGCGCCACTGGTCCCTGCATACCAAGCTGACCCTGACCGGCACCCTGATCTTGCTGGCGGGCGGCTTCCTGGCCCTGCTGCTGCTCGAGTACGACAATCCTCGTACGCTGGGGCCGCTGTCGATGGCGGAGAAATTGCTCAACGGCCTGTTCCTGTCGGTGTCGGCACGCACCGCCGGCTTCAATGCCGTGGACATCGGCGCCCTGACGCAGGAAGCCTGGGCCGTGCACTACTTCCTGATGTTCATCGGCGGCGGCAGCGCCGGCACCGCCGGCGGCGTCAAGGTCGGCACCGCGGCGGTGCTGGCCTTGCTGGTCATCGCCGAGATCCGGGGCCACAGCGACACCGAAGCCTTCGGCCGCCGCGTCAGCGCTTCGATGCAGCGCCAGGCCATCACGGTGATGGTGCTCAGCAGCATGATCGTGGCGCTGTCCACCGTGATCCTGTTGCGCCTGACCGACCTGCCGATCAGCCGCATCATCTTCGAGGTCATCTCTGCCTTCAGCAGTACCGGCCTGTCGACCGGCATCACCGCCGAGCTTCCGCCGGCCGGATTGCTGTTGCTGACCTTGCTGATGTTCATCGGCAGGGTCGGCATCATCACCTTCGCTACCTCGCTCGTCCTCGGCGAGCGCCGCATGCCTTACCGTTATCCAGAGGAGCATCCAATTGTTGGGTAGGATTTTTACAGAACAGTTCGCCTTTTCGGCGGGCGACAGCGTCGTCGTCATCGGGCTCGGCCGCTTCGGCGGCTCGGTGGCCCAGTCGCTCGTGCGGCTCGGACATGACGTCATGGGTATCGACCGCAGGGAAGACCTGGTCCAGTTCTGGGGCGACCGGCTGACCCATGCGGTGCAGGCCGACTCCACCAACGAGAATGTCATGCTGCAGCTAGGCGTGGCCGACTTCTCGCATGCCATCGTCGCCATCGGTTCGGACCTGGCCGCCAGCCTGATGACCCTGATGGTGCTGACCGAGCTCGGCATCAAGGACATCTGGATCAAGGCGCAGACGCCGGAACACGGCCAGATCGCCCAGCGCATCGGCGCCCACCACGTGGTGTTCCCCGAAGCGGACATGGGTGCGCGGGTGGCCCACCTGATCACCGGCCGCATGATGGACTTCATCGAATTCGAGGACGGTTTCGCGATCGCCAAGATCCACGCGCCGCCGGGCACCCACTTCCAGACCCTGGCCGAAGCCCACGTGCGTTCGCGCTACGGCGTCACCATCGTCGGCGTCAAGCGCGCCAACCAGGACTTCGAGCACGCCCTGCCCGACACCCGCATCCTGCCGGCCGACCTCCTGATCGTGTCGGGGCCGACCAGGAAGATCGAGCTGTTCGCAGCCGGCGAGAAGAAAGCCAGGTAGCGCGCGACCCCGTCAGCGCCCGCGCGCCGGCGGCACCAGCACCAGTCGCGCGTCGGCCGACTTGGTGCGCGCCACCAGCCAGGCCTCGGCCCGGCGCACATCGGCCTGCGCCAGCTTGCGCTTGCAGCGCGCGGTCAGCGTCGACACCTCGGTCGGCGCCTTGCCCTCGGCGCCCGGCGCCAGCGCCACGCCCATCAGCACCTCGCCGCAGTTGGGATACTGCGCCGCGAATTCGGCCGCGATATCGGTGGCGGTATCGCGCCATGCAGGCGGGTGTCGACCACATGGGTGGCGCCGCCGCTGAATTCCTCGCGCACGAACTGGCGCGCCCGGTGCCCGAACACTTCGTTGTCCACCAGCTGGATTGCCAGGTAGATGCTGGGCAGGCCGGTCAGCATCACCACCATCAGGAGCGTGCGCTTGACGCGGCGCTCGACGCGCTGGTCGACGAACTTGCGGTGCGGCAGGCGCAGGAATTCGATGACGATGACGGTGGCCACCGCAATGAACACGCAGTTGATCGAGAACAGGTAGAACGCGCCGCCGAACACCGCCCAGTTGCCGTTGGCCAGGCCGTAGCCGGCCGTGCACAGGGGCGGCATCAGGGCGGTGGCAATGGCCACGCCCGGGATCACGTTCGACTTTTCGCGCCGGGTCATGCCGATGATGCCGGCCAGGCCGCCGGTCAGCGCAATCAGCACGTCCCACAGGGTCGGGGTGGTACGCGCCAGCAGTTCCGACTGCGCTTCGTCGAGCGGCGTCAGCACGAAATACAGGGTCGAGGTCACCAGGCTGATCGCGGCCGCGATCCCCAGGTTCAGGAGCGAGCGCCGGATCAGCGCAAAGTCGAAGATGCCGATGCCGTAGCCGATGCCGACGATCGGCCCCATCAGGGGCGAGATCAGCATGGCGCCGATGATCACCGCCGGCGAATTGATGTTCAGGCCGATCGATGCCACCAGGATGGCGAACATCAGGATCCAGGCGGTCGCACCGCGCAGTTCGATGCCGGCACGCAGGCTGCTGTCGATGACGTCGTCGTCCGCCTTGTCGTGCAGCAGGCTGAAACGTTGGGCGAAACCCAGAGGCGCCGCGGACTGGGGCGCAAAGTTTCGATCGGATTCACTCATGCAGGATTCTCGACTGGGGCACACAGCGCTGGCGCGCTCGGGGCGGCCATGATATCAGCTGGGTTCGGCTAGCAGAGCCAATCGCCGTGCAGGCCAAGCGCGCCGGAAGCGCGCTGCCGTGATGCGAGCTGCCGACACGCACCTGGCGCATCAGGCGCATCCCGGCGGCGTCGACTTCTCGTCCAGCATGGCCGCCACCATGGGCTGGGTCGCCGCGGTCCAGTGCGCCAGCACGCGCTGCGGACAGCGGCCGAAGATGCTTGCCAGGCCGCTGCCGTCCCAGCGGTGCAGGGCAAAAGCCGGCTCGCCCTGCTCCACCAGCGGCCGGCCGTCCGGCTGCGTCGCCCCCATCGGTGCGAAGGCCAGGCTCAGGTCCGAGGACGAGGACGGGCAGGTCGCCACCCGGCGCCCGAACCAGGAGAACACGCCGCCCAGGTGGACGTGGCCGCTGCAGATGCCCGCCAGGTTCGCGCCCTGCAGCGCGGCATCGAGGCGGGCGATCCATGCCTGGCGCGGGCCCGGATCGATCCACGGCAGGCCGACGTCGACCGGCGGATGGTGCAGGAAGACCAGCAGCGGCGCACCGGCGCTGTCCTGCACTACCTGGCACAGCCACTGCGCACGCGCCTCGCAGAACGCGCCGCCGTGGCGCCCCTCCTCCAGGCTGTCGAGGACGATCACCTGCAGTCCGTCCAGCGCCGTACGGCCCTGCACGAAGCCCCCATCGGCGTGGGCGGCGCCGAACACGTCCAGGAAATGCGCGCGGCTGTCGTGGTTGCCCAGCGCCAGGCGCACCGGACCGGGCCAGCGCGCCAGCGCGGCCTGCAGGTGCCGGTAACTCTCCGGCGCGCCGTCGTCGGCCAGGTCGCCGCTCAGCACCAGCAGGTCTGGCCTGGCCTGCAGGCTAAGCAGGTGCTCGAGCACGCGCACCAGGCGCGCCAGGTTCGGGTGGGCGGGATCCGCTTGCAGGTGCAGGTCGGTGACTTGCGCGATCAGCATGCCTTGCCCTCCCCTGTTTGCTCAGCCCCGGATCTTCGCCACCAGCCTGGTGGTCGAGCGGTCGTGTTCGAAATCGATCGCCACCGCGCGCCCGCCGTAGGCCTGTACCGCCTGCCCTTCCGGGATCTTGCTCATGTCGTAGTCGCCGCCCTTGGCATAGATCTCCGGCCGTGCTTCCAGCACCACCTCGAGCGCGGTGTCCTCGTCGAAGTCCACCACCAGGCTGACCGACTCCAGCGCCGCCAGCACAGCCATTCGGTCGGCCAGGGTGTTGTGCGGGCGGTCGTCGCCCTTGCCCAGGCGTTTGACCGAAGCGTCGGTATTCGCCGCCACCACCAGCGAGCCGCCCAGCTCGCGCGCCTGCGCGAGATAGGTCACGTGGCCGCGGTGCAGGATGTCGAACACCCCGTTGGTCAGCACCACCGGCTTGGGCAGTTGCGCGATACGCTGCGCCAGCTCGGCGCGCGTGCAGATCTTGTTTTCGAATGCAGGCATGGAGTTCTTCATTTAGGTGGTGCTCGGTGCGTCGTCTTGCGGTTCTTCATCGATCGCCATCGACAGCTCGGCGGTCTTGCCGCCGCCGTCCGGCCCCTTGCGCTCGCCCGACAGCTTGATCTGCAGGCGCAGCCCGTTGGCCGAGTCGGCGTTGCGGATCGCCTCGTCGTAGCCGATGTAGCCCTTGTTGTACAGTTCGTACAAGGCTTGGTCGAAGGTGCACATGCCGAGCTCGCGCGACTTGTGCATGATCTCCTTGATGTTCTGGAAGTTCCCCTTCAGGATCATCTCGCTGATGGTCGGCGTATTCAGCAGGATTTCGATGGCCGCCTTGCGGCCCTTGCCGTCCTCGGTCCGGATCAGGCGTTGCGAGACCACCGCGCGCAGGTTGGACGACAGGTCCATCAGCAGCTGGTTGCGGCGCTCTTCGGGGAAGAAGTTGATGATGCGGTCGAGGGTCTGGTTGGCGTTGTTCGCGTGCAGGGTGCCCAGGCACAGGTGACCGGTCTCGGCGAAGGCGATCGCGTGCTCCATGGTTTCGGTGTCGCGGATCTCGCCGATCAGGATCACGTCCGGCGCCTGGCGCAGCGTGTTCTTCAGGGCGTTGTGCCAGGAGTGGGTATCCACGCCCACCTCGCGGTGCGTGACCAGGCAGTTCTTGTTCTTGTGGACGTACTCCACCGGGTCTTCCACGGTGATGATGTGGCCGGCCGAGTTGCTGTTGCGGTAGTCGATCATCGCCGCCAGCGTGGTGGACTTGCCGGAGCCGGTGCCGCCGACCACCAGCACCAGGCCGCGCTTGGTCATCACGACCTCCTTCAGCACCTCGGGCAGCTCGAGCTTCTCGAAGTTCGGGATCTCGGAGGCGATCGTGCGCACCACCATGCCCACGCTCTGCTGCTGCACGAAGACGTTGACGCGGAAGCGGCACACGCCGGGCAGCGAGATCGCGAAGTTGCACTCCATCTCGGCCTCGAATTCGGCGCGCTGGCGCTCGTTCATCAAGGACAGGGCCAGCGCGCGCGTGACCTCGCCGGACAGGCGCTGCTGGCTCAGGGGCTTCATCGCGCCCTGGTGCTTCATGCTGGGCGGGAAATCGCTGGAGATGAACAGGTCGGAGCCGCCCTGGTGGTGCATCACCGTCAGCAGCTTGTGGATGTAGGCCTGGGCTTCCGCCGGACCGAAGGTGGACGACATGGGTACCTCGCGAGAACGCAGGCGAACATCCTGCACGGCAATTATATAGGCTAAGATTCGCGACTATGATCCGTAAAACGCGAATCTTGGCTGACTTGCAGCCAACATTGTGTCAGGATGGGCGGCAAAGCAGCCGTCACATCCTGTGCTAGAGAAACTATGACACTGACCGAGCTGAAATACATCGTCGCCGTCGCGCGCGCCAAACACTTCGGCCATGCCGCCGAAGCCTGCTTCGTTGCCCAGCCTACCCTCTCCGTCGCCATCAAGAAGCTCGAGGACGAACTTGGGGTGACCCTGTTCGAGCGCGGCGGCTCCGAGGTTTCCGTGACGCCGCTGGGCGCGCAGATCGTTGCCCAGGCCGAGCGCGTGCTGGAACAGACTGCCGCCATCAAGGAACTGGCGAAGCAGAACAAGGACCCGCTGGCCGGACCGCTGCGCCTGGGCGTGATCTACACCATTGGTCCGTATCTGCTGCCGCCGCTGGTGAAGCGCCTGATCGACACCGTGCCCCAGATGCCGCTGGTGCTGCAGGAGAACTACACCCACAAGCTGCTCGAACTGCTGCGCCAGGGCGAGCTCGACGCCGCCATCGTGGCGCTGCCGCTGCCGGAACACGGCATGTCGATCCAGACCCTGTACGACGAACCCTTCGTGGTCGCGATGCCGCGCTCGCATCCCTGGGCCGGCCGCAAGGAAATCCCGGCCGACGACCTGAAGCTGGAAACCATGCTGCTGCTGGGCGCGGGCCACTGCTTCCGCGACCAGGTGCTGGAAGTGTGCCCGGAAATGGCGCGCTATTCCTCTCCTGGCAACGGCATGCAGCGCACCTTCGAAGGTTCCTCGCTGGAGACCATCCGCCACATGGTGGCCAGCGGCATCGGCCTGACCGTGCTGCCGCGCGCCTCGGTGGCCGACATGAACGACCCCAACGGGCTGCTGACCTATGTCCCCTTCTCCCCTCCCGCGCCTTCGCGCCGGGTCGTGATCGTGTGGCGCAAGAGCTTCACGCGGCGCGCCGCGATCGACGCGGTGGCGCAGGCGGTCGGCGAATGCAAGCTGCCGGGTATCGACATGGTGGCGCTCGAAGCAGCGGCCTGAGGCCCGCCGCGGGGTAGCTCCTGCGGTATTTTTACCATTTGTAAAAAAAAGATCACTTCCCTGCCGGAGCGGGCTTGCGCGCACCGGCGTGACGCACTGGCGATTTCATTAAAAAATCTACCCAGGGAAAATAAATGGCGGTCGGAAACTAAGGATCATCGTCGATTTCGTCGAAAAATCTTACAGTTAACTCCTGAGCCTAAGTAAATACATTTAACAATCAGTTACTTACCCAGGTGGCATGCGCCTTGCATGGCTATGCTTGCTAGGCCGTCCTTAATAACGAGGATTCATCCACGAGGGAGTAATCATGATTACCAGAAAATTGGTCAAGGCAGTCCTCTTCGTTTCCACGCTCGCCGGCGCCCAGGCCGCCCATGCGGCGCTGGTCAGCTGTCCCACGTCGTTTACCACCAACCCGACCGCGAAAGTGGAAAACAGCGGCGGAACGCTGACCGCAGCCAGCGCTTGCCAGTATGTCACGCCGGCCGACAACAACAACGTGGCCTCGGTCGCCAACATCAACACGGCGGGCTTCTTCGGCACCAACACGTGGCAACTGAACGGGAGCAACCTCCAGGTCGGTCCCGGCGGCCCGTCGGGCACCTGGACGATTGCCGGCGCGAATTTCGCCGCCTTCGACTACATGATCGTGTTCAAGGACGGCAGAGGAACCAACCTGACCGGCTTCCTGTTCAACGAACTGTTCAGCAACGGTGTGTGGTCCACGCCCTTCACCGATCCGCCTTTCGATTTGCCGGGACAGTCCACCTCGCACGACGTGTCGCACTACACCATCGTGCAACGCACAGGCCGCATCGTGCCTCCAGGTGGCGGCGAAGTGCCTGAGCCGGGCATCCTGGCCCTGATGGGGCTGGGCATGGCCGGCTTCGCCGTGGCGCGTCGCCGTCCTTCTTCGAAGTAAGCGGCCGCCGCTGGGCTGCGCTTGCCTGTACCGCCCCCGGACAGGCCAAGGGCAGCCCTTTAGTTCTTACAAGAACTGTAAAGTTTTGCGAACGCGACCGCCGGGATGCCCCCGGACTCAGCCGCCGGCACGCAGGCGCGCCAGCTGGCGATCGAGGGCATTGGCGAAGTTCTGGCGGTCCGCCTGGCTGAAGGCGGCCGGCCCGCCGGTGTCCACCCCGCTCCCCCGCAACTCTTCCATGAAAGCACGCATCGTCAGCTGCTGGGCGATGGTGTCCCTGGTGTACCACTCGCCGCGCGGGTTGAGCAGCAAGCCTCCCTTGTCCAGCACCTGCGCCGCCAGCGGAATGTCGGCGGTGACGACGATGTCGCCGGGGTTCACCCGCGCGACGATCTCGGCGTCGGCGGCATCCGGGCCGGCCGGCACCTGCAAGGCGCGGATGACGCGCGAGCCCGGTACCTTGATCAGCTGGTTTGCCACCAGGGTGAGCTCGAGCTGCAGGCGCTCGGCCACGCGAAAGAGGATGTTCTTGATGACGGCAGGACAGGCGTCGGCATCGACCCAGATGTGCATGATGTAAGAAGAGCTTGTCGGAACCGGGTCGATTGTACCGCCTGCGGCCGCCTCCGCCCGTTCTGCCGGTTCTGCCCGTTGTGCCAAAAGGGGCTAGAATCCCTGTCTTCTGCTCAACAGTTCTTGCGCAACAAGACTCCACGATTCATGAACAAGCTGGCGCTCTATTTCCGCCTGGTCCGTGCCGACAAGCCGATCGGGATTCTCCTGCTGCTGTGGCCGACCCTGTGGGCTCTGTGGATGGCCTCCGGCGGCGTGCCGGACATGGGGGTGCTCCTCATCTTCGTACTGGGAACGGCGCTGATGCGATCTAGCGGTTGCGCCATCAACGACTACGCCGACCGCGACTTCGACAAGCACGTCAAGCGCACCGTCGACCGTCCGCTTACCGCCGGTAAAATCCGCGGCTGGGAAGCGGTGATGGTGGCGGCGGTGCTGGCGCTGGTCGCCTTCCTCCTGATCCTGCCGCTGAATGCGCTGACCAAGCAGCTGTCGGTGCTGGCCCTGGTCGTGGCCGGCACCTACCCCTACTTCAAGCGCTTCTTCGCGATTCCGCAGGCCTACCTCGGCATCGCTTTCGGCTTCGGCATCCCGATGGCCTTCGCCGCCGTGCAGGACACGGTGCCGGCGGTGGCCTGGTGGCTGCTGGTGGCGAACGTGTTCTGGGCGGTCGCCTACGACACCGAATACGCCATGGTCGACCGCGACGACGACCTCAAGATCGGCATCCGCACCTCGGCCATCACCTTCGGCCGCTTCGACGTGGCCGCCATCATGCTCTGCTACGGCGCGGCGCTGGCCATCGACCTGGTGTGCGGCTGGTACCTCGGCCTGCGCTGGTGGTTCGTGGGCGGCGTGGCGGTGGCGGCCGCGATGGCGCTCTATCACTACACCCTGATCCGCCACCGCGAACGCATGGCCTGCTTCAAGGCCTTCCGTCACAACAATTGGCTTGGCGCCGCACTGTTCATTGGTGTCGCGCTAGACTATGCATTCAGGTAATATTGCACAAAAAGCATTCACCCTTACTTAGACGAGGCCTACCATGATGGAAAAGATCCCTACCCAAACCGGCACCCGCGACCAACTGATGTCCGACCTGAAGACCGTCATCCAGGACGCGGAATCCTGGCTGCGCAACGGCGGCCAGCTGACCGGCGACGAGCTGAAGGCGGCCAAGGCCAAGTTCGAACAGACCCTGTCGGCGGCCAAGGAAAGCCTGGGCGAGTACCAGCATACCGTGGTCGAGAAGACCAAGGAAGCGGCCCGCGTCACCGATGAGTACGTGCACGAGAACCCATGGAAGTCGGTGGGCCTGGGCGCCGCCGTCGGCGTCGTGATCGGCATGCTGATCGCCCGCCGCTAAGCATGAGCATCACGGCGGCAGTGAGAAGGATCGCGGCCAACGTGCTCGACCTGGCGCGCACGCGCCTCGAGCTGGCCGCCATCGAGCTGCAGGAAAGCAGCCGGCTCCTGCTCGGCTACCTGGCCTGGGGGCTGGCGGCGGCGGTGCTGGGGCTGTTCGCGCTGGCCCTGGTCATCCTGTTCGTGCTGGTGCTGTTCTGGGATACCCACCGCCTGGCGGCGGTCGGCGGCATGGCCGTCCTGTTCATCCTGGGCACCGTGTTCGCCGCGCTGAAGCTGCGCGCCGGACTGGCCACGCGTGCGCCGCTGCTGCCGGCCACCCTGGCGGAACTGCGCAAGGATGCGGCGGCACTCAAGGGAGACGATCTTGACGGCGTCTAAATCGGCGGCGCTGGCCGCGCGCCGCGAGGCGCTGGTGGCCAGGTGCGCCGACCAGCGCGCACTGGTGGCGCACGAACTCGCGATGCTCTCTTCGCCGCAGACGCTGGGCCTGATCCCGGCCTATGCGGCGCGGCACAAGAAGACCGCGCTGGTCGTGGCCGGCGTGGCGGCCGGGCTGTTCCTCACCAAGCCCAAGTGGGCGGTCGGCGGCGTCACGGCGGCCGTCTCGGCCTACAAGTTCGCCCAGAAGCTGCTGCCGGTGCTGCGCTGGAAGGGCTTCGAAGTCCACTGATGCACCGGCGCCCAGCGCCGTGGGCCGGCCTCGCGGCCGGCCCTTCTTCTTTCCTACCTGGCCGGGCCCGCCTTCGGAGGCGCGATGGGCTCGGGCGGGCTCAGTTCCTGCGACCAGACCACGGCCGCGATCTTCCAGCCGGCTTCGGTCCGCACCATCTGCCAGCTCTCCTTGCCCCAGTTCTGCTTGCGGCCATCGAACAGGAAGCTGTAGTCGAACCACACCTGGGCGACCTCGCCGTCGCTGTCGATCCGCAGGTTCGCGAAGGTTTCCTCGCTGCGCTCCTTTTCGCTGACGATCGATTCGATGAATGCGCGCGGATTGCTGTTGAAGACCTTCGGCGGACGGCGCATGTCGGGTTTCGGCCGGTTGGCGTAGAGCATGTCGATGCTCTTGTCCGTCGTGACGCCGGACCAGGTGATGTCCTCCTTCAGGAACAGCTTGAGGAAGGCGTCCTTGTCCTTGTCGATGATCGCGCTGCGGAAGGTCTCGACCACGCGCCCGATCTGCTGCTCGATCTCTTTCTTGTGTGCGGCGTGGCCGGTAAGGGCATCGCGGGCAAGCGCGGCCTGCGGGGCCAGCAGGTACAGGCCCAGGGCGAAGGCCGGGGCAGTCCATCGTTTCATGTGCTCTCCTGTCGAAACCTCCGAGTATAGGAGAGCGGCTGCGCGATAATCTCGCCGATTGTAACGACGCCTGCCCGGCAGCGTCAGTCCTTGCCCAGCTCGTCCCCGAGCTCGCGGCCGCGCGCGGCGGCCGCCTTCATGGCCGCCACGATCGCTTCCTTCACGCCGGCCGCCTCCATGCTGGCGATCGCAGCATGCGTGGTGCCTCCTTTCGAGGTCACGCGCTGGCGCAGCACTTCCACCGGATCGCCCGATTGCGCCGCCAGCTGGGCCGCGCCGGTAAACGTGGCCTGGGCCAGTTGCCGGCCCTGCTCCGCATCCAGCCCCATCTCCAGCGCCGCCTGCTGCATCGCCTCCAGGAAGTAGAAGACGTAGGCCGGGCCGCTGCCCGACACCGCCGTGACCGGGTCGATCAGGCGCTCGTCCTGCAGCCAGACGGTCTGGCCGACCGCGCGCATTACCTTGTCGGCGGCCTGGCGCCCGGCCTCGTCCACCTCGCCGTGCGCCACCATGCCGGTGATGCCCATCGCGATCAGGGCCGGCGTGTTCGGCATGGCGCGCACGATGCGCGTGTAGCCGCCCAGCCAGCGGCTCAACGCGTCGATACGGATGCCGGCCGCGATCGACAGCACCAATGCCTGGGCGCCCAGCAGCGGCGCCAGGCTTGCGGCGACCTCGCGCATCTGCTGCGGCTTCACCGCCAGCACGACCACGTCGGCCGCCCCCACCTGCACGTCGATGTTCGCCGCCGTGCTCACGCCGTACTGGCCGGCCAGGCGCTCCAGGGCCTCGGTGTTCGGGTCCACCACGTGCAAATGGGCGCCGCCGGCCTGTCGCCCGGCTTGGCCGGCCAGGCCGGCGATCAGGGCCGTGGCCATGTTGCCGCCGCCGATGAATGCGATCTTCATATTCTTCCTTTATTGCTCGTAATGGCGGGCGCCGAAGATGGCGCTGCCGATGCGGACGATGGTGGCGCCTTCCGCGACCGCCGCGGCGAGGTCGCCCGACATGCCCATCGACAGGGTGTCGAGCGCCAGGCCGCCGGCCTTCAGGTCCTCGAACAGGCGGCGCAGGCGGGCAAAGGCGACGCGCTGCTGCGCCGGGTCGTTGCTCGCCTCGGGAATCGCCATCAGCCCGCGCAGGCGCAGGTTCGGCAAGGCGGCCACCTGGCGCGCCAGTTCCGGCAGTTCGGCCTCGGCAGCCCCGCTCTTGCTGGCTTCGCCGCTGATGTTGACCTGCAGGCAGATGTCGAGCGGACCGCGCTCGGGCGGACGCTGCTCCGACAGGCGCTGCGCGATCTTCAGGCGCTCGACCGTGTGGACCCAGTCGAAACTGGCGGCGATCGGGCGCGTCTTGTTGCTCTGGATCGGGCCGATGAAATGCCAGCTTAGCGGGACACCTGGTTGCAGGCGCGCCACTTCCGCCATCTTGTCGACGGCTTCCTGCAGGTAGTTCTCGCCGAAGGCGCGCTGCCCGGCAGCCATCGCTTCGACCACCGCTTCCGCAGGAAAGGTCTTGGAAACGGCCAGCAATTGCACTTCTTTCCGGTCCCTTCCGGCAGAGCTACAGGCAGCCTGGATTGTCGCTTCGACAGCTTGCAAGTTCCCAGCGATTGTGGACATAATGATTTTCTACAGGAAATATTTTTCGACTTAACGCGGCGCAAAGGGGCCTCGCAAACCGTCGCGAGCGGAAGAAGTTTCGTCTGAGAAGCGCAGCCGTACATCCGGTACGGTGAGCATCGCAGGACGAAAATTCGACGCGCAGCAGGTGTGCGAGGCCCCCACCACAGGATTATAAATGGACATTTCAGAACTGCTCGCCTTCTCGGTCAAGAACAAGGCCTCGGACCTGCACCTCTCGGCCGGCCTGCCGCCGATGATCCGCGTGCATGGCGACGTGCGCCGCATCAACCTGCCGCCGCTGGAGCACAAGGACGTGCACGGCATGATCTATGACATCATGAACGACGGCCAGCGCAAGCAGTACGAGGAGGTGCTGGAGTGCGACTTCTCGTTCGCGATTCCCGGCCTGGCGCGCTTCCGCGTGAATGCCTTCAACCAGGAACGCGGCGCCTCGGCGGTGCTGCGTACCATTCCGTCCAAGATCCTGTCGCTGGAAGAACTGAACGCGCCGAAGATCTTCGCCGAGCTGGCGCTGCGTCCGCGCGGCCTGGTGCTGGTGACCGGCCCCACCGGCTCGGGCAAGTCGACCACGCTGGCGGCGATGGTCAACCACCTCAACGAAAACGAGTACGGCCACATCCTCACCATCGAGGACCCGATCGAGTTCGTGCACGATTCCAAGAAGTGCCTGATCAACCAGCGCGAAGTCGGTCCGCACACCCTGTCCTTCAACAACGCGCTGCGCTCGGCCCTGCGCGAAGACCCGGACTGCATCCTGGTCGGCGAACTGCGCGACCTGGAGACGATTCGCCTGGCGCTGTCGGCGGCGGAGACCGGCCACCTGGTGTTCGGCACCCTGCACACCTCCTCGGCCGCCAAGACCATCGACCGTATCGTCGACGTGTTCCCGGCCGAAGAAAAGGAGATGGTGCGCGCGATGCTGTCGGAGTCGCTGCAGGCGGTCATCTCGCAGACCCTGCTCAAGACCAAGGACGGCTCGGGCCGCGTGGCGGCGCACGAGATCATGATCGGCACCCCGGCGATCCGCAACCTGATCCGCGAAGCGAAGATCGCCCAGATGTATTCGAGCATCCAGACCGGCAGCAGCGTCGGCATGCAGACGCTCGACCAGAACCTCACGGACCTGGTGCGCCGCAACGTGATCTCCAGCGCCGCCGCCCGCGCCGCCGCCAAGATCCCCGAGAATTTCCCCGGCTAAGGAGCAGCGATGGAACGCGACCAGGCATCCAAATTCATGTTCGACCTGCTGCGCCTGATGGTCAGCAAGGGCGGGTCGGACCTGTTCATCACGGCCGGCTTCCCGCCGGCGATCAAGATCGACGGCAAGATGACGCCGGTGTCGAGCCAGCCGCTCACCGGCAACCACACGGCCGACCTGGCGCGCGCCATCATGAACGACAAGCAGGCCGCCGGTTTCGAGCTGACCAGGGAATCGAACTTCGCGATCAGCCCGGGCGACCTGGGACGCTTCCGCGTCTCGGCCTTCATGCAGATGGGCTGCGTGGGCATGGTGCTGCGCGTGATCACGACCACGATCCCGCGTTTCGAGGACCTCGAGCTGCCGGAGGTGCTGAAGGACGTGATCATGACCAAGCGCGGCCTGGTCATCATGGTGGGCGCCACCGGCTCGGGTAAATCGACCACGCTGGCGGCGATGGTCGGCTACCGCAACGAAAACAGCTACGGCCACATCATCACCATCGAAGACCCGGTGGAATTCGTCCATCCGCACAAGAACTGCGTGATCACCCAGCGCGAAGTGGGCGTGGATACCGACAGCTTCGAGGCGGCGCTGAAAAACTCGCTGCGCCAGGCGCCGGACGTGATCCAGATCGGCGAGATCCGCGACCGCGAGACCATGGAGCACGCGATCGCCTTCGCCGAGACCGGCCACCTGTGCCTGGCCACCCTGCACGCCAATAGCGCCAACCAGGCGCTCGACCGCATCATCAACTTCTTCCCCGAAGAGCGCCGCCAGCAGCTGTTGATGGACCTGTCGCTCAACATGAAGGGCCTGGTCTCGCAGCGCCTGATCCCGAAGAAGGAAGCCAAGGGCCGCGTGGTGGCGATGGAGATCCTGCTGAACTCCCCCTTGATCTCGGACCTGATCTTCAAGGGCGACGTCCACGAGATCAAGGAGATCATGAAGAAGTCGCGCGAGCTGGGCATGCAGACCTTCGACCAGGCCCTGTTCGACCTGTACGAGGCGGACAAGATCTCGTATGAAGACGCCTTGCGCAACGCCGATTCGGTGAACGACCTGCGCCTGAACATCAAGCTCAACAGCAAGCACGCGAAGAACCGCGACTTCTCGACCGGGATGGACCACCTCGGGATCGTCTGAGCCCCACCCGCCCATGCCTGACCGAAAGGGGACGACTGCTGTCGTCCCCTTTTCCTTTCTATGTTGCATCCGTGCGACTGCCCTGCCTGGCGAACGACGAAATCATCAAAAATTGGAGTTGTCCTACAGAAAAAATGATGAATTCAAACGATAATCCGCTCGCATAATAATTCCAAGAAAAAATTTAAATGTCATTTCTCACAACATGTGTCGTTTTTATTGCGAAACCATGCATACATAAAGAAAACAAGCTGATCGAAGCCCTTGCCTTCCGGCCCGGCCAAGAACACTACGGCGTCGAAATCTCGAAAGTGCAGTAAATCCGTGGACCCGGTCCTGTCACCCGCCTCGCGGCATAACCCTCAACCATACGGAATCTCCAGGTTCAAGCACATGAAAGTCGGCACCCGCCTGATCGCCGGCTTCCTCCTCCTTATTTTGCTGGGCGCGGCCGTCGCCGGCCTCGGCATCTTCAACATGTCGCGCATGAACGACCGCGCCGACAGGCTCTACCAGCGCGAGCTGCTCGGCGTCTCCTACGTCAAGGAAGCCAACATCAAGCTGGTCTACATCGGCCGCGCCCTGCGCAACGTGCTGCTGGCCTCCGACGAAAAGGACCGCGACGCCGCCGTTGCCAGCATCGCGGCGGCGCGCACCGAACTGCACGCCAATCTCGACAAGGCGCGCCAGCTGTTCTTCTCGGAACAGGGCAAGCGCAGCTTCGCGGAACTGGACCGCGACATGCGTGCGTATGAGGCGCTCGTGGAAGAAACCACCCGCCGCGCCCTGGCCGACGGCCTGCAGCAGCAGCGCACCGCCGTCGATTACCTGCTGCTCACCGTCGCGCCCAAGGCCAATCAAGTCGACGGCCACATGGACAAGCTCACCCGCATCAAGGAACGCAACGCCGAAGAGGCGGCCAAGGACGCCGCCAGTCTGTACGAATCGAGCCGCGCGATGATGCTGATGCTGGTGCTGGGCAGCGCCGCAGCCGGCATCGGCATCGGCGTGCTGATCACCCGCAGCCTGACGCGCCAGCTGGGCGGCGAGCCGGCCTATGCCAGCGACATCGCCGTCCGCATCGCCGCGGGCGACCTCAGCGTGGATGTCGTGCTGCGCCGCGGCGACCGCTCGAGCCTGCTGTTCGCCATGAAAACCATGCGCGACAGCCTGGCGCAGATCGTCGGCGAAGTCCGCAGCGGCACCGACGCCATCGCCTCGGCCTCGCGCCAGATCGCCAGCGGCAACCTCGACCTGTCCGCGCGCACCGAGGAACAGGCCAGCTCGCTGGAAGAAACCGCCTCCTCGATGGAAGAACTGACCTCGACCGTCCAGCAGAACGCCGACAATGCGCGCCAGGCCAACGGCCTGGCGACGTCGGCCTCGGAAGTGGCCGGACGCGGCGGCGCCGTGGTAGCGCAAGTGGTCGATACCATGGCCTCGATCAACGATTCGTCGAGGAAGATCGTCGACATCATCGGCGTCATCGACGGCATCGCATTCCAGACCAATATCCTGGCGCTGAATGCCGCCGTGGAAGCGGCGCGTGCCGGGGAACAGGGCCGCGGTTTCGCGGTGGTGGCCTCGGAAGTGCGCACCCTGGCCCAGCGTTCCGCTGCCGCGGCCAAGGAGATCAAGCTGCTGATCGACGATTCGGTCGGCAAGGTCGATGCCGGCGCCCGCTTGGTCGACCAGGCCGGCGCCACGATGGACGAGATCGTCGACAGCGTACGCCGCGTCACGGACATCATGGGAGCAATCAGCTCGGCCAGCCAGGAGCAGACCTCGGGCATCGAGCAGATCAACATGGCCATCAGCCAGATGGACCAGGTGACCCAGCAGAACGCCTCGCTGGTCGAGGAAGCGGCTGCGGCAGCCGAATCGCTGCAGGGCCAGGCGGGCAAGCTGGCCGAGCTGGTGTCGGTGTTCAAGCTGGACGCGCAGGCCCAGTCGCCAGCGGCCGCTGCGCCTGCCGTGCGCAGCGGCCCGGCCTCGCGCCTGGCGGCCCCCGCCACGACCTCGGCCCGCCCCCCCGCACGTCCGGCTCCCCGCGCCGCGGCCGTGCGTGAAGAGGACTGGGCAACCTTCTGAGGAATGCGGCTGCGGCCGCTATGCCTGCCGCATTCTTTTTCTCTGCCAGTGTTGCTGCCTGGCCTGAATTGCTAGAATTTAAGTTTTGGCAAGAGCCGGAAGCAACGCTTGGAACACGAAAGTCATCACCATCACCACCCTCACGGCACCGGCCTGCGCTGGCTCGACATCTCGCTCGGGGTGGCCGCCGGCATCGTGTCGCTGGTGTCGCTCTGGCTCGGCCTGCACTCGGCGCACTCGATGGAAAAGCTGGTTGCCGCGAACAGCTATCCCTATCTCGACCTGGGCCGCTCCACCCATATCATCCCGAAGGACGGCGCCCAGTCCGAGCTAAGGCGCAAGATCGAGTACGAGTTCCTCAACGGCGGGATCGGCCCGGCCCGTATCGAATGGGTGGAATTCACCTACAAGGGAAAACCGGTGCACAACCTGAAGGAGCTGATCGGCGCCTGCTGTTCGACCGCCGAGGGCAAGGGCAACGGCTTCCACGCGCGCGGCAATGTGCAGAATTCGCTGGTGCGCCCGGGAGGCTCGCTGGTCATGATGTCGTGGAGTGAACCGGCCACGCCGAATCCCCTGTTCGACGCCCTGCACCGGTCCATGGACGACATGGATTTCTCGGCCTGCTACTGCTCCGTCTTCGACGAGTGCTACATCCGCAAGAACGACGCCAGCAAGCCGCAACCGGTCGAGCAGTGCACGCCGCCGGCGGTGCCCTTCCAGCCGAGCTTCCAGCAGAACTGAGCCAGGCCTTCAGGCCACGTTCAGCCCCATCTCCCGCACCATCTCGGCCGCCTGGCGCACCGAGATGGTCGCGCCCGCGAACTGGTTCGCATGCGCCAGCTTCAGGCCGGCGATATCGGCCTCGCGCAGGTCCGCGCCCTCGAAACGGGTATCCCTGATGTGTGCGTCGCGCAGGCTGCCGCCTTCGAATACCGCCTCGCGGAAATCGCAGCCCGACAGGTCGGCATCGGCGAAATCCAGCCCTTTCAATAGCGCCTTGCGGAAGGACATGCGGCGCACATCCGCGCCGACCAGCAGCGTGTCTTCGAAGCTCAGCGCCAGGTGGCTGGTCTCCTCGAACTGCGCGCCGGTCAGCTTGCAACTGCGAAAAGTGGCCGAGGCCAGGCGCGCGCGGCGCCAGCTGCTGTTATTCAGGTCGGAAGATTCGAACAGCGCGTCGACCAGGTCGGCCGATTCGAAGTCGGCGTGCCCGGCGCGGCAGCGCTGCCAGCGGGTGCGCGCCAGCCTGGCCGCGTAGAACGAGGTCTCCGCCAGGGTGCAGGCGCGGAACACGCTATCCTGCAGGTCCAGGCGCGACAGGTCGAGGCTGGACAGGTCGCAGGCCTCGAACACCAGCAGGCTGCTGGAAGCAAGTACGGATTCGATGCGGTCGCGGTCGAGGGTTTCGCCGCTGAAGGTGACGGTGTTGCGGGACATGGGCAAGGCTGCGGTGGCTGGGCCGGACAGCATACACGCCCGGGCCCGCCACCGCACCCCTGTTTGAAGCGGCGCTCTAGCGGCCGGGGCCGACGAACACCGGGCCGGCGCCCGCGCCCGGACCGCCAGGGCCGCCATGGCCGCCCGGGCCCATGAACATCGGACGGCGCTGGCCGCCGGCGCCGCCGAAGCTGCCGAAGCGGTAGGACAGGCCGACGTAGGCCATGCGGCCGCTACCGCGGCGGATGCTGTATTCGCGCAGGCGGTCGGTTTCGGTGAAGGTCTCGGTCTTCTGCGAATCGAACAGGTCGTTGACGTTCACGACCAGGCTCAGGGCTGGCGTGAGCATGCGGCGGTAGTTGAAGTCGGCCGTGCGCACCGGCTGGCGGTAGCCTTCGCCGAACAGGGTCTTGCCCTGCGCATTCAGGTTCAGCGAGAAGCTGTTGACCTGGTCCATCTGGTAGGCGATACGCGCACGGCCGCTGATCGAGGTGGCGCTGCGCTTGTCGGCATTCACGCTGCCCAGCACGTCCTGCTCCGAATATCCGACGTTGCCGTTCACGTTGATCATCAGCTTCTGGGTGGCGCGGCCGCTGAAGTTGAACTCGATGCCGCCGGAACGGGCGCTGCCGGCGTTTTCGCGGGTGGTCAGGAGCACGTCGTTGGCGAGCAGGAAGCGGCGCTCGGAAATCAGGTCGGAATCCTGGCGCGCATACAGGCGCACGTTGGTGTCGACCTTGCCCAGCTTGGTCTCGAGGCCCAGCTCCAGCGAATCGGTCTTGGTCGGCTGCAGGTTCGGGTTGCCCGACGAGACGTTCAGTTCGTCCCGGTAGACCACGAAGGGGTTCAGCTCGCCCTGGCCCGGACGGCGGATGCGGTGCGCGTAGCTGAAGCGCAGCGTGGTGTCGTCCGACAGGCCGTAGGTCACGAAGGCGCTCGGGATCGCGTCGAAGTAGTGGTTGCGGGCGCGCTGGCCGGTGGTGACCTGGTTCATGTCGAGGTCGGCGTACTCGGCGCGCAGGCCGCCCTGCACGCCCCACTTCTCGTTGACGCGCCACTGGTAGCTGCCGTACAGCGCATAGGTGGTGTCGTCCAGCTCGAAGCGGTTGGTGCGGTTGCGGTTGATGCTCTCGGCGCCGCTTGCGCCGTTGATGTCGAAGTAGGCGTTGTCGAAGCTGCTGCTGTTGCGCGCCAGCTTGTAGCCGAGCCGCATCACGCCGGACTCGCCCGGCAGCTCGTAGTCGCCGGTGAAGTCGGCGATGCGGGTGTCGGTCAGGTAGGCCTGGCGGCTGTCGGTCGTGCCGGCGCTGGGCGGACGCACCGTGTAGGCATTCGAGGAGCGCGAGCCGCTGTCGCCGTCGGCGGCGGACAGGCGCAGGTCCATCTTGAAGGTCTCGCCCGGCGCGTCGCCCTTGTGGTCGAGGCGCGCGCCCAGGCCGTAGTTGCGGTTCTTCGATTCGCTCAGGCCGCGGCGCAGGTATTCGTTGTCGACGCTGCCGGCCGCGGTGCTGCTGCGGTAGCGCTGCGAAGACTCGCCCTCGTTGTCGATCTCCGAATAGTTCAGGGTGGCGCCGATCACGTCCCGGTCGCCGAGGTTGTAGGTGCCGCCGCCGTTGAAGCCGGTCGCTTCGGTGCGGTTGACGCCCTCGGTCTGCTGGCTGCTGGGCGCGATCGCGCCGGTGACCGGATCGATGCGCTCGCGCCGGTTCTCTCCGCTGTTCTCGCGCTTGTCCTGGCGGTGGAACAGCGCGCCCTGCACGGAATAGCGCCCGCTCGTGAAGCTGCCGAAACCGGAGGTGTTGAAGCGCCCTTCGGTGCCGAGATTGGCGTTCAGGACGGCGAAGCCGCCCGGGCTGCGTTCGCGCCGCATCACCAGGTTGATGACCGGGCCGCCGCCGCCTTCGTTGCCGAACTGTGCGCCCGGGTTGTTGAT
Organism: Massilia sp. X63; assembly: GCF_041023745.1. NCBI lineage: Bacteria > Pseudomonadati > Pseudomonadota > Betaproteobacteria > Burkholderiales > Oxalobacteraceae > Massilia > Massilia sp. X63. The sequence goes on from NZ_JBFTEF010000005.1 coordinate 270,058, forward strand.
GACCTCGACCGAATCCAGGTCGGCGGCCGGCAACGCATTGATCGCGGCGGCGCGGTTCTCGCCCTGCATCATCGCCGACGGCTTGCCGTCCACCAGGATCTGCACGTTGCGCCCGCGCAGGGTGATGTTACCCTCGCCGTCGACCGCGACAGACGGCACCTTGTTCAGGGTGTCGGCCACCGTGTCGTTCGAGGTGGCCGGGTCGGCCTTGACGTCGTAGGACTGGCGGTCGATGCGGTTCTGGGTGCGGGTCGCGGTGACGGTCACGGTGGACTCGACGGCCGGCGTCTGGGCCGCCTGTCCCTGCACTGTGGGCGCCGGCGTCGCCGCTGCGGGCTTCGCGGTGTCCTGCTTCGGCTGTGCCGGCGTGGCCGGGGCTTGCTGCGCGTGCGCCGCGAACGGAACGAGCAGGCTGCCGGCGACGAGGTGCGCGATCAGGGAAAGGCGTGGGTGGCGGGAATACAATGCGAGGTGATGGGTAGGCATGAAGGCGGGCTCGACAATATTGGGCGAGCGCGATTGTCGCATGCTAACTTCTTTATGTTTGTAACAAAAGATAACAAGCATCCGCTTGAGCGATTGGCGCATGCATACGTGTTGCGCGCGCATGACATACACTTTTGGTTTGCCAAACGAGGACAAGAACATGAACGTATTCGATTTCAGCGCGACCGCGCTCGACGGCCAGCCGGTCGACCTGGCGCGCTACCGCGGCAAGGTGCTCCTGATCGTGAACACTGCCAGCGCCTGCGGCTTCACGCCGCAGTACAAGGGACTGGAAGAGCTGCAGCGCCAGTACGGCGAACGCGGGCTGGTGGTGATGGGTTTCCCCTGCAACCAGTTCGGCAAGCAGGAACCGGGCACCGAAGCCGAGATCGGCGCCTTCTGCGAGAAGAACTATGGCGTGAGCTTCCCGATGTTCGCCAAGGTCGACGTCAACGGCGACGGCGCGCATCCGCTGTTCAGGCACCTGAAGGGCGAGAGGCCCGGCGTGCTCGGCACCGAGGGCATCAAGTGGAACTTCACCAAGTTCCTGGTCGGGCGCGACGGCGAGGTGCTCAAGCGCTACGCGCCGCAGACGGCGCCGAACGAGATCGCCGGCGACATCGAGAAGCTGCTGGCGCAATAAGCCTTACGGCTGCGGCGCCAGCCGGATCGCCTGCCCGCCGCCCGGCGCCAGGCGCAGCTGCAGGGTGTCGGCCGCCGTGACGGTTTGCGTTTCGGTGACGAGGTCGAAACGCCGCTCGCTGCGGTAGTCGGCCGCGTCTCCGTCGCGGTAGATCTCGGCGCTGTAGCGCTTGCCCCGGTCGAGGAAATCGAGCGGCAGCGGCAGCGTGCGCGCTTCGCCGTCGGTGACCGCGCCCACGTACCAGTCCTCGCTGCCGCGGTCCTTGCGGGCGATGGTGGCGTACTGCCCCACTTCGCCGTTCAGCACGCGGGTTTCCTGCCAGTCGGTCGGCACGTCGCGGATGAACTTGAAGGCGGCCGGGTACTTTGCGTAGTTCTCCGGCAGGTCGGCCGCCATCTGGATCGGCGAATAGATCACGACGAAGTTGGCCAGCTGCTTGGCCTGGGTCGAATTGAACGCCTTGCCGTCCGCGCCCACCAGGCTCAGGACGCCCGGGGTGTAGTCCATCGGGCCGCTCAGCATGCGCGTGAACACCAGCTTGGCTTCGTGGTCTGCGCCATTGGGCGGATTGCCCCAGGCGTTGTACTCGACGCCGCGCGCGCCTTCGCGCGTCAGCCAGTTCGGATAGGTGCGGCGCAGGCCGGTGTCCTTTACCGGCTCGTGGGTGTCGATCGAGAGCCGGTACTTCGCGGCCTCGGTCACCGCCTTCACGAAGTGGTTCACGCCTTCCTGCGAATCGTAGTGGCCGTAGCGCGGCTTGCCGTCGCGCCCGGGCAGCAGCGCACTGCCCGCTTCGTGCACGTAGCCCGACTTGATGCTGTCCACGCCCAGCTTCGCATACAGCCTGTAGGCCGCATCCATCTGCCGCTCGTAGGCGACGATGTTGGCGCCGGTCTCGTGGTGGCCGATCAGGCGCACACCCTTCGACCTGGCGTAGGCGGCAAGGCCCGGCAGGTCGAAGTCCGGATACGGCTGGGTGAAGCTGAAGTCGGCGCCGCCGTGGCCCCAGTCGCTCTCCCAGCCCCTGTTCCAGCCTTCGACCAGCACCCCGCGGAAACCGTTCAGGGCGGCGAAGTCGATGTACTTTTTCGTGTTGGCGGTGGTGGCCGCATGCTTCGGGCCCGCGTTCCAGGTACCGCTGTTCAGGTGCATCTGCCACCAGACGCCGACGAACTTCGATGGCTTCACCCAGCTCACGTCGCCGAGCTTGTTCGGTTCGTTCAGGTTGAGCACCAGGTCGGACATGTACAGCCCGGCCGCGTCGCTGGCGATCTGCATGGTGCGCCACGGCGTGCCGAAGGCGCCTTGGCGAACCACCGCCGGGCCGCTGGGCGACGGCGCCAGCATGGCGCGCAGCTTCTGGCCGTCGACCTTGCGCAGCCACATGCTGGCGTAGTCGACCAGCGCCGCCTCGTGGAAGGCAATATGGGTACCGTCGTCGAGGCGCAGGGTGAGCGGCGTGTTGGCGACGCCGATCTCCCTGAGCGGCGCCTTGCGGATGTCCTCTTCCAGCCCCGAGCTTTCGCCGGCCGGGATCCACCACGCGGTGGCCGGGCGGGCCACGGTGAATTCGGTCAGCTCGTCGATGATCTCGGCGACCTTCAGCTGCGGCTGGTCCGGGAATTCGTAACGGAAGCCGACGCCGTCGTCGTAGATGCGGAACACCAGCGCGAGCCGGCGCCCGGCGTGCTTCTTCTGTTCGAGGTCGACGCGCAGCTCGCGGTAATGGTTGCGCACGAAGCGGCGTTCACCCCAGGGCTGCTCCCAGGTGCCGTCATGCTCGCTCACGTCCTGCCGGCGCAGGCTGAAGCCGCCGTCGAGCTTGGGCGCATTGGCTAGGTGGAAGCCGAGGCGCGAGGGAGAGATGATGGCTGCGCCCCGGCGCTTGACGCCGTAGGCCAGCTTGCCCATGCCGTCGAGCTGCACTTCCACGCTGAGCACATTGCCGGGGGAAGTGGCGCTGGCGACGATCTCCTGGGCCCATGCCGGCAGGGCCAGCAGGCAGGACGCGGCCAGGGCGGCGGCGAAGCGGTGAATGCGCATGAAGTCTCCTTGTCGTTGTGGCGCCCTTCGTAGGAAAACTACCATTCCCAAGGCTGAGCATCACATGGTAAGACAAAAAGACGTAACTCGATTACTTTTAACGTGTCTGAATCCAGGCCGCGCCGTGCGTGGTACAGCCGCGGTTGACGTTGTCGAGGAAGCGGATGGCCTCGGTTTGCGACACGCCCGGCGGCATCAGCTGCGCCAGCGACGGGTCTTCGGTGACGCGGTCCAGCCCATGGGCGATGGCGCGCGAGACGTCGCGCGCGCGCTTGCCGTCGCTGTTATAGAGCGCATCGTAGACGCCCACCGCTTCCCAGACCGGGACCAGGCCGGGGGTGGTGGAATCCTCGAACACGACGGCGGGCGGCATGCCCTCGTCTTCGCGCACGAGCTGGAACAGGAAACTCATCGCGCGCGCTCCGTGGGTGCGGCCAGGCAGGCCAGGACGGCAGCGGGAGGAAGTCGGCGAAATCGCATGGGACGGCACAGGTGAACGAAAGCGCCAGTATAGCGCCGCAGGGCATCGGTCAAGCGCGCAGCCGGCTGCCCAGCGCCCCGTAACGATGAGCACCGGTGCCTCGGCTTGCCGACCGTCTGTCGGATACGCCATACATGCACCGGGGAATTCTCACGAAAATACACAAAATCACTAACATCATAGTAAAATAATTTTCCATGCGGAAATTTTATTTCTGCTCGACATCGGCTGTGACAGCTGATTCCACACCGCTATCGACGGGAAACACATGAAACTGTCCGACATCAAGATTGCCACGCGCCTCACGCTTGGCTTCGGCGTCATCCTCGCCTTCCTTATCCTGAGCCAGGTCATGGGCCTGCACATGCTGTCGCGCATCGGCGCCGGCGCCACCGAACTGGCCGAGGCCCGTATTCCGAACATCAAGAGCACCAATGGCGTCCTGGACGGCGTCAACGACATCGCCGTTGCAATTCGCAACCTCCTTCTTGACGCCGATCCGGCCAACCGCATCAAGCAGAATGAACTCATCGCGGCCTCGCGCAAGACGCTGCATCAGGAACTCGATCAACTCGGCCGCCAACTGACGGCGCCGCGGGCCCGGGCGGTGCTCGAACGCATGAAATCGGCCCATGTCGTTTACGACAAGGGGTTGGCGGAATTCCTGCAGCGCGTCAACGGCGGCGACGAGGCCGGCGCGCGCGACTACCTGAACAAGACACTGCGGCCCTATCTGCTCACGCTGAAAGCCGCCATCGGCGAACAGATGAGCATCCAGCATGCACTGGCGGAGCAGGCCGCCGCCGAGGTCCGCGCCACCGAAACCTCGACCCGCACGATGGTGCTCGTGCTGACCGGCGTCGTGCTGGCGCTGACCGCGGCCATCGCCTGGTACCTCACCCGCTCGATCACGGTACCGCTGGGCCGCGCCCTGGCCCTGGCGAATACGGTGGCATCCGGCGACCTGACCAGCCGCATCGAGGTCGACCGCGGCGACGAGACCGGCCAGCTGCTGCACGCCCTGAAGCGCATGAACGAGAGCCTGGCGCATACCGTGAGCGCGGTGCGCAGCGGCACCGACACCATCGGCACGGCAGCCGCCGAAGTCGCCGCCGGCAACCTCGACCTGTCGGCGCGCACCGAGCAGCAGGCCAGCTCGCTGGAGGAGACGGCTTCCTCCATGGAAGAGTTGACCTCGACCGTCAAGCAGAACGCCGACAATGCGCGCCAGGCGAATACGCTGGCCGTGGCCGCCTCCCGGGTGGCCGAGCGCGGCGGCCACGTGATCGGCGACGTGGTCGGGACCATGGACCAGATCAATGCGTCGGCCGGCAAGATCGTCGACATCATTGGCGTGATCGATGGGATCGCCTTCCAGACCAATATCCTGGCACTGAACGCCGCCGTGGAAGCGGCCCGCGCCGGCGAACAGGGCCGCGGCTTCGCGGTCGTCGCCTCGGAGGTGCGTAACCTGGCCCAGCGCTCGGCAGCCGCCGCCAAGGAAATCAAGTCGCTCATCGGCGACTCGACCCAGGCCGTGGAAGCGGGCAGCAAGCTGGTGGGCGAAGCCGGTTCGACGATGCACGAGATCGTCGAGAGCGTGCGCCGCGTGACCGACATCATGGGCGAGATTACCGCGGCCAGCGCCGAGCAGACCGCCGGCATCGAGCAAATCAACGAGGCGGTCACGCAGATGGACCAGGTGACCCAGCAGAACGCCGCGCTGGTGGAAGAAGCGGCGGCGGCGGCGGCCGCGATGCAGGAACAGGCCCACCAGCTGGCCGAGGCGGTGAGCGTGTTCCGCATCGCGGCCCGCGACGCGGACCTGCAGCCTCTGGCCGCAGCGGCGGCTCCCCGGCCGCGCCCGGCGCCGGCTAGCGCCGCACCGCAGGCAGTCGTGCGGCAGGTCGCGGCGCCTGCCAAGCCGGCACGCAAGGAGCCCAGCGTGGCCGCCAGCGCAGGCGGTTGGGAAGAATTCTGACGGCGCTGTCATCGTTGACTATGGATGACCCCGATTGCAATGCGTAGCAATTGTTCGGCAGAGGTGATCCGGTTGCCGTCGAGCGCCCAGCGCCAGCCCAGGTAATTGGGCAGGTAGCGCGAGGCCACGCCGCGAAAGCGGCTCAACCACTGGCGAAAGCGGCTGTGGTAGGCATTGACATTTTGAACGTGGATCGCACCGGCGGTGCTCCGGCGTACCCGTACCCCGGCGCGAAGGTCGACCGCCTGGTGCGCAATGCCGTGCTGGCGGGCGAAGGCCCGGTACGCTGCATGCCCGTCGCTGACCAGGAGCACTTGCCGATCGAGCCTGGGCAGCAGGTGGCGCGCCAGGTGCGCCGCCGTGAGCGCGCCGCGTCCGACCACGGCATCGATGGTTTGCCCGCCACGGTCGCGCGCCACCAGGATGCAGTCGAGCTCGCGCGAGATCCCGCGCCGGCCGGCGCGTCCGCCGCGCTTGCGCGCCGGGCGGTCCAGCTTTTTCGCGCCTTTTTGCGACTCCAGCAGGAACATCTCGTCGGCCTCGGCAATGCCATTGAGCAGTTGCGGACGGTCATGCTTGGCGCGCTCGAGAAAGCGGTGGCGCCAGCGAAAGGCCGTGTTGCGGTGCACGCCGACCTGGCTGGCTGCTGACCGTACCGAGGTCGAAGCCAGGACCGTGCCCAGGTAATCCAGCCACTTGTCTCTCCGCCGCAGGCGTGTCAGCGGTGTACCGCTCAGGTCGTTATAGGTGCGCCTGCATGCGCGGCAGCGGTAGCGTGGCAGGCCATTGGCTTGGCCGTGCCGGTGGTACCGTTCGCAGGCGCAAGCGGGACAGCGCCGCTGCGCTGCGCCGAGCTGGCCGATCAGCGCTGCCATCTGCGCCAAACCGGCTGCCGGTTGCAGGGCGGCCAGGGTGTGCAGGCGCTGCGGCAGGTTCAGGGCCGGCAGTCTGGCAAACCACTTCTTGAACTGGGGCGCACGCATGCTCGTTTCCCGGTGGTGGAGACCGGTGTTCGACCATGAAACAGCTCAGCAGTTCAAACCTCATCCATAGCGAAGGATGACAGCGCCATTCTGACCGGACGGTAAAGGATGGGCCTGCCGCGCGCAGGCCCATTCTTCATGACGCCGCGCCCGGGTCCAGTGCGCGGTCGAGCAATTCGATCCAGTGCGTGACCGGCGTCTGCGTACCCGACTGCAGATGGGTCATGCAGCCGATGTTGGCCGAGACGATTTCGTCCGGCCGCGTCGCCGCCAGGTTGGCCAGCTTGCGGTCGCGCAGCTCGTGCGCGATCTCCGGGTGCAGCACCGAATAGGTGCCCGCCGAGCCGCAGCACAGGTGGCTGTCGGCGCACAGCTGGACGTCGACGCCGGCCGCGCGCAGCACCCCCTCGACCTTGCCGCGGATCTGCTGGCCATGCTGCAAGGTGCAGGGCGGGTGGTAGGCGACCCGCTTCGTGATCTTTCCCTTGAGCTTGGCTGCCAGCTGTTCCTCGAACTCCGGCAGGATCTCGGACAGGTCGCGCGTGAGCATAGCGATGCGCCCGGCCTTGGCCGCGTAGGCCTCGTCGTGGGCCAGGTGGTGGCCGTATTCCTTGACCGTGACGCCGCAGCCGGAGGCGGTCATGACGATGGCTTCGATCTCGCCCCCTTCCACGTAGGGCCACCAGGCGTCGATGTTGCGGCGCATGTCGTCCAGGCCGGCCGCCTGGTCGTTGAGGTGGAAGCGCACCGCGCCGCAGCAGCCGGCCTTCGGCGCGACAAGCAGCTGCACCCCGAAGGCATCCAGCACGCGCGCGGTGGCGGCGTTGATGTTGGGCGCCATCGCCGGCTGCACGCAGCCTTCGAGCACCAGCATCTTGCGCGCATGGGGGCGGGTTTGCGTAAATTCGGGCCAGGCGCCGGCGCTGCGTGCCGGCTGCAGCTTGTCCTGCAGTGCCTTCGACAGCAGCGGGCGCGCCAGCTGCCCGGCCCGGAAGGCTGGCTTGAACAGCGCCGTGCGCGGCAGGAATTCCTTCAGGGTGCTGCGCTTGACGCGGTCTTTCAGGGGCCGCGGCACGCGCTCCTCGACCACGCGGCGGCCGATGTCCACCAGGCGGCCGTACTTGACGCCCGACGGGCAGGTGGTCTCGCAATTGCGGCAGGTGAGGCAGCGGTCCAGGTGGAGCTGGGTCTTGCGGGTGGGCTCGGCGCCTTCGAGCACCTGCTTGATCAGGTAGATGCGGCCGCGCGGGCCATCGAGCTCGTCGCCCAGCAGCTGGTAGGTGGGACAGGTGGCGGTGCAGAAGCCGCAGTGCACGCAGGCGCGCAGGATCGCCTCCGCTTCCTTGCCGTCCGCGGTGTCCTTGATGAAATCGGCGAGATTGGTTTGCATGTCAGTACATCCGTCCGGGATTGAAGATGTGCGCCGGATCGAAGGCCTGTTTCAGGCGTTCGTGGATGCGCGCGACCGCGGGCGCCAGCGGCTGGAACACGCCGACGGATCGATCGCCGCCGCGGAACAGGGTGGCGTGGCCGCCGCTGGCCGCCACCGTGCGGCGGATCGTGGCGGCGTCGAGATCGGTGCGCAGCCAGCGCTGGGCGCCGCCCCACTCGATCAGCTGGGTCTCGCCCATCCTGCCGCCGAGCACGATGGCTTCGGTGGTGGACGGCAGCGACAGGCGCCACATCGCGTCCGCGCCGCCGAAGAAAGGCAGGCGCTGTTCGCGCAGCGCTTCCCAGAAATTCTCCGGGTTGGGCATGCGCTCGCCGCCGATCAGGCGGACGGCGGCATCCACCGCCGCCTGCGCGCCGGACAAGCGCAGCGACAGGACGCCCTTGTGCCAGCAGCTGCCCGCGATCGGCAGCGGCTGGCCGCCCCACTCGTTCAGCCTGCGGATGGCGTCGATCTCGGGCAGCTCCAGGCACAGGGTGGTTTCGGCGAAGGGGCGCGGCAATACCTTGACCGAGACCTCCAGCAGCAGGCCCAGGGTGCCGAGCGAACCGGCAAGCATGCGCGAGACGTCGTAGCCGGCCACGTTCTTCATCACCTGGCCGCCGAAGGACAGCACGTCGCCCTTCCCGTCCAGCAGCCTGGCGCCCAGCACGAAGTCGCGCACCCCGCCGCTATAGGCGCGGCGCGGCCCGGCCAGGCCGGCGGCAATGGCGCCGCCGAGCGTCGCCTGCGCACCGAAATGCGGCGGCTCGAAGGCCAGCATCTGGTTACGTTCGGCCAGTACGGCCTCGATCTCGGCGAGCGGCGTGCCGCAGCGCGCCGTGATCACCAGTTCGGTCGGCTCGTAGTCGACAATGCCGGCATGGCCGCGCGTATCGAGGATCTCGCCCTCGAGGCGCTGGCCGTACCAGTCCTTGGTTCCGCCGCCGCGGATGCGCAGGGGCGTCTTGTCGGCTGCGGCGGCGCGCACCCGTTGCTGGAATTGTTCGATCGACTGCATGGTTCTCAAAAGCGCGGAAGGTCGGGGAACGGCAGTTGGCCGCCGTGCACGTGCATCTTGCCGAACTCGGCGCAGCGGTGCGGGGTCGGGATCGCCTTGTCCGGGTTGAGCAGCATCGGGGTATCAAAAGCACGCTTGACCGCGAAGAAGGCGTCCAGCTCCTTGCGGCCGAACTGCACGCACATCGAGTTGATCTTCTCCATGCCCACGCCGTGTTCGCCGGTGATGGTGCCGCCCACCTCGACGCACAGCGCCAGGATGGCGGCGCCGAAGGCTTCGGCGCGCTCGAATTCGCCCGGCTGGTTGGCGTCGAACAGGATCAGGGGATGCATGTTGCCGTCGCCCGCATGGAACACGTTCGAGCAGCGCAGGCCGAAGGTCTGCTCCATCTCTTCGATCCCTTTCAGGACGCGCGCCAGCTGCTTGCGCGGGATGGTGCCGTCCATGCAGTAGTAGTCGGGCGAGATGCGGCCCGCCGCCGGGAAGGCGTTCTTGCGGCCCGACCAGAAGCGCATGCGCTCGGCCTCGCTCTGCGACACGGCGATGGCGGTGGCGCCGGCGCCTTCGAACACGGCCTTCATGCGTTCGATTTCCTCCGCCACTTCGAGCGCGGTGCCGTCGGCCTCGCACAGCAGGATGGCGGCGGCGTCGGTATCGTAGCCGGCGCGCACGAAGGGCTCGACCATGCGCACCGAGGTGCGGTCCATCATCTCGAGGCCGGCCGGGATGATGCCGGCGGCGATGATGCTGGCCACCGCATTGCCGGCGGTGATGACGTCGCCGAACGAGGCCATGACCACCTGGGCCACCGCGGGCTTGGGCACCAGCTTGACCGTCACTTCGGTGACGATGCCGAGCATGCCTTCCGAGCCGATGAACACGGCCAGCAGGTCGAGGCCCGGGGCGTCCAGGGCCTCGCTGCCCAGTTCGATGATCTCGCCCTCGATGGTGGCCACGCGCACGCGCAGCACGTTGTGCACCGTCAGGCCGTACTTGAGGCAGTGCACCCCGCCCGAGTTCTCGGCCACGTTGCCGCCGATGGTGCAGGCGATCTGCGACGACGGGTCCGGTGCGTAGTACAGCCCGTACTGGCTGGCCGCTTCCGAGATGGCGAGGTTGCGCACGCCGGGCTGCACCACGGCGGTGCGCGAGTACGCGTCCACCCGCACGATGCGGTTCAGGCGCGCGGTCGAGATCACCACGCCGTCGGCGATCGGCAGTGCGCCGCCGGACAGGCCGGTGCCGGCGCCGCGCGGCACGATCGGCACCTGGAGTTCACGGCAGGTGTCCAGGATCGCCAGCACCTGCGCTTCGCTGGTCGGGAGCGTCACGATCATCGGCAGCTGGCGGTAGGCGGCCAGGCCGTCGCATTCGTAGGGGCGGGTGTCTTCGGGGTCGGACAGGACGCAAGACTCGGCCGAATGCGCGGACAGGCGCGCGCGCAGGGCCGCGGCGACCTGTTCGCGCCGGGCGGCGGGGGGAGAGACGGGGGCGATCATCGTGACATTGTAGGCACAATCGACAGGTTTTGTCGTATGCTCGCCCTATCGTTTTTTTACAATATTTCATAAGGCTACATCATGGGCAACCGACTCTCCAAAATCGCCACCCGCACCGGCGACGACGGCACCACCGGCCTGGGCGACGGCAGCCGCACCGGCAAGGACAGCGCGCGCATCCACTCGCTCGGCGAGGTGGACGAACTGAACTCCTTCGTTGGCCTGCTGCTGTGCGAAGAGATGCCCGGCGACCTGCGCGAAGAGCTGATCTCGATCCAGCACGACCTGTTCGACCTGGGCGGCGAGCTGTGCATCCCGGGCTACGAGCTGATCAAGGACGAGCACGTGGCGCGCCTGGACGGCCTGCTCGAGAAGTACAACGCCGACCTGCCGGTATTGAAGGAATTCATCCTGCCGGCCGGCTCGCGCGCCGCAGCAACGGCCCATGTGTGCCGCACCGTGTGCCGCCGCGCCGAGCGCAGCATCGTCGCGCTGTCGCATGCCGAAGAGATCCGCCCGCATCCGCGCCAGTACGTCAACCGCCTGTCCGACCTGATGTTCGTGCTGGCGCGTGTACTGAACCGCTACGCCGGCGGCAGCGACGTGCTGTGGCAGCACGAGCGCAAGCGCGGTTGAGGACAGGGCCGGCGCATGGAAGACTTCATCGGGATCTACGACAATGCCCTTGGTGCCGAGCAGTGCGACGCCATCCGGGCGCGCTTCGACGCCAGCGGCAAGGCCCAGCGCGGGCGCACCGGCAACGGGGTCGACATCAAGAAGAAGGACAGCTACGACCTGACCATCAACGGCCTGCCGGAATGGGACGACGTCGGCGCCCTGCTGACGCAGACCATGGCGCGCCACCTGGCGCAATACATGGACAAGTACCGCATGCTCCTGATCGGCGCGCTGTCGCCGGCCGTGGCGCATCCGCAGACCGGCGAGGCGGTCACGCTGTCGCTAGAGAACTTCGACGAGCTCGGCACGCCGAACATCGTGGAGCTGATGCAGTCGATATACAGGGTCGGGAATATCAACCTGCAGAAGTACCTGCAGGGCAGCGGCGGCTACCACCACTGGCATTCCGAGATCTACCCGCAGAACGCCAGCTGCGAAACCCTGCACCGGGTGCTGCTGTGGCAGTTCTATCTCAACGACGTGGCCGATGGCGGCGAGACCGAGTTCATGTACCAGGGCCGCAAGGTGGAGGCGCGCAAGGGAAGGCTGATCATTGCGCCGGCGGGGTTCACGCATACCCACAAGGGGCATGTTTCACGGAGCAGCGACAAGTACATCGCGACCTCGTGGATCTTGTTCCAGCGGGCGGAGGCCTTGTTTGGGAGTTCGTAGGGGTGATCTGGTCCGGTGGACCAGATCACGGTTTCCCGCCCGCGCGTTCAGCTACGGCATGCGTTGCCACAACTCGTCCGTGAGTTGAACGCGCGGGCGGCGAAGCCGCCCACCCTACGTATCAGGTGTTGTTGACCACCAGGCGGGGTTCGCCAGCCGCGAAACGCTGGCGGATCGACGCCGCGATGCCCTTGGCATCCAGCCCCACGGAAGCCAGCAGCGCCGCCGGGTCGCCCTGGTCGATGAACTTGTCGGGCAGGCCCAGGTTCAGCACCGGCTTGGCGATGCCTTCCGCGGCCAGCGCTTCCATGACCGCGCTGCCGGCGCCGCCCATCACGCAGCCCTCTTCCACCGTCACCAGGTAGTCGTGCTCCTTCGCCAGGCGCTTGAGCAGTTCGACGTCGAGCGGTTTCACGAAGCGCATGTTGGCCACCGTCGCGTTCAGCTCTCCGCCGGCGGCGATGCTCGGCGCCACCATCGAGCCGAAGGCCAGGATCGCGATGCCCTTGCCGTCGCGGGCGACGATACCCTTGCCGATCTCGATCGCGCTCAGTTCTTCCTGGATGCTTGCGCCGACGCCGGCGCCGCGCGGATAGCGCACCGCGGCCGGGCCCGGGTAGTGGTAGGCGGTGGTCAGCATCTGGCGGCACTCGTTTTCGTCCGAGGCCGCCATCACGACCATGTTCGGGATGCAGCGCAGGTAGGCCAGGTCGTAGTTGCCGGCGTGGGTGGCGCCGTCGGCGCCCACCAGGCCCGCGCGGTCGAGCGCGAAGGTCACGTCCAGGTTCTGCAGCGCCACGTCGTGGATCAGCTGGTCGTAGGCGCGTTGCAGGAAGGTCGAATAGATCGCGACCACGGGCTTGAGGCCTTCGGTGGCGATGCCGGCCGCAAAGGTCACCGAATGCTGCTCGGCGATGCCGACGTCGAAGTAACGCTCCGGATACTGCTGGTGGAAGCGCACCATGCCCGAGCCTTCGCGCATGGCCGGCGTGATGCCGACCAGGCGCTTGTCGACGGCCGCCATGTCGCACAGCCAGTTGCCGAACACTTCGGTATAGGTGATCTTGCTCGGCGCAGTCGCCGGCTTGATGCCTTCGGTCGGGTTGAACTTGCCGGTGCCGTGGTACAGGATCGGTTCGGCCTCGGCCAGCTTGTAGCCCTGCCCTTTTTTGGTCACCACGTGCAGGAACTGCGGGCCCTTGAGCTTCTTGATGTTCTCCAGGGTCGGGATCAGGGATTCCAGGTCGTGGCCGTCGATCGGCCCGATGTAGTTGAAGCCGAATTCCTCGAACATGGTGGCCGGGACCACCATGCCCTTGGCGTGTTCTTCGAGCTTGCGCGCCAGGTCGAGCACCGGGCCCGGCAGCACGGTCTTGCCGACCGACTTGGCGGCGGCGTAGAACTGGCCGCTCATCAAACGCGCCAGGTAGCGGTTCAGCGCGCCCACCGGCGGCGAGATCGACATGTCGTTGTCGTTCAGGACCACCAGCAGGTTGCAGTCTTCCTCGACGCCCGCGTTGTTGAGCGCCTCGAAGGCCATGCCGGCGGTCATCGAGCCGTCGCCGATCACGGCGATCGCGTGGCGGTCCTCACCCTTCAGCTTGGCCGCCTTGGCCATGCCCAGGGCGGCCGAGATCGAGGTCGACGAGTGCGCGGTGCCGAAGGTGTCGTAGATGCTCTCGTCGCGCTTCGGGAAGCCCGACAGGCCGTTCAGCTGGCGCAAGCTAGGCATGCGTCCGCGGCGGCCGGTGAGGATCTTGTGCGAATAGGTCTGGTGGCCCACGTCCCACACGATGCGGTCGTACGGGGTGTTAAACACGTAATGCAGCGCGATGGTCAGTTCCACCGTGCCCAGGTTGGACGACAGGTGGCCGCCGGTCTTCGACACCGAGTCGAGCAGGAACTGGCGCAGCTCGGTGGCGAGCGGGGTCAGTTGCGTGCGCGGGAGCTGGCGCAGGTCCGCGGGGTCGTTGATGGTCTCTAGCAGGTTCATTTATGCCTTCCGCTGCACGATGAGGTCCGCGAGTTCGCGCAGCCGCAGTGCTTGTTCTCCGAATGGCGCCAGCGCTTCGTGCGCTTCACGCCGCAATTGCTCGGCCAGTTCCTTCGATTGGTCCAGTCCGAGGATCGACACGTAGGTCGGCTTGTTGTCGGCCGCGTCCTTGCCGGCGGTCTTGCCCAGCGTGGCCGAATCGGCCGTCGCGTCGAGTACGTCGTCCACCACCTGGAAGGCCAGGCCGATGGCCTTCGAGTAGGCGTCCAGGGCTTCCAGCTCGGGCGGCGACAACTCCTTGCCGCACAGGGCGCCCAGGATCACCGAGACGCGCAGCATGGCGCCGGTCTTGAGCTGGTGCATGCGCTCCAGTTCGTCGCGCGTGAGCGCCAGGCCGACGCTGTCGAGGTCGATCGCCTGGCCGCCGCACATGCCGGCCGAGCCCGCCGCCTCGGCCAGCAGGCGCAGCATCGATACCTGGCGCGCGGGCGGCAGGGTGTCGATGCCGGCCAGCGCCGCAAAAGCCTGGGCCTGCAGGGCGTCGCCGACCAGCAGCGCGGTCGCTTCGTCGTAGGCCACGTGCACCGTCGGCTTGCCGCGGCGCAGGTCGTCGTCGTCCATGCAGGGCATGTCGTCGTGCACCAGCGAGTACACGTGGATCATCTCGACCGCGGCGGCGACCCGGGCCAGCGCTGCATTGCCAGACTGCGCGTCGCCGCCGAACAGCGCGCCGCTGGCGTAGGCCAGCAGCGGGCGCACCCGCTTGCCGCCGCCCAGCGCGGTGTAGCGCATCGCTTCGTGCAGCTTGTGCGGCACGGCGCCGGCAGCCGGCAACAGGGTCTCGAGCGCGAGCTCGACCTGTGCCTGCACGTCCTGCATCCAGGCGCTGAAATCCTTGTCCGTCATTGATCGCCCTCGCCGCCTTCGGCCGAGAACGGCTTGAGCATGTCGCCCTCGAGCACCTTGACCTGGGACTCGACCTTTTCCAGCTGGGCCGCGCAGTACTTCACCAGCTCGGAACCGCGCGCATAGGCGGCCACCGACGCTTCGAGCGGCAGCTGGCCGGATTCCATCTGCGACACGAGCTGGGCCAGCTCGGCCATCGCGCCTTCGAAAGTCTCCGGCGCATTCGTATTATTTGACATAGCTCTTTGCTTGGGAAAGGCGCAAGGGTGCGCCATGGGTCAGTCCAATCGCGTATTTTAGATCAATCCTTCCCCTCAAGGGGTGCACATTGCATTCTCCGCAACTTGGCTTTCTGTAACAATTTTAGTGCAATGGCGCCTTCCCCCATGAAAACCGTGATTTTTCAACAACTTATTTGCGCGGTTTCTTCCCTGGCACGCGATGGACCGAGACCCTGATCCTGTTTCCAAGGTATAATCTCCGGTTCTGTCCGAAACACCGTATTCCTCAACCGAATGGACACGCAAGAATCGTAGCGGCATCGCACCTCGGTGTGGGCACGGCGGATTCTCGCGTATTCCAAATACTGGTCTTTGGATTCTTTCTCTTCTTTGGTAGTACTTGATTAAAGGGGGGTTGGGATGTCCGATCTGGCTACCCACGCCAAGCTGGCGCGCTCCTGCGCTCAGCTTCCGGTAAATGTCTACTTTGACAACGCGCTGATGCAGCGTGAGCTGCAGCAGCTGTTTCACAATGGCCCGCGTTATGTCGGCCATGAATTGATGGTGCCGGAGGTAGGCGATTTCGCGACACTTGCATCCGAAAACGAAGGCCGCATGCTGGTCCGCAACGCGGGCGGCATCGAGGTGCTGTCCAACGTCTGCCGTCACCGCCAGGCGCTGATGTTCAATGGGCGCGGCAACGCGAACACCATCGTGTGCCCGCTGCACCGCTGGACCTACGACCTGAAGGGTCAGCTGATCGGCGCTCCGCACTTTCCGGAGACGCCCTGCCTGAACCTGTCGAAGACGCCGCTGCAGAACTGGAACGGCCTGCTGTTCGAGCAGAACGGCTACGACGTCATGGACAAGCTGAAGAACCTGTCGGTGACGAAGGACCTCGACTTCTCGGGCTACATGTTCGACCACGTCGAGATCCACGAGTGCGACTACAACTGGAAGACCTTCATCGAGGTCTACCTGGAGGATTACCACGTCGAGCCCTTCCACCCGGGCCTGGGCAACTTCGTGTCCTGCGACGACCTCAAGTGGGAATTCGGCCGCGACTACAGCGTGCAGACCGTGGGCGTGAACCGTGCGTTGCAGAAGGCGGGTTCGCCGGCCTATAAAAGGTGGCAGGAACAGGTCCTGAAGTTCAACAACGGCCAGCCGCCGAAGTACGGCGCGATCTGGCTGACCCTGTACCCGAACATCATGGTCGAGTGGTACCCGAACGTGCTGGTGGTGTCGACCTTGTGGCCGGTCGGCCCGCAGAAGACCCGCAACGTGGTCGAGTTCTACTACCCCGAAGAGTTCGTGCTGTTCGAGCGCGAGTTCGTGGAGGCCGAACGCGCCGCCTACATGGAAACCGCGGTCGAGGACGACGAGATCGGACTGCGCATGGACGCCGGCCGCAAGATCCTGATGGAGCGCGGCGTCAACGAAGTGGGACCCTACCAGTCGCCGATGGAAGACGGGATGCAGCACTTCCACGAGTGGTACCGAAGCAGACTGGCTCTGTAATATTGATGGCTTCACTCTGGATGTTGTTTGCCAGCTTTGCGTTTGCTGCCATGGGCGCGGGCGTGAAGCTGGCCTCCGCGTTCTACTCTACGTCCGAACTCCTGATGTACCGCGGCCTGATCGGCACGCTGGTGCTGCTGATCGGCGTCGCCCACCACGGCGGCACCTTCAGGACCGCCTTCCCCAGGGCCCACATCTGGCGCAGCCTGGTGGGGGTCGTCTCGCTGTGGCTGTGGTTCTTCGCCATCTCGCGCCTGCCGCTGGCCACCGCCGTCACGCTCAACTACATGGCGCCGATCTGGATCGCGGCCTGGATGTTCGCGCATGGCTGGTGGAGCGGCACCAAGCTGCCCGAATGGCCGCTGGTGCTGGCGATCGCCATGAGCTTCCTTGGCGTGACCCTGGTGCTGCAGCCGGCCATCGCCGGCAACCAGTGGCTGGGCGGCCTGGCCGGCATCTGCTCGTCGCTGATCTCGGCGGCCGCCTACATGCAGGTGCGCAAACTCGGCCAGATGGGCGAGCCGGAATACCGCGTGGTGTTCTACTTCTCGCTCAGCACCGCGCTCGCCGGCCTGGCCGGCACGCTGGCAGGCGACGGCCCGCAAGGCGCCGTGTTCCAGAGCCACACGCTGTACAGCGGCACCCTGCTGCTGGCGGTCGGCATCTTCGGCCTGCTGGCCCAGATCGCGATGACGCGCGCCTACCGGGTCGGCAAGGTGCTGGTGGTGGCCAACCTGCAGTACACCGGCATCGTGTTCTCCAGCCTGTGGGGCCTGGCCCTGTGGGGCGACAGCTTCGACTGGCATGTCTGGCTCGGCATCGGCGTCATTCTTGCCTCCGGCATCGCCGCGACGTTCTACAATACGCGCAGCACGGCCAAGGGCGCCGTAGTGAAAGATACCGACCCAATCGCCAGCGAGACTTGAGAACGGAGCTGAGGAGCGACATGTACACCACACTGATTTCGGCGCAAGACCTGGCCGCGCACATCGATGACCCGCACTGGGTGCTGGTCGACTGCCGCCACGACCTGATGAACCTGGCCGCCGGCCGCGCGGGCTATGCCATCGGCCACCTGCCGGGCGCGCTCTTCGGCGACATCGAAACACAGCTGTCGGGCGCCAAGCATGGCCCGGACGGCGCGTTCCGCGGCCGCCACCCGCTGCCGGAAAAGGAAGCACTGATCGAGACCCTGCGCGGCTGGGGCGTGAACGACGACTCGCAAGTCGTCGCCTACGACGCCCACGGCGGCATGTTCGCGGCGCGCCTGTGGTGGCTGATGCGCTGGCTCGGCCACGAGGCGGTGGCGGTGCTGGACGGCGGCATGGCCGCCTGGCAGTCGCTCGGCAAGCCCTTGAGCACCGAGGTGGCGAGCAAGCCCCGTGGCGGCATCGCCCTGCGCGCGCCCTTCGTCCCCACCGTGACGGTGGCGGAGGTGCTCGACAACGTCGACAAGGGCGAACGCATCGTGATCGACGCGCGCGCCAGCGACCGCTTCCGCGGAGAGAACGAAACCATCGACCCGGTCGGCGGCCACATCCCCGGCGCGCGCAACCGCTTCTTCAAGGACAACCTGCAGCCCGACGGCCGCTTCAAGGATGCGGCCACCCTGCGTAGCGAATTCGCGCCGCTGGTCGACGATCCGAAGCGCGCCATCATGCAGTGCGGCTCGGGCGTCACCGCCTGCCACAACCTGCTGGCGCTGGAAGTGGCCGGCCTGCCGGGAGCGGCCCTGTATCCCGGCTCGTGGAGCGAATGGGTCGGAGACGGCAAGCATGCCACTGGCCGCCCCGTCGCCACGGGCGACGCTTGAGCCCAGGAGCCATCCTGATGAAAAAAGCAACAACGAAAGATCACGCAGCAATGTCGAACGACGATAGAACCAGGGCAGGCGCTGCGGCGCTGGAGATTCCCGAAGCGGTTGCCAGCGCCCTGAGCGGCTGGGTGCAGCAGGTGGCCGAGCAGACCGCCGCGCCGGTGCGCGACGCACTGGCCGCGGTGGAAGCCGATGCCGCCGCCCTGCGCGAGAGCAGCGCCGAGCTCGAGGCCGCGCGCGACCAGGCGCTGGCCGCATCGAGCGAGCACGCGGCCGAGATCGAGCGCCTCAACACCGAACTGCGCGATGCGCGCCAGGTCGCCACGGACGCCCTGGTCAGCAAGGCCAAGGACCAGCTGGCGATCGACGGCAAGGACCGGCAACTGGCCGACCTGCGCGCCCAGCTGGAGCGCAACGTCGCGGCCCAGGCGGCCGAGTCGGACGCCCGCCTGCGGGCCGAGATGGAGCTGGTCGGCGCCACCACGGCGCGCGACAATTTCGAGAACGAACTGAAGACCCTGCGCGCCCAGCTCGACAAATCCTATGCCGAGCGCAGCGCCCTGCGCGCCGAACTCGAATCGCTGCGCGCGAAGAAGTAAGCGGCCATGGAACAACGCACCACGCGCCAGCGCAAGGCCATCCACCAGTGCATGGAAGACGCGGGGCGCCCGCTCGCCCCGCAGGAGATCCTCGAGCACGCCCAGACCGTGGTGCCGGGGATCGGCATGGCGACCATCTACCGCAACATCAAGTCGATGCTGGAGGCCGGCGAGATCGCCACGGTGTCGCTGCCGGGCGGCGGCGACCGCTACGAGATCGCCGGCCACGGCCACCACCACCATTTCCACTGCCGCTCCTGCGACAAGGTGTACGAGGTGCACGCCTGCCCGGGCGACATGCAGAAGCTCACGCCGGAAGGCTTCGTGCTGGAGTCGCACGAGCTGACCCTGTACGGCTTGTGCAGCGCCTGCCGCTGACGGTTTACGAACGGCAGTCCTTGCAGTAGCGGTGATTGCGCAGGTGCGCGCCCAGCAGCAGCACGCTGCTCGCCACCGCCGCCACCGTCTCGGCCAGTTCGCCGAACTGCGGCCCCACCAGGAACACCGCCACCAGGAACGCCCCCAGTCCCACCAGCCCCAGCGACAAGGCCACCGGGTCACGGTGCTTCAGATAGCCCGGCACCAGCGCCAGCAGCACCGGCACGGTGACCACCAGCAGCAGCGCATCGTGCCAGGCATGGTGGTCGCCCGTCAGTCCCAGCAGCGGAAATGCCGCGATCAGGAGCGGCATCGCCAGGCAATGCACCAGGCACAGGGCCGACGCCGCCATGCCGGCGTAGTCGGCGAAGCGGATCAGGGTCTTCATCAGAAAATGAAGCGCAGGCCAGCGGTGATGTTACGCCCCGGCAGCGGCGCGGCTTCCTTGATGAAGGAGGTATGGCTGAGGGCCAGTTCGTTGGTCAGGTTGTTGATGCGGGCGTAGAGCTGGGCCGGCACGCCGCCGATGCGGGTGGTGTAGTGAGTGCCGAGGTTCAGCAGATGATAGCCGCCGGTCGGCGCTTCGAACTCGGCCACCTTGTCCTGCTTGCCGACGCGGACCAGCTCGACCATGCCATGCCAGGCTTGCCAGTCGGCGTTCAGGCGCACGCCGATGCGGTGCGGCGGAATGCGCGGGATGTCGCGGCTGCCCCCGCCGGCGCCGTCGAAGCGGGCGCGCACATAGTCGCCGAACAGCGTGCCTTCCACCACCGTGGAGAACTTGTGGCGCAGCTCCCCTTCCAGGCCGGTGAAGGTGGCGTCGCGCTGGGCATATTCCACCAGCTGGAAGCCTTCGTGCTTGTCCAGGGTGTGCGCGTAGATGTAGTTGTCGACGCGGTTGTGGAAGGCGCTCAGCGAGAAGGTGGTGTCGCCCTCGAACTTGCGCAGGGTGACGTCGATGTTGTTCGAGGTCTCCTTGCCCAGCTTCGCGTTGCCGATCTCGTAGGTCGCGGTGGCCAGGTGCACGCCGTCCGCGTACAGCTCTTCGGCCGACGGCAGGCGGTGGCTGCGTGCGATGCCGGCGCGCAGCGAATACTGCGGCTGGAACTTCCAGACCGCGCCCAGCGCCACCGAGGTGCCGCGCGCATCGGTATCGTTCTGCGTGGCGCTGTCGACCCGGATGTCCTGCCACTCATGGCGGGCGCCGGCTTCGAAGCGCCAGTTGTCCAGCTTGTATTCCTCGGTGACGAACACGGCGTGCTTGCTGGTCACGGTGGGCGGCACGTAGGCTTCGTCGCCTTCGGTACTGAAGTCGCGCCGGGTGGTTTGCAGGCCGGCCACGCCGCGCCAGCCGCCCAGCGGCAGGTGCTCCAGTTCGACGCGGGCATCGTGGCCGCGATTCATGAAGCTGGTGGCGACCATGCCGTCTTCCAGCTCGTCGTGGCGGTAATCGGTGAACGAGGCGCGCAGGCGTGCCTTGGCAAAGCCCGGCAGCGGATTGCGCACTTCGCCGCGCAGGTCCCAGCGGTCGCTGTCGAGCTTCACGACCGGCACTTCCCCGGCGCCGTGCCCGTGTTCATGCTCGTGGTCGTCGCCCTCCTCTTCCTCGTGGCCGCCGCAGTGCAGGTGGCCGCCATGCGGATGGCATCTCTCGAATTCGTGCTGGTGGCCCGGGATGCCGTATTCGGTGCGTTCCTTGGTATAGGCCAGGCCCAGGTAGCCGCGCTCGCCTACCCAGGACAGGCCGACGGTGCCGCTCTCGCCTTCCTTGTAGCTGCCCGCCACCCGCTTGCCGCCCTCCCAGCCGCTGCCGACGCGGTATTCGCCGGCGTCGCGCTTCACGCCTTCGGCATGCACCGCGATGTTGCCGGCGCCGCCGGTCAGCTCGAAGGCGCCGGTCTTTTCGCGCGCCACCGAGTTGGCGCGTACTTCGGCGCTGCCCTCGGGCTTGGCCGGGACCGCGGTCGGGATCTTGCGGTCCAGGATGTTGACCACGCCGCCCACCGCGCCGCCGCCGTAGGCCAGCGCCGACGGACCGCGCAGCACTTCGATGCGTTCGGCCAGCACCGGTTCGAAACCGACCGCATGGTCCGGGCTGATGGTGGAAGCGTCCTGCACTTCGGCGCCGTCGGACAGGATCTTCACGCGCGGGCCGTCCATGCCGCGGATCACCGGGCGGCTGGCGCCGGCGCCGAAGTGGCTCGAGCTGATGCCGGGCTGGTTGGCCAGGGTCTCGCCCAAGGTCGACTCGCGTGCGCGCACCAGCTCTCCGCCGCCGAGCGAGGTGGCGGGCGTGATCATGTCGTCGCTCACCACGCCCAGCGCGCTGGCCGAGACCACCACGGTCGGCACGGTGTCGGGATCGGCCTGCAGCCGGCTGTTCGCGGTCTGGGCAGAGGCGGCAGGCACACCGAAGGCGAACAGGATCGCCAGCGCGAGCGGCGTACGTGGGAGGGTCGGGAATGGCATGGCAGGGCTTCCTTTGTTGGGCTTCTGCGGTAATGATAAGTCATTATCATTAACGAGGCAAGAAGCGGACGTGTGCGCTGCCCTGCCATCGGGCCGACGGCAGCGCCATGCCAAGGAAGAACTCAGTAAGCGTGGTTCAGGGCCAGAACGATCGCCACGCCCAGCGCGATCAGGGCCACCTGCGGCACCGATTCGCGCACCGTGGCGCGGCGCTGCATCTGCGGCATCAGGTCGCTGACGGCGATGTAGATGAAGCCCGAGGACGCGAACACCAGCACATACGGAATCAGGCCGCTGGCCTGGTCCAGGGTGAAGTAGCCGAGCAGGCCGCCGGCCACCGCCATCAGGCTGCACAGCAGGTTGAAGACATAGGCGCGCAGGCGCGAGAAGCCGGCGTTGAGCAGCACGATGAAGTCGCCGATCTCCTGCGGGATCTCGTGGGCGACGATGGCCAGCGCGGTGACGATGCCCAGCTCCGGGTTGGCGAGGAAGGCCGCGGCGATCAGGATGCCGTCGGTGAAGTTGTGCATCGCGTCGCCCAGCAGGATCATCCAGCCGGACTTGCCGGCCTGGTGGGCGTCATGGCCGTGGGCGTGGTGGTGGCCGTCGCCTTCGTGGTGGTGCGAATGGCGCAGGATCGCCAGTTTTTCGAGCACGAAGAAGGCCAGCAGGCCGCCCAGCAGCGTGGCGAACAGGCTGCGCGGATCGGCGCCGGACTCGAAGGCCTCGGGCAAGGCGTGCAGCAGCGAGGTGGCCAGCATGATGCCGACCGACAGGCTGACCATCCGCTCCACCACTTTCGACAGCAGCGCGAACGAGAATACGGCAGCGCCTGTGATGCTGACGACGCCGGCGACGAGGGTCGCCAGCAGGATGGAGCTTAGAATGGGATCGATTTGGAAGCCTCTTGGTCTGTTCTTGCGCAGAGCAGCAAACCGGGCATTTTACCTTGCCCGGTCTCCCGCCGTGCAAGATCAGGCGACGCCGTGGGTGGAGAACCAGTTCAGCGCCTTGCTCCAGCCGTCCTTGGCGTCTTCGGCGTTGTAACTGGGGCGGTAGTCGGCGTGGAAGGCATGGCCCGAGTTCGGGTAGACGTGGATCTTCGAGCGGCTGTTGCCGGCGTCCAGCGCCTTGCGCATGCGCTCGACCGATTCCAGCGGGATGCCCTGGTCCTTGGCGCCGTACAGGCCGAGCACCGGCACCTTCAGGTTCTGGGCCACGTCGACCGGGTGCTTCGGCTGCAGCGCGTTGGTCTCGCCCACCAGGCGGCCGTACCAGGCCACGCCGGCCTTGACGTTCGGGTTGTGCGCCGCATACAGCCAGGTGATGCGGCCGCCCCAGCAGAAACCGGTGATGCCCAGCTTGTCGGTGTTCCCGCCGCGCTGCTTGGTCCACTTGACGATGGTGTCGAGGTCCGACATGACTTGCGCATCGGGCACCTTGGCGACGATGTTCTTCATCAGCTCGGGCATCGGGGTCCGGGTGGCGTCGCCCTGGCGCACGAACAGGTCCGGGGCCACGGCCAGGTAGCCGGCCTTGGCGAAGCGGCGCACCACGTCCTTGATGTGCTCGTGCACGCCGAAGATTTCGGAGATGACCAGGATGACCGGCAGGTTGCTGCGATCCCTGGGCTGGGCGCGATAGACCGGCACGTCCTGGCCGTTGACGACCACGATGTGGTCGCCGGCGTCGAGGCCTTCGGCGCTGGTCTGGACCTGGGTCTGGGCGACGACCGGCAGCGCAGCGACCGCGAAGCCGCTGCCGACGGCAGCTTTCAGGAAGACGCGGCGATCGACGCCGTCGCCGGACGCGCCGGCGGACAGCAGGCTGATGCCGTCGTTGATGAGATCTTTCATTGTGCACCCCTCCGGTTGAGTTGGACTGGCTTGCAATCTTAGCAAAGTCCGGAGGGGCGCACGCTACGGTAACGCGGCCTTAGCGGGTCAGCGCAAAGTTCACGTTCGACTGGTTGGCGGCGCTGATGTCGACGTTGTCGACCGACTTCGTCACATAGCCGGTGGCCGCCGCCTCGACGCGGTACTTGCCGGCGGGCGCCGCGCTGCTGGCGCTGAACACCAGCGGCAGCGTGCTGCTGTAGGTCGCGAACTGCGGCGCCGCCACCGGCAGGTTGGCGATGGTGTAGGCGCCGGTGGCCAGGTCCGCGCCCTGGTACTTGATGGTGACGGTCGGACCGGCCGCGAAGCTCTGCTTGGCCGAGACGTAGGCTGCCTCGGTGCTGGCGGGGCTCAGTGTCACGGTGCCGCCGATCGCGCCGCTGTTGCCCGGCGCGAGCAGGATCGGCGCCGTCGTCGTGCTCAGGACCGTGGTGCTGCTGGCCGAGGCCACCGGCACGCCTGCCACCACGCTGGCTGCGCTGTCGTTGGCGGTGATCACGACATCGTAATTGCCCGGCGCGAGACGCGACAGGAAGAATTCACCGGTGGTCGGATTCGGCGTGGTCGCGCTGACGACCTGGCCGTTCTGCTGCGCCGACACCTGCACGCTGCGTCCCAGCACCGCGGTGCTGACGAAACCGGAGATGCCGTTCAGGGTCACCGGCACCACCTTCACGACCGGCTTCAGCGCATACGCGCCCTTGCCGCGGGTGACCACCGACTTGCAGGCGTCGAAGTCGAGCACCACGTCGGTCTTCTGGCCGGCCGTCACGTCGAACTGGCCCACCAGCTTGATGCCGCTCTGGACCGAGCTGGGGGTCTCGAGCGGCTGTTCAAGCTTGCCCACGGTCGGCACCACGGTGTTGGCGCTGCCCGAGGCATTGCTGTCCAGGACCAGGCGCAGCTGGGTGTAGCGCCCCGCCTCCAGCGAGGTCTGGCCCAGGGCCTCGAGCACGCCGTTGGTGAGATTCAGCAGGTTGATCTTCTTGGCCGGGCTCAGGGTGATGTCGGTCCAGCCGCTGTCGCTATCCGCCGCGCCTTCGCTGCGGTGCACGCGCACTTTCGACACGGTGACATTGACGGCGTCGAAGCCGCAGGTCGGGGCGTCGGTCATCGACACGGCCAGGGTGCCGAGGGTGCTCGCCGGCGTGGCCGGGGTGGAATCGCCCCCGCCGCCGCCGCAGGCGGACAGGGCGGCGGCGCTCAGGGCGGTGGCGCCCAACAGGGCGAAGCGGGATGGGGTCGCGAACATGTGATGGATACCTTTCGTGGGTCTGCTAAAAGGGACAGATGAAAGAATCCTAGCATTCCGAGAAGCAACTTTAATGTGGCCTGGCGCACATTGAAACAGTTGCTTACAGTCTTTACAGAGTTGTTGAAGGTTCAGTATTCGGAATGGAACAGCTAGCGGCTGGAAAAGACCTCGCCCAGGGACCTGGCCTCGGGCGCATACGCCTGCATGCCCCAGCCCGCGCCGCCCACCACCAGGGTGGTCAGCACAAACGGCAGGAGCGTGCGCCTGAGCGCGGCGAGCATCCAGTGACGCGGATCGAGCGTGCGCAGGCGGCGGTACAGGCCGGCCGCCAGCAGGGAATCGACCAGGATCTCGGCAAACAGGACCGGCGCCGACCAGATCACGAACAGCGATGAAAACGCAATGCCCAGCGCAAGCAGGACGATCGCCAGCGGAATCGCCCCTTCTTCGGCCTGCCCGATGAGCTCGAGCGGTTTCCCGGCAAGGGGTTCGATGCCGCCGTCCGCCACCCCGGCATCGAAGTTCGCGCTGGCGCCGCCGCCATCGAAGCTGCCGCCGGCGCCGGCGAAGTCGCCCTGCGCGGCGCGGGGTACGGCGCCGCTGCCTGCCCCGTCAGGCACGGGCAAGGCGTCGATGTAGTCGGCCGCGCTGGTGCGCAACCAACACCACAGAAGCAGCAAAAAGACGATGTAGGCCACGCCCATCGCCAGCACGTAGCGCAGCGCCAGCGTGTCGACCCCGGCCAGCAGCATCGCCGCCGATGCGCCGAAACCGGCCAGCCCGGTGAGCGACACCAGGATGAACATCTGGAGGCGCGGGAAGCCTTCGCGCAGCAGGCGGGCGCGCATGCGCTCCACCGCCACGGCGCGTGTCAGGGGACGCGAGCGTCCGGCCGGAATCTGCATCTGCATTGCCTTTCGGGAGCCATGTGATGCCCGCGATTCTCGCACGTCCGCATGCGCCGGGATCGCGGCCGGTCCATCCTATGCCGCGCGGGTAAGGCCCATCAGTGGGCGCGCTCCCAGTTCGGTCCCACCCCGGTCTCGGCCACCAGCGGCACCTTCAGCGTGGCCACGCCCGCCATCAGCTCGGGCAGCTTCACGCGCACCAGTTCCAGCTCGGCTTCCGGCACCTCGAGCACCAGTTCGTCGTGCACCTGCATGATCATGCGGGTGCCGAGTTTCTCGGTTTCGAGCCAGCCCTGCACCGCGATCATGGCCAGCTTGATCAGGTCGGCCGCGGTGCCCTGCATCGGCGCGTTGATCGCGGCGCGTTCGGCGCCGGCGCGGCGCGGGCCGTTCGGGGAGTTGATCTCGGGGAGCCACAGGCGGCGGCCGAACACGGTCTCGACGTAGCCGCGCGCCTTGGCCTGCAGGCGGGTCTCGTCCATGTACTGCTTCACGCCGGCGAAGCGGGCGAAGTAGCGGTCGATGTAATTGGCCGCTGCGCCGCGCTCGATGCCCAGGTTCTGGGCCAGGCCGAAGGCGCTCATGCCGTAGATCAGGCCGAAGTTGATCACCTTGGCGTAGCGGCGCTGTTCGCTCTGCACGTCTTCCGGCGGGATGCCGAAGATCTCGGCGGCGGTGGCGCGGTGGATGTCCTCGCCTTCGGCGAAGGCCTTCAGCATGGCC
This sequence comes from Massilia sp. X63, assembly GCF_041023745.1. Classification (NCBI taxonomy): domain Bacteria; kingdom Pseudomonadati; phylum Pseudomonadota; class Betaproteobacteria; order Burkholderiales; family Oxalobacteraceae; genus Massilia; species Massilia sp. X63. Next base: position 296,658 of record NZ_JBFTEF010000005.1, read on the forward strand.
GGGTCGCCCGAGATGTGGGCCATGATGCGCAGTTCGATCTGCGAATAGTCGGCCGAGACGATCACGCTGCCCGGCGGCGCGATGAAGGCTTCGCGGATGCGGCGCCCTTCGGCGTTACGCACCGGGATGTTCTGCAGGTTCGGCTCGTTCGAGGACAGGCGCCCGGTGATGGCCACCGCCTGCGCATAGTTCGTGTGCACGCGGCCGGTCTTCGGGTTCACCATCTTGGGCAGCTTGTCGGTGTAGGTCGACTTCAGCTTGGACATGCCGCGGTGCTCGAGCAGGATCTTCGGCAGCGGGTAGTCTTCCGCCAGCTTCTGCAGCACCTCTTCGTCGGTGGACGGCGCGCCGGTGGCGGTCTTCTTGATCACCGGCAGGCCCAGCTTGCCGAAGAAGATCTCGCCGATCTGCTTGGGCGAGCCCAGGTTGAAGGGGCCGCCGGCCAGCTCGTAGGCCTGCTGCTCCAGCTCCAGCATGCGCGCGCCCAGTTCGCCCGACTGCACCGCCAGCAGCTCGGCGTCGATCAGCACGCCGTTGCGCTCGATCTTCTGCAGCACTTCCATGGTCGGCATCTCGATCTCGCGGTAGATGCGGGTGAGGCCGGCGTCGCTCTCGACGTGCGGCAGCATGGCCTGGTGCAGGCGCAGCGTGATGTCGGAGTCCTCGCCGGCGTATTCGGTGGCGCGGGCCAGCTCGACCTGGTCGAAGCAGATCTGGTTGGCGCCCTTGCCGCACACGTCGACATAGGGAATCGTGGTGTAGCCGAGGTGGCGCATCGCCATGGTGTCCATGTCGTGCGGCTTGTGCGACTCGAACACGTAGGACTGCAGCAGGGTGTCGTGCACGATCCCCTTCAGCTTGACGCCGTGGTTCTCGAAGATGTGCATGTCGTACTTCAGGTTCTGGCCCAGTTTCGGCTTGGCCGGGTTTTCCAGCCAGGGGCGCATGCGCTCGAGCACGTGCTCGCGATTCAGCTGGTCGGGCGCGCCGGCATAGCGGTGCGCCACCGGGATGTAGGCGCCCTTGCCCGCTTCCACCGACAGCGAGATGCCGACCATCTCGGCGGCCAGCGGGTCGAGCGAGCTGGTTTCGGTGTCGACCGAGGTGAGTTCGGCCGCGTCGACCAGCGCCAGCCATTTGTCGAGCTGTTCGTCGGTGAGGATGGTCTCGTACTCGCCCTTGATGATGGCCATGCCCGGCAGTGTGCCGGAAGCGCCTTCCGGGGAATTCAGCGGCGCGCCGCCCGGCCCGGCGCCGCGCGCCGGCGCCACCGCGCCGTCCGCACGCCCGTTGCCGCCGCCAAGTTCGCGCAGCATGGTCTTGAAGCCGTAGCGCTGGAAGAACTCGCGCAGGGCCTCGGCGTTTTCCGGACGGCCGACCAGGGTCTCTTCGAACGAGACCACGTGGCTGACCAGGTCGCAGTCGGTTTTCACGGTGATCAGTTCGCGGCCCTTGGGCAGCCATTCGAGCGCCTTGCGCAGGTTCTCGCCGACCGCGCCGCTGATGCTGTGCGCGTTCTCGATCACGCCGTCGAGCGAGCCGTGCAGGGTCAGCCACTTCACCGCCGTCTTCGGGCCGCACTTGCTCACGCCCGGGACGTTGTCGACGGTGTCGCCGATCAGGGTCAGGTAGTCGATGATGCGGTTCGGCGCCACGCCGAACTTGGCGAGCACGCCGGCTTCGTCGAGCTTCTCGTTGCTCATCGTATTGATCAGCATGACCTTGTCGTTGACCAGCTGGGCCAGGTCCTTGTCGCCGGTCGAGATCACGGTCTTCATGCCGCGCGCGGCGGCCTGCACGGCCAGGGTGCCGATCACGTCGTCGGCTTCCACGCCGTCGACCATCAGGATCGGCCAGCCGAGGTGGCGCACCACTTCGTGGATCGGTTCGATCTGCTTGCCCAGGTCTTCCGGCATCGAGGCGCGCGTGGCCTTGTATTCCGGATACAGGTCGTCGCGGAAGGTCTTGCCCTTGGCGTCGAACACGCAGGCGATGTAGGCGGCCGGGTAGTCGGCACGCAGGCGGCGCAGCATGTTGACCATCCCGTGCATGGCGCCGGTGGGGAACCCGTCCGGGCTGCGCAGGTCGGGCAGCGCGTGGTAGGCGCGGTAGAGATAGCTGGAACCGTCAACGAGCAGCAGGGTATTTTCCATAGGGCGACATAAATAGGTGAGCCGGCGCAAGCGCCACAGTGTCCGGCATTATCGCAGAATCGGCTCGGCCAACGCACGGGCGGTGCCGGGCTCGGCCATTTAAAGACACACACTTTTCACAGGGAAGCGTGTCGGTTTGTTACAATGAACCAAACGACACAAGGTGACCATCATGTTGCGCACATCCTCCCGCCTGAAACTCCTTTCGCTCTGCCTGATCGCGCATGCCGGCCTGGCCGCGGCACAGTCCCAGCAGCAGGCTCCTGTCCAGCAACAGCGCCCGGCCCAGACCCCGCCGCAGCTCGAGCGTATCGAACCAGGCAGCGATGTGCCGGCCACCACCATTCCGCCGAAAGAACGCACCCGCATCACCGAAAAGCGGGACAACAGCGGGAAGCTCACCGAAGTGGAAGTGCAAAGCGGCAAGAGCCGCTACATCATGAAGCCCAACGTTGCACCCGGAAACGCCCAACCCGGCGATGCCCAGAGCAGCGCGATCCGCGCCCCACAATGGCAGGTCATGGAATTCGACTTCGGTAATCCGAAAAAGCAGGCCGCCGACGCGGCGACCGCGGCGCCTTCGCCGGCGCCGGCCAAGCCGGGCGTGCCGGCACGCGCCGACGCACCGCCCCCGCCGCCCATGGAACCCGTCGAAAAAAAATAAATCCTGACGCTGCCGCCGCCGTCGATGCGGCAGCCGACCCTCACCTTCGTTGCTAGCACATGGCAGTTTTCACCGCGGTCTCGCTGGACGACCTTTCCCAGTGGATCAAGCAGTTCCCCCTCGGGCGCGCCCTCGCGCTGCAGGGCATTTCCTCCGGCATCGACAACAGCAACTTCTTCCTCACCACCGAGCGTGGGGAATTCGTGCTGACCATTTTCGAGAACCTCGGTATCGAGCAACTGCCCTTCTATGTGCAGCTGATGCGCCACCTGGCCGAGCGCGGCATTCCGGTGCCGGCGCCGGTGCCGACGCATGATGGCGAATTGGTGGTCACCCTGCACGGCAAGCCGGCCATCATCGTCAGCCGCCTGAGCGGCGCTTCTCAAATGGATCCGCAGCCGCCGCACTGCGCCGAAGTCGGCACCATGCTGGCGCGCATGCACCTGGCGGGACGCGATTTCCCGCTGGTGCAGCCGAACCTGCGCGGCCTGGACTGGATCAGCGCCACCGCGCCCACCGTGCTGCCCTTGGTTTCGGCGCGCGAAGCCGAGCTGCTGCGCAATGAAGTGCGGTACCAAGCCGACTTTGCCGCGACCGGCACCTACGCGGCATTGACCCGCGGCCCGGTGCACGCCGACCTGTTCCGCAACAACGTGATGTTCGAGGGCGAACGCCTGACCGGCTGCTTCGACTTCTATTTTGCCGGCGTCGACACCTGGCTGTTCGACGTCGCCGTGACCGTCAACGACTGGTGCGTCGACCTTGCCACCGGCAGGCTCGATGAAGCCCGCGTGCGCGCCCTGCTGGCCGCCTATCACGCCGTGCGTCCGTTCACGGCCCAGGAACACGCCGCATGGCTGCCGATGCTGCGCGCCGGCGCGTTGCGCTTCTGGCTGTCGCGCCTGTACGATCTGCATATTCCGCGGGCGGCCGAACTGCTCACGCCGCACGACCCCACCCACTTCGAACGCATCCTGCGCGCCCGCATCGAGCGCGGCGCGCCCGACCTGCCTACATGAACTCACTTCCTGCAATCACCGGCTGGCACTGGCTCAAGCAAGGCGCCGGCCTGTTCCGCAAACAACCGGCCGCGCTCACCACGCTGCTGTTCGCGAACATCCTGATCAGCATCGGCATCAGCGCCGTGCCCCTGCTCGGGCCGATGATCGCGGTGATCCTGATCCCCTCGTTCTCGATGGCCTTCATGAAGGCCTGCCTGATGATCGAGAACGGCGAGCGGGTTACCCCCGGCGTGCTGCTGACGGGCTTTCGCCAGCCGGTGGTCAAGGATTTGTGCAAGGTGGGACTGGTCTACCTGGCCGTGTCGCTGCTGATGGCCGTGATCACGCGCTTCGCGGTCGATCCGGGCTTCTGGGAACAGGTGGCGCGCCAGGGACGCGAAGGGGGCCAGCCGCAGGTGGCGGGTTCCGACGTCCTGGCGATGTTCATGATCTTTGGCCTGGACGTGGCGGCCCTGATGGCGCTGTGCTTCGCCGCGCCGCTGGCCTACTGGCAGAAGATGGGGCCGGGCAAGGCCACCTTCTACAGCTTCTTCGCCGTGGTGCGCAGCGCGCGCGTGTTCATCGTACTGCTGCTGGCCTGGTTCGCGATCTTCTTCGGTATCTGCATGGTGATCACGCTGCTGCTGGGCGCCTCGAGCATGACGCGCGTGGTGATCATGTGGCTGATCTTCCTGTTCATCCTGCTGCTGCAGTGCGCGATGTATGCGGGCTACCGGCAGATTTTCGGGAAGCCGGTGGATGGCGCGCCGGCCGGCGGCGTCAATCTCACCAAGTAAACCGTAGGGTGGGCGGGTCTCCCGCCCACGCGGTGATAGTTATCGGGTGAGGATTCTGGTCGGATGATCTCGCAGCCGGTTGAACGCGTGGGCGGCAAAGCCGCCCACCCTACGAAAAGCAGTTAGCTGCCGACCCGTTCGAGCTTCGCCACCGACAGGTCGAGCACCTTCATTCCCGCCGCGCCGAAGTTGATCTGGGCGCGCGCCGCCCCTGCCCCACCCTCGATATTCACGATCACGCCCTCGCCGAACTTGGCGTGGGAAACGCTTTCCCCCACGCGCCAGCCGGAGCCGTTGCCGGACTTCTGGGTGATCTGCTGCGCGATCTTGTTGTCGGAACCGTCGCGGAAGGCGGCGTCGTCCCAGGCCGTGGTCTGCTTGCGGCCGGCGAACCAGTTGGTCTGCACCCGCGGCGACAGCCACTTGATCGATTCTTCCGGCAGCTCGTCGAAGAAGCGCGACTTCATGTTGAAGCGGGTCTGGCCGTGCAGCATGCGCTGCTGGGTAAAGCTCATATATAAACGCTTGCGCGCGCGCGTGATCGCCACGTACATCAGGCGCCGCTCTTCGTCCACGCCATCGAGCTCGCGCGCGCTGCTCTCGTGCGGGAACAGGCCTTCTTCCAGGCCGGTGATGAATACCGCGTCGAATTCCAGGCCCTTGGCCGAGTGCACGGTCATGAGCTGCAGCGCATCCTGGCCGGCCTGGGCCTGGGCGTCGCCCGCTTCCAGCGAGGCGTGGGTGAGGAAGGCCGATAATGGCGACATCACATTGGCCAGCGGGGCGTCGGAGTCGAGGATCTCGATGCCGTCCTGGTTGACGATGGCTTCGCCCGCCGAGGGCAGCGCCGGCGGCCCGAGATGGGCAGGGGCGCCCTGGCCGAAGCCTTCTTCCTGCACGAACTGGGTGGCCGCGTTCACCATCTGCTCCAGGTTCTCGATGCGGTCGGCGCCTTCTTTTTCGTTCTGGTAGTGCTGCAAGAGGCCGCTGCGTTCCAGCACCACGCGCACCAGTTCGGGCAGTGGCAGCTGTTGGGTCTCGAAGCGCGCCGACTCGACCAGCTTGACGAAGTTGCCGAGCGAACCGCCGGCCTTGCCCGTCATGTAGGGTACCGCCGCGTACAGCGAAATGCCGTAGGAGTCGGCCGCCATCTGCAGCTGCTCGATCGAGCGCGCGCCGATGCCGCGCGTGGGGAAGTTCACCACGCGCAGGAAGGCCGAATCGTTGTGCGGGTTGTCCATCAGCTGCAGGTAGGCGATGGCGTGCTTGACCTCGGCGCGCTGGAAGTAGCGCAGGCCGCCGTACACGGTGTAGGGCAGCCCGGCCGCGAACAGCGCGTGCTCGATCACGCGGCTCTGCGCATTGGAGCGGTACAGGATGGCGATCTCGCTGCGCGACATGCCCTCGTTCATGAGGCTCTTGGCTTCCTCGATGATCCACTGCGCCTCTTCCAGGTCGCTGGACGCCTCGTATACGCGCACCTGCTCGCCCTGCCCCGCATCGGTACGCAGGTTCTTCCCCAAACGCTTGGTGTTGTTCGCAATGAGGTAGTTGGCGCTGTCGAGGATGTGGCCGAAGGAGCGGTAGTTCTGCTCCAGCTTGATCAGGTTCTTGACCCGGAACTCGCGCTCGAAGGCCTGCATGTTGCCGACGTTGGCGCCGCGGAAGGCATAGATGCTCTGGTCGTCGTCGCCCACCGCGAAGATGGCGCCGCCGCCCTCCTCGTCGTGCCCTGCCAGCAGTTTCAGCAGGTTGTACTGCAAGTCGTTGGTATCCTGGAACTCGTCGACCAGGATGTGCCGGAAGCGCATCTGGTAGTGGTGGCGCAGCGGGCCGTTGCGCGCCAGCAGTTCGTACGAGCGCAGCAGCAGCTCGGCGAAATCGACCACGCCCTCGCGCTGGCACTGGCCCTCGTACAGCTCGTAGAGCTCGATCATGCGGCGTTCGATCGGGTCGTTCGGCTCCATCCGATTCGCGCGCAGGCCCTGTTCCTTGGCGTTGTTGATGAAGTACATCAGCGCCTTGGCCGGGTATTTTTCGTCGTCGACGTTGTGCGCCTTCAGCATGCGCTTGATGAGCGAGAGCTGGTCTTGCGAGTCGAGGATCTGGAAGGCCTGGGGCAGCGCGGCATCCTTGTAGTGGGTGCGCAGCAGGCGGTTGCACAGGCCGTGGAAGGTGCCGATCCACATGCCGCGCGTATTGATCGGCAACATGGAGGACAGGCGCGTCAGCATCTCCTTCGCCGCCTTGTTCGTGAAGGTCACGGCCATGATACCGGCCGGCGACACCTGCCCGGTCTGGATCAGCCAGGCGATGCGGGTCGTCAGCACGCGGGTCTTGCCGGAACCGGCGCCGGCCAGGATCAGCGCGCTCTGCGACGGCAGGGTGACGGCGGCGAGCTGTTCGGGATTGAGGTTATGGAGGAGATTCTGCATCCGGCCATTATAACGCTGCGATTACTGTATGCCCATCCAGCTGTGCGGCAGGCGCCACGCCCCCGCCTTGCCGGGGAACTTTCGGCCGCCATCGCACCCATTGACCTTCGTCCGATCTGCGCTAGCCTGAAAGACCGCGGCGGCGCAGCGATGCCCTTCGCCGGCGGCCACAACATAAACGGAGGATGGTATGGCAACCGAACACGATGCAGGCATGGGCAGGCACGGGGCGTTCCCGGTCGACCGCCCGATGGAGGCTTTGCGGCACGACCATGACATGGTGCGCCACCTGGCCGACAAATACCTCAACAGCCAGGACAAGAAGGTGAAGAAGCAGGCCGCGACCCAGATCCTGCAGGCCCTGCACATGCATTCGCGGCTCGAAGAGTCGGTGTTCTACCCGGCAGTGCGCGACATCGACGCCGGCCTGATCGGGCACTTCGAGCAGGACCACCAGCATGTCGACGACCTGGTGGCGACCCTGCAGGGGATGTCGCTCGAGGACGCCCACAGCGAGCAGCTGATGCGTGAACTGCTCGCCGCGGTCGCCTCGCATATCGAAGAGGAAGAAAACAAGCTGTTCACGCGGCTGGAACAGTCGGGCATGGACATGACGCCGGTCGGGCTCGAGATGCAGTCCTTCGAAGCGAACATGGTGCACATGCAGGCCCAGCTGAGCGACTCCCAGGTGCGGCGCCGCTAGCCGCTACTTGCCGGCCGAGCGCGTCGTCGGGTATTCGGGCAGGCCGTCGTGCAGGTTCATCCAGCCGAGGCGGCTGCGCACGAAAGTGTGTTCGCCCGGCGGCGCCTGTTCCGGATCGTCGAGGCTGGCGCTGGTGATGTCGAGTTCTTCCGGCCAGCGCGCGTCCTCGAAGCTGAGCGTGGTGCCGCACAGCGGGCAAAAGCCGCGCAGCACGTGTTCGCTCGACGCGAAGCGTGCCGGTTCCCCTTTGATGAAGCGGAAATCGGCGCGCCGCGCACTGAACCAGGCCAGGACCGGCGCGCCGGAGACCCGGCGGCAGTCGGTGCAGTGGCACAGGGTGCTGTTGAAAATGTCGCCGCTTACCGCATAGCGAACTGCACCGCAGAAACATCCTCCTTGCATATTCATGTTTGGTCTCCTTTCTGACAGCCAACATCAGGCTCATCAGTATAAGTGGCCCATGCTGTCGCGCGCCGCCCGATTGTCTTTTCGCTTATTTTAAATGGAGATACGCGACAGATCGCGTGGCCCGTCGGACCAAGTACGTCACGAAGCCATGGCCTCCGCATGCCGCGTTTCGGGCCAGACCTATCATGCATGTGGAGCGGCTTCCCAGCCCAAAGGAGAATACTTATGCTGAACCGCGTAGTTACTGTTGCCGCGCTCGCCGTTGGCGGCATGATGCTGTCCAAGAAACTGAAACAGAACCGCAATGGCTTCGGCGCCAGCTCGTCGGTCTCCGAATCGATCGAGATCAACGTCCCGGTCAAGTCGGCCTACAACCAGTGGACCCAGTTCGAGGATTTCCCGCAGTTCATGAAGAGCGTAAAGGAAATTCGCCAGCTCGACGACAAGCACCTGCACTGGCGCGCCAACGTGGCCGGCGAAGAGAAGGAGTGGGATGTCGAAATCACCGAGCAGATCCCGGACAAGCGCATCGCATGGCGCAGCGTCACCGGCGTGAAGAACGGTGGCGTCGCTACCTTCCACAAGATCTCGGACAACTGCTGCCGCGTCATGGTCCAGATGGACTATGAACCGGACGGCGCGCTCGAAGCCGTCGGCGACGCCATGGGCGCCGTCCGCATGGAACTGCGTGGCAACTTGCAGAATTTCAAGGAACTGCTGGAGAAGCGTGGTTCGGAAACCGGCGCATGGCGCGGCAAGATCGCGCAGCAATAAGATTGCTGCGCGGCGGCGCATGCGGCTGAGGCTGCAAGCGCCGACGGTTTTTGACCATCCGGTAAAAAAACGGCCTGTCGCGCAAGCGGCAGGCCGTTTTCTCGTGGGGCGGGCAGCTGGCTGCCCCGCAAGCGGGCTCAGCCCGCCTGCGGCACCGGCTTCGCCAGTCCCTTTTCGCGCGCTTCGCGGATCAAGGCACGCACCGTCCTGTCGGCCGCCTTGCTCTCGCGCTCCATGTCCTTGCCGAGCGCGCCCATCTTCTTGCCGATCGCATCCATCGGCTTGCCGGCCTCGCCCATGCGACGGCCGATCTCGTCCATCGACTGCTGCGCCTGGCGCATGCCGGACCCGTTGTGAAGCTGGCTCATCTCGTTGCCGGCCGCCGACAGCTGCCGGCCCACCTCGCTCATGCGCTTCTGGATGCGCTCGCGCTCCTTGACGCTGTCGGTCGCACCCATCTGCCTGCCGAGCTTGTCCATCTCTTCGCCGAGCGCTTCCATGCGTTTCTCGATGCCGCGCACCTTGTCCTGGTCCGGCTTGAAGCCGCGCGCCGCCACGTCCATCTCTTTGCCGAGCGCATCCATCTTCTTGCCGTGCACGTCCATTTCCTTGCCGTACGCGTCCATCTGCGCACCCAGCTTGTCGACCGGCGCCCAGGCGGCGTCGATCCGGGCCAGCATGCCGGCATCCTGGATGTAATAGGCCTGGCCGCCTTCGCGGAACCACAGGAAGTTTCCGCCGATGCGCTCCCTGGCCTGCTTGACCTCGTCCCAGTCGTCGCTGCTGCCGCTCATGCTCACACCCTTGTCGCCGGCACGCACCACGGCATACGGCGGTTCGGCCCCGGGTTTGACGACGCGGGCTTCGCTGCGCGCCGGTTCAGGCGCAGCGGCGGCGGCATGCACCGGCGCGGACCAGGAATAGAAGGCGGCGCAGGCGGCCAGGCCCAGGATCGGCACGGCCAGTTTCCAGTTCAGCGGTTCGGCTTCGGGACGAACCAGGCGTTTGATGCGGGACATAAGATTTCCTCCATGTGCTGCTGGGGCAAGTTGCGGGGTGAACTGGAACAGGTCCAGTTCGGACAATGCAAGTGCCAGGCGCCGCGGTTCGCCGAGCGTGCTTGCGGCTACATCATCTGCAATCTGTTCGCGCTCTTCGCGGATCCGCTTCGACAGCCACCACACGGCCGGGTGGTAGAACAGCAGGATCTCGATCGCGCTCTGCATCACATTCACCAGGTAATCGCAACGGCGCACGTGGGCCAGCTCGTGCGCCAGCAGCGCTTCCAGCAGCTGCGGCGGCATGCCCGAGACCAGCGCCGCCGGCACCAGCACCACCGGGCGCCACCAACCCGCCGTCACCGGGCTGCTCAAATCCTCGACCACGCCGAGCGTGACGCGGCGGGCAATGCCCATGGCGCGCGCCATCCGGTCGAGCCGGGCCTGCCATGCCGGATCGGGCCGGTAGGCACCGGGCCGGCTGCGCCGGCGCACCCAGGCCAGTCCGAGCGCCATGCGCAGGGCCAGCAGGCCGGCGCCGATCGCCCAGCACAGCAGCACCAGCGGCAGGCGTTGCTGCACGACCGATTCCCAGTGCGCCCAGGCCCCGACGCGCCCGGCATCGAGCACGGCCGCCGGCAGGACCGCCATGGCGCCGGCCACCGTTGCGTTCGCCATCAGGGGCAGCGCGCTGGCGGCCACGCCGGCATCGGCCATGCGCCCAAGCATCCCGGCCAGCGGCAAGGCCGCGCACAGCAGCAGCGCCGCGCAAGCCACCAGGTAGCGCGCCTGCGGACGCGCCCTGCGCATCAGCGCCAGCAGCAGCGCGGCGGCCCAGCCGACCAGCAGGCCCTGCCACAGGAAATCGATCAGTGCCCAGGCCAGTGCCGTGGCGGCCGTGCCGACCAGTTCGTCCATCGGGTGCTCTCCCCTTCCGCTCGCTGCTTCGTCATTGGCAACTAGATTAAAAGTTCTAGATAAAATTGTCTAGAACTTTTTTTCTACTTTGAGCCGATTGCATCGGCATGCTGGCACAGTAGGGGGATGCAGGGATGCCTGCCAGTCCGGTGCGACAGGCGGCAGGATCGGCGGGACAGGACGGAAAAACGAAGGAAAAACGCGGCCCGGAGGCTGCGTCTACGCTTGGGGGTCAGGTCTGACATTTAGACACGGGCTGAGCAATACAACCAAGTCATGCTCGAGTTCGTGTCTGAATGTCAGACCTGACCCCGGTTACGGGGTTACGAATAAAAAACGCGGCCAGGAGGCCGCGTCGAGGATGCCGGACAGCGGGGTATCAGTAGACCACGACCGAGCGGATCGACTCGCCCGACTTCATCAGGTCGAAGCCTTCGTTGATGCGTTCGAGCGGCAGGTGGTGGGTGATCAGGTCGTCGATGTTGATCTTGTTTTCCATGTACCAGTCGACGATCTTCGGCACGTCGGTGCGGCCGCGCGCGCCGCCGAAAGCCGAGCCACGCCAGGCGCGGCCCGTCACCAGCTGGAACGGACGGGTCGAGATTTCCTGGCCGGCCGCCGCCACCCCGATGATGATCGACTGGCCCCAGCCCTTGTGGCAGCACTCCAGCGCCTGGCGCATGGTGGTGACGTTGCCGACGCACTCGAAGCTGTAGTCGGCGCCGCCGTCGGTCAGCTGGACGATGCTGTCGACCACGTTCTCGACCTTGGTCGGGTTGATGAAGTGGGTCATGCCGAACTTGCGCGCCATCGCTTCGCGCTCCGGGTTCAGGTCGACGCCGATGATCTTGTCGGCGCCCACCATCTTGGCAGCCTGGATCACGTTCAGGCCGATGCCGCCCAGGCCGAACACGACCACGTTGGCGCCCGCCTCCACCTTGGCGGTGAAGATCACGGCGCCGATGCCGGTGGTGACGCCGCAGCCGATGTAGCAGATCTTGTCGAAGGGCGCGTCCGAACGCACCTTGGCCAGGGCGATTTCCGGCACCACGATGTAGTTCGAGAAGGTCGAGGTGCCCATGTAGTGGTACAGGGGCTTGCCGTCCAGCGAGAAGCGCGAAGTCGCGTCGGGCATCAGGCCGCGGCCCTGCGTGGAACGGATCGCCTGGCACAAGTTGGTCTTCTGCGACAGGCAGAACTTGCACTGGCGGCATTCCGGGGTGTACAGCGGAATGACGTGGTCGTCCTTGCGCAGACTGGTCACGCCCGGGCCGACATCGACCACCACGCCCGCGCCCTCATGGCCGAGGATGGCAGGGAACAGGCCTTCCGGGTCCGCGCCCGACAGCGTGTAGTAGTCGGTATGGCAGATACCGGTCGCCTTGACTTCGACCAGCACCTCGCCGGCCTTCGGGCCTTCGAGTTCGACTTCTTCGATCGTGAGCGGATGGCCCGCCTTCCATGCAACTGCAGCCTTGGTCTTCATATTTCCCTTCCTAAACAAGCGTGGGACGCCGCCGAATTGCAACGCCGTAAAGTTTGAAATGATAGCAAGGAGTGGACAGGCGCGTGGCGCGCCGCTGCATTTGCACAAACAGAAGGTCTGGAGTGCTGCGTTTTTTGCGGGTATTTGGAGAAAACACTGACACGTTGTACAGACAATGTGTATGGACAATCGGTAGCTTGCTGTGCTTGATCAAGTGTTGCCTACGCACAGTTGAATCTAACGTGCATATAGTCAAGTTTTTGAAATACACTAATTCAACCACCCATGAGGTGGCACAAAAAGCGCACGCGGCCTACAGAGCCAAGGCGCAATAACTTGTTTTCAAACGGAGAAGATTAATGGTAGACAAAAACACTCGCGCATCCTCCCTTCGCGTTTGCCTGGCAGCCCTGATCGCTGCCGGCGTCCTCGGCAACGCGCAGGCCGCAGCTCCCGACACCACCCGCATCATCGTCGCCTTCAAGCCGGGCGCCGCCGCCAAGGTGAAGTCGGCCGTCGCTGCAGCCAAGGGTTCGGTCAAGCACGAAATCTTCGGCATGAACGCCATGGCCATCGAGGTCCCGGCAGTCGCGCTGAAAGGGCTGGAGAACAACCCGAACGTCGAATACATCGAAGAAGACGTGGTCCGCAAGCCGTTCGCACTGACCTCGCCGTCGACCGGCACGCCGTACACCTCGGGCCAGCTGGTCCCGTACGGCATCAAACAGGTGCAGGCCGACCTGCTTTCGGACTCGCTTGCTGCCAACCGCAAGGTCTGCATCATCGACTCGGGCATCAACCGTGACCACGAAGACCTGTCGGGCAACGCGCTGACCGGCGAATACGACGCCGGCACCGGTTGGTGGTACACCGACGAGAACCACCACGGCACCCACGTGGCCGGCACCATCGCCGCCATCAACAACAGCGGCGTCGGCGTGGTCGGCGTGAACCCGAACAAGCAGCTCAAGCTGCACATCGTGAAGGTGTTCGGCGCCAGCGGCTGGGCTTATTCCTCGACCCTGGCCTCGGCCGCCAACAAGTGCGGCGCCGCCGGCGCCAACGTGATCAGCATGTCGCTGGGCGGCGGCCGTTCGAGCCGCACCGAACAGAGCGCCTTCGACAAGCTGTACTCGAGCGGCGTGCTGAACGTCGCCGCCGCCGGCAACGACGGCAACACCGTGGTCTCCTATCCGGCCGGCTACGCCAGCGTCGTGATGGTCGGCGCCGTGGACGAGAACAAGCAGTGGGCCACCTTCTCGCAGTACAACAGCAAGGTCGAACTGGCCGGTCCGGGCGTGAGCGTGCTGTCGACCGTCCCGATGGGCACCGGCCAGGAAGCCGTCCTGACCGTCGGCTCCAGCACCTACGCCCCGGGCGCGATGGAAGGCTCGCCGGTCAAGACCGCCACCGCACCGCTGGCCGACTTCGGCATCGGCGACACGGTCAACACCGCCGTCTCCGGCAAGGTCTGCCTGATCCAGCGCGGCACCGTGGACTTCGCGACCAAGGTCTCGAACTGCCAGAACAGCGGCGGCGTCGGCGCCGTGGTGTACAACAACGTGGCAGGCAGCTTCGGCGGCACGCTGGGCACCACCGTGACCAGCATCCCGTCGGTCACCGCGAGCGACACCGATGGCGCGGCCATGAAGGGCCAGCTGGGCCAGAGCGCCACCGTCGGCATCAAGGCAAGCAACTACGCCTACTTCGACGGCACCTCGATGGCAACCCCGCACGTGTCGGCCGTCGCGGCACTGGTGTGGAGCTACTTCCCGACCTGTACCGCTGCACAGATGCGCGCTTCGCTGACCAAGAGCGCGCTCGACCTGGGCACCGCCGGCCGCGATACCAAGTACGGCTTCGGCCTGGTGCAGGCCAAGGCCGCACGCGACCGCATCGCTTCGCTGGGCTGCGGTAACTAAGCCAGCCTTGCGCTGCACGTAAGAATGGGACGCCTCGGCGTCCCATTTTTCATTCCGCTCCGGACAGGTCCAGGCGCATTTCCTGTTCCATGTGCGGGGCGCCTTCGCGCATCGGATAGGGCGCGCCGAGCGGGCGGAATCCGGCCCGCTCGTACAGCCTGCGCGCGCCGGCGTTGGCGCGGTTCACGCCCAGGTGCACGACCCGCGCCGCGCGGCACCTGGCCCAGCCGAGGGCCTGGTCCAGCAGCGTCGCCGCCACGCCGCGTCCGCGCGATTCCGGCGCCACCCACATCTGGAACAGGTTGACCCTGGCGGCGTCGCCCGCATCGACCTTGGCCCACAGCAGGCCGACCAGCAGGCCGCCCTGCTCCGCCACCAGCGCGCAGTCGATCCCGGACACCGCCGACTTCGCCACGCGCGCCGCCCAGGTCTCGTCGGGCAGGCGCTGCTCCGCCGCCAGCGTGCTGCCGAAGGCGTCGGGCGCATCCGCCAGCGCCCGCAGCCGGATCGCGCGGTAGGCCTGCCATTCCTGCGCCTGCAGGCGGCGCACCAGCGCCGGCCCTGCGCTCACTTGGCGTCCGGCGCGCCGGACACCAGCGCCCGTCCCTTGGCGGCATAGCCCGCCGCCTTCGGCGCGCTGGTCCAGACCGGGCGCTCGCTCGCGTTCGCGACGTCGTACACGCCCTGGGCCAGCATGCGGGTCACGCGCGCCATGTTGTCGTAGTCCAGCTTGTCCCAGGTGTCGTCCTTGCCGTGGTAGTCGGGGAAGCCGTAGGCCACCGACAGCGTATGCGCCGGCACGCCGACGTCGGCCAGCGACTGGTTGTCGGCGCGCGAGAAGAACTGGTCGCTGAAGGCCGCATGCTTCCACAGGCGCACGCCGGTCTGCTCGGCCGACTTCTTCAGCGTGTCGCCCAGGCTCGAGAAATCGAAGCCGGTCATCGCAACCGCGTTCAGCTGCGGGCCTTCGCTGTCGTCGGTGCGGCCTGTCTGCTCGATGTTGATGTTGGCCACGGTGTCCTTCAGCGGAAACACCGGATGGCGCGCATAGTACTTCGAGCCCAGCATGCCCAGCTCCTCGCCGAAGAAGGTCATGAACACGATGCTGCGGCGCGGGCGCTCCTTGCGCGCAGCCAGCTCCCTGGCCGCCTCGATGACCGACACCACGCCGCTGGCGTCGTCGTTGGCGCCGTTGTAGATCTCGCCGTCGCGGATGCCCACGTGGTCGTGGTGGGCGGTCATCAGGACATAGGTGTTCTTCAACGCCGGATCGGCGCCGCGCAGCACGCCGACCACGTTGCGCAGCTTGACCGGGCGCAGCGCCGCAGGCGCGACCCGCACGTCCACGCTGGCGCCGCCCTTCTCGAGCGCCGCGGCGGCCTCCGGCGCGTGCAGCACCAGCACCGGCGGCGCGTCCTTCAGGACCGGCTGCGCCGGATCGACCAGCCAGCCGCCGGTGCCGGCGCCGTGGCGCTTCTCGCGGTCGATCATCACGACCAGCGCCGGTTTGCCCTTGAGCTTTTCCTGCAGCATGCGGGCGGCGCGCGGCACCGGCGCGGCCGGCACCACCAGCACCTTGCCGTCGGCGGCAGCGCTGTTTTCCAGCGCATCCTTCCAGCTCATGTACACCGCCGGGCTTGCCGCCAGCGTCAGGGCATCCAGGAAGTTGCCGGTCGCGCCGCCGGCCGGCACCGCGATCGTCGCGCCGCCCACGGCGATGCGCATGTTCACGTCCTCCGCCTTGCGCTCGGCGTACTGCCATTGCGCGGTCTGGAAGTAGCCGTCGTCGCCGGCAGGCTCCAGGCCGGCCTTGCGGAACTCGGCCGCAATGTAGTCGGTCGCCAGGTCCTGGCCACGCGAGGGCGTGCCGCGGCCTTCCAGCTGGTCGGATGCGAGGTACTGCACATGGGTGCGCAGCGCATCGGGCGTGATGGTGGCGGTGGGAAGCTGGGCGCAGCTGCTGACGGCCAGTGCCAGGACAAGGGCGGAAACGAGGGGGCGGAACGGAAGACGCATGCGTTTGCTTTCGTAGGAAATGGCAAGAAAGCAATATCGCATGGGCCGGCACACCGGTCAATGCGGGGGCGGGCCATTTTGATGCATATGTTCGGGTCCGGCACTCCCCTCTTCCCTAGCGGAACCCGCATGCATCGGGCAGCGGATGCCGCCCGCGTCAAGCTGCCGGCAATGTATTAACGCGGCTAGCACAAGACGTGTTCTTCATCCTTGAGACCGAACAATATATGTACATCTAAACACAGATCAATAGAATATTTGCAACAGATTTTTACAATTTCGTTATCTCGGCGGCTATAGTTGTTGTGAACCGGCTTGGTGAGCGGGGAATAAGGATGCACCGATCGACGTTTAATTTCCTGAGAGACTAGACAACATGCATATTCGCGGAATCACACTAGGTAGCGCCCTCGCCGTCGCGGCGCTGGCGCTCGCGGGCTCGGCCGTCGCCGCCGGCCAGGAAGGCCAGACCGTCGCCAAGGATCCGGTCACCGGCAAGATTCGCAATGCGACCGCCGCCGAAGCCAAGGAGCTCAACGAGCTGCGCGCCGCCCAGCGCGCCGCCGACAAGGCCGCGCGCCAGGCTTCCGGCGCACCGATGGCCAACGTCGCGCGCCTTCAGAAAAACGGCATCGTCGCAGCGCACGTCGACGAAGAGTCGATCATGTACACGGTGGTGCACCGTAGCGCGGACGGCAAGCTCGAACAGAACTGCGTCCACGGCAAGCATGCCGCCGAAGCCACCCTGACCGCCCCAGTGAGCACGCACGCGAAGGAGTCCCAGAATGAAGTCGAATAAGCGCCCAAGCCTGACCCTGGTGGCCGCGGCCCTGGCCCTTGCATGCGCCGGCATGAGCAGCGCCCAGGCAGCAGCAAAAATCGTGATCAACAACCTGAACGCGCCGGGCGTCGGCTTCAACGACCCGACGCCGGCCGCCCCGGTCGGCGGCAACACCGGCACCACCCTCGGCCAGCAGCGCCTGATCGCCTTCACCCACGCGGCCAACATCTGGGGCGCGACCCTGACCAGCTCGGTGCCGATCGTGATCAACGCGCAGTTCCGCCCGCTCTCGTGCACCGCCACCAGCGCCGTCCTCGGCAGCGCCGGCGCCACCCAGGTGTTCGGCGGCTTCCCGGGCGCACCGAAGGCCGACACCTGGTATTCGTACGCCCTGGCCAACAAGCTGTACGGCAGCGAGATCTCGGACTCCCCCGGGGCCCAGATCAACGCCAATTTCAACTCCGAACTGGGCAAGTCGAACTGCCTGGCCGGTAGCTCGTTCTACCTGGGCCTGGACGCCAACGAAGGCAACAACATCGACTTCGTCGCCACCCTGCTGCACGAAATGGGCCACGGCCTGGGCTTCCAGACCTTTACCAACGGCCAGACCGGCGCCCCGCTGGCCGGCTACCCCTCGGTCTGGGACCACTACCTGCTCGACAACACCACCAACAAGCTGTGGGTCGACATGACCAACGCCGAGCGCGCCGCATCGGCCCTGAAGCCGGGCGGCCTGTCCTGGACCGGCCCGAAGGTGACCGCGGCGGTGCCCTCGGTGCTGACCGCCACCGCGCAGCTGCGCGTGATCGGCGCCGGCGCCGCCTCCTCGGCCGGCGACCTGTATGCGGTCGGCGAAGCCGATTTCGGCCCGAAGATCGACAAGTCGCCGCTCACCGGCCAGATCGCCGCGGTGGCCCTGCAGCCGGACAGCCCCGGCTCGGCCTGCACCCCGTTCAATGCGGCCAACGCCGAGGCGGTGCGCCGCAAGATCGCCCTGGTCAGCCGCGGCACCTGCGGCTTCGCGGTCAAGGTCAAGAACGCCCAGAACGCCGGTGCGATCGGCGTCATCGTGGCCGACAACGCACCGGGCGCGGTGGCCGGCATGGGCGGCGCCGATCCGAGCATCACCATCCCGGCGCTGCGCGTGACCCAGGCCGACGGCGCCATGATCGCCGCCAGCCTGGTCAAGGCGAACGCCAATCCGATGGGTACGGTGGGCAAGTTCGAGCGCTCCAAGACCCTGATCTCGGGCGCCGATGCGGCGCGCCGCATCACGATGTTCACGCCGAACCCCTACCAGCCGGGTTCGTCGGTGTCGCACTACAACACCACCGCCACCCGCAACCAGCTGATGGAACCGTCGATCAACGCCGACCTGACCCACACGGTCACGGCGCCGACCGACCTGACGCTGGAACTGTTCAAGGACATCGGCTGGTAAGCGGCCGCGCCTGAACCCAACAACCGCCTGCTTGCAGGCGGTTTTTCATTGGGCGCGCAGCCGCGTGTCCAGTTCTTTTTCGGCAGGCGGGTTGGCGAACACCTGGTCCAGCGTCCAGCCCTTCCTGTCGAGCAGGTAGGCGACCTTCAGGTGGTATTCGCGGTACAAGCCGCTCTTCTTGCGATCCAGCGCGCGCTCGCCGGCGGCGAACAGCGCGCGGTTTTCCTCGAAATCGAAATCGTCGCCCTTGCCCACGTAGTCGGCATAGCCTTCCAGCAGCCATTCCGGATAACGCAGCATGACCGTGCGCCCGAAGCGGCGCGACACGTCGCCGTGGGTGATCTCGTGGGCGATGAAATACGACAGCGGACGTTGCGCGGCATCGGCGATGGGCCCCGCGCCCGGCGAGTGGATGCGGTTGGACGGGATGTCGGCGGCGCGGATGAACACCTGCCGGGTCAGCCAGACGTCGGCCGCGCCGCCCATCCGCGCATTGAAGGCGCGGCCGTAGAACCACAGGCGCCAGGCATCGTTGCAGAAGAAGATCTCGACCGGCGTCTCGCGGTCGTGCAGGCTCGACCTGCGCAGGCGCCGCGTCACGTCGTCCAGCACGGCGTTGATCTCTTCCGGGATGGGCCGGTCCGACCATACCCGGTAGTTCTGGTAGCTGCCGCGGTAATCGAACATCGGCTTGGGAAAGGCGGTGGCGAGCACGTAGGCGGCCAGCAGCAGCAACAGGCCGGCCACGCAGCGTGCCAGCAGGACGAAGGCGCGCCGTGCGGCGCCGCGGGTTCGGGTCTCGGGGATCATGAAGCCAGTGCGATTCGTGCAGCGGTGGCGGGATTGCCCGGGCTGCCAACGGAGCGAAACTTACGGCATCGACCTTATCGAAGACTTAATTGAACGGCCGCGGCGGGCGCACGTACGTATTTTATTCACCACGAATGAAATCCGGCCGCTCCCGACCGGCAAGGCCCGGCGCTCAGTCGTCTTCCCAGCGCTCGCCCTGCCCGTTCGGATGGCGCCGGTAGATCCTGCCCTGGGTGGTGAAGCCGATCAGGCGCGCCACCACGGCCGCGAGGTACATCACGCCGACCAGCATTTCGACGCTGCACAGGGCGCGCGCGTGCACGGTGAGCGGGATCACGTCGCCGATGCCGGTGCTCGACAGCAGCGCGAAGCTCAGGTAATTCAGCTCGCTCCAGGTGCGCGGGGCATCGGCGTTGACGGCGGCCGCGAAGGTGCCGGGGTGCAGTTCCTGCACCATTAGGTACAGGTGGGTGAAGCCCCAGGCCAGCAGGGTGAAGGTGGCGCCGGCGGCGAACAGCTCGTCGGTGGTGGCCTTGCGGTCGCCCATCATGTAGGCGATCAGGCTGCCGGCGGCATAGAAGTAGAACAGCGCTTCCAGCGCCGAGGACCAGGCCAGCAGCGCGTTGCGCAGGTCGAGCATGTGCTGCAGCGCCAGCAGGATCACGATCGGCACCGCCAGCGCCACGCTGATCCAGGTTTCGCCCGGCGTGCGCCGCACCATGCGGATGGTCAGCGCCAGCACCACGACGCCGAACACATTGAAGGCGCCGTGGCCGGCGGGCTCCTTCTCGATGAAGGGATACAACAGCATGCCGAGCAGCTGCACCAGCAGCAGGATGGCCGAGGGGTGGCGGGTGGTATGGATGAGCAGGCGCAGTGGTCGCATCGTTCGTCGTGGTCGAGGTCGAGGTGATGCGCCCATTGTATGCAATGGCCGGGCAGGCGGACGCGCCGCTGGCGGACGGCGCCGACGCCGCGCCACAACTAGCGCTGTCCCGCCCCGCCGGCCGCGTCCCCGAACAGCGCGCAGAACGCGCGCACCGCCGCGGCCGGGTCGTCGGCCCCGTACACGCTCGTGATCGCCGCCACCATGGCGGCGCCGCGCCGTACCAGCGGCGCCGCGTTGGCCGGGGTCATGCCGCCGATGACCGCCATCGGCAGCGCCACCCGGTCGCGCCAGACCTCGACCAGTTCCGGCGGCGTCACGAAGCTGTACTTCTTGACCGGCGAAGGATAGAAGCCGCCGAAGGCCACGTAGCTGGCGCCGGCCTGCCGGGCCAGTTCGGCCAGTTTCAGTTCGCCGTAGCAGGACGCGCCGACGATCCGCTCGGGCCCGAGCAGCGCGCGCGCCTGGGCGACCGGGGCATCGGTGCCGCCCAGGTGCACGCCGTCGGCGCCCAGGGCCAGGCACAGGTCGAGGTGGTCGTTGATGACGAGCGGCCGGCCGTGGCGGCGGCACAGCGCCAGCAGGGCTTCGCCCTGTTCCGCGCGCAGCGCCGGGCTGGCGTGCTTGTGGCGGTACTGCAGCAGCGCCGCGCCGGCCGCCAGCGCGGCCTCGGTCACGGCCAGCAGGCGGTCGGTATCGTCCCAGTCCGGGGTCACCAGGTAAAGCCCGCGCAGGAAGTCTCTGTTCATTCGGTCCTTTCGATGTGGTCGGTATGGTCGCGATGGCCGCTATGGCCGGTATGGTCCATATATCGGCAGGTGTGCAGGATGCGGCGCGGGATGCGCTGGCCCGGCGCGATCCGGAAGGCCTGCGCCAGGGTCTGGTGGCAGTAGTCCTGTGCGTGGTCGAGGGCCTGCCCCACCGGGTCGCCCAGCGCCAGGCGCGCCGCGATGGCGGCGGCCAGGGTGCAGCCGCTGCCGTGGTAGCCGTGCGGCAGGCGCGGCAGGCGCCAGGCGCGCTGCTCCACGCCGCCGCGCAGCCAGCGGTTGACGATCACGCTTCCTTCTCCGTGCCCGCCGGTGAGCAGCACGTGTTCGCAGGGCACGGCGCCCAGGGCCTGCGCCTCGGGCAGGTTCGGCACCAGCACCGTGGCCAGCGGCAGCAGCTCGGCCAGGGCGGCGACGGCGTCGCCCTGGCCGAGCGGGTCGCCGTGCCCGCTCGCCAGCACCGGGTCGAGCACCACCGGCAAGCCGGGGTCGGCGGCGCGCAGGCGGCGCAGCAGCCCGGCGATCGCCGCTGCGTTCGCGCGGCTGCCCGGGATGCCGATCTTCACGGCGTCGATGCGGCAGGCGTCGATCAGCGCACCGGCCTGGCGCACCAGCAGGCCGGCGTCCACCGGCTGCGCCTCGTGCACGCGGTTGTTGTCCTGCACGGTCAGCGCCGTCGCCACCGGCAGCGCATGGCCGCCGAGCGCGCCGATGGCGGCGATGTCCGCCGCCAGCCCGGCCCCGCCGCCGGGGTCGAGCCCGGCGAACACCAGCACGATGGGCACCATCAGCTGGCCACGCCCTCGACCGGCGACGAGGGCGAGGCCGAAAAGCGTTTCGGCATGCGCCCGGCCAGATGGGCTTCGCGCCCGGCGATGACGGCGTGGCGCATCGCGCGCGCCATGCGCACCGGGTCGCCTGCCGCCGCGATGGCGGTGTTCATCAAGACGCCGTCGCAGCCGAGCTCCATCGCGATGGCCGCATCCGAGGCCGTGCCGACGCCGGCGTCGACCAGCACCGGCACCGTGGCCTGCTCGATGATGAGCCTCAGGTTCCATGGGTTGAGGATGCCCATGCCCGAGCCGATCAGCGAGGCCAGCGGCATCACGGCGACAACGCCGATCTCCTGCAGGATGCGGGCCTGCACCGGATCGTCGCTGCAGTAGACCATCACGTCGAAACCCTCGCGCACCAGCACCTCGGCGGCCTTGATGGTCTCCGGCATCTGCGGGAACAGGCTCTTTTCGTCGCCCAGCACTTCGAGCTTGACGAGCTTGCGCCCGCCCAGCAGTTCGCGCGCCATCTGCAGCGTGTAGACCGCGTCCTTGGCGGTGTAGCAGCCGGCGGTGTTGGGCAGGATGGTGAATTCATCGGGGGGCAGCACGTCCAGCAGGCTGGGCGCGTGCGGGTCCTGGCCGATGTTTACGCGGCGGATCGCCACGGTGACGATCTCGGCGCCCGCCGCCAGCGTAGCCGCACGCGTCTGCGCCAGGTCGCGGTACTTGCCGCTGCCGACCAGCAGGCGCGAGCCATACCGGCGGCCGGCGATGGTGAGGCTATCTTTTTCTTCAACTACGTTCATTGCTATCTCCATGTTTTGTAGGGTGGGCGGGTCTCCCGCCCACGCGGTGATCGTTGGCAGCGAGATCATCCGGTACGAAACCGGAGGCGCCTCCTGTCACCGCGTGGGCGGCGAAGCCGCCCACCCTACGGAAAACCTTAGCCGCCGCCGATGGCGCGCACGATGTCCACCCGGTCGCGGGCTTGTAACTGCCGCTGCGGCCACTGAGCGCGCGGCACCACTTCGCGGTTGACCGCCACGGCCACCGCCTGCTCCGCCACGCCGATCTGGCCGGCCAGGTCGAGCAGCGAGTGCCCGGCCGGCAGGCAGTAAGGCACGCCGTTCAGTTCGATCTCCGTCATCAGACCTCCCGGTATAGCTTGGCGCCGCCGCGTACGAACTCGATCGCCTTTTCTTCCATGCCGGCGGCCAGCGCGCTTTGTTCGGCCACGCCCTTGCCGGCGGCGTACTCGCGCACTTCCTGGGTGATCTTCATCGAGCAGAAATGCGGGCCGCACATCGAGCAGAAATGGGCTAGCTTGCTCGATTCCTTGGGCAGGGTCTCGTCGTGGAAGGCGCGCGCCTTGTCCGGGTCCAGGCCGAGGTTGAACTGGTCTTGCCAGCGGAACTCGAAGCGCGCCTTCGACAGCGCGTTGTCGCGCATCTGCGCACCCGGATGGCCCTTGGCCAGGTCGGCCGCGTGGGCCGCGATCTTGTAGGTGATGATGCCGTCCTTGACGTCCTGCTTGTCGGGCAGGCCCAGGTGCTCCTTGGGCGTGACGTAGCACAGCATGGCGGTGCCGTACCAGCCGATGGTGGCGGCGCCGATGCCCGAAGTGATGTGGTCGTAGCCGGGCGCGATGTCGGTGGTGAGCGGTCCCAGGGTGTAGAACGGCGCCTCGCTGCAGTGGTCCAGCTGCAGGTCCATGTTCTCCTTGATCAGGTGCAGCGGCACGTGGCCGGGGCCTTCGATCATGGTCTGCACGTCATGCTTCCAGGCGACTTGCGTGAGCTCGCCCAAGGTGCGCAGTTCGGCCAGCTGGGCTTCGTCGTTGGCGTCATAGATCGAGCCCGGGCGCAGGCCGTCGCCCAGGCTGAAGGACACGTCGTAGGCCTTCATGATGGCGCAGATCTCTTCGAAATGCGTGTACAGGAAGGATTCCTTGTGGTGCGCCAGGCACCACTTGGCCATGATCGAGCCACCGCGCGAGACGATCCCCGTCAGCCGCTTGGCCGTCAGCGGCACGTAGGCCAGGCGCACGCCGGCGTGGATGGTGAAGTAGTCCACGCCCTGCTCGGCCTGCTCGATCAGGGTGTCGCGGTAGATCTCCCAAGTGAGTTCCTCGGCTTTGCCGCCGACCTTTTCCAGCGCCTGGTAGATCGGTACCGTCCCGATCGGCACCGGCGAGTTGCGGATGATCCATTCGCGCGTCTCGTGGATGTGCTTGCCGGTGGAGAGGTCCATCACGTTGTCGGCGCCCCAGCGGATCGCCCAGGTCATCTTCTCCACTTCCTCGCCGATCGAGGACGTGACCGCCGAATTGCCGATGTTGGCGTTGACCTTCACCAGGAAATTGCGGCCGATGATCATCGGCTCCACTTCCGGGTGGTTGATGTTGGCCGGGATGATGGCGCGGCCGCGCGCCACCTCGTCGCGCACGAACTCGGGCGTGATCTCGCACGGCACCGCGGCGCCGAAGGACTGGCCCGGATGCTGGCGCGCCAGCAGGCCGGCCATGCGCTCGCCCAGCGGGCCCGATTCGACCAGCGCAGCCAGGTATTCCTTGCGGCGCAGGTTCTCGCGCAGGGCGACGAATTCCATCTCGGGCGTCACCAGCCCAGCGCGCGCGTAGTGCATCTGGGTGACGTTGCGCCCGGCCCGCGCGCGGCGCGGCGTGCGCTGCAGCTCGAAACGCAGGGCCGCCAATGCGGGGTCGAGCAGGCGCGCCTGGCCGTAGCTGGATGTCGGTCCCGGCAGCTCGAGCGTATCGCCGCGCTCGAGGATCCACGGCAGGCGTGGCGTCGCCAGCCCGCGGCGCACGTCGATCCGCGCGGCCGGGTCGGTGTACGGTCCCGAGGTGTCGTACACGAACAGCGGCGGATTGGCTTCGCCGCCGAAGCCGTCGGGCGTGGGCGACTGCGCGATCTCGCGCATCGGCACGCGGATGTCGGGCCGGCTGCCTTCGATGTAGACCTTGCGGGAATTCGGGAAGGGTTCGATCGCCGCTGCGTCGACTGTGGCGGTCGCGGCTTCAAACTTGAGTGCTGCGTTCATGTGGCTCCTTTGCGGAGCCAGCAAAGGAGTGTGCCAGGTGCGGCCGGGCGGGCGCGTGCGCGCCCTGGCCGTGTGTTCTGGCTGCTTCCCTTCGCTGGCATTATCCAGATCAGGTTCGGAGGGTATTTCTCACCCGCGTGTCGTGTTTGCGACAGCAGGACCCCTAGCGTGTGCCGCCTACCGGGTTCCCGGAGGCAGCGGGCCGGATTATAGCGCGGACTGCTCTATAATGGTTCTTTTCGCAAAACGCTTTTTTGCGTTTCCAACGCATTTAATATCCTTTAGTTGACCACATCATGGAACTTGCCAAGTCTTTCGAGCCCGCAGACATTGAACAATACTGGCGCACCGAGTGGGAACAGCGCGGTTACTTCACCGCCACCATGGAGGACGGCAAGCCGTCGTTCAGCATCCAGCTGCCGCCGCCGAACGTGACGGGCACCCTGCACATGGGCCATGCCTTCAACCAGACCATCATGGATGGCCTGACCCGCTACTACCGCATGCGCGGCTATAACACCGCCTGGATCCCGGGCACCGACCACGCCGGCATCGCCACCCAGATCGTGGTCGAGCGCCAGCTCGACGCCCAGAAGATCTCGCGCCACGACCTCGGCCGCGAAGCCTTCGTCGAGAAGGTCTGGGAGTGGAAGGAAAAGTCGGGCAACACCATCACCGGCCAGATGCGCCGCATGGGCACCTCGCCCGACTGGAAGCGCGAATACTTCACCATGGACGAGACCCGCTCGAAGGTCGTGTCGGAAGTCTTCGTGCGCCTGTACGAGCAGGGCCTGATCTACCGCGGCAAGCGCCTGGTCAACTGGGATCCGGTGCTGGGCACGGCGGTCTCGGACCTGGAAGTCGATTCGCAGGAAGAAGACGGCTCGATGTGGTACATCAAGTACCCGCTCGCAGACGGCTCGGGCCACCTGACGGTCGCCACCACCCGTCCGGAAACCCTGCTGGGCGACGTCGCCGTGGCCGTGGACCCGACCGACGAGCGCTACCTGCACCTGCACGGCAAGCTCCTGAGCCTGCCGCTGACCGGCCGCCAGATCCCGGTCATCGCCGACAGCTACGTCGACAAGGAATTCGGCACCGGCTGCGTCAAGATCACCCCGGCCCACGACTTCAACGACTACGCGGTCGGCCAGCGCGCCGGCATCAACCCGATCAACATCTTCACGCTCGACGCCAAGATCAACGAAAACGGCCCGAGCCAGTACCAGGGCCTGGACCGCTTCGCCGCGCGCAAGCAGATCGTCGCCGACCTCGACGCGCAAGGCCTGCTGGAACAGGTCAAGCCGCACAAGCTGATGGTGCCGCGCGGCGACCGCACCGGCGTCGTCATCGAGCCGATGCTGACCGACCAGTGGTTCGTCGCCATGAGCAAGCCGGCGCCGGAAGGCACCTTCAATCCGGGCAAGTCGATCACCGACGTCGCCCTGGAAAAGGTCGCGAACGGCGAGATCAAGTTCGTGCCGGAGAACTGGACCACGACTTACAACCAGTGGCTGGGCAACATCCAGGACTGGTGCATCTCGCGCCAGCTGTGGTGGGGCCACCGCATCCCGGCCTGGTATGACGACGAAGGCAACATCGTGGTCGCCCGCAGCGAAGAGGAAGCGCGCGCCAAGGCCGCCGAGCAAGGCATCACCGGCGCCCTGCGCCGCGACGACGACGTGCTCGACACCTGGTTCTCGTCGGCCCTGGTGCCCTTCTCGACCATGGGCTGGCCGGAACAGACCCCGGACATGAAGCACTTCCTGCCGTCCTCGGTGCTGGTGACCGGCTTCGACATCATCTTCTTCTGGGTCGCCCGCATGGTGATGATGACGACCCACTTCACCGGCAAGGTGCCGTTCGAGACCGTGTACGTGCACGGCCTGGTGCGCGACAGCCAGGGCCAGAAGATGTCCAAGTCGAAGGGCAACACGCTCGACCCGATCGACCTGATCGACGGCATCGACGTCGAGTCGCTGGTGGCCAAGCGCACCACCGGCCTGATGGACCCGCGCGCCGCCGAGAAGATCGCCAAGGCCACCCGCAAGGAATTCCCGGAAGGGATCGCGGCCTTCGGCACCGACGCCGTGCGCTTCACCATGGCCAGCTACGCTTCGCTGGGCCGCAACATCAACTTCGACCTCGGCCGCTGCGAGGGCTACCGCAACTTCTGCAACAAGCTGTGGAACGCCACCCGTTTCGTGATGATGAACACGGAAGGCAAGGACTGCAGCCAGCCGCAACCCGAAGACCTGTCGCAGGCCGACCGCTGGATCGTCTCGCTGATGAACCGCGTCGAGCTGGACGTGGCCAAGGGCTTCGCCGACTACCGCTTCGACAACATCGCGAGCAGCATCTACAACTTCGTCTGGTACGAGTACTGCGACTGGTACCTGGAGCTGGCCAAGGTCTCGGTCCAGCAGGGCACGGAAGCGCAGCAGCGCGCCACCCGCCACACCCTGCTGCGCGTGCTGGAGGTGGTGCTGCGCCTGGCGCACCCGATCATCCCCTTCGTCACCGAAGCCCTGTGGCAGGCGATCGCGCCGCTGGCCGGCAAGGGCGCCGGCGAGAACCGCGATTCGATCATGACCCAGCCCTACCCGCTGGCCGACACCTCTTTCGTGAGCGAAGAGGCGGAAGCCTGGATGGAGCAGCTCAAGGCCCTGGTCGACGCCACCCGCAACCTGCGCGGCGAGATGTCGCTGTCGCCGTCGGTGCGCGTGCCGCTGATCGTCGAGCCGGGCAGCGCCGAGGACCGTGCCCGCATGACGGCGTTTGCTCCCTACATCCAGTCGCTGGGCAAGCTGGCCGAGGTACAGATCGTCGACGCGCTGCCGGAATCGCCGGCGGCCGTGTCGATCGTCGGCACCACCAAGCTGATGCTGAAGGTCGAGATCGACGTCGCCGCCGAGCGCGAGCGCCTCTCGAAAGAGATCGCGCGCCTGCAGGGCGAGATCGCCAAGGCCAGCGGCAAGCTGTCCAACGAGAGCTTCGTCGCCCGCGCCCCGGCCGCGGTGGTCGAGCAGGAGAAGGAACGCGTGGCGAACTTCTCGGCGACGCTGGCCAAGATGCAGGAGCAACTGGCGAAGCTGCCGGCGGCCTGAGGCCGGCAGTGCAAAAGAAAACGCGGCCTCGGCCGCGTTTTTTTATCGCTGCGTGCTGCGCAGGCGCTCCACCGCCCCCACCACCGCGCTCCGGGCCGCATCGCACTGCAGCTTGGCCATCTGCTGCAGGCTCATGCCCTTCCCGACCTCTTCCGCCACCAGGTAGCCCAGGTAGTAGCCGCGGCGCGGCGGCAAGCCGGTCCCGTCGTTCCCGCTGCCGTAGAACAGGCCCGCATAGACAGCCTGGTCCTCGCTGTCCAGCTTCCCCTGCACGTCGTCCAGCGCACGTTTCAGCTCCTTGCGGGTGTCGGCCACCAAGTTGCGCGGGAAGTCGAGCAGCAGTTCGGCATTGTTGGCGGACGGGTTCATGCGCTTGGCCACGTAGGTGGCCAGGCCTTCGTTCCACAGCGAGGCCCAGATCGGTTCGGTCTTGCAGTCCATGTTGTGATAGTCATGGAACAGCTCGTGGTGGAAGAAGGCGGCTTCGTTGCCATTGCCGTGGACCTTGACCATCACGTCGGCGCCGAAGATGAAGTAAACCTTGCCGTCGATGTTGCGGGTGCCGCCGTCCATTTCGCCGAGCGAGTGCAGGAACCAGACGTCGGTCGTGGCCGGATAGTCGGGGAAAGCGGCGCGGAAGCTGGCGATGTGTCCCGGCAGTTCGGCGGTGAAGCGCGCCACCTTGTTCGCGTAGGCCTCGCGTATCGCCGGGAATTCGCTGCGCGCCTTGGCCAGGTCGGCGTCGCGCTGCCCGGCGCTGCGCCGTCCCTCGAAGCGCTCGGC
Organism: Massilia sp. X63; assembly: GCF_041023745.1. Classification (NCBI taxonomy): domain Bacteria; kingdom Pseudomonadati; phylum Pseudomonadota; class Betaproteobacteria; order Burkholderiales; family Oxalobacteraceae; genus Massilia; species Massilia sp. X63. Next base: position 325,344 of record NZ_JBFTEF010000005.1, read on the forward strand.
GCCGTAGAAGCCCGGCAGCCGCGCCGCGACGCTGGCCTTGAAGTCCTGGATGAAATCGGCGTCCGGCTTGCCCACGTTGCGCTCGAAGACGGTCGTGAAGCCGCTCGCCAGGTCGTGCACCTTCATGGCGGGTGGCTGCGCCGGCAGGCCGGCGGCGCCGGCGGACAGCGCCGCGCCGAAGAACAGCAGGGGGAACAGTGTTTTCATGCTGGTTGTCGTTGTCGTTGTCGTTGTCGTTGTCGTTGTCGTTGTCGTTGGATGACCGGACTTACCGGGCGGCGCCGGCGTGCTCGGCGCGCAGGCGCTCCACCGCGGCAAACACCACCGGGCGCACCGCCTCGCAATCGAGCCTGGCCAGCTGCTGCACGCTCATCGTCCTGGCGGCTTCCTCGGCCACCAGCACGCCCAGGTAATACCCGCGCCGCGCCGGCATGCCGCTGTTGTCGCCCTTGCGCAGGAACAGGCCGCTGTAGGCGTCCTGGTCGGTGCTGTCCAGCTTGGCATACAGGTCGTCGAGCGCGCGCCGCATCTGCTTCTGCGTGTCCGGCACCATGTTGAGCGGCAGGTGCAGCATCATTTCCTCGTCGGTCGCGTTCGGATTCAATACCTTCGCCGCATAGCTGGCCATGCCCTCCTGCCACAGCGAGGCCCACACCGGCCAGCGCTCGCATTGCATCGGCTGGTAATCATGGAACAGCTCGTGGTGGAAGAAGTAGGCCTCGTTGTTCTCCTTGTGAACCTTGACCATCTGGTCGGCGCCGAAGATGAACTCCAGCTTGCCGTCCAGGCGCCGCTTGCCGCCGTCCATCTCGCCCAGCGAGTGGACGAACCAGAGCGGATTCCTGGCTTCGTAGTCCGGGAACAGCTTGCGGAAGCTGGCGACATGGACCGGCAGCTCCTGCTTGAAGCGTCCCACCTTGTTCACGTAGGCCGCGCGCATCCCGGCGAATTCGGCGCGCGCCGCCACGATCTCGGCGTCGCGCTCGGCTTCGCTCTTCTTGCCCTCGTAGCGCGCGACACCGTAGAACTGCGGGAACCTGGACGCCACCGTGGCCTTGAAGTCGCGCACGAATTCCTCGTCGCTCTTGCCGACGTTGCGCTCCCACACCGCCACGAAGGGGCTGGCCAGGTCATGCACCTGCATGGCCGGCGGGGATTCGGACGCGGTCGCGGCGCCAGCGGCCAGCATGCACAGGATGGGCAGGGTGAAGCGGGGAATGCGGGAGAGACGGTTCACGGTAAGCGGGTCCTCGGTAGAAAAAGGATTGTAACTACATGGAAACAAGCAACTTGTCACCAAGTGTCGTGAAATTGTCAATATGAAACTGTTTCCTGCCGCCTGAGGCAATTGGAATGATTCCTCTGATTCGCCTATCCACTTGGCGAAGCGGGTTTGCTACACTCTGCGGTACCAATAACGATTCTGGAGACTCCACGATGCGACAACTGATGAAGGCAGGCCTGATTGCCATGATGTTCGCGATGCCGGCGGCATGGGCGCAAAACGCCTCCCCGGCGGGCGTATGGAAGACGATCGACGACGAGACCGGGAAACCGAAGTCGCTGGTCCGCATCACCGAAGAAAACGGCACCCTTACCGGCAGGATCGAGAAGCTGTTCCGTCCCGCCGACCAGGACCAGAACCCGAAATGCACCTCCTGCGAAGGCGCGCGCAAGGACCAGCCGATCATCGGCATGACCATCCTGTCGGGCCTCAAGAAGGACGGCAACGAGTACACCGGCGGCGAGATCCTCGATCCGGCCAAGGGCAAGACCTACAAGAGCAAGGCGACCCTGAAGGACAACGGCAGCAAGCTCGAAGTGCGCGGCTACATCGGCGCGCCGATGTTCGGCCGTTCGCAGACCTGGGTCCGCGAGCAGTAACCCGGCAAGCGGCCTGCGGGCCGCTTTTTTCCGCCAGCCGCATGTCCCAGACCCAGGCCTATCTCTACCTCGCCTTCGCCATCGTCGCCGAAGTCATCGGCACCACCGCGCTCAAGGCCTCCGACAGCTTCACCCGCCCCTTGCCCAGCCTGGTCACGGTGGGCTGCTATGCCCTGTCCTTCTACCTGCTGACCTTCAGCCTGCGGGTGCTGCCGACCGGCATCGCGTATGCGATCTGGTCCGGCGTGGGCATCATCCTGATTTCCCTGATCAGCTGGATCGTCTACGGCCAGCGCCTCGACCTGCCGGCGCTCGCCGGACTCGGGCTGATCGTCGCCGGGGTGGCGGTGATTAATCTGTTCTCGAAAAGCGTCAGCCACTGACGCTTGCCACGATTCCCATTCGCGCGCCGCGAAACTTGCATTTTCGATATCTTCTCGTTATTGCTGAGTTGTCCGCACAACGCATTCGAAACGAGGAATACGACATGATCTTCTTGCGTCTTGCCTGCCTGGCCGTCGGAGTACTGGTGCTGGTGGCGCCGCCGGCCGCGCTGTTCCCGAACGGCGCGGCCTTCCCCGACCTGCCGCGCTCGATTCTCCTGCTGGTGGCACTGCTGGCGGCCGCGTCGAGCTTTTTCTTCATCGGCGTGAGCGCGCACCGGATCCGGCGCGCGCCCGCGCTGGGCCGCCTGTGCGCGCTGCTGTTGCTGGCGCCCTTCCTGCTCGGCGCGGTAACGCTGTGGCGCAGCGCCGATCCGCTGGTCATGTGGATGAGCGGCGCGCTGCTGTGCTTCACCCTGCTTCTCTCGCTGGTGCTGGCCTGGCTGGTGCTGAAGGGACCGAGCGCCAGCCGCCTGCGCGCGCGCGAAGGGCAGCGCGCCCGGATGCTGGCGCTGCGCGGCTACTGAAGCGCAGCGGCCGGGCCCCGGCGGCTACAGCCAGCCGGCGTCGCGCGCCATGCGGTAGGCCTCGACCCGGTTGGCCGCATTCAGCTTGCTGATCGCCTCGGACAGGTAGTTGCGCACCGTCCCTTCGGACAGGTGCACCTGGCGCGCGATCTCGCCGCTGCTGCGCCCTTCCCCGGCCAGGCGCAGCACCTGGCGTTCGCGCTCGGTCAGCGGATCCTCGCCGCCGCTCCAGCTTTCCAGCGCCAGCTCGGGCGCGATCGCCCGGCCGCCGCCATGCACCGCGCGGATCGCGGCCGCCAGCGCGTCCACCGGCGCATCCTTCAGCAGGTAGCCGCGCACCCCTGCCTCCAGCGCACGGCGCAGATAGCCGCTGCGCCCGAAGGTCGTGACCACGATCAGCTTCGCCGGCAGGCGCCGTTCCTTGAGCTGGGCGGCCAGTTCCAGCCCGGTCATCCGGGGCATCTCGATGTCGGTCAGGACGATGTCGGGCGCCAGCTGTTCGCACAGCGCCAGCGCCTCCTTGCCGTCGGCGGCGGCGCCGACCACCTCGAAGTCGGCTTCCAGGCCCAGCAGCGCGGCCATGGCGCCGCGGACGAGGTTCTGGTCTTCGGCCAGCAGGATGCGGATCATGGGTTCATTCCTGAGGAAACTGCGGCAGGCACGCGCAGTTCGAGTTCGAGGCCGGCCCTGGCGCGCAGCGCCAGCTTGCCGCCGACCGATTGCACCCGTTCGCGCATGCCGCACAGGCCGTTGCCGTGGCGGATGTCGGCCGCGCTGCGGGCCTGGCCGTCGTCGGCGATGCGCAGCACCGCCACGCCGTGTTCCAGCTCCAGCGACACGCTGCAGCGGCGCGCGCCGGCATGGCGCACCACGTTGGTGACGGCTTCGCGCAGCGCCAGCGCCAGCACGTTCTCGGCGGCCGGCGCCAGCGGGATGCGCTCCACGTTTTCTTCCAGCGCGACCTCGGCCGCCGCCAGGCTGGCGCGCGCGCTCGCCAGTGCGCTGGCCAGGCCTTTCTCGCGGTAGCCGGTGACGGCGGCGCGCACTTCGGCCAGGGCCTGGCGCGCGCTGGCTTCGATGTCGCCGACCTCGCGCGCGCAGGCGTCGGCGTCGCGGTGGACCAGCTTGCGCGCCAGTTCGGCCTTCAGCGCAATCAGCGACAGCGAATGCCCGAGCAGGTCGTGCAGGTCGCGCGAGATGCGTTCGCGCTCGGCGATGGTGGCCATGTGCTCGACTTCTTCCTGCTTGCGCAGCAGCTCCTGGCGCGAACGGCGCAGGCGCGCATCCATCACGGCCCCGACGCCCACCGGCAGGCCGGCGGTCAGGATCGGCATCAGGAACAGGAAGCGCATGTTCCCGCTCGCCTGCAGGGAGGCCAGCAACGCCAGCGCGATGACGGCGGCGATCGCCAGCATGGCGTGTTTCATCTTCGTGATGCCGGCTGCCATGGCGCAGGCAAAGATGAAGAAGGTCGCCGCGCCCGGGTTCCAGCGCACCCAGGCGGCGCCGAACAGGCAGCCCGCCAGCATGCAGGCATGCACCTGCCAGCCGCGCGCCCGGAAGCTGGCCAGATAGAGCGGCACGAACAGCGCCAGCGTCAGGACCAGCATGGCCAGTTCCAGCGCGCCGGGCGCGACATACGCGTACTTCCAGCCCATGTAGGCCAGGCTCAGCAGCCAGAAGTACGGCATCTTGCCGTGCTCGGGCGGGACCCAGGGTCCCGCCCACAGTTTCTCGATTCCCTGCTTGATCTTGTTCATTCCAGGACGACGGCGAAGTTTAGCGTGGCAGCAGGCGCACGTCGGCGATCTCGAAACGGTAGTCGCCCGGCTGCGGACCGGCGTTGAATCCTAACATGGTGACAGCCGCCGGATCGATGCCTTTGAGTTCGCTGAAGGGAATCGTCACCTCGATCCACTCCGGTCCGGCGGTGAAACTCTTCGCCCCCGGAATCTGCACGCCCTGCGACATGGCCATCATCTGGTAGGTCTTGCCGTCCCCGCGCGTCTTGAAACGCACCGCCCCGGCCGCGCTCAGGTCCACCGACTGCATCGGCTGGCTGCCCGGCATGAAGGCCACTCCGGCCCAGGCAAAGGGCAAGCCCGGCGCCACGCTCGCAGCGATCGCCAGCGGTACCTGGCCATCGGGCAGCGCCGGCTGCACCGCCAGCTTCACGGTCGACTTGCCGCCGGCGAAGCTGTCGGTGGACGCCGCCCAGCCCATGCCGAAGGGGCTGGCCAGGCGCGCTTCGCTGAACTGGCTGATGCGCCCGTCCGGCGGCAGCGCCAGGGCCTTCGCGGCGCCCTGCGCAGCCTTGGCCACCTGCGTGCGCTGGCCCTCGCGCAGCGCATTCGCGCTCTCGCCATCCTTCCACACCTCGACGATCCGGCGCGTGGCCTTGATATCGCTGGTCGGGTTGCCCTCGACCAGCAGCAGGTCGGCCTTGTAGCCCTTCGCGATGCGGCCGCGCTGGCCCAGCTTGAAGGCCTTGGCCGGCGCGCTGGTGGCGGCGGCGAGCGCCTGCGCAGGCGTGAGGCCGGCCTCGACCAGGGCCGCCAGTTCGCGGTGCATGCTGATGCCGTACTGGGTGCCCGGGTTGCCCGCATCGGTCCCGGCCAGCACCGGCACGCCGGCCTTGACCATCGCCGCGGTGACCGCCTTCGGCGCCGCCAGCAGCGCCGGCTTGGCCGCGTTGCCGTAGCGCGCCTTGAGCGGGGCCTGCGCATCCTTGTCGAGCATGGCGGCAAAGGCAGGTTCGGCCAGCAGGTCGTCGCCGCGCCAGGCGGCCATGCTTTCCAGGACCGCGAAGGTCGGGATCACGAAGGCGCCCTTGGCCGCGGCCAGCCTGGCCAGGCCCTCGGCATCGCCCGAGGCGCCGGGGAACAGGTGCACCAGGCCGTCGGCGCCCGCCTCCAGCACGGCGCGCGCATCCCGCTCGTTGCTGATGTGGACCACGGCCAGCTTGCCGCGCTTGTGCGCCGCCGCGATCACGGCCTTCGCGGTCGCCAGGTCGAGCGGCTTGAAGCCGTAGCCGCCCTCCATCACGATCTTGATGAAGTCCGAGCCTTCCGCGATGCGCGCATCGACGAAGGCCTGGGCCTGTTCCGGCCCGGTGATGGTCGGGATCGGCACGCCGAACTGGGTTCCGTGTCCGCCCGGCGCGGTGACCAGGGTGCCGGCCGAGAACAGGTCGGCGTGCGCGTGGTTGCCGCCCTGCGCCATCTCGCCCTTGGCCTTGTTCATCATGCCGACCTCGGTGAACATGTCGACCTGGGTCGTGACCCCGAACAGCACCGGCAGCTCGAAGAAACGGAAGGCGTGGGTGTGGGCGTCGATCAGGCCCGGCAGCAGCGTGCGGCCGGCGCCCTGCACCACGCGCGCGTCAAGCGGCGCGGGACCGCGGAAATCGGCATCGACGATCACGCCCTTGTCGAACAGGACCGAGCGGTGCTCGTGCACGCGTTCGCCGTCGAAGACGCGCACGTCCTGCACCAGGATGGGCGCGGCGGTGGCAGAGGCTGCCAGCATGAGGGCGGCGGCAGACAGGACTTTCAGGACGGTGGGCTTCATACGTTCCTCGCATGGGTTGGTGTGAAGCCAGTATCCGAAAACGGCGATGGCGCCGCTAGAAGCAGGCGCCATCGGTTTGGCATGACAATTGTCATGTGCCCGGAACTAGCCGGGAGGGAGATTGTCCCAGAGGTCGCCCGTCGGGCTGATGCGCGGCGCGGTGACGCCGAAGTGCTGGTAGGCCAGCGGCGTGGCGATGCGTCCGCGCGGGGTGCGCTGCAGGTAGCCCTGCTGGATCAGGTAGGGCTCGAGCACGTCCTCGATGGTATCGGCCGCCTCGCCGATCGCCGCCGCCAGGTTGCCGATGCCCACCGGGCCGCCGGCGAACTTGAACAGCACGGCCTCCAGCAGCTTGCGGTCCATGACGTCGAAGCCGACCGTGTCGACGTCGAGCATCTTGAGGGCGCGGTCGGCCATCTCGACGGTGATCTCGCCGGTGCCCTTCACTTCCGCATAGTCGCGCACGCGGCGCAGCAGGCGGTTGGCGATACGCGGCGTGCCGCGGGCGCGCTTGGCCACCTCGCGCGCGCCGGCCTCGTTGATCGGGGCCTCGAGCAGCGCGGCGCTGCGGGCGACAATCTTGGTGAGCTCGTCGACGTTGTAGAACTCGAGGCGCGCGACGATGCCGAAGCGGTCGCGCAGCGGGTTGGTCAGCATGCCGGCGCGGGTGGTGGCGCCGACCAGCGTGAACGGCTGCAGGTCGAGCTTCACGGAACGCGCGGCCGGGCCCTCGCCGATCATGATGTCGATCTGGTAGTCCTCGAGCGCCGGGTACAGGATCTCCTCGACCACCGGCGACAGGCGGTGGATCTCGTCGATGAACAGCACGTCGTTCGGCTCGAGGTTGGTGAGCAGCGCGGCCAGGTCGCCCGGACGCTCCAGCACCGGGCCGGAAGTCTGGCGCAGGTTGACGCCCATCTCGCGCGCGATGATGTGCGCCAGCGTGGTCTTGCCCAGGCCCGGCGGGCCGAACAGCAGCGTGTGGTCGAGCGCCTCGCGGCGCTTGCGCGCGGCGGAAATGAAGATCTCGAGCTGGTCGCGGATCTTGGCCTGGCCGACGTACTCGTCCAGCTGCTTGGGGCGCAAGGCGCGCTCGATTGCCTCCTCGTTGGGCGAGGCCGGCGCCGCGTCGATCACGCGGTGCTCGGTGAAGTTGTCGGTCTGGATGCTCATGCTTATGCTTTGGACAGTGCCTTGAGTGCGAACTTGATGCCGTCGGAGACGCTGCTACCGGCCGGCATGTTCTTGATGGCGAGGAGCGCTTCCTTGTCAGAATACCCCAAAGCGACCAGCGCATTGAGCACGTCGGCCTGGGCATCGTCGCGCACGGCGCCGCCCACCACGCCGATGTCGGCGCCCAGCTTGCCCTTCAGTTCCAGCAGCAGGCGCTCGGCGGTCTTCTTGCCGATGCCCGGGATTTTTACCAGGCGGCCGGCTTCCTGCAGGGTGACGGCCTGCGCCAGGTCGGCCACCGTCATGCCCGACAGGATGGCCAGCGCCATGCGCGCGCCGATGCCGGTGATCTTGATCAGCTGGCGGAACAGGGCCCGCTCCGAGGCGCTGCCGAAGCCGAACAGCAGGTGGGCATCCTCGCGCACCACCAGGTGGGTGAACAGCACCACTTTCTCGCCGGTGTGCGGCAGGTTGTAGAAGGTGCTCATCGGCACGTCGACTTCATAGCCGACGCCGTTGCAATCCACCAGCACGTGCGGCGGCGCTTTTTCGAGCAGGATTCCGGAGAGACGACCGATCATCGTGTTGTCCTTTTTTTCTTCAACGCTTAAACGAGGCGGCTGCGCTTCATGCGCAAGGTGGGCGCGCTGGGCGCCAGCGCGCCGAGCATCGACAGGGTGTCCATGCTGTGGGCATGGCAGATGGCCACGCCGAGGGCGTCGGCGGCATCGGTGCCGGGCAGGCCCGGCAGTTTCAACAGGCGCGACACCATGTCCTGCACCTGCGCCTTGGCCGCCTTGCCGGTGCCGACCACCGCCTGTTTCACTTGCACCGCCGTGTACTCGGCCACGTCGAGGTCGGCCCCGACCAGGGCCGTGATGGCCGCACCCCGTGCCTGGCCCAGCAGCAGCGTGGACTGCGGGTTGACGTTCACAAAAACTTTTTCGATGGCCGCGCAGCCGGGCTGGTAGGCCGAGACGATTTCGCCCACGCCGTTCAGGATGACCTTGAGACGCGGCGGCAGCGCACCCTCGAGGCCGGTCTTGATGGTGCCGGACGCGATGTAGCGCAGCTTGGTGCCGTGTTTTTCAATGACGCCGAAGCCCGTCGTGCGCAGGCCCGGGTCGATGCCGAGAATAATCATTGTGGAATGATATACGGCTGGAGGGTGTTCGTGGGAAAAATACTGTGCAAAAACACAGTGGCGTGTTGAACGCATGGGCGGGAAAACAGTCCACTGGACTGTTTCCCCCCGCCCACCCTACAACATCAATGGCGGAAGTGACGGGTGCCGGTGTACAGCATCACCACACCGCGCTCGTCCGCCGCGTCGATCACTTCCTGGTCGCGCATCGAGCCGCCCGGGTGGATGACGCAGGTCGCGCCCGCATCCACCACCACGTCCAGGCCGTCGCGGAACGGGAAGAAGGCGTCCGAGGCCACGGCCGAACCGGCCAAGGAAAGGCCGGCGTTCTGCGCCTTGATCGAGGCGATGCGCGCCGAGTCGATGCGGCTCATCTGGCCGGCGCCGACGCCCAGGGTCATGCCGCCCGCGCAGAACACGATCGCATTCGACTTGACGAACTTGGCCACGCGCCAGGCGAACATCAGGTCTTGCAGCTGCTGCTGGGTCGGCTGCTTCTTGCTGACCACGCGCAGGTCGCCCAGGCCCACGTTCCTGGCATCCGGCGCCTGCACCAGCACGCCGCCGCCGACGCGCTTCAGGTCGTAGGCGTTCTGGCCTGCTCCCAGCGGGATTTCCAGCAGGCGCACGTTCTGCTTGGCCGCCATGATCCGGCGCGCCTCTTCGGTAAAGGACGGTGCGATCAGCACTTCGACGAACAGCTTGGCCAGCGCTTCCGCGGCACGGCCGTCGACTTCGACGTTGAAGGCAATGATGCCGCCGAAGGCCGAGGTCGGGTCGGTCTGCAGGGCGCGGGTGTAGGCGTCCAGCGCATCGGCGCCGATCGCCACGCCGCAGGGGTTGGCATGCTTGACGATCACGCAGCCGGCCGGCTGCTGCATTCCGCCGAGCGTCTTGACGCATTCCCAGGCCGCGTCGGCGTCGGCGATGTTGTTGTACGACAGTTCCTTGCCCTGCAGCTGGCGGTAGTTGGCCAGCGCGCCCGGGGTGGCGACCAGGTCGCGGTAGAAGGCGGCGCCCTGGTGCGGGTTCTCGCCGTAGCGCATGTCCTGGACCTTCTCGAAGCTCATGTTCAGGGTCTGCGGGTAGCTCGAGCGGGTCGCGTGCAGGCGGTCTTCGCCCAGGCTGGTCAGGTAGTTGGTGATCGCGCCGTCGTACTGGGCGGTGTGGGCGAACACTTTCTTGGCGAGGCGGAACTTGGTCTCGTAGCTGACCGGGCCGGCGGTGGCGCCGGTGCCCTTCATTTCCGCCAGTACCGGGCCGTAGTCGGCCGGATCGACGATCACCACCACGTCGCGGTGGTTCTTGGCGGCCGAGCGCAGCATGGTCGGGCCGCCGATGTCGATGTTCTCGATGGCGTCGTCCAGCGAGCACTCATCCTTGGCGACGGTTTGCTGGAAGGGATACAGGTTGACCACGACCATGTCGATCTGCGGAATGCCGTGCTCCTCGAGCTTGGCGACGTGCTCGGGCAAGTCGCGGCGAGCCAGGATGCCGCCGTGCACTTTCGGGTGCAGGGTCTTGACCCGGCCGTCGAGCATTTCCGGGAAACCGGTGTAGTCGGCGACTTCAGTGACTTGCACCCCATTTTCCTGCAGCAGCTTTGCAGTGCCGCCGGTGGACAGGATGTTGACGCCGAGGCTGGCCAGGGCCTTCGCGAAATCGAGGACGCCGGTTTTGTCGGAAACGGAAATCAGTGCTTGTTTGATCATGGTGAGGCCTGTGGTTGAAAATTCTTGCGCCCGTCAGATGGACGAAGGCGGCGGACGGCGAACCGGCCGCGCCCAGACGCACGGCCACGCCATGCAAAGAGCTTAGAGGAGCCCGTGCTCCTGGAGTTTCTTGCGCAAAGTATTCCGGTTGATGCCCAGCATCTGCGCCGCGTGCGACTGGTTGCCGTCGGCGCGCGTCATGACCACTTCAAGGACCGGCTTTTCCACCGTCAGGACCATCATGTCGTAGATGTTCGTCGGCTTCTGCTCGCCCAGATCGTTGAAATAGTCCTCGAGGCTCTTCTGGACGACTTCCTGGATACTTTCTTTGCTCATGTTCTCTGCTGCTTCATCCTGGTTAATGATTGCTCGCTGCTGGCGCAGCGCGTCCCCGTTTTATTCTCATTCTTATGACTACTTTTTATGCTGCTATTACTGGTGCTTATGCTGCCATCGCCACATCAGCAGGATGAGCGGGCCGGTATTGTAACCGCTCGCCATGCCGGAGTTGCAATCCAAAGAAGGCATCCACCGCCGCCAGCTGCTCGGCAGTCGATTCCAGCAGGTTCATGCGCTGACGGAATTCTTCCCCGCCCGGCAAGTCCTGCACATACCACCCGATGTGTTTACGGGCGGTGCGCACGCCGACATACTCGCCATAGAAGGCGTAGTGCGCAGGCAGGTGTTCGTTCATCAGGCTACGCACTTCCTCGACCAGCGGCGCCGGCAGGTGTTCGCCGGTGCGCAGGTAATGGTCGATCTCGCGGCAGATCCAGGGGCGGCCCTGGGCGGCGCGGCCGATCATCACGGCATCGGCGCCGGTGTAGTCGAGCACGAACCTGGCCTTTTCCGGGGTGGTGATGTCGCCGTTGGCGACCACCGGGATCCCGACCGCGGCCTTGACCGCGCGAATGGTGTCGTACTCGGCCTCGCCCTTGTAGCCGTCGGCGCGGGTGCGGCCGTGCAGGGTCAGCATCGCAATGCCGGCCTGTTCCGCCATGCGGGCGATGGTCAGGGCGTTCTTGTTCTGCCGATCCCAGCCGGTGCGGAATTTCAGGGTGACCGGCACGTCGACGGCCTCGACCACCGCGTGCAGGATGCGCTCGACCAGGTCTTCGTGCTGCAGCAGGGCCGAACCGCACCAGCTGTTGCAGACCTTCTTGACCGGGCAGCCCATGTTGATGTCGATGATCTGGGCGCCGCGCTCGACGTTGAACCTGGCGCAATCGGCCAGGTCTTTCGGGTCGGCCCCGGCGATCTGGACCGCCTTCGGCTCCATTTCGCCGGCGTGGTCGGTGCGGCGCGCCGTCTTCTCGCTGGCCCACAGGCGCGGGTTGGACGCCGCCATCTCGGACACCGCGTAGCCGGCGCCCAGCTGCTTGCACAACTGGCGGAACGGGCGGTCCGTCACCCCGGCCATGGGGGCGACGAAGACATTGTTACGCAGAATATATGGTCCGATTTGCACAGCAGAAAGTGATAGAAGTTTCTCGGGGAACCTATTATTTTACCTCATTCGCTGCTCAAAATAGCGGCAGAATTTTTCGGTATTGTTGCGTGTGTGATATTGGCAGGGGTGCGGAGAGGGGGTAGGCGCGGCGTTTTCAGCCGCTCAGCCCACATCGTCCAGCACCGCCGGCTGCAGGTGCGACACCTCGCCCCAGCTCAGCAGCCGCAGGCTCCCCGCCTCCATCACGAAGCGGTTCACGCTCGCATTGAGCACCTTGAAATCGCGCGGCGTTTCCAGCGACAGGCCGAGCGCTGCGCGGTAGGCGCACTCCAGCACCCCGCCGTGCGCCACCAGCGCAATGGTCTTGCCGGGATGGGCCGCCGCGTGCACCGCAAACGCATCCGTGGCCCGCGCATAGAACGCGCGGAAGCTTTCGCCCCGGTTTGCCCCGGGCGGCAGGACGCCGTCGACGTCGCGCGCCTGCCAGGCCGCGAACTCGCGCGGGAAGCGCGCCGCGATTTCGCTGTACAGCAAGCCCTCGAAGCCGCCGTAGCAGCGTTCGCGCAGGGCCGGATCGATCTCCACCTGGGCACCGCGTACCCGGGCAATCGCCTCGGCGGTCTGGCGCGCACGCTGCAGGTCGCTGGAGACGATGTGGTCGATCCGCTCGGCGGCGAGCGCCGCGCCCAGCAGGGCGGCCTGGCGCTCGCCCTCGGCGTTGAGGGCAATGTCGAGATGCCCCTGCAGCCGTCGTTCGGCGTTCCAGGCGGTCTCGCCATGGCGGATCAGCAGGATGGTCGTTGCAGTCTCGGCGGGTGAGGCCTTGTTATTCGAAAGCATGAGGTCCGTTCGCCCGAACCCCGGGGCGGTTCAGGTGGATGTGGGTGAAAATAAAGTTGCGGCGACGTCGGGATTGAGCGAATACACCCCGAAGGTGCGCGCTTCGTCCAGGATATGGCCGCGGATCGCCAGCCGCAGTTCCGGGCCGGTGAACCGGCCCACCAGCGGCAGGCGCGGGATATCGAGCGCATACAGCGTGAACACGTAAGTATGCACCCGTTCGTCATTCCAGGGCGGACAGGGGCCGTCGTAGCCGTAGTACTCGCCGGCCATGCCGGGATCGCCCGCGAACCAGCCGGTGTAGTCGTTGAGGCCCTGGCGCAGCTGGTGCTCGGTGCCGTTCTTGATGGTGAAAGGCACCAACGGGCCCGGCTTGCCATGCGGCGTCACCATGTCGGAAAACATGCCTTCGGCCAGCGCCTTCAGGCAGACCGGAATGTCCACCAGCGACCAGTGGAAGAAATCGACCCGCGGCAACGAGGCCGGCACGGTCTTGCCTTCCTGGTTGACGTCGTCGCCGACGGACGGCACGTCGGGATCGTGGCAGATCAGCACCAGGGATTTGGTACCGGTAGGCACATCGTCCCAGGCGAGATGCGGACTGCGGTTGCTCGACAGCCTGACATGGCTGTCGGGATCGCTGACGGCAAACGCACAGTGCGGCGGGATCAGCCCGCCTTCGGTAAATGAATCGCTCCAGATTCGCATACGTCCTCCCTGCCTTCCTGTTATTGACCCTTGGCGGCGGCGCGGGTTTCCGCCCTATTCAGCGCTGGATGCCGACCGGATCAACCTGCAGCCAGAAAGTGACGGGACCATCGTTGACGAGCGAAACTTTCATGTCCGCGCCGAATTTGCCGGTTTCGACAATGCCATGGCGCTCGCGGGCCCGGCGCACGACATGGTCGAACAGGCGCCGCCCGTCTTCCGGCGCGGCCGCCGGCGAGAACGACGGACGCGTGCCCGACCTGGTGTCGGCCGCGAGGGTGAACTGCGGCACCAGCAGCAGGCCGCCCTGGGTGTCGGTGATGCTGCGGTTCATCTTGCCGGCATCGTCGGAGAACACGCGGTAGCCCAGCAGCTTGGCCAGCAGGGCCTCGGCTTCGCGCTCGGTATCGCCCTTCTCGGCGCACACCAGCACCATCAGGCCGGCCTGAATCGCGCCGACGGTCTCGCCGTCGACGCGCACACTGGCTTCGCTGACGCGTTGCAGCAGCCCGATCATGCCGACAGGGTGACGCGCGCGAACTTGCGCTTGCCGACCTGCATCACGAACGTGCCGGCCTCGACCTGCAGGCCCTTGTCGCTGACCACGGCGCCGTCGATGCGCACGCCGCCCTGGTCGACCATGCGCATGGCTTCCGAGCTCGAGGCGCACAGGCCGGCCGCCTTGAGCAGCTGGGCCACGCCGAGCGGCGCGCCGCCCAAAGCGACTTCCGGCACGTCGTCCGGGATGCCGCCTTTCGAGCGGTTGACGAAGTCGGCCAGCGCATCCTCGGCGGCCTGGGCCGAATGGAAGCGCGCCACGATTTCCTTGCCCAACGCCACCTTCGCATCGCGCGGATTGGCGCCGCCGGCGACCTCGGCCTTGACTTGCGCGATCTCGGCGATCGAGCGGAAGGACAGCAGGTCGTAGTACTTCCACATCATGTCGTCCGAGATACTCATCAGCTTGCCGAACATGGTGTTCGGCGCCTCGGTGATGCCGATGTAGTTGTTCTTGGACTTGGACATCTTCTCGACGCCGTCCAGGCCTTCGAGCAGCGGCATGGTCAGGATGCACTGCTGTTCCTGGCCGTAATCTTTCTGCAATTCACGGCCAACCAGGAGGTTGAACTTCTGGTCGGTGCCACCAAGTTCCAAATCCGCGTGCAAAGCGACCGAATCATAGCCCTGCATCAAAGGGTAGAGGAACTCATGCACCGCAATCGGAGTCCCACTCTTGTAGCGCTTGGTGAAGTCGTCGCGCTCCATCATCCGGGCCACGGTGTAGCGCGAGGCAAGCTGGATCAGCCCGCGCGCGCCCAGCGGGTCGCACCATTCGGAGTTGTAGCGGATTTCCGTGCGCGCGGCATCCAGCACCAGGGAGGCCTGGCGGAAATAGGTCATGGCATTTTCCTCGACCTGCTCGCGGGTCAGCGGCGGACGCGTGGCATTGCGGCCCGACGGGTCGCCGATCATCGACGTGAAATCGCCGATCAGGAAAATCACCTGGTGACCCAGGTCTTGCAGCTGGCGCATCTTGTTCAGCACCACGGTATGGCCAAGGTGCAGGTCCGGTGCGGTCGGGTCCAGGCCCAGCTTGATGCGCAGCGGCTTGCCGGACTGTTCGGAACGCGCCAGCTTCTGGGCAAATTCGCTTTCAATCAGCAGTTCATCGACACCGCGCTTGGCGATGGCCAGCGACTCGAGCACCTTGTCCGTCAATGGCAGGGAGGCGGAAGAATTTACCGGAGCGCCGCTACCGGACGAAACATTGGAAGTCATATATGCGTGTTGAATATTTATGTAGGAAAATTGCCAAGCCTATTGTAGGACCACTTCTTTTGGTATAATTCACGATCGTTTTTCAGTTTCCTGCAGAAAACTTTGCAGATCGATAAGAAACTGGATCCCTAGAAGTTCAGTCGCAAATTTTAACTGATTGCATGAACCCTATACATAAAATCACTGGCAAGAGCCTGCTCCAGCTGCTACCGCGAACGCGCAAGGCGCGCATCGTGAGCGCCGGCGCTGCACTCCTGAGCGTGTGCGCGTTCGGTGCCGTTGCAGTGGCCCCGATCGCTCCTGACGCGGCAGACATGCCGGTCAAGTCGATCGAGCAAAACCTGGAACTGCCGAACCTGGCAGACCAGATCGCCGCCCTCCAGCAAAACGAGCAGCAATTCATCCACGAGGAGCGTATCCGCCCAGGCGATTCGCTCGGCTCCCTCTTCAACCGCCTTGGCGTCGACGACGCCGACGCCCAGAAATTCGTCCGCGCCGACAAGACCGCGCGCCGCCTGCTGTCGCTCAAGACCGGCAAGCGCATCCAGGCCGAAACCGACGAACATGGCCTGCTGCTGTCGATGCGCGCCACCATCGTCGACGGCAAGGGTGGCGAGGCACGCCAGATCACGGTCGAGCGCAAGGGCGACAAGTTCGTCGCCATGGAAGCGCCGGCCAAGCTCGAGCGCCGTGTCGAAATGCGTTCGCGCGAGATCAAGACCTCGCTGTACTCGGCGACCGACTCCAACGTGGACGGCGGCAGCATGCCCGATTCCGTGGTCGGCCAGCTCATCGAGATGTTCGCGACCAACATCGACTTCCGCTCCGACCTCAAGCGCGGCGACCGTTTCAGCGTCGTCTACGAAACCTTCTGGCTCGACGGCGAACTGGTCAAGACCGGCCGCATCCTGGCAGGCGAATTCGTGAACCGCGGCGTCGCCTACCAGTCGGTCTGGTACGAAGACCCGGTCACCAAGCAGGGCGGCTACTATAGCCTGGACGGCAAGTCGCTGAAGAAGGCCTTCCTCAAGTCGCCGCTGGAATTCTCGCGTATTTCCTCGGGCTTCTCGATGCGCGTGCACCCGATCTCGGGCAAGTGGAAGGCGCACAAGGGCGTCGACTACGCCGCCACCACCGGCACCCCGATCCGCGCAGCCGCCGACGGCACCGTCGATTTCTCCGGCAACAGCGGCGGCTACGGCAACCAGGTCGTCCTGAAGCACTGGTCGAACTACAGCACCGCCTACGCCCACATGAGCCGCATCGCTCCGGGCGTGCGCAAGGGAACCAAGGTCAGCCAGGGCCAGGTGATCGGCTACGTCGGCTCGACCGGCTGGTCGACCGGCCCGCACCTGCACTACGAGTTCCGCGTCGCCGGCCAGGCCCAGAATCCGGAAAAGTTCAAGTCGCTCGCCCAGCAACCGCTGAGCCAGTCCGAACTGAACCGCTTCCGCATGGCTGCCGCCGAAATGAACCACCGTTTCTCGCTGCTCGCACCGAGCGGCAACGCAATGGCTGCACGCTAAGGAGCGCTTAACAATCCCCCAATAGCTGCGTTGGAGCGTCTCGCCGTACCAGCGTACTGGCTTCGTGGTCCGCCACTGCGGCGCTGCGCCTTGCTCTTGGGGATTTGTTGAACGCTTGAAGCCGTCCATTTTTTACGAACGCCCCGCCGCATCTCGGATGCCGCGGGGCGTTTCTTTTGCGCACTCTTTTATGCAGCAATCATTGATTCTGTTGCATAGCACTTAAATTGCCAACACATGGCAATTTCTGTTCCGTTTCAGTGATAGAGTTCATGAACATCAACCCACAGGGAGACGATGATGAAGCCGGAGCAGTTGCGCACGCCCCCGCTCTACCTCTCCCAACGGCCACAGCCCTTCGAGCGCGGCCTGAAGCACAAGCCGGACCACTCCGGCAGCATCCTGCAGAAGATGACGGGCGCCGACGTCTACCTGCTGACGATGCATGCGATGGAGCACGTGTATTTCGGCACCAGCTACCTGCGCCTCGATCCGCTCGACTTCGGCGACTACACCCGCGACAAAGTCGCCCGGTCCTATGCCCAGGGCGCGCGCTACGTCCTGAATTTCTTGAACGGCGCGCTGAAAGGAGACCGGAGCGGCTTCGATTACCTCATGAAGAAGCCGGAGCAGTTGGGCATGCCGCGCCACAGTGTCGACACCCGGTTTATCGCGGCGCGGCCGTAAGCACCTGCCTTCGTACCCGCGACCGCTTCGTTGCGTTCGCTACTGTTCCTGGTCGCGTGCTCCTCAAGCGCTTGCCAGGCGCAGCGAGGGCACGCCTGTATGCTGGCCGGCAGGCGCCGGGCGCGTCTGTGCGGAGACGGCGTCCACCTTGAAAGTATTGACCAGCGCGGCCAGCGTGCCCGCCTGGTCCTGCATCGACGCCGCCGCGGCGGCCGCTTCTTCGACCAGGGCCGCATTTTGCTGCGTGACGTCGTCCATCTGCGTGATCGCGGCATTGACCTGTTCGATGCCAAGCGCCTGCTCGGCGCTGGCCGAGGAAATCTCGGCCATGACATCGGTCACGCGCGTGATGCCCTGCACGATTTCCTGCATGGTTGCCCCGGCTTGGTCGACCAGGCGTCCACCGGCCTCGACCTTGTCCACCGAGTCGGCGATCAGGGTACGGATCTCCTTGGCGGCGCCGGCGGAACGCTGGGCGAGATTGCGCACTTCCGAGGCGACGACGGCGAAGCCCCTGCCCTGCTCGCCGGCGCGTGCGGCCTCGACGGCGGCGTTCAGCGCGAGGATATTCGTCTGGAAGGCAATCCCATCGATGACCGCGATGATGTCGGCGATCTTCTTCGACGACGCGTTGATCGATTCCATGGTCGTGACCACTTGCGTCACCACCTCGCCCCCGCGCAGGGCAATCCCGGCGGCGGTCTGCGCCAGCGTGTTGGCCTGGCGCGCGTTGTCGGCGTTCAGGCGAACCGAACTGGTCAGCTCCTCCATCGAGGAGGCGGTCTCTTCCAGGGAGCTGGCCTGCTGCTCGGTTCGCGACGACAGGTCGAGGTTGCCTGAAGCAATCTGTTGCGAGGCGCTGACGATGGTCTCGGTACCGGCACGTACTTCGTTCACGGTCGCCAGCAGGCTGTCGTTCATGCGCTTGAGCGCAGAAAGCAGATGACCGACCTCATCGCGGCTCGCTACCTGAATGTCGGCGGTCAGGTCCCGGGAAGCGACCTGCTCGGCGAGCGCGACGGCGTGTGCCAGGGGCCGGGTAATGCTGCGGGTCAGGAACAGGGCGAACAGGCAGCCGCACACCAATGCCGCGATCCCGGCACCGACCAGCAGCCGTTGAGCGCTTGCCTGTAATGCATCGATACGGGCGTTGGCCTCATTAAACAATTGTCCCTGGAAAGCCACGACGTTTTCCACGGTATGCACGTACTGCCGCATTTCAGGAATCACCTTTTCGTTCGCGAAGGCCTTGAGCGTGGCATCGGCTGCACCGAGCGCCACTTTCCGGCGAAAGGCTTCGTCGCGCATGGCGGAGTAACGCTTGCGCTGCTCCGCCACCGCGTTCAGCAAGGCTTTCCCATGCTCGCTTGTTACCATCGCTTCGAGTTGCTTCTGGACCTTGCTGATGTTCGCACTCACCGCCTTCATTTCCTTCTCGTAGACGGCTTCGTCGGCCGGATCGGCGCTCTGCAATTTCGCCACGGTTCGCACGCTGTTGGTTGCGATGCCCTGGAGCCATTGGTTGGCCAAGCCGACTTTGATTGTCGTGTCCGTCATGACAGCCTTGGCGTTGGCGATACGACCGAGCTGCCACAGCGCGGTTGCCAGCATCACGGCCGAGAGGAAAAGAATTGCGGCGAAAGCGATGCCGAGCCGGGTGCCGATGTTCAAGTTATTGAATTTCATATCGATTTGG
Organism: Massilia sp. X63; assembly: GCF_041023745.1. Lineage (NCBI taxonomy): Bacteria > Pseudomonadati > Pseudomonadota > Betaproteobacteria > Burkholderiales > Oxalobacteraceae > Massilia > Massilia sp. X63. The sequence goes on from NZ_JBFTEF010000005.1 coordinate 344,423, forward strand.
CAAATTCACGAAACGGGAAGGGCGATGGATGCTCGCCCTCGTCAGGCTTTCCATCCATTTCCAGAAAATTTACTCCAATCAACATTGCTTTTTGTCAGTGCAGTCCTACATTTTTATGAAAATGGAATATTTGACAACGAAAAGATGTGGATAAACAACGTTTTGATAGTTATTGATTATTTGTATGAACTGACGCAAAAGCGCTCTTGACGCTTCCGTGGAGCGGCGCCAGCGTTTAGTATGCTGGGCGGCGCATGAGCTGGTTCAGCGCCCAGCACACCGCTGTCCGCTTGCCCAACAAGGAGAATGCACATGAGCGAGATTCCGTCCCTGACCATCGGCCTGATGTCCGGCACCAGCCTCGACGGCGTGGACGGCGTGCTGGCCGACTTCGCCGGCGGCGCGATCCGCAGCATCGCGGCCGCCTTCACGCCCTTCCCGCCCGAACTGCGCAGCGAACTGATGGCGCTGCAGGCCGCCAGCGAGAACGAGCTCGAGCGCGAGGCGCTGGCCGCGAATGCGCTGGCCCTGTGCTATGCCGACTGCGTGCGCCAACTGCTGCCCTCCGCCGGCGGGCCGGTCGCTGCCGTGGCCGTCCATGGCCAGACCATCCGCCACCGCCCGGAACTGGGCTTCACGCGCCAGACCAACAACCCGGCCTTGCTGGCCGAACTGAGCGGCATCGACGTCATCGCCGACTTCCGCACACGCGACATCGCGGCCGGCGGCCAGGGTGCGCCGCTGGTGCCGGCCTTCCACGAGGCCGCGTTCGGCAAGCCGGGAGTGGCGCGGGTGGTGGTCAACATCGGCGGCATCGGCAACATCAGCATGCTGCACGGCGATGGCCGCGTCGGCGGTTTCGACACCGGGCCCGGCAATGTACTGATGGATCTGTGGATCGGCCGCCACCTGGGCCAGCCCTACGACCAGGACGGCGCCTGGGCGGCCAGCGGCACCGTTCACGGGCCGCTGCTGGAGGCGCTGCTGGACGAGCCCTATTTCCGCCAACCGGCGCCCAAGAGCACCGGGCGCGACCTGTTCCACGATGCCTGGCTGGATGCCAAGCTGAAAGGATTCGAAGAGCTCGCGCCGGCCGACGTGATGGCGACGCTGACCCGGCTGACGGCCGTGACGATCGCCGACGCCATCCGCGGCGAACATGCGGCGGTCGATGCGGTCTACGTCTGCGGCGGCGGCGCCTACAACGCTACCTTGCTGCGCGAGATCGGCGCGGCGCTGGGCGGCGTGCGCGTGGAATCGACCGCGGCGCTCGGCGTCGCACCGAACCGGGTCGAGGCGCTGGCCTTTGCCTGGCTCGGCTACCGTTTCATGCAGCGCGCGCCGGGCAACCTGCCGGCCGTGACGGGCGCCCGCGGTCCGCGCATCCTCGGCGCACTGTATCCGGCCTAAAACGACAAACATCCCCGGGGTCAGGTCTGACATTCGGACACGAGCTCGAGCGTCGTTCTGCTGTGTTGCTCAGTCCGTGTCTAAATGTCAGACCTGACCCCGAAGTTGGGCTGTATCCGGCCTAAAACGACAAAAGGTCCGGAAACGGACCTTTCAATAGGAAATAGGAACGGCCCGGATTGACCGGGCCGTCGACTGCCCGGATCACCGGGCGGCCTGGGGGAAAATCAGGCGGAGAACGACGAACCGCAACCGCAGGTCGATTGGGCGTTCGGGTTCTTGATCACGAACTGGGCGCCTTCGAGGTCGTCCTTGTAGTCGATCTCGGCGCCCACCAGGTACTGGTAGCTCATCGAGTCGATCAGCAGCTGGACACCGTTCTTTTCCATCGTGGTGTCGTCTTCGTTGACGATTTCGTCAAAGGTGAAGCCATACTGGAAACCGGAGCAACCGCCGCCTTGCACGAAGACGCGCAGCTTGAGGTCGGGATTGCCCTCTTCCTCGATCAGCTGGGCAACTTTCTGTGCGGCGCTATCGGTGAAGTTGATCGGGGTCGGGATCGTGTCGTGCTCTTGCACTTCGGCGACTGCGGTCATGAAACACTCCTGGTGAAATACGTGAATTGCGCCCATTATAGACCGTTGGCGCAATCGATGCTGCCGACCCGGCTGCCTAGCCCGCCACAGCGTCGGCCAAATGAAACACCGGCTCGCTGGCGGGTTCGTGGGTCAGCTTTCCGGTCACGAGGGCCCCGCCGTGCATCTCGAGCAAACGGTAATGTACATCACCATGTATGCGGCCTTTCGGCTGTAATTCAAGCAGTTCTGACGAATATACCGATCCGGCGATGTAGCCGTTGACCACCAGGCTGGCGCAGCGCACCTCGCCTTCGATGCGCGCATGCTCGGATACGATCAGCATGCTGTCGGCGCCTTCCGCCGCGACCACGTTGCCGTGCACTTCGCCGTCGATGCGCAGCCCTCCGGTGAAGCACAGGTCGCCCTCGATCCGGGCCGAGATGCCGACCAGGCTGTCAATTTCGCTTTTTACTTGTCGACCGAACATGTTTCACCCCTTCCAGTAGAACGCCGGCGGGCGGTGGCCGCCGCGTTGAAATCAACCTGTGCATCGGTCAATTTACCGTGCTCAACAAGAGCGGCCTTGATCTAGATCGCTTGGCGCGGAGTGTTGCGGGAATGCTCCGCAGGAAGGGGCCGCGCGGCGCCAGGCCGCGCGGCAGGGGAAAGGAACTTACGGCAGCAGTGCGATCTGCTTCAGGCCGGTGGCTTCGTCCAGGCCGAACATCAGGTTCATGCACTGGACGGCCTGGCCGGACGCGCCCTTGACCAGGTTGTCCTGCACCACCAGGATCACGACGGTATTGCCGCCTTCCGGGCGGTGCAGCGCCAGGCGCAGCATGTTCGAGCCGCGGGTCGAGCGGGTTTCCGGGTGCGAGCCGAAGGGCATCACGTCCACGAACGTGCTGTCCTTGTAGGTGTCTTCGAACAGCGCCTGCAGGGCAGCATCGTCGATGTCCTTGGTCAGGCGCGCGTACAGGGTCGCGTGCATGCCGCGGATCATCGGCACCAGGTGCGGGGTGAAGATCAGGCCGACCTTCTGGTCGGTATAGCGCGCCAGCTGGGCCGAGGTTTCCGGGGTGTGGCGGTGGCCGTGCACGCCGTAGGCCTTGAAGTTGTCGCTCGCTTCCGAGAACAGGGTGCCGATCTCGGCCTTGCGGCCGGCGCCCGAGACGCCCGACTTGCAGTCGGCGATCAGGTTGCCCGCGTCCACCAGGCCGGCCTTGAGCAGCGGGACGAAGCCGAGCTGCATGGTGGTCGGGTAGCAGCCCGGGTTGGCGATCAGGCGCGCCCCCTTGATGTCGTCGCGGTTCAGTTCCGGCAGGCCGTACACGGCTTCCTCGATCAGTTCCGGTGCGGTGTGCGGGATCTTGTACCACTTCTCGAAGGTCGCCTGGTCCTTCAGGCGGAAGTCGGCCGCCAGGTCGATGACCTTGACGCCGGCAGCCAGCAGCGCCGGGGCCTGGGCCATGGCGACGCCGTGCGGGGTGGCGAAGAACACCACGTCGCACTGGCTCAGGTCGGCCTTGTCCGGGCTCGAGAAGGCCAGGTCGACGACGCCGCGCAGCGAAGGGAACATGTCGGCCACCAGCAGGCCGTCTTCCTTGCGCGAGGTGATCGCGGTCAGCTGCACGTCGGGGTGCACGGCCAACAGCCGCAGCAATTCCACGCCCGTGTATCCGGTTCCGCCAACGATGCCAACTTTGATCATGTTTCTTCCTTCGATAATGGTGATGAGGTTCCTTCGGATATCCTCCGGGACGAGGCTGCAATTCTAACAGCCTTGCGCCGGGCGGGCTGCGCACCGCCCGGCCCCGCTGCCCGCCCAGGCACTATAATTTCCTGATGAAAATGATCACATGGGAGTCGTGAGGATGCTGACGATCGGCGAACTGGCCAGGGAAACCGGTGCGAGCGTGCGCGCCCTGCGCCATTACGAGCAATCCGGCCTGCTGGTGGCGAAGCGCGGCGAGAATGGCTACCGGCGCTTCGACGCCTCGGCGGTCGGCTTCGTCGGGCGCATCCGCACCTTGCTGCGCAACGGTTTCACCCTGGAAGAAATCCGGCCGGTGGTGTCGATGCTCGGCCCGCAGCCGCCCGACCTGCGCAGCATCTGCCCGGACGTGATCGCGCTCTACCATGCCAAGCTGGGCGAGCTCGACCAGCGCATCGAAGCCCTGCAGCAAATCCGCAGCAGCGCCGCCGCGCGCCTGGCTTTCCTCGAAGAGCAGCGCCGCACTGGCGGCCCCGGTTAAGCCTTCGGCCGGTCGAGCGCGGCCGGGATCGGGTGGGCGGCGGTTTCCGCATCCCAGGTAATCGACAGCACGCACCAGCGGGTGCCGTCGTGCAGCAATTGCAGGCTGTTGACGCCGCGTACCCGCACCGGGCCGTCCGGCCGTTCGCGCGTTTCGTAGCTGCTGTAGACGTGGGCGATGTGGCCGAAGGCCTGCACCTGCTGCGCCACCTCGCGTTCGAAGAAGCCGCGCTGGCCGAGCAGGCGATCGTTCAGGGCGGCGAACTGGCGCGGCGTCTGCGGCGCCGCCAGGAAGCCCTGCGCGCCGTGGCTGGTGGCCGTGACCAGGGCGCCTGGCGCGAACAGTGTATACATGCGCTCCCAGTCCTTCTTCGCCCCGGCCGCACCGGAGACGATCTCGTACAGGGCCTGCGTCACGGTCTGCGGCGTGCGGCCGTCGGCAAGATCCTGGACCGGACCGCAGGCGGGCGTGGCGCCGAGCGGGTTGTCCTGGGCCTGGGCGGGGAGCGCCAGCGCAAGCAGGAGCAGCGTGGCGGCGAGGGGCGAATGGCGGAGCATGAGGTTTCCTTGTCGTGAAGCGCGATGTGCGCGGAAACAGCATGCTCGGGGCTGACGCTAGCGGCAGGGTCAAGCGCTTTTTGCTTGCAAAGAATATTTGCATACCTGGTCAAAAGTGCAAATATTCTTTGCACGCCCTGCCCCACAGGCATACGCCGCAGCTCACTCCTTCGAGGTCGGCGTAATCGATTTGCTGACCTTGCCCTGCTCGTCCAGCATCTGGATTTCCGCCTTGCCGTCGGCCGAGACCATCAGCATCATGCGCGTGCGCCCTTTTGCATCTTTCAGTTGCAGGGTCGAGTTCTTGCTGCCGGTGTTGCCGAGCCAGATGCGGTTCTGGCTCAGGCGGCCCTCCTCGGCCAGCTTCTTCCAGTAGGCGCGCCGTTCCGCCTCTGGAAGCTTGCCGGCGTCTTCGCCGAAGCGCGCGATGTCCGCCATCGAGGTGACCGTGTAGGGCGGCACGTCGTTGATGCGGATGGCCGTCATCTGGTGCGCTGCGCCGTCGGTGCTGATCAGCTGCAGGGCCTGGTCCTGGCGGAAGCGGTCGAAGGTGAGCGACAGGCCGGCGTCGATCTTGCCGTCGGCGCCGATGCTGCCTTTCTGGATCAATCCGCCGTTCTCGGTGCCTTCCTCGTTGATGAACAACATGCCGGCAAATGAATTGCGGTCGGGGCGCGCTCGCTCCTTGCCCTGCTGGAAGTCGCCGGGGAACTGGGCCTTGTTGGAAATGATGATGCGCCTGGTGCCGTCCGGCTCGACGATGTTGATGCGGCCGACGGTGATTTCCTCGAAGCTGGCGCGGCGCGCCGGATCGTTGGCGCCGCTCAGGGTCATGATGGCGGCCAGCGCCGCGGCCATGGTGGTGGCGCCGGCGAAGAACGTACGGATCTGCGACATGGGGTCTCCTTGATTTTATTTATCGTTGCTTGCTTTTGAGGCGGCGCAGGCGCCACTCGATGAACAGGCCGATGAAGCCGCTCACGAGCACGATTGCGCCCAGGTATTGCAGGATGCGGTTGCCCGCCGCCTGCACGTATTTGGTATCGACCAGGTCGAAGCGGCGCCGGCCGTTTTCCACCGGCTCGTAATACACGGTGCCGCGGCTGGCCGGCCATTCCACGGTGAGCGGCTGCTTGCGTTTTGTCAGGAACTCGGCCGACTGTTTCGCCATCTCCTCGTGCGTGATGAGCTTCGCGACCATTTGCTGCATCAGGATTTCCCGCCAGGTGGTGAAGATGTTCTCGGCTTCGCCGGCCTGGATCACCCCCGGCGAACTGTACTTGTAGAGCTTGTTCGGAAAGAAGATGCCGTCGTTCGCCGCCAGCATCATGGCAAAGCCGAGGATCCAGGCCGCCGCCGAGCCGAACAGCCAGCGCTTCGTATGGTGGACCTGGGCCGCGACCTGGCCGGCAGTGAACTGGCTCACCGCCGGGATGTGGCGCAGCGTCGTCGCCAGCACATCCTTGTCCACGTCCTGCAGGAAAACCGCCGCATCCATCTCGAGGGCGGACAGGATGGTGGAAAACATCTCGGCAGAAGGCACCGACTTGTCGTTCTCCAGCTTGGACAGATAGGACTGCTCGATGCCGGCCAGTTGCGCGAACTGCGGCTGGGTCAGGCCCTTGTCGGTCCTGATCTGTTTGAGTCGTTCGCCAAAATTCATATCAATCTTTCCTGAACGTCAATGGAATGGCCGTATTCTTGGCCATTCATGCATGACTTGGAAGATGAATATCGGCGAATAAGGAGGAATATGGCGAGACCGGGCCACTTTACGCAGGCCGCATGCGTGGTTCTGCCGGCGCCGACAACAAAAAAGCCGTCCACCTTGCGGAGGACGGCTTTTCGCAGCAGCGCCCGAAGGCGCTGTCGAAGGCGAAATTAACGCTTCGAGAACTGCTTTGCGCGACGTGCTTTACGCAGGCCGACTTTCTTACGCTCGACTTCACGGGCGTCACGGGTGACGAAACCGGCACGTGCCAGGTCGCCCTTGAGGCCTGCGTCGTAGTCGATCAGGGCGCGGGTGATGCCGTGGCGGACGGCGCCTGCCTGGCCCGACTCACCACCACCGTGCACGTTGACCTTGATGTCGAAACGCTCGACGTTGCCGGTCAGTTCCAGCGGCTGGCGGATGACCATCAGGCCGGTTTCACGCGAGAAGTATTCGTTCGCAGGCTTGCCGTTCACGACGATCAGGCCGGTGCCGGCTTTGATGAACACGCGAGCGACTGCACTCTTGCGACGGCCGGTGCCGTAGTTGTAGTTACCGATCATGTCAGTTCCTTAGAGGGTCAGTGCTTGTGGTTGCTGTGCTGCGTGCGGGTGCGAACCTTCCGCGTACACTTTCAGCTTCTTGATCATTGCATAGCCCAGCGGGCCCTTCGGCAGCATGCCTTTGACAGCCTTTTCCAGGGCACGGCCCGGGAAGCGCTGTTGCATCTTCAGGAAGTTGGTTTCGTAGATACCGCCCGGGTAGCCCGAGTGACGGTAGTACGTCTTGTTGGTGGCCTTGGTGCCGGTCACGCGCAGCTTGCCTGCATTGACGACGATGATGTAGTCGCCGGTATCGACGTGCGGAGTGAACTCCGGCTTGTGCTTGCCGCGCAGTCGGAGTGCCACTTCGCTGGCAACACGTCCGAGGACCAAGTCCGTCGCGTCAATCACCAACCAGTCGCGCTGGACTTCATGGCCCTTAGCGGAAAAAGTTTTCATGATGACTTCCTAAATAGGTTAAATGCTCACTGTGGTGGTTCCGCCCTTGCTGCAGCGGACTCTGCCTTATTGTCTTCCCCGAGCAAAGGGAAAGCCCACGATGATAGCCGAACAGCGGCCAACCCGTCAATGCGCGCTGTGCCTGCTGTGGCATTTTCCGCGCTCTCCTTTGATGGTTTTCTTTCTCATCGGATAAAGCAATCCCGTCACGCATAATTTCGTGCGATGGTGCAACTAAACCGTTGACCATCAAAACGATGCCAATCTACTATGCATGCATCCTTTGAGGAGATTGTGTGAAGACAAGATCGTTACTCCCCGTCGCCGCCCTCTGGCTGGCGGCATCCGCCCCGGGTGCGGTGGCAAGCGCGGCGGCGCCCGGCAATGCCGGCAAGCCCGCCGCCGAGCCCACGCCCGCGGCGAGCGCGCGCAGCTGCCACCTGCCGGGCGTCGTCGACGCGCTGCGCTGCGTGAGCATGGACGTCCCGCTCGACCACGCCAGGCCGCAGGCCGGCAGCCTGAAACTGCACGTCACCGTGGCCCCGGCGCATCGCCAGGGCACGCGCAACGACCCGCTGTTCGTCCTTGCCGGCGGCCCCGGCCAGGCCGGCAGCGAGGTGGTCCAGGTGCTGTCGACCGCGTTCAGCCGCGTGCGCGCCACCCGCGACATCGTGTTCATCGACCAGCGCGGCACTGGACGCTCGGGCAAGCTCGATTGCAAGAGCAAGCCGGAACACGAGCGCATGAGCGAAGACCAGCTCGAGGCGGAGCTGCGCGCCTGCATCGCCGCCGCCAAGGCCCCGTTCGGCGCCTACACCACCGATGCCGCCGCCCGCGACCTGGAAGTGGTGCGCCGCGCGCTCGGCTACGGCGCCGTCAACGTCTTCGGCGGCTCCTACGGCACCCGCCTCGGCCAGGCCTACGCGCGCCTGTACCCGGCCAGCGTGCGCAGCCTCGTGCTCGACGGCGTGGCCGCTCCCGACCAGGTGATCCCGGCCGGCGCCCGCGACGGCCAGGCCGCGCTCGACAAGGTGTTCGCGCAGTGCGCCGCCGACGCCAGCTGCAACAAGTCCTTCCCCAACCTGCGCGCGCAGTTCGACGGCCTGGTCGCCAGGCTCCAGGCGGGCGCCATCAAGCTGACGCTGCCCGATCCGCGCACCGCGCAGCCGGTCGACGTCACCATGACCTCCGCGCGTTTCCTCGGCACCGTGCACAACATCCTGTACTCGCCCGCCGACGCGCGCCGCCTGCCCTTCCTGATCCATAACGCCGCGCAGGGACGCTGGCAGCCTTTCGTCGCGCGCCAGAACCTGGCAGGCGACTTCGGCGGCGACGGCCACATGGCGACCCTGCTGCACTTCGCGGTGGTGTGCGCCGAAGACGTTCCGCGCATGACGCCCGAACTGCTCAAGTCCGATGCCGGCCAGCTGACCAAGACGCTGGCCGAGAAGATGCCGGCCATCTGCAAGTCGATGAACGTGCCGGCGGTGCCGTACCAGACCCCGACGCGGATCGAGGCGCCGGCCCTGCTGCTGTCGGGCGCGCTCGATCCGGTCACGCCGCCGCACCGCGCCGAGACCGCGGCCAGGTACATGAGCCGCGCCCAGCACGTCGTGGTCGACAACGTCGGCCACGGCGTCGCGCAGCTCGGCTGCGCGCCGCGCCTGCTGCGCGCCTTCCTCGACAAGCCGCAGGACAAGCTCGACGCCAGCTGCCTGAAAGAGATTCCGGCTCCGACCTTCCAGCTCGGCAGCGCCGGCCCGCAACCATAAGGCACCCGACATGATTGAAGTCCACGATGTACGCAAGAGCTTCGGCGCCGTGAAGGCGCTGGGCGGCGTCAGTTTCACCGCGCGCGACGGCCAGATCACCGCGCTGCTCGGCCCCAACGGCGCCGGCAAGACCACCCTGCTGCGCACCCTGGTCGGCCTGCTCAAGCGCGACCACGGCAGCATCTCGATCGACGGCGTCGATCCGGAACGGGACCCGATGGCGGTGCGCCGCAGCATCGGCTTCCTGACCGACCAGTTCGGGCTGTACGAGCGCCTGAGCACGCGCGAATACCTCACCTATTTCGGGGAACTGAACGGGATGCCGCGCGCCGCGATCGGCGCCCGCATCGACGAGGTGTCCGAACTGCTGGGCATGGAAGACATCCTGGCGCGCCGCAGCAAGGGCTTCTCGCAGGGCCAGCGCATCAAGGTGGCGCTGGCGCGCACGCTGCTGCACCGCCCGCGCCACCTGCTGCTGGACGAACCGAGCCGCGGCCTGGACGTGATGAGCACGCGCGCGCTGCGCACCGCGCTGGGCGCGCTGCGCGCCGACGGCTGCTGCGTGATCATGGCCACCCACGTGATGCAGGAAGTGACGGCCCTGTGCGAGGACGTGATCGTCATCGCCGGCGGCCACACCGTGGCCCAGGGCTCGCCCGATGAACTGTGCCGGCGCACCGGCATCGCCAACCTGGAAGACGCCTTCGTCAACCTGGTCGGCACCGAAGAAGGAATCGCATGAACTCCAGGCTGCTGGTTGTCTATCTGAAGGAGCTGCGCGAGACGCTGCGCGACAAGCGCACGCTCGGCATGCTCGCCATGTTCACCCTGTTCTATCCGGTCATGTTCGGCTTCATGCTGAACCAGATGATCGAGAAAAGCACCAAGGCCGAGCGCGAAGGCATCGAGCTGGCGGTGATCGGCGGCGCGAAGGCGCCGACCCTGATGTCGCAGCTGGGCCAGAAGAACATCACGGTCAAGGACACCGCGCCGATGGACGAAGAAGCCATCGGCGAGCTGTTGCGCAGCAAGAAGGTGGCGGCGGTGCTGCGGCTGCCGGACGACTTCGCCGAGCAGTACTACGCGATGCGTCCGGCCCGGGTCGAGGTGTGGTACGACTCGGCCTCCGACACCGGCGGCCAGCGCCGCGACATCGAGGACGTGCTGCAGGCCTACGGCTCCAACGTCGCCAGCGCGCGCCTGCTGGCGCACGGCGTGTCGCCGGCCGCGGTGACCCCGATCCAGGTGCAGCGCTACGACACCGGCACCAATGCCTCGCGCTCGGCGATGGTGGTGGGCAGCATCATGGGCTTCCTGTTCTTCCCGGCCTTCATGCTGTGCCTGTCCGCGGCGGTCGACAGCACCGCCGGCGAGCGCGAGCGCCGCTCGCTCGAAGTGCTGATGGCGCAACCGGCCCATACCTGGGAGCTCATCGGCGGCAAGTGGCTGGCCGCCAGCACCCTGGGCATCGTCGGCGTGACCCTCGAGCTGATCCTGGCGCACGCGGTCTTCAAGTGGCTGCCTCTGGAGGAAATCGGCATGACCTGGAGCCTGGGCTGGGGCGCGATGCTGACGATCTGCCTGGTCACGGTCTCGCTGTCGCTGCTGGCCGGCGCGCTGTACATCGCGCTGGCGATGAACGCCAAGACCTTCAAGGAAGCGCAGACCATCCTCAGCATCGTGGCCTTCCTGCCCCTGCTTCCCACCTTCGTGGTGTCGTTCATGGAGCTCAAGACCGCGAACTGGATGTACCTGGTGCCGATGCTGTCGAACCAGACCCTGATCAAGGAAGCGTCCAAGGCGGGCGAGCTCGGCCCCCTGCCCTACCTGCTGACCTTCCTGTGCTCGGCGATTCCGGCCCTGCTGATCGTGGCCTTCGCCAGCTGGCGCATGAAGAGCGAGCGCTACGTGCTGGCAGTGTAAGCGAAAGGGGCGCCTGCGAAGGCGCCCCGCCTGCCTTACAATGCTCCGCAGTCAAAACCTTCAGCGGAGAAAAATCGAATGGAAGTGAAAGTCAGCTGGAACGGCCCGTCGGGCATGAGTTTCCGTGCCGAGACCGGCAGCGGCCACATGGTGGCCATGGACGGCGCGCCAGAAGGCGGCGGCCACAACCTGGCGCCGCGCCCGATGGAAATGGTGCTGGTCGGTACCGGCGGCTGCACCGCCTACGACGTGGTGCTGATCCTCAAGCGCGGCCGCGAGGACGTGCGCGGCTGCGACGTGACGCTGCAGGCCGAGCGCGCGGACACCGATCCCAAGGTCTTCACCAAGATCAACTTCCACTTCACGGTCAGCGGCCGCAACCTGAAGCCGGCAGCCGTCGAGCGCGCCGTCAACCTGTCGCACGACAAGTACTGCTCGGCCTCGATCATGCTGGCCAAGACCGCCGAGATCACGCATAGCGTGGAAATCGTCGAGGTCTGAGCGGCGGGCGCCCGCCGGGCGCCCGACACCGACTGTCAGATGCGATAGGCGGTCGTGGTCATCACCTTCGACATCGCGGTCATCAGCATCTTCACCGGCAGCGGCGTGTCCGCCGCTCCCAGCGCCTGCGCCGCCGCGCCGTGCGCGATTTCATCGACCCGCATCTGCTCGACGATCGCGCGCGACTTGGCGTCCTGCGGCGGCAGGTCTTCCAGGTGCCGGTTCAGGTGCGCTTCGACCTGGCGCTCGGTTTCGACCACGAAGCCCAGGCTGTGCGGGTCGCCCAGCTTGGCGGCGATGCTGCCCAGCACGTAGGAACCGGCATACCACAGCGGATTGAGCAGGCTCGGCTGCGAACCCAGTTCGGACAGGCGCTCGGCCGTCCAGGCCAGGTGGTCTTCTTCCTCGCGCGCGGATTTCTCGAACTGCTTGCGGATCGCCGGGCTCTTGCCGAAGCGCGCCTGCGAGTCGTACAGCGCCTGTGCGCACACTTCGCCGACGTGGTTCACGCGCATCAGGCCGGCGCTGTGGCGGCGCTCCTCGTCGCTCAGCTCGCAATCGGTGGCATGCGTGCCGGGGTTCTGGCGCGAGGCCAGGGCCACGCCGCCGACCACGCGCAGCGCCTTGTCGAAGCCGGCGATCAGGCCGTCGAGGGAAGAGTTGGAACGGTATGCACTCATGATGTTGTCGATGCAATGTATGCAGATGAACAAAACATCATTATAGGCCTTTGTACCGGCGATCAGTCGCCCGGCGCGGCGGCCTGCACCTCGGCCTGCACCTCGGCCTTGCTGCGGGCGATCCAGTCGGCCATCGGCCCGGATGCCTCCAGCCCGGAAATGTTCTTCGCCACCCCCAGGTTCAGCTCGAGCAGGAAGGGAATCGATGCGGCAGGCACTTCCGGGCAGTGGCGCCGGAACGCGTCCATGAAACGCGCCGACTCGACCGTCGGCATCACCTTGGCGCCGCTCATGTACTGCAGCACGCTGGTGATCGTGTGGCCCTTGCCCAGCGTGTGGTAGATGAAGCGGTTGAACTCGCGGTCGACCCTCTTGAAGTCGATCGCTTCCTCGGTCATCAACGCCGCCAGGTAAAACAGGCCGAGCGCGACGCGGAACCAGTCGGTCGACTCGGTCCGGTCGCGCCCTTCGCGCATCAGCGCCAGCAGCTTGTCCTGGATGGCCTTGTTCATCCTGCCATTATCCATGTTTCTGCAGCTTAGGCGAGCAATGTTTTCTTGAGGAAAGTATCGGTACGCCCAGTCATGTATCCGTCGATTATGCAGTCTGGGCCATCAAAGCGCCCGTGCGTCGCAGAGTTACCACAAACAGCAGGACAATTTAATACAATGCAAGTGTTGAAAAAGGTTTATATGCACGCTGGGGGCATGGCATGGAATTGAAAATCCGCAATTTGTCGAAGACTTACGCCAATGGCGTGGTCGCGCTCGACCGTGTCACGCTCACCATCCCGGCCGGGATGTTCGGGCTGCTCGGTCCGAACGGCGCCGGCAAATCGACGCTGATGCGGATCCTCGCCACCCTGCAGGAATGCGATGCGGGTTCGGTGTTCCTGGACGATATCGACGTCCTCGACGAAAAGGACGAGGTGCGCCGCATGCTCGGCTACCTGCCGCAGGACTTCGGCGTCTACCCGAAAGTGACCGCTTACGAACTGCTCGACCATTTCGCCCAGCTCAAGGGCCTGTCGCACAAGCACCGCCGGCGCGAGGTGGTCGACGGCCTGCTCCAGCAGACCAACCTGTGGGAAGTGCGCCACCAGCGCCTCGGCACGTTCTCGGGCGGCATGCGCCAGCGCTTCGGCATCGCCCAGGCCCTGCTGGGCGACCCGCGCCTGATCATCGTCGACGAGCCCACCGCCGGCCTCGACCCACAGGAGCGGGTGCGCTTCCACAACCTGCTGTCCGATATCGGCCAGGACAAGACCGTGATCCTGTCCACCCACATCGTGTCCGACGTGGCCGACCTGTGCGCCAACATGGCGATCATCAACAAGGGCCACGTGCTGCTGTGCGGCGACCCGCAAGACCTGACCTACGAGATCGAAGACTACATCTGGGCGCGCTTCGTCACCAAGCAGGAGCTGCCGGTGTTCCAGAAGCGTCACCAGGTCATTTCCACCCGCCTGCTCACCGGCCGCACCCTGATCCACGTGTATGCCGAGAGCGATCCAGGCGACGGCTTCGAGCCGGCCCGCGCCAGCCTGGAAGACGTGTATTTCGCCACCATCGCCGGGCGCTTTTCCCGGTTTTCCGACGCCAGCGCGGGGAACTGCTGACGCATGCGCGCCCTGTTCGCCATCGCCCGCTTCGAGGCGCGGCAGCGGCTGCGGCTGCTGTCGACCTGGATCTATTTCGGCCTGTTCCTGGCGCTGGCCATGCTGTGGATGGCGGCGGCAGGCGGGGCCTTCCGCGATGCCATCGTCAGCTTCGGCGGCCGGGTCCTGATCAACGGGCCGCGCCAGATCGCGCTGACCGCTTCCTTCCTCGGCTGCTTCGGGGTGATCGTGGTGGCGGCCGTGATGGGCCGCTCGGTGCAGCAGGACTTCGAATACGAGATGCAGCACTTCTTCTTCAGCGCGCCGATCCGCAAGGCGGACTACGTGCTGGGGCGCTTCGTGGGAGCCTTCGCGGTGCTGGCGGTGATCTTGTCGAGCATCGTGCTGGGCACCTGGCTGGGCAGCTTCATTCCCGGCATCGAGCCGGATCGCCTGGGACCGAACACCCTGTCCAGCTACCTGCTGCCCTGGCTGCTCACGCTGCTGCCCAACACCTTCATCTTCGGCGCCCTGTTCTTCGTGCTGGCCGCGCTGTCGCGCCGCATGCTGCCGGTCTACGTGGCCAGCATCGTCATGATGGTCGGCTACATCGTGGCGCCCTCCCTGGCGCGCGACCTCGACTACAAGACCCTGGCCGCGCTGATCGACCCCTTCGGCACCACCGCCCTGATCCGCCTCACCGAATACTGGCCGATCGCCGAGCGCAACACCCGTCCGATCACGCTGGAAGGCGTCTACCTGGTGAACCGCCTGATCTGGCTGGGATTCGGGCTGGTGGTCCTGCTGCTCGGCTACTGGCGCTTCCATACCACCGGCAACCTCGACCCGCGCAACCGCAAGGGCCAGCAGCTGGCCGACACCGCGGCCGCGCCGGGCCTGCAGATGCCGGCGCAACTGTCGCAGGCCGCGGTGGATACCCGCGAAACGCCCGACTTCGCACGCCGCAGCCTGGCCCTGCTGCTGGGGAAGTCGGCCTGGTACAACCTGCGCGAGTCGACCAAGAACGTGTATTTCCTGGCCCTGGCGGTCGCCGGCGTCCTGATCCTGGCCGCCAGCGCGCTCGACCTCGGCGCGATCTACGGCACCACGACCTATCCGGTCACCTACATGGTGCTGGAGCTGATCCGCGACGTGTTCGCGCTGTACATGCTGGTGGTGACCACCCTGTTCGCCGGCGAGATGGTCTGGCGCGAGCGCGAGGCGCGCATGGCGCAGATGCTCGACGCCCTCCCCAGCCCGACCTGGCTGCCCCTGGCCGGCAAGACCCTGGCGCTGGTCGGCCTGCAGGCCCTGCTGCTGCTAATGGCGATGGTGGTCGGCATGCTGATCCAGCTGTTCAAGGGCTGGTTCAGCCTCGAGCCCGGCCTGTACCTGCGCTTCCTGTTCACGGTGCTGCTGCCGCAGTACGCGCTGCTGGCGGTGGCGGCGGTCGCGGTGCAGGTAATCGTCAACAACCGCTACCTGGCCTACTTCATCCTGATCGCCCTGTACCTGGCGGCCGGCACCGCGCAGGGCTTCGGCCTCGACCACCCGATGCTGATCTACGGCCGCATGCCGGACTTCACCTACTCGGCGATGAACGGCTTCGGCCACTACCTGCTGCGCGAGCACCTGTTCCAGCTGTACTGGGGCGGCCTGGCCCTGATGCTGATGGTGGCGGCGCGCGTGCTGTGGGCGCGCGGCGTCGACACCGGCTGGCGCGAGCGCCTGCGCCTGGCGCGCCGCAACCTGTCCGGCCCGGTGCTGGCCGCCTTCGGCGCAGGCCTCCTCGTCTTTGCCGGCACCGGCGCGCTGCTGGCCTATGAGCTGCACGCCGGCGGCTACCTGACCAGCGCCGGGCAGGAAAGCCTGCGCGCCGAGTATGAACTGCGCTACCGCCGCTACGCCAGGCTGCCGCAGCCGCGCATCGTCGACGTCCACCTGGAGGCCGACATCCGGCCCGAGACCCGTTCGCTCGGCGTGAAGGGCGTGTACACGCTGGAGAACCGCAACGCGGGCCCGGTGCAGGACATCGTCCTGTACCAGCAGCGCGGCGCCGCGCTGGGCGTCGCCTTCTCGCAGGCGGCGCTGCCGGTGCTGGCCGATCCGGAGCGCGGCTTCTACCACTACCGCCTGGTCCAGGCCTTGCCGCCGGGCGCGCGCATGACGCTCGAATTCAGCCTCGATTACGCACCGGGCGGCCTGCTGGGCCTGGGCCGCGACACCCCGGTCGTCGGAAACGGGACCTTCTTCACCAACGAGGCCATGCCGCGTATCGGCTACCAGCCCTCGGTCGAACTGACGGACGACCGCGACCGCAAGCGGCGCGGCCTGCCGCCCAGGGCCCCGATGGCCGCGCGCGAGGACCTGGCCGCGCGCGCCAACAACAGCCTGGGCGTGGACGCCGACTGGATCGGCTTCGACGCCGTGATCGCCACCAGCCCGGACCAGATCGCGATCGCGCCGGGCACCCTGGAAAAGGAGTGGATCGACCAGGGCCGCCGCTACTTCCACTACCGGATGGACAAGCCGGTCCTGAATTTCTACGCGATCCAGTCGGCGCGCTACGAAGTACGGCACGACCGCTGGCAGGACGTGAGCATCGACGTGTTCTACCACCCGGGCCACGAGCTCAACGTCGGGCGCATGATCCGCGGCGCCCAGGCCGGCCTCGACTACGCATCGCGCCGCTTCGGTCCCTACCCCTTCCGCGAGCTGCGCATCGTCGAGTTCCCGCGCTACGCTGCCTACGCCCAGGCCTTCCCCGGCACCATCCCGTTCTCGGAGAGCATGGGCTTCATCGCCCGCGTCGACGACGATGCGCCCAAGGACATCGATTACCCGTTCTACGTCAGCGCCCACGAGACCGCGCACCAGTGGTGGGGCCACCAGCTGGTGGGCGCCAACACGCGCGGCACCACCACGCTGTCGGAAAGCCTGTCCGAGTACACCGCGCTGATGGTCATGAAGCGCAGCCATGGCGGCCAGAAGATGCGCCGCTTCCTGCGCTACAACCTCGACGCCTACCTGATGGGCCGCGCCACCGAGCGCCGCAAGGAGCTGCCGCTGGCGCAGAACGAGAACCAGGACTACATCCACTACCGCAAGGGCAGCCTGGCGCTGTACCTGCTTGCCGACCTGCTGGGCGAAGACACCGTCAACGGCGTGCTGCGCGACCTGCTCAGGGAACACGGCGCCAGGGGCGCTCCCTACCCGACCGTGCTGGCGCTGGTGGACGGCCTGCGCAAGGTGGCGCCGCCGGACAAGGCCTACCTGATCGACGACCTGTTCGAGCACATCGTCCTGTACGAGAACCGCGCCGACAGCGCCACCGTGCGCCAGCGCCGGGACGGCAAGTTCGAGGTGACCATCAAGGCCCATGCGGGCAAGGTGCGCGCGGGCGAACTGGGCGACGAGAAGCCGGCGCCGCTCAGGGACTACATCGAATTCGGCGTCGACGACCGCAACGGCAACCCGCTGGTACGCGAGCGGCGCCTGGTCGACCAGGCCGCCCAGACCGTTACGCTGGTGGTCGGTGCACGCCCGGCGCGGGCCGGTATCGACCCCGACAACAAGCTCATTGACAGAAAACCAACGGACAATATGGTTCCAGTCGACAACCCCTGAAATTACAGCTAATATTTCAGAAATATTACGCCGAGGAGCATCATGTCGAACCTGGTTGCCGAGATCGCGGAAAAGATCCAGCTGCTGAGCGAAGAGGACAAGCACACCTTGGTGCGGCTGCTCCTGCAGGACGTCGATGTCCCCGACGAGGATGCCGATGAAGCCTGGCGCAACGAGATCGTGCGCCGCGTGAAGGCGATCCGCAACGGCGAAGCGGCCATCCGCGCACTGCAGGAATGGCAGGAATAAGCCGCTCGATACAAGTGCCCCCGCAATGAAAAAACCGCAGCCATTGCTGCGGTTTTTTCATTGCGGCGCTTGCCTGCGTTTCAGGACCGGGCCCAGTAGTCGAGCACCAGCGAGCGCTCGAGGCAGGTCCCCAGCGTGCCCACGAAGCGCTGGTGCGCCGGATGCACCAGATAGGCGTCGCGCTCGCCCCCGCCGGCGAAGCTCAGCATGAAGCAGTGGGTGAAGCCGTTGGCGAGTCCTTCCGGGCTGACGTTCGTGCCCCACTCGTAGGCGGCGATGCCGGGTATCTTGCAAAATCATGGGGGTCAGGTCTGACATTCAGACACGAACTCGAGCGTTACTCGATAGCATTGCTCAGTCCGTGTCCAGATGTCAGACCTGACCCCCATCGTGTGCGCAGACGGCGGCGCGCCTGCGTTCCCACCCGACCAAGCCGGAGACCAAGCCGCGATGCTTATTCCACGCCGGCAGCCTCGGGCACGTCCTTGGGCGCCGCGGCCTTTGCCGGCGTCCTGGCGGCGGCACGGGCGGGCTGGCGGCTGCGCGGCAGTGCCGGACGGGCCGGCGGACGCGGCAGGGCTTGCGCGGCGGCCTGCGGCTGCGCAGCAGCCTGGTTGGCCAGCTGGAAGGTATCCACCAGGTGGGCCAGCCCGCCTGCCTGCTCGCGCATCGCTTCGGCAGCCGCCGCGGCCTGCTCGACCAGGGCCGCGTTCTGCTGCGTCACCTGGTCCATCTGGACGATCGCCTGGTTGACCTGCTCGATGCCCTCGCGCTGCTCGTCGCTCGCGGCGGCGATCTCGCCGATGATGTCGGACACGCGCTTGACGCTGGCCACCACCTCGTCCATCGTGCGGCCGGCCTGGTCCACCAGGCGCGAACCGTTTTCCACGCGCGAAACCGAGTCGCCGATCAGTTCCTTGATTTCCCTGGCCGCCGCGGCCGAGCGCTGCGCCAGGTTGCGCACCTCGCCCGCCACCACGGCGAAGCCGCGGCCCTGCTCGCCGGCGCGCGCTGCCTCGACCGCGGCGTTCAGTGCCAGGATATTGGTCTGGAAAGCGATGCCGTCGATGACGGTGATGATGTCGGCGATCTTGCGCGAGGCCTCGTTGATCGAGCCCATCGTGGTCACCACCTCGGCCACCACCTGGCCGCCGCGCGCGGCGGTGTCGGCGGCGCTGGCGGCCAGCTGGTTGGCCTGGCGCGCATTGTCGGCGTTCTGCTTGACGGTCGAGGTCAGTTCTTCCATCGACGAAGCGGTTTCTTCCAGCGAGCTGGCCTGCTGCTCGGTGCGGCTCGACAGGTCCTGGTTGCCGGCCGAGATCTCGTGCGCGGCGGTCTCGATGGTGCTGGTGCCGGCACGCACCTTCGACACGATCGACACCAGCGAAGCGTTCATGTCCTTCAGCGCGGCCATCAGCTCGCCGGCTTCGTCGTTGGTGCGCACCTTGACCTCGGCGGTCAGGTCGCCCTGCGCCACCCGGCGCGCCACGTTCACCGCGCGGCGCAGCGGAACGCTGATGTTGCGGCCCAGCTGGTAGGCCATGAAGACCGCCAGGATGGCGGCGATCAGGCCGCCTCCGACGAGGGTGCGGCGCATGGCCGCGCGGGCCTCCACGATCTTTTCCGCGCGCTGCGCCATCAAGGTATTCTCGGCCGCCCTCACCTGCGCCACCAGGGCCCGCATGGCGTCCATGCCGGCCTTGCCCTTGCCGATTCTCACGGTGGCGACCACCTGCGACAGGTCGTCGTCGACCGCCGCCCGGCGCTGGGCGATCACCGGGTCGATGGCCTGCGCCATCCAGTCACGCTGGCCCTGGGCGAGCTGTCTGAGACGCTGCTGCTGCGCCTCGTTGTCGGCGGTAAGTGCCTGCGCCCGGTCGAGGTGCTGCTGGAACACCTCCTTCCCGGCATTGTAGGGTTGCAGCGACGCCTCCTGGCCAGTCAGGGCAAAGCCACGCTGGCCCGTTTCGATGTTGACCAGCGCTTCCATCGCGCCATCCACCTCGGCCAGCACCTTGTAGGTGTGCACGTTGGCGTCGTTGGCGCGATCAAGCACGGTCACGTTAGCGTAGGCAAGCGAGACGACGATGCCGGTAATGCCGATCAGGACGCCGTAGCCGAGGTACAAGCGGGTTGCGATTTTCAGGTCGGAGAGTTTCATGGGGGCAGACAGGGGCTCGATGTCGTTGTAAGTGTTGTGCCAGTGCAGGCAGACCGAACGGTGAAACTGGGCGGCTGAAATACCTGATCGATTATTACGGAACAACTGCTTAATGAGAAGAAAATTGTTCTGCTGGTGGGAAATAGAAACAACATTTATGCACGATAGATACCGCTCCCGAGGCATGCCGTCGAACGATCGGCACAAAAAAACGCGAGCCCTCGGGTTCGCGTTTTTTTGTGGTCCGCTAGAAGCGCGGCATTTACTTCTTGCTTGCCGCCGAGGCGATCTTCTTGGCCGCCGGCTTGCGCGCCGCCGTCTTGGCGGCCGGCTTCGCCGCGGTCTTGGCCGCCGCTTTTGCCGCGGTTTTTGCCGGCGCCTTGCGCGCCGCCTTCACCGCCGGCGCTGCCGCGCCATCGGCACCGTCGGCGCCATCGGCACCCTCGGCGGCGCCGTCGGCCGCAGCCGCCTTGCCCTTCGCTCCGGGCTTGGCCTTGCGCTCCTCGAACTCGAAGCTGATCTTGCCGTCCTTGCCGCGCACCAGGAAGGCCTTGAAGGCGCGGCGCGTGCGCTGCGACACGAAGCCCGGCAGCAAGTCGGTCTTGCCGTCGTTGAGCAGCTTGGCCATCTGCTCGGGCAGGATCTCCTGCTGCAGGATGATGCGGCCGCTGCGGAAGTCGCAGCCCTTCGGCTTGGCGACCGTCTTCTCGCACACGTAGGCCAGGCCCATCTCGTACACGTTGCCGTTGCACTTCGGGCAGGGGCCGAGCGCGGTCTGGCCGGTGAAGTCGACGCCCTCGCCGTCTTCGCCTTCGTCCTGGTCCTGGCCGAAGTCGAATTCGAGCTTGAAGTTCTTGATGTCCTCGTCGCGCACGATGCGCAGGATGGCCGCGAACGGACGGCCCATCTTCGAGCGGAAGCCCTGCAGCGGACCGATGGTGCGGTTCTTCAGCAGCTCTTCGACCTCACTGATCTCGAACTGGCGGCTGCCCGGCGTCTTCGACATCGAGAAGTCGCACTTGGTGCAGGCGAAGCGGCGGTAGTTTTCCTTGACCACGCCGGCGCAGTTCGGGCACGGGGTCTGCAGGGTCGCGTAGTCGCCCGGGATAGTGTCGTTGTCGTATTCCTTGGCGCGCTTGACGATGATCTGGGTCATCTGCTGGATCTCGCGCATGAATTCGTCACGCGAAATCTTGCCCTTCTCCATCTGCGAAAGCTTGAACTCCCACTCGCCGGTGAGTTCGGGCGCGGTCAGTTCGTTCACGCCCAGGCCGCGCAGCAAGGTCATCAGCTGCGATGCCTTGGCGGTCGGGATCAGCTCGCGGCCTTCGCGCACCAGGTATTTTTCGGTCAGCAGGCCTTCGATGATGGCCGCGCGCGTGGCCGGCGTGCCCAGGCCCTTGCCCGCCATGGCGTCGCGCAGCTCGTCGGAATCGACCAGCTTGCCCGCGCCTTCCATCGCCGACAGCAGCGTCGCTTCGGTGTAGCGCGCAGGCGGCTTGGTCACCAGGCCGTTCGGCGTCACCTTGTCGGCCAGCACCTTCTCGCCCTTCTGCACCGGCACCAGGTTGGCGCCGTCCTTGTCGTCGCCAGTGGTGTCCTTGCCGTACACCGCCAGCCAGCCGGGGTTGGTCATCACCTTGCCCTCGGTCTTGAACTGGTGGCCCGACACTTCGGTGAAGCGGGTCGTCACCAGGAACTCGGCCGCCGGGAAGAACACCGCCAGGAAGCGGCGCGTGACCAGGTCGTACAGCTTCTGTTCCGGCTCGGTCAGGTTCTTGGGGACGACGCCGGTCGGGATGATCGCGAAGTGGTCCGAGATCTTGGTGTTGTCGAAGATGCGCTTGTTCGGCTTGACCCAGCCGTTCTTCAGCACCTGCTTCGAGAACTGCTGGTAGTTGTTGGTGTCGTTCAGCGACTCCATCGTGCTCTTGACGGTCGCGATGTAGTCTTCCGGCAGGTGGCGCGAATCGGTACGCGGATAGGTCAGCACCTTGTGCTTCTCGTACAGCGCCTGGGCCAGGCCGAGCGTGTTCTTGGCCGAGAAGCCGAAGCGGCCGTTGGCCTCGCGCTGCAGCGAGGTCAGGTCGAACAGGGCCGGCGCCATCGAGGTGGTCGGCTTCGATTCCTCGGTAACGATGCCCTGCTTGCCGCGGCAGGCGGCGACGATCGAATCGGCGGCGGCGCGGCTCCACAGGCGCTCGGCGCGCTTCTCGGGATCGTTCTCGTCCTTCTTGAAGTTCTGGTCGAGCCAGCGGCCTTCGTAGACGCCGGCGGCGCACACGAACTCGGCGCGCACTTCCCAGTAATCGCGCGGCACGAACTTCTTGATCTTCTCTTCGCGCTCGACCACGATCGACAGGGTCGGGGTCTGTACCCGGCCCACGGTGGTCAGGTAGAAGCCGCCCTCCTTCGAGTTGAAGGCGGTCATGGCGCGGGTACCGTTGATGCCGATCAGCCAGTCCGCTTCCGAGCGGCAGCGCGCGGCATCGGCCAGCGGCAGCATCTCTTCGTCGCTGCGCAGGTGCTTGAAACCGTCGCGGATCGCGCCCGGCGTCATCGACTGCAGCCACAGGCGCTTGACCGGCTGCTTGGCCTTCGCGTTCTGGGCGATCAGGCGGAAGATCAGTTCACCTTCGCGGCCCGCGTCACATGCGTTGATCAGGGTGGTGACGTCCTTGCGCTTGATCAGCTTGTTCAGCACCTTGAGGCGCGATTCGGTCTTGGCGATCGGGTTCAGCGCGAAGTACGGCGGAATCATCGGCAGGTGCGTGAAGCTCCATTTGCCGCGCTTGACGTCGTATTCCTCGGGCACCGCGATCTCGAGCAGGTGGCCGACGGCGGACGACAGGACGTATTCGTCGGATTCGAAGTACTCATCGTGCTTGGTGAAGCCGCCCAGCGTCTTCGCGATGTCGTTCGCGACCGACGGCTTCTCGGCGATGATGAGGGATTTGGTCATAGTGTTTCTCGGGTGCTCTATATATAAGTGGCTTTTGCCCGCGCATCATACATGCTCCCGGGCTGGACGGTTGTGAAAGCCGTAGTGTCTGAATGGTAACAATCTGGAATTAGCGGCCAATGATAAGCGCGATGGCGCGCCGACTGCAAGTGTGCCCGCCTCCTCTTGCGATCTGGCGCAGGCCGATACCACCGCATGGCAGCGACGCTTCACCGCGAACAATGTGACAGGAAAAAACAAAGAAATGTTACAGATTTCCTTAAAACATAGACTTCAAGAGCGCTCATGCGGCGAATTCTTTGACCTACGTGACAATTCCTGAGAATTCGGCAAGGGCTCATTACACTAGGGAGCCCTTCACTTGCCCGGTCCCGATGAAACGCCTCCTGCTCGCCCTTCTCTTCTGCACGGCCGCGGCCGCGCAGGCCGACGACGAATTCAGCTTCTCCAATCCTCCGGGCCCCCATGCCGTCGGATTCCGGATCGTGCAGCAGTACGACTACACGCGCCAGTACAAGACCCGCGTCGACATGCGCACCGGCGCGCCCAGCTCCGGCGAGCGTGCGCGCCCGATCCAGGCGCTGGTCTGGTACCCGGCAGCGCGCGGCAGCCAGCCGGGCAAGCCGCTGAACTTCCGCGACTACCTGGGCACCATTCCCACCGAGGACGACTTCACGCTCGGCGCGGCCGACGTGAAGCGCCTGCTCGAGCAGCGCATCGAAGGCCACGCGGGCAAGCGCCGCGCGGCGCTGCTGCGCGAGCTGGCCAAGCCGATGCTGGCCGTGCGCGACGCCCAAGCCGGGAACGGCAGGTTCCCGGTCGTGATCTACGCGCCGAGCCTTTCTTCGTCCGCGGTCGAAAACACCGACCTGTGCGAACTGCTGGCCAGCCATGGCTACGTGGTGCTGGCCAGTGCATCGATGGGCGCGCACACCCGTTCCATGGGCACCGACCTCGAAGCCCTGGAAACGCAGGCCGCCGACATCGCCTGGCTGATCGGCCATGCGCGTTCGCTGCCGCAGGCCGACACCGGCAAGGTGGCGGTGGTGGGCTTCAGCTGGGGCGGCCTGGCGAACGTGCTGGCCGCGGCCAAGGACGAGCGCATCAAGGCCATCGTCAGCCTGGACGGTTCGGTGCGCGGCACCCGCGAGTTCGTCGACGGCGGCAAGGATGCGGCGCAGTACGTGACGCCGGCGCGGCTCGCGATCCCGATGCTGTTCGTGGGGCGCCGTCCGCCCACGATCGAGGAGCTGAACCGCGCCGAGGTCGACACCCGCTTCTCGTTCCTGAACGAGCTGCGCTACTCGGACCTCACCATTGCGACCATGCTGCCGATGAAGCACATGGACTTCTCGTCCTACGCCGTGCGCGTGGGGCCCGAGGGCAGCTTCGGCGACTACACGCGCGCCGAGATCGCGCTCGCGCACAGCTGGGCCGCGCGCTACGCGCTGCGCTTCCTCGACGCTTACCTCAAGCAGGATGCTGCCGGCCTGGCTTTCCTGAACAACACGCCCGCCGCGAACGGGGCGCCGCCGCACATGATCCTGACCAGCGTCCGGCGCAACGGCGGCAAGACACCGCCGACGCTGGAGAACTTCGTCGCGCGTCTCGGGGCAGAAGGTTTCGAGCAGGCCATCCCGCTGTACCAGCAGTTCCTCGCGCAGGGCGCCGCCTTCAAGCTGGGGCCGAACGAGATCTACGGCTGGGGCTCGGAGCTGGAAACGCTGGAGCGCTACGCACAGGCTGCCGAGATCTTCCGCCTCGGCACCCACCTGCATCCGGACGAGGCTTTCCTGTTCGAATGCATGGCCGAGATGCAGGCAAAGGCCGGGCAGACGGCCAAGGCGGTGCGCAGCTACCGGCGCGTGCTCGAACTGAATCCGCAGCATGCCGCCGCGGCGGCCTTCCTGAAGGCGCACGGCGGCGCCTAGTCGCCGCAATGCAAACGGGGCCTTGCGGCCCCGTCGATGCTTCGGTGATGCGTGTAGTCAGTGCAGCAGGCGCGGTTCCTGCTCGTCGTCGTCGCCGAACAGGTCGTCGAACATGAGCGCGTCGGGCTCCTTGCCCTGGCTCCACAGGACCATCAGCACGATGATCTTGAGCTTGCCCAGCGCCACCGGCGACTCGTCGCAGGCCAGTGCGCGCTCGATGACGATCTCGCGCTGCACGGGGCTGAGCACCTTGGCGCTCTCGAGGAACTGGATGAAGCCGATGGCGGCGCTGCCCAGTTCGATGTATTCCTCGTCCACGTAGTAGCGGATGCCGGTGCATGCATCGATTGCGTCGGAAACTGCCGCTTCGGTCAGCCCGGACAGCCAGTCAAGCGCCTCGGAAATCTCGATATCATCGAAACCGACGGCGGACAGCTTGCGTGCCAGGGCCGCCGGCTCGGGGCAGGCGTCAGGACGATAGTACGTCTCGTAGAGGTAGACCAGGATGTCGAACATAGTGACGCTACTGTAGCAGCTAAGCTCGCCGAGGCACAAGTGCGGCACGCGCCACCGCGTACCGGGGATAAAAAACGTTGTATCGTGTCCTTATCGGTTCATTCAGTTTTGTCGATATTTAACAAAATTCAGGCCAAACATTTCACATACATATCTCAAGAAGAATACTCTTTTTCGCACCGCCCCATGCGGGATGCATACGAGAGCACAAGTATACTTCCGGAAGGTAATAAGCCGGAGATTCAAGCGGGCTGCACTACCCGCTGCACCCGGCCATCGGGCAGCCGTTCGAGCAGCCCGGCAAGTTCCAGCGCCAGCAGTTCGCCGGCAAGCGTCCCTGCATCGAGTCGATACGGGGA
Organism: Massilia sp. X63; assembly: GCF_041023745.1. Taxonomy (NCBI): domain Bacteria; kingdom Pseudomonadati; phylum Pseudomonadota; class Betaproteobacteria; order Burkholderiales; family Oxalobacteraceae; genus Massilia; species Massilia sp. X63. The sequence goes on from NZ_JBFTEF010000005.1 coordinate 370,213, forward strand.
CGCATCGCCGCCAAACCTGTCCAGCAAAGCGTCCGGCGTAACCGGATCATGGCCCAGCGCGGCCAGCAAAGCCTCATTGTCTGCACTGATGTGTATTGGCGGCATGGCAGGCCGCGCCAGCGGCGAGGCCTGCATGGCCTGCAATACTTCGTCCACGGTCTCGACCAGCTGCGCGCCTTCGCGTATCAATTGGTGGCAACCCTTGGCAAGTGCCGAATGGATCGATCCCGGCATGGCGAACACCTCGCGCCCCTGCTCGGCCGCCATCTGCGCCGTGATCAAGGACCCGGACTGCGCCGCGGCCTCGACCACCAGCACGCCGGCCGCCAGGCCGCTGATGATGCGGTTACGGCGCGGGAAGTTGGCAGCGACGGGCGGCGTGCCGAGTGCGTATTCGCTGAGGATGCAGCCCGTTTCGGCAATGCGATGCGCCAGCGCGCGGTTGCGTGCCGGATAGACGCGGTCGGGTCCGGTGCCGATCACCGCGATGGTCGAACCGGGCCCGCGCAAGGCGCCTTCGTGGGCGGCGGTGTCGATGCCGAGCGCCATGCCCGACACCACGCACAGGCCGGCGCGCGACAGGCTTTCGGCGAAGCCTTCCGCATTGACCCGGCCCTGCGTGCTGGCGTTGCGGCTGCCGACCACGGCGATCATGGGCGTGCCCAGCAGTTCGCGCCGCCCGTTCAGGTACAACAGCAGCGGCGGGTCGGAAATGTGCCGCAGGGCCGGCGGATAATCGGCGTCGTGCAGCGTGAGGATGTGGTGCTGCGGCGCGGACAGCCAGTCCAGGGTGAGCGCGACCTGGCGCGCCAGGTCCGGCGTGACGGGCGCGCAGAGCGCGGCGGCCTGTGCGGCCGGAACGTGTGCGGCCAGGGCCGCGTAGCCGGCACGGAAGATGGCCGCCGGCGAACCGAATGCAGCGAGCAGCAGCTTCGCGGTGCGGCAGCCCACCCCGGCCGTCCCCTCCAGCCGCATCCAGTCGGCAATGGCGCAGGCGTCTAGCGGGCTGGATAGTTGGGGGGCCGTGTCCTGCACGGTAGGGTTTACTCCGGTGAGCGCGCCACGTCGCCGACTTCCACCGGCGCCGTCACTTGCATGATCAGGCCATACGACACATTGCTGAACACGCGGAAAATGAACAGGCTGCCATATTGCTCGTCGGGCAGCTTGATTCGCTGTCTGCCGATGCCGAGCACGCCTTTGCTGGCGGGGTCCGGCACCGTCTTCCCGAGATGATAGAGCTGCAGCACCGAGCCGACATCGAGTCCGTCAACAGAACCCCGATTGACAGTCACTACCTGGCTCTGGCCGGCATAGCTCACGCCCGCGTAGATCGACATCACGCGCGCATCGACCGGCTGCGCCGGCGCGTGCGGCATGTAGTTGCGCACCGGGGCCGGCGGCATCGGCACCAGCAGGTCGCCCACGCCCATTTCCTGGCGCGTCTCGGTGACGCGGAAGCTGTGCGCATCCACGCCCGGCGCCGCTTCGCGGTCGAGGCTCACGCTGCCCAGGTAGGCGGCCTCGTACGCCAGCACCTTGCCGGTCTGCGGATCCTTCAGCGGGCCGCTGGGACGGAACACCTGGAAGGTCCTGCCGCCCGCCAGGCTGCCTTTGACATACACGCGGTCGCCGGCGCCGAGGTAGACCCGGCCTTCCTGCGAGGCGACGATGCGCGGCGCGCCGGCCAGTGCGCCGGCCTCGACCACCAGCGGCTGGGTCAGGTAGGGTTCGATCATGCCGGCCGGGATCGCTTGCACGGCGTCGCGCCCGAGCGCTTCGGTGCGCAGTTGCGGCGACAGCCTGGTGAGCGGCGGCGCACCGCGGCCATCGCCCTCGCCCGGACGGTTCAGCGACAGGCGGCCGCGCGCGCGGTCGAAATAGATGACCTGGCCGGGATAGATCCAGTGCGGGTTGCGGATCTCGTCGCGGTTCATGCCCCATACCTGCGGCCAGCACCAGGGGTTCTGCAGGAAAGTGCCGGAAATGTCCCACAGCGTGTCGCCCTTGACCACGACGTGCTGGTCGGGGGCATTCGGGCGGAACGCACACGCGGCGCCCGCCGCCGGAGCGGCCAGGACCGGGCTTGCCGCGGCACACGCGACGAGCGCCACGACAGCAGCGCGGGTCACGACTGTGCTAAAATTTTTCATTGCATACGTCCGTCATTGCGTCCGCTTTTGCGTACATGGATTGCGGCTTTGACACCGGATGGCTGGCAGCGCACCGTTCTGCTGGAAGCGACAGCACGATGGAATCAGCACGATGACTGCGCCCTGATCGACAAAAGGTTGCCGTACTGAATCAAATTCTGCACACAAATCCCTGAACTAGCAAGACAAACCGCGTCCTGCCAGACCCGGAATGTGTTGCATTTCTGTCCGTGCGCGCCAGCTTGTCGAACTCCTTATTGAACTGATACCCCTGGAATTGCCCGACCATGGCCTTATTGAATATTCTCCGCTACCCTGATCCACGCCTGCACAAGATTGCCAAGCCGGTCACCGAGTTTGGCACCGAGCGCCTGCGCCAGCTGGTCAAGGACATGGCCGAAACGATGTACGACGCACCGGGCGTCGGCCTGGCCGCCACCCAGGTGGACGTGCACGAGCGCGTGCTCGTCATCGACGTCAGCGAAACCACCGACCAGCTGATGGTCTTCATCAACCCGGAAATCACCTGGGCCAGCGAAGAAAAGCAGGTCTACGATGAGGGCTGCCTGTCGGTGCCCGGCATCTACGACGGCGTCGAGCGCCCTGCCCGCGTCAAGTGCAAGGCCTTCGACGTCGACGGCAAGGAGTTCGAGGTCGAAGCCGACGGCCTGCTGGCCGTGTGCATCCAGCACGAGATGGACCACCTGATGGGCAAGGTATTCGTCGAATACCTGTCGCCGCTCAAGCGCAACCGCATCAAGGCCAAGCTGCAGAAGGAAGAGCGCGGCATGGAACGCAGCGCCGCGCAACGCGCCGGCGGCCGCCGTTGATGAAGCTCGTATTTGCCGGCACGCCGGAGTTTGCCGCCGTGGCCCTGCGTGCCCTGCACGAGGCCGGCTTCGAGATTCCCCTGGTCCTGACCCAGCCCGACCGTCCGGCCGGGCGCGGCATGCAGCTGCAGGCATCCGCGGTCAAGCAGTATGCGCTGGCGCATGGCATGCCGGTCGCCCAGCCGCTCTCCTTGCGCATGGACGCCAAGGACCCGCAGCGCGCCGAGGAAGCGCGCGCCGCCCACGAACGCCTGCTGGGGCTCGACTACGACGTGATGGTGGTGGCGGCCTATGGCCTGATCCTGCCGCGCAGCACGCTCGACATCAAACCCTGCATCAACATCCACGGTTCGCTGCTGCCGCGCTGGCGCGGCGCCGCGCCGATCCACCGCGCGATCGAAGCCGGCGACCTTGAGACCGGCGTGACCATCATGGGCATGGAAGAAGGCCTGGACACCGGACCGATGATGCTGATCGAGCGCGTCGCCATCGCCGACACCGACACCACCGGCAGCCTGCACGACAAGCTGGCCGCGCTGGGCGGCCGCATGATCGTCGCGGCGCTGCGCAAGATGGAAGCCGGCCAGCTGGAGGCCGTGCCGCAGCCGGAAGAAGGCGTGACCTATGCCGCCAAGATCAGCAAGGAAGAAGCGAAGCTGGACTTCGCCCTGCCGGCCGAACAGCTGTGGCGCCGGGTGCGGGCGTTCAACCCCTTCCCGGGGGCGCACGGCCTGGTCGACGGCGTGACCGTCAAGGTATGGAATGCCGAACTGGCCCCGGGGGCGGGAACACCGGGCCAGGTGCTGGCGGCGGATGCGCAAGGCATCGTGGTCGCCTGCGGCGAAGGCGCGCTGCGCATGACCGAACTGCAAAAACCGGGCGGCAAGCGCCTGGCGGCGGCGGAGTTCCTCAAGAGCTTCCCGCTGGCGGGCAAAGTCTTTTCGTAAGCCCGATGGATTCGTGGAGTGGACGGCGCTGCCGTCCACCCCACGGCGAACAATTCCAAAAGAAAATCGGGGCATTCGCCCCGACCATTCACTTCATCACTTCTCTTGCGACGCAGCAGCACGCTGCGCATCCATGTACTCACGCAGTACCTGGTTGATACGGGTCTGGTAACCCGGGCCAGCCGACTTGAACCATTCCAGCATGTCCACGTCCAGGCGAATCGTCACGATCTGCTTCACGCCGTTGATGGTTTGCGGCTTGACGGCGACAGCCGGCTCTTCGATGCGGTTCACCGGTTGATCCCAATCCGGCTCATATTCTTTGTTCATGCAATCATCCCGTTAAAAGCTTCGCCAACACTGTGGCGACGGGGTTTATTGTCGTCCGTGTATGTAACGTAAAGATTGCGGATGTGTGAGGTTTTGTAACGTCATGTAACAGTTTCGACGTTCCATACATAAAGATACATACACGAAACCGCCTTTTTGGCCGCGCCGGAAGCTTCCCGCGTCATGACGTATAATCGTAGACCGCCCATCAGTAAACGGCCTGTAAAGCCGCTTCTCTAGAAAGACGACAACATGAACGCCCCTCTTCGCTCCATCTCCCCGATCGATTCCCAGCTGCGCGACATCCTGAAGCGCCGCATCATGATCCTGGATGGCGCGATGGGCACCATCATCCAGCAGTACAAGCTCGACGAAGCGGCCTACCGCGGCGAACGCTTCAAGGATTTCAGCGCACCGGAAGGCGCCGGCCAGCGCGAGCTGTTCGTGAAGGGTAACAACGAGCTGCTCACCCTCACCCAGCCGCACATCATCCAGGAAATTCACGAGCGCTACCTCGCCGCCGGCGCCGACCTGATCGAGACGAATACCTTCGGCGCCACCGGCGTGGCGCAGGAGGACTACCACATGGCGCATCTCGCCTACGAGATGAACGTGGAAGCCGCCCGGCTCGCGCGCGCCGCCTGCGACAAATACAGTACCCCGGACAAGCCGCGCTTCGTGGCCGGCGCCCTCGGCCCGACCCCGAAGACCGCCTCGATCTCCCCCAGCGTCACCGACCCGGCCGCGCGCAACATCACGTTCGACCAGCTGGTCGCCAGCTACCACGAGCAGGTGCGCGGCCTGGTGCAAGGGGGCGCCGACGTGCTGCTGGTCGAGACCATCTTCGACACCCTGAACTGCAAGGCGGCGCTGTTCGCGATCGACCAGTATTTCGACGAGCATCCGGCAACCCCGCGCCTGCCGATCATGATCTCGGGCACGGTCACCGACGCCTCGGGCCGCATCCTGTCGGGCCAGACCGTCGCCGCCTTCTGGAACTCGGTGCGTCATGCCAAGCCGCTGACCATCGGCCTCAACTGCGCCCTGGGCGCCGCGCTGATGCGCCCCTATGCCGAAGAGCTGTCGCAGATCGCCGATACCTTCGTGTGCATCTACCCGAACGCCGGCCTGCCCAACCCGATGAGCGACACCGGCTTCGACGAGCTGCCGGCCGACACCTCGGCCCTGCTGCGCGAATTCGCCGACGCCGGCTTCGTCAACATCGCCGGCGGCTGCTGCGGCACCACGCCTGAACATATCGCGGCCATTGCGCAAATGCTTGAAGGTCGTCCTCCGCGCCAGGTCCCGGAAGTCCCGGTCGCGATGCGCCTGTCGGGCCTGGAGCCCTTCACCGTCGACGACAGCTCGCTGTTCGTCAACGTCGGCGAGCGCACCAACGTCACCGGCTCCAAGGCCTTTGCGCGCATGATCCTGAACGAGCAGTTCGACGAGGCGCTGTCGGTGGCGCGCCAGCAGGTCGAGAACGGCGCCCAGGTCATCGACATCAACATGGACGAGGCCATGCTCGACTCGCAGGCGGCGATGACGCGCTTCCTGAACCTGATCGCCTCGGAACCGGACATCTCGCGCGTGCCGATCATGATCGACTCGTCCAAGTGGAGCGTGATCGAGGCCGGCCTCAAGTGCGTGCAGGGCAAGGCCATCGTCAACTCGATCTCGATGAAGGAAGGCGAAGAGGAATTCATCCGCCAGGCCAGGCTGTGCCGCCGCTACGGCGCAGCCGTCATCGTGATGGCCTTCGACGAGCAGGGCCAGGCCGACACCTTCGCGCGCAAGACCGAGATCTGCGGCCGCGCCTACCAGGTGTTGACCGAGAAGGTCGGCTTCCCGCCGGAAGACATCATCTTCGACCCGAACATCTTCGCGATCGCCACCGGCATCGAGGAGCACAACAACTACGCCGTGGACTTCATCGAAGCCACCAGCTGGATCCGCAAGAACCTCCCCCACGCGAAGGTCTCGGGCGGCGTGTCGAACGTCTCGTTCAGCTTCCGCGGCAACGACCCGGCGCGCGAGGCGATCCACACCGTCTTCCTGTACCACGCGATCAAGGCCGGCATGACCATGGGCATCGTCAACGCCGGCATGGTCGGCGTCTACGACGACCTCTCGCCGGAACTGCGCGAGCGCGTCGAGGACGTGGTGCTGAACCGCCGTCCGGACGCCACCGAGCGCATGATCGAATTCGCCGGAACGCTCAAGGCCGGCGGCAACAAGCAGGAACAGAACCTCGAGTGGCGCGCGGGCCCGGTCGAGAAGCGCCTGGCGCACGCGCTGGTGCACGGCATCACGCAATGGATCGTCGAGGACACCGAAGAGATGCGCCAGCAGGTCCTGGCGTCCGGCGGCCGTCCGATCCACGTGATCGAAGGCCCGCTGATGGACGGCATGAACATCGTCGGCGACCTGTTCGGACAGGGCAAGATGTTCCTGCCGCAGGTGGTCAAGTCGGCGCGCGTCATGAAGCAGGCCGTGGCCCACCTGGTGCCCTTCATCGAAGAAGAGAAGGCGGAAGAAGAACGCCGCACCGGCATCGTCGCCAAGCCCAAGGGCAAGATGGTCATCGCCACCGTCAAGGGCGACGTGCACGACATCGGCAAGAACATCGTCTCGGTGGTCCTGCAATGTAATAACTTCGAGATCGTGAACATGGGCGTGATGGTCCCGTGTTCGGACATCCTGGCCAAGGCCAAGGAAGAGAACGCGGACATGGTCGGCCTGTCGGGCCTGATCACCCCGTCGCTCGAAGAGATGGCCCACGTGGCGCGTGAGATGCAGCGCGATCCCTACTTCCGCGAGAAGAAGATTCCGCTCCTGATCGGCGGCGCCACCACCAGCCGCGCGCACACGGCCGTCAAGATCGCGCCGCACTACGAAGGCCCGGTGGTGTACGTGCCGGACGCCTCGCGTTCGGTGTCGGTGGGCCAGTCGCTGCTGACCGAGGACACGCGCGACGCCTACATCATCGAGCTGGCCCAGGACTACGAACGCATCCGCGTGCAGCACGCCAACAAGAAGGCGCTGCCGATGCTCAGCCTCGAGCAGGCGCGCGCCAACAAGGCCAAGCTCGACTACGCACCCGTGAAGCCGAAATTCATCGGCCGCCGCCTGTTCAAGAACGTCGACTTGGGCGAGCTGGCCCGCTACATCGACTGGGGCCCGTTCTTCCAGACCTGGGACCTGGCCGGCCCCTACCCGGCCATCCTCACCGATGATGTGGTGGGCGAGGCGGCCTCGAAGGTGTTCGAGGAAGCCCAGGCGATGCTCAAGAAGATCATCGAGGGCCGCTGGCTGACGGCGAACGGCGCGATCGCGCTGCTGCCGGCCAACAGCGTGGGCGACGACGACATCGAGATCTATACCGACGAGTCGCGCAAGGAAGTCGCCTTCACCTGGTACGGCCTGCGCCAGCAGGGCGTCAAGCCGGTGGTCGACGGCGAGCAGCGCCCGAACCAGTGCCTGTCCGATTTCGTCGCGCCGAAGGAATCCGGCATCGCCGACTACATCGGCATGTTCGCGGTCACCGCGGGCCTGGGCATCGAGAAGCACGAGCAGCGCTTCGAGGCCGCACACGACGACTACTCGTCGATCATGCTCAAGGCCCTGGCCGACCGCCTGGCCGAGGCCTTCGCCGAGTACCTGCACGAGCGCGTGCGCACCGACCTGTGGGGCTATGCGGCGGGCGAGGACCTGTCGAACGAAGCCCTGATCAAGGAAGCCTACCAGGGCATCCGCCCGGCGCCGGGCTACCCGGCCTGCCCGGAACACACGGTGAAGGCTGAGCTGTTCCGCACCCTGCAGGCGCAAGAGATCGGCATGGAACTGACCGAGTCCTTCGCGATGTATCCGGGCGCCGCCGTGTCGGGCTTCTATTTTGCCCACCCGGACTCGAAGTACTTCGTGGTCGGCAAGATCGGCGACGACCAGGTCGAGGACATGGCGCGCCGCCGCGGCATGGACAAGGCCGAACTCGAACGCTACCTGGCGCCGAACCTGTCGTAATCCTCGCGGCGCAGGCGGCGGTCCTCCCGCCTGCGCAAAACTTCCGCCCGGCCGCATTGTCCAAAGCAGTGTGTGATCCTGGTTCGAGGGAGGACATCATGGCTATCCATCTTGCGTCCAGGCGCTGGCAAGACCAGCTCATGGTCCTGCTCGGCGCCTGGCTGTTCGTCTCGCCGTGGGTGCTCGGCTATCCGTCTTATTCGCCCCCGGCCGTCAATGCGACGATCGCCGGCGCGATCATCGCGCTGCTGGCCGCGCTCGACCTGGTCAAGACCTACGTCTGGGCCGTGCTGCTCAACATCCTCGTGGGGGTCTGGGTGGCGGTCTCGCCCTGGCTGGTCGGCGTCGTGCGCGACCCCGCCATGACCTGGAGCCTGGTCGTGGCGGGCGTGGCCACGATCGTGCTGGGGGTGTGGGAACTGCGCAGCGATCCGGAGCTGCACAGGCAGTGGACGCACTCGGGCACGACCGGATAGTCCGCTGACGCGCAGTTGTAGGGTGGGCGGGTCTCCCGCCCACGCGGTGATGGTCAGCTTTCGATCAGCCGCGCCGATCATTCAAGCGCATGTTGAACGCGTGGGCAGGAAACCTGCCCACCCTACGTTAACGCGGCAAATCCGGCATTACCAGATTGCGAATCAGATCGCGTAGCGAACCACCTTGTCGCTCCACTCGAAGGCTGACACCTCGAGCTCGGCCAGGTCGTCGCCGTCGACCGACAGTTCATGCAGCGCGGGCAGCACCTCTTCCTGCGCGTCGTCCATGCGCTCGATCGATTCCGCCAGGCGCAGCAGTTCGCCAAAGAAGCCGCGCCGCACCAGCAGCGCGTGGCGCACTTCGTCGATCACCGGGATCTGTTCCACGATGTCCTGCATCGGGATGCAGAACAGCGTGTCCATCAGCGACATCATGCCCACCGTGAAGGCGATGTCCGCCACGTTGCGCTGGCCCGGACGTAGGCGCTGCGCCAGCAGTTCCATCAGGCGCGCGCGCGTGGTGGCCAGCATCAGCAGCGGACTCAGGTTGTGGCCGCGCACGCCCGGTTCGGCGTACAGCAGGATCTGCAGCCAGCGCTGCAGCTGGCGGCGGCCCAGCAGCATCAGGGCCTGGCTGAGCGATTCGATGCGGCGCCCGGCCCCGGCGGCCGGCGTATTCACCAGGCGCAGCAGGTTCAGGCCAAGGGTCACGTCCTTCTTGATCGCGCGCTCGATCTCGATGTTGTCGGCGTCCGAGGCTACCAGGTTCATCAGGTCCATCACCGCCGCCTGCGAAGGCGACAGCTTGCGGCCGGCGATCACGGTCGGCTTGGCGAAGTAATAGCCCTGGAAGTAATCGAAGCCGATGTCCAGGCAGGTACGGTATTCGTAGTGGGTCTCGACCTTCTCGGCCACCAGGCGCTTGCCGGTGCCGCGCAGGCGCGGCGCCAGCGACAGCAGGGTCACCACCGGCAGTTCGCGCAGGTCCATCTTGACGTAGTCGATCACCGGCAGCAGGCGGGCCAGGCTGGCGCCGTGGGCCGAGGCCTCGGCCGCAAAGCGGAAGCCGTGCGTGGACAGTTCGGTCATGCGCTGGATCACGGCGTCGGTCGGCTCCACCGAGCGGACGATCTCGAGCACGGTGCGCTCGCGCGGCAGGAAGGCGAACATGTCGCCCATGAGGACGTCGGTGTCGACGTTCAGGAAGGCGGTGGCGTCGCCGATCGCGCGCGGCAGGCCAAGCTGCGAGGCATGGTGGATCACGCTGGCGCTGGCCGACAGGCCGGAATCGATCTCTGCCTTCCCCTGGGCACTGCCGCGGAACAGCAGCTCGTAGCCGAACAGCGCCTGGTTACGGTCGAGCACCGGCTGGCGCCCGAGGTAGAAATTGCGCAGTTTCAGCGGCTGGGAAGCCTGGTCGGTGCTGGCGGTATCGGTCATGTCGTCTGGGTGGGCTGGCGAACCTGTCTACTTTACCGTATCCCTCCTATTTAGTGGCTTTTTAGCACTATTTTATTCATGGAACGATAATTCCGGAGCATTATTGTGGCAAGCCGTCCACGAACAGTTTCAGTTCTCCGGGCGCAAACGGGATCCAGGTTTCGTTGTTGGTCAGCGGTTCGGTCACGATGATGGCAACCCGGTCGTTCGGCGTCGTGACCTGCGAAAAGTCGACCGACAGGTCTTCGTCGGACAAGCTGGCCGCGGTAAACGGATAGCGGCGCACGATGTAGCATAGCTTGGTCGAGCAATGCGTGAACAGGGCGGTGCCGTCCGACAGCATCATGTTGAACGTGCCGTGCGCGGCGACCTGCGGCACCAGCCTTTCGAGCGCCGTGCGCAACTGCGCCAGCGATGGGGCGGTGCCGGACGAACCGTCGCCGAACTCCTCGCGCAGGCTCTGCATCAGCCAGCAGAACGCGCGCTCGCTGTCGGTGTTACCCACCGGGCGGAACGGCCCTGTCAGCTGCGGCGCAAAGTCCTTCAGGTCGCCGTTGTGGGCGAACACCCAGTAGCGCCCCCACATCTCGCGCACGAAAGGATGGCAGTTCTCGAGCGCGACCTGGCCCTGGGTGGCCTTGCGGATATGGGCAATGACGTTGGTGGACTTGATCGGGTAGCGCTTGATCAGTTCAGCGATCGGCGAAGCGATGGCGGCCTGGTGGTCAACGAAGTGGCGCACGCCCTTGCCTTCGAAGAAAGCGATGCCCCAGCCGTCGTGGTGGGTGTCGGTGCGTCCGCCGCGATGGGCGAAGCCGGTGAAGGAAAAGACGATGTCCGTGGGGACGTTGCAGTTCATTCCGAGGAGTTGGCACATGGCGCGCAGCTTATCACGCCCAGAGGTGCCGATGTTGCCTGCTTGCGCTACTACGCCCCGGAACCGTAGCAGCGCCCTTCCCGATGATTAGTGCAGCACGACCGGCTGGCTCATCAGGGTGTCGTAGGAACCCAGGAAGTCGTCGATTTCTTCCATGGTCGGCTCGCTTGCGATGAGGTTGTTCACATCGCGACGGAAAGATTGAGCCAGTTTGCCGCCGATGAACGCTTCGCGCCGGCCGGCCTTGTCGACGATCTCGTATCCGCCGAAGCGCAGGGCTTCGAGGTCGCGATCAACGCCAAATTCCACGACGCTGTACTGTTCGCTGTTATAGATCATGTTCATGATGACTCCTTCTCTCGATCAGAGTGGTGGACGCATCGATAAACCTGCTGCGCGTTGCAATGGTGTTTCTCGATCCGTCCGGTTGTGAGCAACCGCGCGGCGGCGGGCGGTGGCTGATCACTTCGGTTAAGAGGTGGGGCTCGCTGAACCGATTTCAAGTGCACGCCCGGTACAACAAAGGGTCAGGCGTGCAGGGTTGGATTCAGTGCCAACAGCTGATCGTATGGCGCTTCTTGCAGCCACGATCGCAACTGATCAAGGTGCTCACTGTTCGCCACACCGATGAACAGGCGTTCCGGGCCTTGGCGCAACAGTCGATTCAATGTTACACGCAAAACCAGATTCCCGGAGCAGCACAAGCACCCGGGTGCGAGTCGGACAAGTCTTACGGAAGAGGTATCGGGGATGCAGCTACTGCCTGAAGCCAGGCCTTCGAGGATGACGGCGCTGAAGGGGGCGGCCCCTGCCGTGCCGGGCGATGCCGCGGGCACGGCATCCAGCAGTGCGGCAATCGCCGCCTCGCGTGCGCCGGCGCTGGGGCCGGTGACCAGGGTAAGGGGACGCGCTTGCGCCTGACCTGCCAATCAGACGCCTTTCTTGGCCAGCTTGCCGGGTTCGACGCCGAGCTGCTTGAGCTTGCGGTACAGGTGGGTACGTTCGAGGCCGGTCTTCTCGGCCACCCGCGTCATGCTGCCGCCCTCGCGGCCCAGGTGGTGCTCGAAGTACATGCGCTCGAAGGCGTCGCGCGCTTCGCGCAGCGGCAGGTCAAAGGACAGCGTGTAGCCGGTGCCCTCGCCTTGCGAAATCGCATGCACCATGCGCGAGCCGTTGGTCATCTGCGGCGCCGGCGGCGCATACATCGGGGCGCTCGCGGCGGCGGCCGTGACGACGCCGCTATCGGCTACCGGCACGGCCGCCACCACCGGGCGCGGCGGGACCAGCGGCGCGCGCGCCACTTCCTGGGCCCGGGTCAGGCCCTGCTGCACGGCCTTGAGCAGTTTCTGCAGGGCGATCGGCTTTTCGAGGAAATTCAGTGCGCCGATGCGGGTCGCTTCGACGGCGGTGTCGATGGTGGCATGGCCGGACATCATGATGACCGGCATGGTGAGCAGGCCGTCGCGCTGCCATTCCTTGAGCAGGGTGACGCCGTCGGTGTCCGGCATCCAGATGTCGAGCAGCACCAGGTCGGGCGCGCCGCCGGCACGCGCTTCGCGGGCCTGCTGTGCATTCTCCGCCAGGGTGATGGCGTGGCCTTCGTCGCCCAGGATTTCCGAGAGTAATTCCCGGATGCCCATTTCATCATCAACTACGAGTATATTCGCCATCGTTCTGCCTTCCTGATCTCTTACCCGTCATGGTGCGATTTTATGCCGTCTTTTATATTTCGGACAAGTTCGCCTCAGGGGCTAACTTTAACAGCAAAATGAATACTGACGCGCCACATCCGTCCGGACGATTGCCGATATCGATCCTGCCGCCGTGTTCGTCGATGATCTTTTTCACCATCGGCAGGCCCAGGCCGGTGCCGCGCGCTTTCGACGTGACGTAGGGTTCGAAGGCGCGCGCCAGGATGCGCGGCGAGAAGCCGGGGCCGTTGTCCGTGATCGCCAGGCGCACCGCGGTGCCGGCGGCGCCGTCCGCGCCTTCGTAGTGAATGGTCTCGGTGGTGACGTCGACGCGCGGCGCCGGCATGCCGGGCGCGCGGTCGACCAGTGCGTCCTGCGCGTTCTGGAGCAGGTTGTGGATCACCTGGCGCAGCTGGGTGGGGTCGCCCATCACCTTCGGCAGGTCCGGCGCCAGTGCGGCATGGATGATGTCCGAGCCGTCCTCGGCCAGGTAAAGCTGCAGGATCTCGTCGATCAGGCCGTTCAGGTCGAGCGGTTCCAGCACCGCCGGCGGCGTGCGCGCGTAGTCGCGGAAATCGTCGACCATGCGCTTCATGGCGTCGACCTGGTTGACGATGGTGGTGGTGCTCTTCTTCAGCAGCTCGGCTTCAAGCGGCGGCAGGCTCGACTCGAGCTTCATCTGCAGGCGCTCGGCCGACAGCTGGATTGGGGTGAGCGGGTTCTTGATCTCGTGCGCCAGGCGGCGCGCCACCTCGCCCCAGGCCACCGAGCGCTGGCCCGAGATCACGTCGGAGATATCGTCGAACACCACGATGAAGCCGCTGCCGGTGCCGACCGGCAGGCGCGAGCCGCGCGCCAGCAGCGTGATGTCGTGGTCGTGCTCGTCGCCGCTGCCGCGGCGCGGGATCTCGATCTGCTGCTGCCAGTGGCTGCGCTTGCGGCCACTGCCGGCCGCGCTCTGCGCGCTCTGCGCCGAGATCGCGCGCGTGATGCAGTTGTAGAAGGTCTCCAGGCCGGCGATGCCGGCCAGCGGGCCGCTGAGCGCGCCCGGCTCCACCTGCAGGATGCGGTAGGCCGCATCGTTCGAGTTCACCACCCGCCCTTCGGCATCCAGCACCAGCACGCCCGCCGACATGTTGGCCAGCACCGACTCCAGGTGGGCCTTCGCGTTCTGCAGGGCCATGCGGTTGCGCTCGACCGCGCTGCGCGCCTCGAACAGCTGGCCCGTCATGGCGTTGAACGAGCGCGTCAGGGTGCCCAGTTCGTCGTTGGTCTCGACGGTCGGGCGCGGCGACAGGTCGCCCTCGGCCACCGCCTGGGTGCCCTCGGCCAGCACCAGCAGCGGCTGCGCCAGGTTGCCGGCGATGAGGAAGGCGCTGCCGATCGCGCCGAAGATCGCCAGCAGCAGCGTCAGGGTCAGGGTCTCGATGTACATCTTGCGCAGGCCGCGCCGGGCCTGGTCGCGCGAGCGGTATTCCTCGGAGGCGCTGCGCAGCACCACCGCGTTCGAGGCCAGGGTGACCGGCACTGCCTGCAGCAGCTGCAGGTAGCGCGGCTCCATGCCGGCCGCCTCGGGCACCGCCAGCACCACCCGAAGGCGCAGGCCGGTCGCCGCGTCCAGCCCGTTCTGGCTCTCGCCCTGGCCGCTGACCTCCCGGTCCATCGTGCCTTCCGGGCGCGCATAGCCGCCCGGCAGCGCGGCCGACTTGAGCATGTCGGGCGTCGGGCGGTCCAGGTCGAGATTCAGGTTGCGGTCCTGCGCGCTCGATGCCAGCACGGTGCCATCGGACGTGAGCAGCATGGCGCTCTGCAGCCCGCTGATGTCGTTTACCAGGCCGGTCAGGATGCCCTGCACCATCACCGCATCCTGGCCGGCCAGCGTGGCGGCGGCGGTCTGGCCGGTGGCGCCCAGCTCGGCCACGGCTTCGTCGAGGGCGGCGCGGCCGAGGTTGAGGCCGGACTCGATCGCGGCCTCGATCTTGACGTCGAACCAGCTGTCGATGGAGTGCGAGACGAACTGCACCGACACCATGAAGATCACCAGCCCCGGCAGGATGCCGATGCCCGCGAACAGCAGCACCAGCCGCGCAACCAGGCGCGAGCCGAACTTGCCGGCCTTGTAGCGCGAATACAGGCGCGCCAGCGCGACCACCACGAGGATCAGGAGCAGCGCGGCCATGCCGGCGTTCACGCCCAGCAGCCAGACGTAATATTGATCGAAGAAACCGGAATTCTCGGACGCCGAGGCCAGCATGAACAGCAGGATCGACGCGATGGCGCCGCCCACCACCAGCGCGTAGCGCAGCGCCCGGTTGAACGATTTACCGCGTACCTGGATCATTCTGCACGGTAGGTGAAGGTCTTCTTGTTCGTGCTCAGGCGCCAGCTCGAATCATTGATGGCATTGACCTGCAGGGGCTTGGACAGGAAGTCGCGGTCCATGAACATGCGCACCGAGACGTTGTAGACCTCGCCCTGCTTGAGGGCGCCCTTGGGCGCGATCAGCCAGCGCGCCGGCCGCCGGATCAGCGACAGCGCGTCGTCGAGGGTATTGAAGGGCTGCGGCACGCTGCCGCCGCTGCTCACGATGTACTGGCGCGTGAGCATGTCGTAGGAGATGCCGATGGTGCGCTTGGAGAACACCGCCTTTTCGTCGCGCCACCACCAGCGCGGGCGCGTCATTTCGATCTCGGTGGTGAAGTGCAGCTTGATGCCGTGCTGGACCGCATCCTGCAGTTCGTGGTTCAGGTCGAAGGCGAAGGCCGTGTTCAGGCGGTAGCCGTCCTCGCTGGACTGGATTTCGGCCTTGATGATCTCGATTGCGTCAGCCGCCCGTGCCTGCGTGCACGCGAAGACCAGCAGCAGCTGGCAAGCGAGGAGGCAGAAAAATCGTAACGTCACGGGTGCGCCGGAGCCTTATTTGAAGCCGAAGCCTATTCTGTCGGGTTGACCATTACGCCGCTTTTTTCTGGAACAGGGCGTAAAACAAGCCGTCATGATCCTGCGCGGCACCGCTGGCTGGCAGCAGCTGGCCCGGCGCGTCGAGGCGGATGGCGTCGTGGCGCGCCGCGAATGCGGCAGCCTGCGCCTCCGATTCCTGGGGCCAGAGCGAACATGTCACAAACAACAATTTACCATTGGGCAGGAGCATCTGCCAAAGGTTGTCGAGTATTTTGCTGGAAAGTGTTGCAAGTTGGAGCGTGTCCGACTTGCGGCGCAGCCAGCGGATATCCGGATGGCGGCGCACGATGCCGGAGGCCGTGCAGGGCACGTCGGCCAGGATGCGGTCGAATGGACGGCCGTCCCACCAGGACGCGTCCTGGGCCTCGGCCGCGAGCAGCTTCGCCGCCAGCCCGAGGCGTCCCAGGTTGTCGCCGACCCGCGCCAGGCGCTGGGCATCGGCGTCGACCGAGGTCAGCTCGACGTCGGCGGTCTCGAGGATGTGGCCGCTCTTGCCGCCCGGAGCGGCGCAGGCGTCCAGCACGCGCATGCCGTCCGCCAGGTCGAGCAGCGGCGCGGCCAGCTGGGCGCCGGCGTCCTGCACCGACACCAGGCCGTCGTGGAAGCCCGGAATCTGGCTGACGTTGACCGCCTGCGCCAGGCGCACCGCGCTCGGGCCCACCTGCGCCGCCTCGATGCCGGCCGCGCGCAGGGTCTCCAGGTAGGCCGCGACGTCGAGGCGGCGGCGGTTCACGCGCAGGGTCAGCGGCGGGTGCACGTTGCCGGCCGCGAGGATGGCTTCCCACTGCGACGGATAGGCGGCGCGGGTGCTGTCGATCCACCATTGCGGATAGTTCCAGCGCGCCAGCGGCTGCTTCAGCGCTTCCGCCACCAGGGCCTCGCGCTCGCGCAGGAAGCGGCGCAGCACGGCGTTGACCATCGCCTTGGCGTGGGCAAAATCCGGATGGCTGGCCGCCGCATGCACGGCCTGGTCGACCACGGTAAAGGCTTCGTAGGGCGGGGTCGTCCCCTGCGGCGGGTCGAGCAGGGCCAGGGCGGCGCACAGCAGGGCGCCCAGCATCGGCGGTTCCGGCGCCTTGCTCGTCATCAGGCCCAGCAGGGTCTCGGTGCGGCCCAGCTGGCGCATCGTGCGGTAGGCGATGTCCTGGATCGCCCCGCGCGCCTGCGGGGTCGCGTCGTAGGCCGCAAACACGGCGCCGAGCGCCTGGGGCAGCGCGGCGCCGCCGCGCACGCGCGCCACCGCGCTGGCCGCGCCCAGCAGGGCCAGGGCCAGCGAATCGGCCTTCAGGTCGGGACGGTAGTCGCGCTGCGGCGCCACCTTCACTTCGTGGCTCTGGCGCAGGCGCGCGCTGTCGCGTCCGGCATCGCGTCCGGTATCGCGGGGCGCCTCCGGACGCTCGCGCCGGGCGACGGCCGCTTCGCGCTCGGGCGACGGCCGGTAGCTCGGCTTGGCGCCGGCCGGCTGGCCCGGCTTCGGACCTGCGGCCGCGCCGCGTTCCTGATCCGGCTTGGCGGCAGGCCGCGACGGCTGCGCCCCGCTGCGCGGCGCGGAAGAACGCGCCGGCTTGGCTTTGGGTTTCAGGGTGAGCGTCGGGCGCTTGTCGGTCATGGCAGGGTCGATACGGTCGAAAAAGGCCCTCATTGTAACGGCTTCGCCTTTGGCGCTGCTTAAGCTTCGTGAGGACTCCCGGCAATTGCCTGTGGTGAACATATTCCATGCATCGCCAAACCAGTATAATGGCCGCTGTTTGCCTGCCCGCAGGCCCCGTCATTCTTATCAGACCGACATTCCCATGCTCGCCCAACAAAAACAACAAATCGTTGCCCTGTTCCAGGCCGCCCTTGCGCCGATCGTCGCCGGCAGCGATCTCACCCCCAACGTCGTTCTCGAGCGTCCGCGCGACCCGAGCCACGGAGACATCGCCTGCAACATCGCGATGCAGCTGGCCAAGCCGCTCAAGACCAATCCGCGCGAACTGGCTACCCGCCTGGTCGCCGCCCTGCTCGCCGAGCCCGGCGCCGCCGGCCTGGTCGAGTCGGCCGACGTCGCCGGCCCCGGCTTCATCAACCTGCGCGTGGCCGCAGGCGCCAAGCAGTCGGTCGTCAGGACCGTGCTCGAGCAGGGCGAGGCCTTCGGCCGCGGCACTGCCGGCCAGGGCCACCACGCGATCATCGAATTCGTGTCGGCCAACCCGACCGGCCCGCTGCACGTCGGCCACGGCCGCCAGGCCGCGCTGGGCGACGCCCTCTCGTCCCTGTTCGAAGCGCAGGGCCACGAGGTGACCCGCGAGTTCTACTACAACGACGCCGGCGTGCAGATCGCCACCCTGGCCACTTCGGTGCAGGCGCGCGCGAAGGGCTTCAAGCCGGGCGATGCGCAGTGGCCCGAGTCGGCCTACAACGGCGACTACATCGCCGACATCGCCAGCGATTTCCTGGCGAAGAAAACCGTCTCGGCCAGCGACGGCGAACCGGCTACCGCCAGCGGCGACGTCGAGGACATCGAATCGATCCGCCGCTTCGCCGTGACCTACCTGCGCAACGAGCAGGACCAGGACCTGCAGGCCTTCGGCGTCAAGTTCGACAACTACTACCTCGAGTCCTCGCTGTACGCGGACGGCAAGGTGGAAGCGGCGGTGCAGGCCCTGGTCGACGCCGGCGTCACCTACGAACAGGACGGCGCGCTGTGGCTCAAGACCACCGACTACGGCGACGACAAGGACCGCGTGATGCGCAAGTCCGACGGCACCTACACCTACTTCGTGCCGGACGTGGCCTACCACATCCAGAAATTCCGCCGCGGCTTCGACCAGGCCATCAACGTGCAGGGCAGCGACCACCACGGCACCATAGCGCGCGTGCGCGCCGGCCTGCAGGCGGTGAACATCGGCATCCCGCAGGGCTATCCCGACTATGTGCTGCACAAGATGGTCACCGTGATGAAGAACGGCGAAGAGGTCAAGATCTCCAAGCGCGCCGGCTCCTACGTCACCGTGCGCGACCTGATCGAATGGTCGGGCAACGGCGACGTCACGCGCGGCCGCGACGCGGTGCGCTTCTTCCTCATCTCGCGCAAGGCCGATACCGAATTCGTGTTCGACGTCGACGTCGCGCTCAAGACCTCGGACGAGAACCCGGTGTACTACGTGCAGTACGCCCATGCCCGCATCTGCTCGGCGCTCGCCAACTGGGGCGGCGACGAATCGCAACTGGTCCAGGCCGACCTGTCGCTGCTCACCGAGCCGCACGAAGCGAGCCTGCTGGCCAAGCTGTCCGCCTACCCGGAAATGCTGGAGCGCGCCAAGCTGGAACTGAGCCCGCACCACGTCGCCTTCTACCTGCGCGAACTGGCCGGCGAGCTGCACAGCTACTACTTCGCCCACAAGTGGCTGCTCGACGACAACGAGCCCCTGAAGCTGGCGCGTCTGGCGCTGGCCCTGGCCACCCGCCAGGTGCTGCGCAACGGCCTGGCCCTGATCGGCGTGTCCGCCCCAAGCAAGATGGAACGCGCCCCGACTGAAACGCAAGAGTAATCGCAACATGACCGCCATCCGACATTTTTCCCCGCTGCGCCAGCGCGGCAGCACCCTGACCGGCATCATCATCGGCCTGATCATCGGCCTGGGGATCGCGGTGGTGGTCGCGCTCGTGATCACCAAGGGCCAGTCGCCCTTCACCGACCGTTCCAACAAGATGGGCCGCCCGGCCGACCTGGCGCCGAGCCAGGCGAGCGACCCGAACAAGCCGCTGTACGGCAACCGCGAGGCGGCGCGCGAAGCGAACCGCCAGATCGCCGAACGCGCCAGCCGCCCGGCGCCTGCTGCGGCGCCTGCCGAACCGGCCGATCCGCTCGGCCAGGCCATCGCCGGCATGCAGGCCCAGCAGGCTCCGGCAGCGGCGCCGGCCGCCCCGGCCCAGCCGGCGGCGCCCGTGAACACGGCCGCGCCAAGCCCGTCGACGGCTGCCCCGGCCCCGGCAGGCGGCGACGGGTACATCTATTACCTGCAGGCCGGCGCCTTCCGTGAGATGTCCGACGCCGAGAACACCCGCGCCAAACTGGCCCTGCTCGGCTTTGAAGCCACGATCACCGACCGCAGCACCGACAGCGGCGTGCTGCACCGCGTGCGCGTCGGTCCCTACAGCGGACCGGAAGCCATGAACAAGGCGCGCGCCAAGCTGCTCGACAGCGGCATCGACGTCGCCATCGTCCGTAACCAGCGCTGACCCGTTTCGCCACCGAGGACCCGCATGAATCCGCTTCGCCGCCTGAGCTGTTGCGCCGCCCTGCTCGCCCTGTCCGGCATCGTCTCGGCCGCGCCGGCATCCCCTAAAGAGGGCGCGGAGTACCAGACCCTGCCGGAAGCCCAGCCCACCGACGGCGGACGCAGGATCGAGGTGCTGGAGTTCTTTGCCTATTACTGCCCGCACTGCTACGCCTTCGAGCCGCAGCTGGCGGAATGGGTGAAAAAACAGGGCGACAACGTGGTGTTCCGCCGCGTGCACGTGCCGCGCGGCCCGCAGGTGGCGGCGCAGCAGCGCCTGTTCTTCACGCTCGAGTCGCTCGGCCTGCTGGAGCAGTACCACGGCAAGGTCTTCCAGGCGATGCACGTCGAGCGCCTGCCGCTGGCCCAGGACGAACAGGTGTTCGACTGGGCCAGCCGCGCCGGCATCGACCGCGCGCGCTTCATCGACGCCTACCGCTCCTTCGGGGTGCAGGCCAAGCTGCGCCGCGCGCAGGCCATGATGGAATCCTACCGCATCACCCACTGGCCGATGATCGCCGTCGATGGCCGCTTCCTGACCTCGCCCGGCATGCTGTCCGAAGCCGGCACGCCGGGCGAAGCCGCGCTGGCCGGCACCCTGCAGGTGATGGACGCACTGGTCGCGCGGGCGAAAGCGGACAAGAAATGAATCTTTCCCCGGGCCGCGCGGACCGGGTGTTCATCACCGGCGCATCGAGCGGCATCGGCGCGGCGCTGGCGCGCGAATACGCGGCGCGCGGCGCCTGCCTCGGCCTGCTGGCGCGCCGCCGCGCCCTGCTGGAAGAACTCGTCGCCGGCCTGCCCCATCCCGAACGGCACCGCATCTATGCGGTCGACGTGCTCGATCGCGACGCGCTCGCCGGCGCCGCCGCCGATTTCATCGCCGCCAAGGGCGGCGCCGACATCGTCATCGCCTGCGCCGGCATCTCGCACGGCACGCTCACCGAACGCCCCGGCGACCTGCCGGTGTTCGACGCCGTGTTCGCCACCAACGTGAACGCCACCGTGTCCACCTTCGCGCCCTTCATCGCCACGATGAAAGCCCAGCAGGGCCCGCGCCGCCTGGTGGGCATCGGCAGCGTGGCGGGCGTGCGCGGCATGCGCGGCGCCGGCGCCTACTGCGCCTCCAAGGCCGCCGTGCACAGCTACTGCGAATCGCTGCGCCTGGAGCTGCGCGGCACCGGCATCAAGGTGGTGACCATCGCCCCCGGCTACATCGACACACCCATGACCCGCAACAACCGTTTTCCCATGCCTTTCCTGATGCCCGCCGAGCGCTTTGCCGCCCAGGCGGCGGATGCCATCGCGCGCGGCGCGCGCTACCGCGTGCTGCCCTGGCAGATGGGCCTTGTCGCCAAGCTGCTGCGCCTGCTGCCCAACGCCCTGTTCGACCTCGCGTTCGCGCGCGCGCCCACCAAACGCCGCCAGGGGGAAGCATGAACGCCGCCAATATCGCATCGCTGTCCCACGCCGGCGTGGCGGTGGAAGTGGTGCCGCAGACCGGCTCGACCAACGCCGACCTGCTGGCGCGCGCCCCGCAGCTGCTGGAGCCGGTGCTGCTGGTCGCCGAACATCAAACCGCCGGCCGCGGCCGTGCCGGCCGCAGCTGGCTGTCTTCCAGCGAGAATTCGCTGACCTTTTCGCTGGCCTGGAAATTCGACGGCGGCCCGCAGGCGCTTTCCGGCCTGCCGCTGGCGGTCGGCGTGGCGCTGGGCGAGGCGCTGGGCCGGCTGGGCGTGCAGGTCCAGCTCAAGTGGCCGAACGACGTGCTCAAGGACGGCGACAAGCTGGCCGGGATCCTGGTCGAGACCCAGTCCGCGCCAGCGGGCGGCATCTGGGCCGTGATCGGCATCGGCCTGAACCTGGTCATGCCCGACGAGGTGGAAGCGCAACTGGGCCGCAGCGCCGCCGGCGCGCCCTGGCTGGCGCGCATGGAGCGCGACGTGCTGGTGGCCACCCTGCTCGACGCGCTGGCCGACGCGCTGCGCCTGTTCGCGCGCCAGGGCTTCGCCGTCTTCAGCGCGCGCTGGAACCTGCTGCACGCCTGGCAGGGCCGCAGCGTCGTCATCCTCGACAACGGCCAGGTGCTGCAGGAAGGCCTGGCTGCCGGCGTCGACGATACCGGCCGGCTGCTGCTCGATACGGCGCACGGGCGTACGACGGTGCTGGCGGGCGACGTCTCGCTGCGTCTCGGTGAGTGACAAGGGAATGAACATGCTGCTGCTGGTCGACGCGGGCAATACCCGCATCAAGTGGGCGATCGCCGCGCCGGGCGCGGCCCTGGGCGAATGGACGCTGCATGACGCGGTCTCGCACGCCGGTCTCGACGGCGCAGCCGGCGCCTGGCGCCGGGCCGGCGTGGCGCGCGCCATCGTCTCGAACGTGGCCGGCACCGACCTGCGCGAGCGCATCGCCCAGGCCCTGCCCGAAGGCGTGCAGGTCGAATGGTTCGCCTCGACCCCGGCACGCGCCGGCCTGCGCAACGGCTACCGCAACCCGGGCCAGCTGGGCTGCGACCGCTTCGCCGCCGCCATCGGCGCGCGCGCGCTGGCGCCCGGCCGCAACCTGGTCGTGGCCACCTGCGGCACCGCCACCACGGTCGACGCCATCAGCGCCGACGGCCGCTTCATCGGCGGCATGATCCTGCCCGGCCTGGCCCTGATGGCCGGTTCGCTGGCCCGCAACACCGCCCAGCTGCCGCAGGTGACGCCGGGCGCCGCCCCGCCTCCCCTGTTCGGCGACAACACCGACGATGCGATCGTCTCGGGCGTGCTGTCGGCCCAGGCCGGCGCGATCGAGCGCGCCTGCATCGCCCACGGGGCCAGCGAGTGCATCGTGTCGGGCGGCGCGGCGCCGTATATCGCCCCGGTCCTCAAGTTCGCGCACCGCGTGGTCGATAACATCGTGCTGGTCGGCCTGCACGCGGCGGCCGCCTGAAGAACGGAGAACCACCTTGTTGAAATTCGTATTCTGGTCACTGCTGGCGCTGAACGCCGCGCTGTTCGCCTACGCCCAGGGCTACCTCGGCAAGCTCGATGCCGGCGAACGCGAGCCGCAGCGCCTGAAGAACCAGCTGGCCGCCGAGCGCATGGTGATGCTCAGCGCCGCGCAAGCGCGCGAGGCCGCCGAAATCTCCGCCCAGCCGGCCCCTGCGCAAGCGGCGCCGGCGGAGCCCGCCCCGCCGGCCGAGGCGCCGGCGCCGGCGATCGAGACCATCGCCTGCACCCAGGCCGGCAGCTTCGCGGCCGCCGATGCGCGCCGCTTCGAGACCCGCGTCGCGCGCCTCGGCCTGGACCGGCGCGTCTCCCGCATCAACGTGCCCTTCCAGGAGGTCACCAGCCACCTGGTCTACCTGCCGCCCAATGGCGGCAAGGAAGGCGCGGAACGCCGCGTGGCCGAGCTGAAGGAAAAAGGCGTGCAGAACTTCTTCGTGATGCAGGGCGAGTCGCCGCTCAAGTGGGCGGTGTCGCTGGGCGTGTTCAAGAACGAAGCAGCGGCGCAGAGCCTGGCCACGGCGCTGGGCAAACAGGGCGTGCGCGGCGTGCGCGTGCTGCCGCGCGGGCCGCAGGGCTCGCGTGCGGCCTGGCAGTTCCGCGATCTGACGCCGGACGAACGCAAGCGCGTGGCCGGCATTGCCGACGATTTCGCGGGCGCGCAGCTGCGTCCGTGCCAGTAAGATCGCATCGGTGCCGCACCGGCGCGTTCATGCACAGTTACCGGCCCAGGCGCAGGCCGGGCCTGTCCGCTGAAGCGCGTCCAGCCGCTCAGCGCTTGACGACGATCGGCTTCAGTCCGAACGAGGACGGCACCGCGCGGGCCGCCGCCGCGGCATCTTCGCGGCTCTCGAACGGGCCGGCATACAGGCGGTTGACCGAACCGGCCTTGATCACTTCCAGCTTGCCGACTTCGACGCCGGCGTCGATCAGGCGGGCGCTCATGGCCTCGGCGGTGCCGGCGCGGCCGTAGGCGCCCAGCTGCACGTAGAAGCTCCCGCGCGGCACCAGCTTCGGTACGACAGCAGGCGCGACCTCGGCCAGCGCCGCGCTGTCGGTACGGACCCGATCTTCCAGCATCAGCGCCGCGATCTCCGGCGGCGCCGACTGCGCTTCGGAGGTGGCGCTGCGGCGCTCCGAGGCCATGCGGATCGGGTCGTCCGGGAACAGGCGCTCGATCTCGACTTCGTGGCTGCCCTTGCCCAGCAGGCCGAGTTTCAGGGCCGCGGTGTACGAGACGTCGATGATGCGGCTGGCGTGGAACGGGCCGCGGTCGTTGATGCGCACCACGATCGACTTGCCGGTTTCGACGCTGGTGATGCGCGCATAGGACGGGATCGGCAGCGTCGGATGCGCCGCCGTCATCTTGTACATGTCGTAGAGTTCGCCGGACGAGGTCTTCTGGCCGTGGAACTTGACCCCATACCAGCTGGCCACGCCGCGCTGGACGAAGGGGTCCTGGTGCAGGATCGGGGTATAGGTCTGGCCGAACACCGAATACGGACGGTTGGCCCACTTGGCATAGGGTTCGGCCTTGACCACGGCGTCGGGCAGGTCCATCAGGCCGGGCGGCGGGTTCAGGCCGGGGCCGTCGTCCTTGTAGTAGCCGCCGCGCCCGGAACCGGCGGGCGGCAGCTTGGGCGCGTCCCCATGTTTTGCCACCGGATGCTTCCAGGGCAGCGGGATCAGGCTCTTGCGCTCGCCCTTGGTGTCTGTGGTGCTGCAACCGCTTGCCAGGGTTGCCAGTGCAATGACCGCGATGATGGTCGTAGCAAGTTGTTTTCTTGGAACGGCCATGCGCGGTCCTTGTTAAATTACGTCTGCACTAGTTTACGATGTCTTTGAATACTCATCAATATACCAGCGCCGAGCCCGAGCGTAATGAACGCAGTTCCGCCATAGCTCATGAAAGGTAGCGGAACTCCGACCACCGGCAAGATTCCGCTCACCATGCCCATATTGACAAACGCATAAGTGAAGAAAATCATGGTGATCGCGCCGGCCAGCAGGCGGGTAAAGGTGTTCGGTGCATTTGCTGCAATCATGAGCCCGCGTGCAATGAGCATCAGGTAGACGAACAGCAGGAAGCAGTTGCCGATCAGCCCGAATTCTTCCGAATACACGGCGAACACGAAGTCGGTGGTCTGCTCGGGCACGAATTCCAGCGCGCCCTGGGTGCCCTG
Source organism: Massilia sp. X63 (assembly GCF_041023745.1). Classification (NCBI taxonomy): domain Bacteria; kingdom Pseudomonadati; phylum Pseudomonadota; class Betaproteobacteria; order Burkholderiales; family Oxalobacteraceae; genus Massilia; species Massilia sp. X63. Next base: position 395,379 of record NZ_JBFTEF010000005.1, read on the forward strand.
GGCGTAGCCTTTGCCCATCAGGCCGCCGGAACCGATGGCGATCTCGGACTGGATGATGTGGAAGCCCTTGCCGAGCGGGTCGGAGGTCGGGTCGATCAGGGTCATCACGCGCTCGCGCTGGTAGTCGTGCATCATCGACCAGCCCACCGGCAGCGCGCAAGCGCCGGCCACCACCAGGCCCGCCAGCGCCTTCCACGGCAGGCCGGCCAGGAAGATCACGTAGAAGCCGGAAGCGCCGACCATCAGCGCGGTGCCCAGGTCGGGCTGCCTGGCGACCAGCACGAAGGGAACCAGCAGCAGCACCCCCGCCACCAGGAAGTTCTTCCAGTTGGCGGCGTTCGCGCGCTGCTGGAAGTACCAGGCCAGCATCAGCGGTGTCGCGATCTTGAGGATTTCGGAAGGCTGGATGTCGACACCGACGTGCAGCCAGCGCCGCGCGCCCTTCTTGATGATGCCGAACAGCGCCACCGCGATCAGCAGCGTGACCCCGATCGTGTAGATCGGCACCGCGAGCCGCATCAGGGTCTGGGGCGGCACGTTGGCGGCGATCCACATGATGGCGAAGGCCAGCATGAAGTTGCGGATCTGGTGCTCGACGCGGTCCGGGAATTCCGCGCCGGCCGAGGTCATGGTGATCACGCTGGTCATCATCAGGATGAACAGCACCAGGCCGAGCGGCCAGTCGAACACCGTGAAATACGGACGCAGGCGGCGCCGCAGCGAGCGGCGTTCTGGGATGTGCGCCATGGCTTATTCCTTTCGAGTGGCTGGGACCGCCGCGGCGGCCGCCTGGACGACCGGCGCCGGCGCCGGCGCGACCGCCGGCGTTGCCGGCGCGGTTTTCGGCGCGGCGGCCGGCTTCGCGCCGTCCTTCGGCGTGGGCGGCGCCGGGCGCTTGCCCAGCAGGTAGTAGTCCATTGCCTTGCGCGCGATCGGGGCCGCAAAGGAGGCGCCGAAGCCGACGTTCTCCACGATCAGGGCCAGCGCGATCTTCGGATTGTCGGCGGGCGCAAAAGCGACGTACAGCGCGTTGTCGCGGTGGCGTTCGTCGATGGCATTGGCGTTGTACTTCTGGCCCTTCAGGCCGATCACCTGCGCGGTGCCGGTCTTGCCGGCCGCGATGTAGCCGGCGCCGGCAAAGGCGCGGCGGCCGGTGCCGGCCGGGTCCTGGGTCACGCCCACCATGGTGTGCTTGATGAAGTCGACGTTCTCCTGCTTGAGCGGGATGCGCCGGGTTTCCTTGGGCACGGTGAGCGTGCGCTGCTTGGTGGCGCCGTCCTCGATCATCTTGACCAGGTGCGGCTTCATCACCACGCCGTTGTTGGCCAGGGTCGAGACCGCGTGCGCCAGCTGGATCATGCTGTAGTTGTTGAAGCCCTGCCCGATCGAGATCGAGATGGTGTCGCCGCCCAGCCACTTCTGGGTCGCGCGGGTCTTGAAGCGGCGCGCCTTCCATTCCTTGGACGGCAGCACCCCGACCTTCTCGTGCTCGAGGTCGATGCCGGTCGGGTGGCCGAAGCCGAACTGGCCCATGAAGCTCGAAATATTGTCGATGCCCATCTCGTTGCCGAGCTGGTAGTAATAGGTATCGCAGGATTCCACCACCGACTTGTACATGTCGACGTAGCCGTGGCCGCCCGGCTTGTCGTCGTTGAAGCGGTGCCCGCCCAGCGTGAAGAAGCCGGGATCGCGGATGCCGTCGGAGGGCTTGCGGAAACCCATCTCGAGAGCCGCCAGCGCCATGAAGGGCTTGAAGGTGGAGCCGGGCGGATAGGTGCCCGACAACGGACGGTTCATCAGCGGACGGTCGAGCGAGGTGTTCAGCTCGTTCCAGCTCTGGGTGTCGATGCCGTCCACGAACAGGTTGGGGTCGAAGCCGGGGCGCGACACGTAGGCCAGCACGTCGCCCGTGCTCGGTTCGATCGCCACCAGCGCGCCGCGGTTCTCGCCGAAGGCTTCCTCGATCACCTTCTGCAGCTCGATGTCGATCGACAGGATCAGGTTGCTGCCGGGGACCGGCGGGGTGCGCGACAGGGTGCGGATGGCGCGCCCGCCGGCGGTGCGCTCGACCTGCTCGTAGCCGGTGGTGCCGTGCAGGTAGCTCTCGTATTTCTTTTCGACGCCTTCCTTGCCGATATGCTCGGTGCCGTTGTAGTTCGCGTCCATGCCGTCTTCCTCGAGCTGCGCCGCTTCCTTCTGGTTGATGCGCCCGATGTAGCCGATCACGTGCGACGCGGTCTCGCCCAGCGGGTACTGGCGGAACAGGCGCGCCTGCACGTCCACGCCCGGGAAGCGGAAGCGCTGCGCGGTGAAGCGCGCCACCTCGTCGTCGCTCAGGCGGGTGCGCAGCGGCACGCTGGCGAAGCTGCGCGACTCTTCCATCAGGCGCTTGAAGCGGCGCCGGTCGCGCGGCTCGATGCTGACCAGCTTGGCCAGCTCGTCGATGACGGAATCGAGGTTGGCCTGCAGCTTGGACGGCGTGATCTCGAGCGTATACGCGGAATAGTTACGCGCCAGGACCACGCCATTGCGGTCCACGATCAGGCCGCGGTTGGGCACGATCGGCACCAGTGCGATGCGGTTGCCCTCGGCCTGCGATGCGAACTGGTCGTGGCGCAGCACCTGCAGCCACACGAAGCGCGCCACCAGCAGGCCGAAGCAGATGAAGACGAGCGCCACCATGGCCGTGAGGCGCATGCGGAACTGGTGGATCTCGCGGTCGTTGTCCTTGAACTCGGTCACGGCAGGTGTTTCTGGAAAAAAGCGGGCATCAGATCGGGCGGGTGTGGTCGCGGTCGACGGCGCGGCGCTGCGGCGCCAGCAGCAGCCAGGTGATCACCGGCCACAGGGCGACGGCAACGACGCTCTCGGCGAAGTACAGCACGCCGGGAAAACGGCCCGAGGCGGTGAAGTGAACGAAGAACTGCACCGCCTGCGCCAGCAGCAGCAGCGGGAACACGTGCATGGCCTGGGTCATCACGCGGAACCACAGCACGCGGCGGTGGATCATGATGGCCAGGTAGGACAGCAGCGTGTAGGCGAGCGCATTTTCGCCCAGCAGGCTGGCGTCGTGCACGTCCATCAGCAGGCCCATGACGAAGGCCACGCCGATGCCGACCTTGCGCGGCTGGTGGATGCCCCAGAACACCAGCACCAGCGCGACGAAGTCGGGCGCGCCCACCCAGCGGCCCAGCGGCAGCAGGTTGAGCATGAAGGCGCACACCAGGCTGAAGGTGATGAACAACGGGCTGACGGGCAGCAGGATGTAATGCGGGCGGTTACCGGGCATCGGTCGTGGCTCCCTGTTGGACGACGGCGGGTGCGCCACCGTTGTTCTGCACGGCCGGCGCGGCGGGACGCGGCTGGGCCGGCAGCCCGCCGATGCCGCCGATGCCGCCGATGCCGTTGGCCGGCGCGGCGGCCGTGCCCTGCGCCGTCGGCGGCGCCTGCGGCGGCAGCGGCTTCGGCGCCAGCGGCGGCGGCGGCACCGGCGCCATGTCCGGCAGCTTGCGGCGCGCGGTAGTGGCCGGCGCCTGCGCCTGCACCGGCGGTTTCGGCGGCAGGTTCGACTGCGACATGATGATCAGCAGCTGGCGGTTGCGGTCGATCCCGCCCAGCGGCTGGCCGACCACGCGGCCGAAGGTGCCGCCGGCCACGCTTTCGACCTGCACCACCTTGGCCACCGCCAGGCCGGCCGGGTACATGCCGTCCAGGCCCGAGGTCACCAGCACGTCGCCGACCTGGATGTCGGCGTTGGCCACCACGAAGCGCAGGTCGAGCAGTCCGGACTGGCCGCGACCGTAGGCGATGCTGCGCAGGCCGCTACGCAGCACCTGCACGGGAATCGCCTGGTCCTTGTCGGTCAGGAGCGTGACTTCGGAAGTAAAGGGGAACACGCGCGTGACCTGCCCCACCACGCCGGCATGGTCGATCACCGGCAGGCCGGGCACCACCTGGTCGCGCGAGCCGCGGTCGATCACGATGCGGCGGGTCGAGGGGTCGCGGGCGTCGTACAGGATCTCGGTCATCCGGGCCTGGACCGGCAGGTGGGTGCGCGCGTCCATCAGGCGCCGCAGCTGGGCGTTCTCGGCCATCTGGAGCTGGGCCTGCTGCAGGATCGTCGCCTGCGCCAGCTGCTGGGTCTTGAGCTCGCGGACTTCCTTCTGCAGCGCGGAAATCGACGAGAAGTAGCCGGCCATGTTGCCGAGCGCCTCGCGCGGCATCAGGGCGGCCATCTGCAGGGGGTAGAGGAAGGTGGCGGCGACCTGGCGCACCGCGCCCAGGGTGTGGTAGCGGGCGTCGACGACCAGCAGCAGCACCGAGATCAGGGCGAAGACGATCGCCTTGACCCGGGCCGGGGCGCCCTGTTTGAAAAGCGGCGGAGGACTGTATTCCATGTCCTGGTTGGCGTCCTGTTGGTGTGCTTGTTTAGAAGCGGCTTTCGCGCGCTGCGCGGGCCGCCAACGTCAACGCGGGCAGAGGCGCGCGCTCGCTTGCGCACGCCCTGCCCGCCCGTGACATCGGCCGCACCGACCTCGATGCGCTCTTATTCGTAGGAGAAGATCGAACCCAGCTTGTCCATGCGCTCGAGCGCCATGCCCGAACCGCGCACCACGCAGGTCAGCGGGTCTTCGGCCACCAGCACCGGCAGGCCGGTCTCTTCCATCAGCAGGCGGTCCAGGTCGCGCAGCAGCGCGCCGCCGCCGGTCAGCATCATGCCCTTTTCGGCGATGTCGGCGCCGAGTTCCGGCGGGGCCTGTTCCAGCCCGTTCTTCACGGCCGAGACGATGTTGTTGAGCGGATCGGTGAGGGCTTCCAGGATCTCGTTCGACGAGATCGTGAAGGAACGCGGGATGCCTTCGGACAGGTTGCGGCCCTTGACTTCCATTTCCTTGACTTCCGAGCCCGGGAAGGCCGAGCCGATGGCTTTCTTGATCGCTTCGGCGGTCTGCTCGCCGATCAGCATGCCGTAGTTGCGGCGGATGTAGTTGACGATGGCTTCGTCGAACTTGTCGCCGCCCACGCGCACCGAACCCTTGTAGACCATGCCGCCCAGCGAGATGATGCCCACCTCGGTGGTGCCGCCGCCGATATCGACCACCATCGAGCCGGTGGCGTCCGAGACCGGCAGGCCGGCGCCGATCGCGGCCGCCATCGGCTCTTCGATCAGGTAGACCTGGGAGGCGCCGGCGCCAAGCGCCGATTCGCGGATCGCGCGACGCTCGACCTGGGTCGAGCCGCAGGGCACGCAGATGATGATGCGCGGCGACGGACGGAAGAATTTCGAGTCGTGCACCATGCGGATGAACTGCTTGAGCATCTGCTCGGTGACGGTGAAGTCGGCGATCACGCCGTCCTTCATCGGGCGGATGGCCTCTATGTTGCCCGGCACCTTGCCCAGCATTTGCTTGGCTTCCTTGCCGACCGCCTGGATCGTTTTCTTGCCGTTGGGACCGCCCTCCTGGCGGATCGCGACGACCGACGGCTCGTCCAGGACGATGCCCAGGCCGCGCACGTAGATCAGGGTGTTGGCGGTACCGAGGTCGATCGCCAGGTCGTTCGAGAAGTAGCTGCGTAAAGAACCAAACATGTGTGTCCTGATGGCGCGTGAAGTCGCGCGTGAAGATTGATCGGGATATCCTCGCCGCGCGATGCAGGGCACGGGGCCTGTGCAGCGCGGTCTTTCTTGCGGCGGGCCTGGCTTTCAGCCCGACAGCGCATTAGCCCGCCATTCTACCTTATAATTTGTCGATTAAATGCTGAAAACGGGTGGATTTACCCCCCAATTCCGCAGCGAGATCGACGGTGTTTCCAAGGTTTTATCGGACGTAGCACGCCGTTGGCTGACCGCTTGCCAACTTTCGTTATTAGCCCAACCACATTTTGCACGCGGCCCGCGCCGCGCCCCTTGCCATGTCCCTGACACTTTCAGACGTAAAACGCATCGCCAACCTGGCCCAGCTCGAGATGGACGAAGCCCACGCGGAAACCGCGCTGGCGGAGCTGAACGGCATCTTCGCACTGGCCGAGCAGATGCAGGCGGTGGACACGACCGGTGTTGCGCCCTTGTCGCAACCGCTCGCGAGCATCATGGCGCTGCCGCTGCGCCTGCGCGACGACGTCGTCACCGAAGAGAACCGCCGCGAGGATTACCAGGCGCCGGCGCCGAAGGCCCAGGACGGCCTGTACCTGGTGCCGAAGGTCATCGAGTAAGTCGGACCACTTCGCACGCAACGCTTTCCAAGAATCGACACGCACATGCACAACAAGACCATCAAAGAGCTGTCCGCGCTCCTGCAATCGAAGCAGGTATCGAGCGTCGAACTGACCCGCCACTACCTCGACCGCATCGACGCCAGCAGCCATAACGCCTTCCTGCACGTGGACCGCGAGCGCACCCTGGCGCAGGCGGCAAGCGCCGACGCCCGTATCGCCGACGGCAGCGCCGGCCCGCTGACCGGGGTGCCGATCGCGCACAAGGACATTTTCGTCACCCGTGGCTGGCGCACCACAGCCGGCTCGAAGATGCTGGCCAATTATGCAAGCCCGTTCGATGCGACCGTGGTCGAGCGCTTCAGCCGCGCCGGCATGGTCACGCTGGGCAAGGTCAACCTCGACGAATTCGCGATGGGCTCGGCCAACGAGAACTCGGCCTTCGGCGCGGTGAAGAATCCCTGGGATCCGCTGGCGGTGCCGGGCGGCTCCTCGGGCGGCTCGGCCGCCGCCATCGCCGCGCGCCTGGCGCCGGCCGCCACCGCGACCGACACCGGCGGCTCGATCCGCCAGCCGGCCGCCTTCTGCGGCGTCACCGGCATCAAGCCGACCTACGGCCGCGTGTCGCGCTTCGGCATGATCGCCTTCGCCTCCTCGCTCGACCAGGGCGGCCCGATCGCCCAGACCGCCGAGGACTGCGCCCTGCTGCTCAACGAGATGATCGGCTTCGATGAGCGCGATTCGACCAGCCTGACGGTCGAGCAAGGCAACGTGGCGGAAGACTACACCCGCGACCTGAACCAGCCCCTGACCGGGCTGCGCATCGGCGTGCCGACGGAATACTTCGGCGAAGGCTTGGCAAGCGACGTGGAAGCCGCGGTGCGCGGCGCGCTGGACCAGTTCGTCAAGCTGGGCGCTACCCTGGTGGAGATTTCGCTGCCGAAGACCGCGCTGTCGATCCCGACCTACTACATCATCGCCCCGGCCGAGGCCTCGTCGAACCTGTCGCGCTTCGACGGCGTGCGCTACGGCCACCGCGCTGCCGAGTACAAGGATCTGCAAGACATGTACCGCAAAACCCGCGCCGAAGGCTTCGGCCGCGAGGTCCAGCGCCGCATCATGGTCGGCACCTATGTGCTGTGCCACGGCTACTACGACGCCTACTACGTGCAGGCCCAGAAGATCCGCCGCCTGATCGCGGACGACTTCCAGGCCGCGTTCGCCGACAAGTGCGACGTGATCATGGGCCCGGTCGCCCCGACGGTGGCCTGGGACCTGGGCGCCAAGTCGAACGACCCGGTGGCGAACTACCTGGCCGACATCTACACCCTCTCGACCAGCCTGGCGGGACTGCCGGGCATGTCGATCCCGGTCGGTTTCGGCGCAGGCGACAAGAACGGCAAGCGTCCGGTCGGCCTGCAGATCATCGGCAACTACTTCAACGAGGCCAAGCTGCTGAACATCGCGCACCAGTACCAGCAGGTCACCGACTGGCATACCCGCGCGCCTGAAGGCGTCTGATCCCGGACCGATAGAACAAAGAGAGAACACATATGCAATGGGAAGTCGTCATCGGTCTTGAGAACCACGTGCAGCTCACGACCAACTCGAAAATCTTCAGCGGCAGCTCGATCCGCTTCGGCGCCGAGCCGAACACCCAGGCCAGCCCGGTCGACCTGGCGCTGCCGGGCGTGCTGCCGGTGCTGAACCGCGGCGCGGTCGAACGCGCGATCCGCTTCGGCCTGGCCGTGGGCGCGAAGATCGCGCCGCAGTCGGTGTTCGCCCGCAAGAACTACTTTTATCCGGACCTGCCGAAGGGCTACCAGATCAGCCAGTTCGAGGATCCGGTGGTCCAGGGCGGCACCATCAGCTTCGCCTACGAGAAGGACGGCAAGCTGGAGACCAAGACCGTCAACCTGACCCGGGCCCACCTGGAAGAAGACGCCGGCAAATCGCTGCACGAGGACTATGCCGGCATGAGCGGCATCGACCTGAACCGCGCCGGCACCCCGCTGCTCGAGATCGTGTCCGAGCCGGAGATGCGCAGCGCCGCCGAAGCGGTGGCCTACGCCAAGGCCCTGCACTCGCTGGTGGTGTGGCTGGGCGTCTGCGACGGCAACATGCAGGAAGGCTCCTTCCGCTGCGACGTCAACGTCTCGGTGCGCCCGGTCGGCCAGAAGGAATTCGGCACCCGCTGCGAGATCAAGAACCTGAACTCCTTCCGCTTCATGGAAGAAGCGATCCACTACGAAGTGCGGCGCCAGATCGAGCTGATCGAAGACGGCGGCAAGGTGATCCAGGCGACCCGCCTGTGGGACCCGGACAAGAAGGAAACCCGCTCCATGCGCACCAAGGAAGACGCGCAGGACTACCGCTACTTCCCGGATCCGGACCTGCCGCCGCTGGTCATCGGCCAGGACTGGATCGAGCGCGTTCGCGGCGACATGCCCGAGCTGCCGGGCGCCCTGCGCGCACGCTTCACCGGCGACTACGGCCTGCCGGAATACGACAGCCTGGTGCTGACTTCCTCCAAGGCGATGGCGACCTATTACGAAGCCGTGGTGCTTGCGGCCGGCAAGGAGAACGCGAAAGCCGCCGCCAACTGGATGATGGGCGACGTCTCCTCGACCCTGAACCGCGAAGGCGTGGAACTCGAGCAGTCGCCGGTGTCCGCCGCCCAGCTGGCCCTGCTGCTCAAGCGCATCGCCGACGGCACCATCTCGAACAAGGCCGGCAAGGAAGTGTTCGCCGCCATGTGGGAAGCCAGGTCCGCTGATGAAAACCTGGCCGATACCGTGATCGAGCAGAAGGGCCTGAAGCAGATCTCCGACACCGGCGCGCTGGAAGCGATCGTCGACGAGGTGCTGGCCGCCAACGCCAAGTCGGTCGAGCAATACCGCGCCGGCAAGGAAGCCGCGATCAACGCCCTGATCGGCCAGACCATGAAGGCCTCGAAGGGCAAGGCCAATCCGGCCCAGGTGACCGAGCTGCTGAAGAAGAAGCTGGCGGGCTGACCGGTCCTTGGTACGGCACAAGAAAACCGGAGCCTGCTCCGGTTTTTTTACGCCTGCGGGTTCAGACCCCGTAGCGCGTGCGGTAGGCGGCAACGGCCTCCTTGTGCACGCCCAGGTCGGCGCCGCCCGCGTTCGACAGATAGGTGAACAAATCGTCCAGGTTGGCGATCGAGATCACCGGGATGCCGAATTCCTGCGACACCTGCTGCACCGCCGAGTGCTCCGACAGCGCGCCGTCCTTGCCCGAACGCTCCATGCGGTCCAGCGCGATCAGCACCGCAGCCGGCTCGGCGCCGGCAGCGCGGATCATGTCCACCGATTCGCGCACCGAGGTGCCGGCCGAGATCACGTCATCGATGATCACGACCTTGCCGGCCAGCTTGGCGCCGACAATGGTGCCGCCCTCGCCGTGGTCCTTGGCTTCCTTGCGGTTGTAGGCAAAGGAGGTGTTGCGGCCCTTGGCGGCCAGCGCCACCGCAGTCGCGCTGGCCAGGGTGATGCCCTTGTAGGCCGGGCCGAACAGCATGTCGAAGGCGACGCCCGAATCGAGCAGGGTCTGGGCATAGAACTGGGCCAGCTGGCCCAGGGTGGCGCCGTCGTGGAACAGGCCGGCGTTGAAGAAATACGGCGACTGGCGCCCCGCCTTGGTCGTGAAGTTGCCGAACTTCAATACCTCGGCCTTGACCGAAAATGCAATAAATTCCTGGCGCAGGTCGCTCACGTGCTTCTCCTGAAAGATCGAAAGCGCGTATTGTAAACCGCCGGCTTTGCGCAGGCGACCGCAGGCGGGCCACATGCGGACCGGTCCGTTCCGAAGAGCATCAAAACGCGCTACACTGTCGGCCCCAAGCGCCGCCTGCGGCCGCCGACTCTCTTCTCATCGAACGCCATGCCACGAATTATTTCCGCGAACCTGAACGGTATCCGTTCCGCCCACAAAAAAGGTTTCTTCAACTGGCTCGCCACCCAGTCCGCCGATTACATCTGCGTGCAGGAACTGAAGGCGCAAGAGGCCGACATGACCGAGGAATTCCTCATGCCGCACGGCTACCACGGCCATTTCCACTATGCCGAGAAGAAGGGTTACTCGGGCACCGGGGTGTACAGCCGCAGCGCGCCGGACAACAAACGCATCGGCTTCGGCTGCATGGAATTCGACGCCGAGGGCCGCTACACCCGCTGCGACTTCGGCAACCTGACCGTGATCTCGGTGTACTGCCCGTCCGGCTCCTCGTCGCCGGAACGCCAGCTGGCCAAGTTCCGCTTCATGGAAGTGTTCCTGCCGCACTTGCAGGAACTGAAGGCCGAGGGCCGCGAAGTCGTGATCTGCGGCGACTGGAACATCGCCCACAAGGAAATCGACCTCAAGAACTGGAAGAGCAACCAGAAGAACTCGGGCTTCCTGCCGGAGGAGCGCGCCTGGATGACCCGCATCTTCGACGAGATCGGCCTGGTGGACGTGCACCGCAAGGTCGCGCCGGACGCCGCCGACTACACCTGGTGGAGCAACCGCGGCCAGGCCTATGCCAAGAACGTGGGCTGGCGCATCGACTACCACGTCGCCACCCCGGGCATCGCGGCGCGCGCCAAGTCGGTATCGATCTACAAGGACGAGCGCTTCAGCGACCATGCGCCGCTCATCATTGATTACGATTTCTAATAGCTGACCCTCGATTTATAAGTTTTACTTCTGAATCCAGCCCCCCATGCCGGGGGGATTCGCTGCCGCTCTGTGCAACGCAGCCACCGGGGGAATGATCAGGCGCTCTTACGGCCAGTCGAGCCGGAAGCCGCTCTCGAAGCTGCGCGGCTGGCCGCTGAGCGGATCCTCGAACGCGATCGAGCGCGCCAGCAGCTGCAGGGGCGCGCTGAAGTCGTCGCCCTTGCAGGGCAGCGCCACCGGATAAAAGGCGTCGTTCAGGATCGGCGCACCGAGCGCAGACAGGTGCAGGCGTAGCTGGTGCTTGCGGCCGGTGTGCGGATGCAGCCGGTAGTGGGCCAGGCTCCCGCGCCGCTCGATCAGCTCGACCAGGGTTTCCGAATTCGGTTCGCCCGGCACTTCGGCGCTGACGAAGAACTGCTCCGCATCCTGCATGCGGCTGCGGTAAGTAAACGGGAATTCCCTGCCCTCGATCGCCCCGGCCAGGGCCTCGTACACCTTGTTCACCACCCGCTTCTGGAACATCGACTGGTAGGCCCCGCGCGAGGCCCGGTTGTGCGAGAAGATCACCACGCCGGCGGTCTCGCGATCCAGGCGGTGGATCGGCACCAGGTCCGGCAAATCGAAACGCTTCTTCAGGCGCACCAGGAGGGTCTCGTGCAGGAAGCGCCCGGTCGGGATGGTGGGCAGGAAGTGCGGCTTGTCGGCCACCAGCAGGTGCTCGTCCATGTGCAGCACCTGTTCGCGGAACGGAATCGGCGTCTCGGGATGTTCCAGCTCGCGGTAGTACCAGATGCGCATGCCCTGGCGCACCTGGCTGTCGGCATGCAGGGGCACACCCTTGGCGTCGACGATCTCGCCGCGCGCCAGGCGGCTGGCCCAGGCCGCTTCGGAGACGTCGGGAAAGCGCTCCACGAGGAAGCGCAGCATGCCGCCGGCGCGGGTTTCAAGCAGCCACAGGTAGCTGGGCGCGACGCCGTCGCGGGTCGGCAGCGGCACATGGGCATTGGCTTCGGCCTGGTGGCCCTTCCGGCTACTTCCCATTACGCCAGCTGATCAACGCAGCGCGACATTGGTCTGGTAAGGCGGCAGCTTGGCCACGCTGGTGCCCTTGGCGCGCGCGTACACCGGCAGCAGCACGTTCATGTGCGCCTGCATCTCGTTGATGCGGCTCTCCCCGCCCGGGTGGGTCGAGAACACCTCGATCGGCGCGCGCTTGTCCAGCGCCGCCATCTTGCGCCACAGCACGATGCCGGCGCGCGGGTCGTAGCCGGCACGGGCGGCGATATCCAGGCCCACCAGGTCGGCCTCGCGTTCGTCGTCGCGCGAGAATTTCAGGCCGGCGAACTGGGCGCCGTAGTTGGCAATCGTGCCGGTGATGCCCGGGTCGATGCCGAAGATGCCGGACGCCAGGGCGCCGCCCAGGCGGGCGATCGCCGTGGTCCCCATCTGCTTGGCAGCCTTTTCGCGGCTGTGCTCGCGCAGGGCGTGGGCGATCTCGTGCCCCATCACGGCCGCCACCTCGTCGTCGGTGAGCTTCAGCGAGCTCAGGATGCCGGTGAAGAAACCGATGCGCCCGCCCGGCATGCAGAAGGCGTTCACGTCCTTCGAATCGATGAGGTTCACCTGCCACTGCCACTGGGTCGCCTCCTGGTTCCAGCGCGCGGTATAGGGAATGATGCGCTTCGCGATGTTACGCAGGCGCTGCACTTCCGGATGCGAGGGCGGCAGCAGCACGCCTTTCTGCTGCGCCTGGCTCATCATCTCCATATATTGCTGGGCTGCCGCTTCGTTGATCGTTTCCGCCGGAACAAGCTTGGCAAAGCGCGACAGCGGCCTGACCTTGATCCCATCCTGGACCGTGGTGTTGCGATCGTCCTGCGCCAGCGCCGGGCCCAGGCCGGCCGTACCGAGTACGCCGAGCAGGGACAGGCTGGCTGCCAAATGCTTTAGTTTTGTCATGTCCTCAACGATAGGCCGTTCTTAGCAGCACTATCTCCACAAAAAGTAACTGGAGTTTACCCACGCTAGCGCCGATCATCCGCGAAACACGGTCCGCTCGACAAGCCGCCACCGCACATAAGAACCTATCCCAGCAGGGAATGAGTCGTTGCTGGCGCGCCTGACGAGCGGGTGCTGCGTTGCTCGTCCTTGCATGGCTAGCCATGCGGCGTCCTCGCGCCTTGCCCGCGCTTGCCATGCATCACCATCAACTTCCTCCTCCCTACCGGGATAGGTTCCAAGCGCACACCGGACTCAGGCCACCACGCCCGACTTCTTGCGCAGACGAAACACCGCCAGGCTGCCGCGCAGATTGGGCAGGAAGCTCACCGGCTTGCCCTCGGCCAACGCCACGTATTCCAGCACCTCCAGGCCGCACTTCTCGGCCAGGTCCTTGAAATCGTGGATGGTTGCGTAGCGCACGTTGGGCGTGTCGAACCACTGGTAGGGCAGCGTGCGCGAGACCGGCATGCGGCCCTTGACCAGGGCCACGCGGTGCGGCCAGTAGGCGAAGTTCGGGAACGAGACGATGGCTTCCTGGCCGACGCGCACGATGTCGCGCAGGCGCGCCTCCACATGCTGCATCATCTGCAGCGAGGACAGGCACAGCACCATGTCGAAGGCGTTGTCGCGGAACAGGTCCAGCCCCTGTTCCATGTCGTGTTGGATCACGCTGACGCCGCGCTGGGTGCTCTCCAGCACCTTGTCATCGGCGATCTCGACGCCGTAGCCGGTGCAGTTCTTGCCCAGTTCCAGGTAGCGCAGCATGGCGCCGTCGCCGCAGCCCACGTCCAGCACGTGCGCGCCCTCGCGCACCCAGTCGGCAATGAAGGCCAGGTCGGGCCGCAGGACGTTCAGGTCATTCAGATTCATGCGGCCTCCCCTGCCGGTTCCATCGCAATCCGGTCGTAATACGCGCGCACCACCGCCATGTAGCGCGGGTCTTCCAGCAGGAAGGCGTCGTGGCCGTGCGGCGCGTCGATCTCGGCATAGGTCACCTTGCGCCGGTTCGACACCAGGGCCTCGACGATCTCGCGGCTGCGCTCGGGCGAGAAGCGCCAGTCGGTGGTGAACGAGGCCACCAGGAACTGCGCGCGGGTGCCCGCCAGCGCCTTGGTCAGGTCGCCGCCGTGGGCGCGCGCCGGGTCGAAGTAGTCGAGCGCCTTGGTGATCAACAGGTAGGTGTTGGCGTCGAAGTATTCCGAGAACTTGTCGCCCTGGTAGCGCAGGTAGGATTCGATCTCGAAGTCGACACCGAAGTCGAAGGCGTAGTCGGACCGGCCGGCGCCCCGGTTCTCGGCCGCGTTGCGCAGCTTGCGGCCGAATTTCTCCGCCATGTCGTCGTTCGACAGGTAGGTGATGTGGCCGACCATGCGCGCCACCTTCAGGCCGTTTTTCGGCACCACGCCGTGCTCGTAGAAGTCGCCGCCGTGGTAGTCGGGGTCGGTCAGGATGGCCTGGCGCGCGACGTCGTTGAAGGCGATGTTCTGGGCCGACAGCTTGGGCGTGGAGGCGATCACGATGCAGTGGCGCAGGCGCTCGGGGAACATGATGCTCCACGAGAGCGCCTGCATGCCGCCCAGCGAGCCGCCCATGACGGCGGCGAAGCAGTCGATGCCGAGGCGGTCGGCCAGGCGCGCCTGCGCCGCCACCCAGTCTTCCACCGTCAGCAGCGGGAAGGCCGCGCCGTAGGGCTTGCCGGTGGCCGGATTGTCGTGCATCGGGCCGGTCGAGCCGAAGCAGGAGCCGAGGTTGTTCACGCCGATCACGAAGAAGCGGTTGGTGTCGACCGGCTTGCCGGGGCCGACCATGTTGTCCCACCAGCCCTGGCTCTTGGGCTTGTCGGCATAGGTGCCGGCCACGTGGTGCGAGGCGTTCAGCGCATGGCAGACCAGGACCGCGTTCGACTTGTCGGCGTTGAGGGTCCCATAGGTTTCATACATCAGCGTGTAGTCGCCGATGCTGGCGCCGCTTTGCAGGCGCAGCGGCTCGGCGAAATGCATCGCCTGTGGTGTGACTGTTCCGATCGATCCCATGGATGGTGTTCGCGTAGTTCTTGTGGAGGCGCGGACGGAGGCCGCGCCGGTGAATCTTAGAGCGACTGCAGCTGCTCCACCGCCCTCGCGATCTCGTCCGGCTCGATCGAGCGCAGGATGCGGCGCGTGCGCGTGGTGATCGCCGCCAGGTCGCTGTTCAGGATTTCCTGCTTCACCGGCAGCAGCTGGGCCGGATGCATCGAGAATTCGCGCAGGCCCATGCCGAGCAGCAGGCGGGTGAGCTTGGTGTCGCCGGCCATCTCGCCGCATACCGCGACGTCCAGCCCGGCTTTCTGGCCGGTGGCGATGGTCTGGGCGATCAGCCCCAGCACCGCCGGATGCAGCGGATTGTACAGGTGCGCCACTTCGTAGTCGACGCGGTCGATGGCCAGCAGGTACTGGATCAGGTCATTGGTGCCGATCGACAGGAACTGCATGCGCTTGACGAACATCGGCAGCGCCAGCGCGGCCGCGGGGATCTCGATCATGGCGCCGACTTCCACGCCCGGATCGTACTTGACGCCCTCGTCGCGCAGCTGCTGCTTGGCCTGCTCGATCATGGCGAGGGTCTGGTCGATCTCGAAGGCGTGCGCCAGCATCGGGATCAGGATCCGCACTTTCCCGTAGGCGGAGGCGCGCAGGATCGCGCGCAGCTGGGTCAGGAACAGCTGCGGTTCGGCCAGGCAGTAGCGGATCGCGCGCAGGCCCAGGGCGGGATTGAGCGCGGTGTGCTCGCTCGGGTCGAGCGGCTTGTCGGCGCCCACGTCCAGGGTACGGATCGTGACCGGGCGGCCCTTCATGGCCACCACCGCCTTGCGGTACTGCTCGAACTGTTCGTCCTCGCTCGGGATCTTCAGGCCGTGCCCGAGTCCATGGCTGCGGCCCATGAACAGGAACTCCGAGCGGAACAGGCCGACGCCGTTGGCGCCGGCATCCAGCGCCGCCTGGCAGTCGTCGGGCAGCTCGATGTTGGCCAGCAGCGTGACCGGGGTGCCGTCCTTGGTGACCGCCGGGGTCTTCTTGAGCTTGAGCAGGCGCTTGCGCGCCTTCATCAGCGCCGCCTGGCGCGCGCGGTACTGCTCCAGCACCAGCTGGCTCGGGTTGCAGATCACCACGCCGGCGTCGCCGTCGATGATCACCCAGTCGTCCTGCTCGATCAGGCGCGAGGCCTGGCTCATGCCGACCACCGCCGGGATGTCGAGCGAGCGCGCGACGATCGCGGTGTGCGAGTTCTGGCCGCCGACGTCGGTGACGAAGCCGATGAAGGAGCGGGTCGTGCCGTCGCGGTCGCGGAAGGCCAGCATGTCGGCCGGCGAGATGTCGTGGGCGACCACGATCATCTGTGGCGACACATTGTCCTCGCCGGCCAGCGGCGGCGGGATCTCCAGCGCGGTGCCCATCAGGACCTTCAGCACGCGCTCGGCCACCTGCTGGATGTCGTGCTTGCGTTCGCGCAGGTACTCGTCCTCGATCTCGTCGAACTGGGCCGAGAGCTCGTCGATCTGGGTCACCAGCGCCCATTCGGCGTTGTAGTGGCGGGTGCGGATGATGTCGAGCGGCGCTTCCGAGATCATCGGGTCGGACAGGATCAGCGCGTGCACGTCGATGAAGGCGCCCAGCTCGGTCGGGGCGTCCTTGGGCAGCTCGGTCCAGAGGGCCTGCAGGCCGCGGTGCACCTCGGCGATGGCGTGCTGCAGGCGCGCGACCTCGGCTTCGACCTGCTCTTCCGGAACCAGGTAGTGCTTGACGTCGAGCGCGGCCGGCGTGAGCAGGTGCGCGCGGCCGATCGAGATGCCGCGCGATACCGGAATGCCGTGGAGCGTGAACGATGCCATCGAGGGTCCCGTGTGGCGGGGAGCGGCCGCTTCGCGCGGCATTACTCGCCTTCGCCGAACTTGTCGTTGATCAGGCCCGACAGCGCCGCGATGCAGGCTTCTTCGTCCGGGCCGTCGGCTTCGAGCAGCACTTTCGCGCCCTTGCCCGCGGCGAGCATCATGACGCCCATGATCGACTTGGCATTGATGCGGCGGCCGTTACGGGTGAGCCAGACGTCGCTCTTGAACTTGGCGGCCAGCTGGGTGAATTTGGCGGAGGCGCGGGCGTGCAGGCCCAGCTTGTTGATGATCTCTAGTTCCTGTTGAATCATGTTCTCGCTTGTTTGTCTCGTTCTATACCTGAAGCCAGGATGCCTGCCGTGCGTTCAGCGCGGTTCAGCTCGATCCGACGCGGATCCGGTTGTCCACCCGCACCGCGCCGTTCTGGGCGCCGGCCAGGGCCATTTCGACGACCACGTCGAGGGTGTCGCGGCGGTAGGTGATCGCGCGCAGCAGCATCGGCAGGCTGATGCCGGCAATGACTTCCACATGGCCGGCGTTGGCCAGCGCATTGCAGCAGTTGGACGGCGTGCCGCCCTTGATGTCGGTGATGACCAGCACGCCGTCGCCATCGTCCAGGCGCGCGATCGCTTCCTTGGCCAGGGTGTTCACCTGCGCCAGGTCCTGGTCGGCGCTTACGTCGATCGCCTCGAAGCGCTCGGTGGGGCCGCGGAATACGTGCGCCACCGCCGCGATGAATGCCTGGCCCAGCGGAGCGTGGGTCAGCAGCAGGATGCCTACCATGTCAGTGCTTGTCGCTTGCGTCGTTTACCTTCTGTTCGACCGCGTCGATGAACATCGCGGCCACGTCGAATCCGGTCTGGTCGGCGATCTCCTGGAAGCAGGTAGGGCTGGTGACGTTCACTTCGGTCAGGAAATCGCCGATCACATCCAATCCTACCAGCAATAAGCCGCGTGCGGCCAGCACCGGGCCGAGGGCCTCGGCGATCTCGCGTTCGCGCTCGGTGATCGGCTGCGCCACGCCCAGGCCGCCGGCAGCCAGGTTGCCGCGCACTTCGTTCCCCTGCGGGATGCGGGCCAGCGTGAAGGGCACCGGCTTGCCGTCGATGACCAGCACCCGCTTGTCGCCCTGCTTGATGGCCGGGATGAACTTCTGGGCCATGATCGTGTGCTTGCCGTTGGCGGTCAGCGACTCGATCACCGACCCCAGGTTCATGCCGTCGTTCTTGACGCGGAAGATGCCGGCGCCGCCCATGCCGTCCAGCGGCTTGAAGATCACGTCGCCGTGCTTCTCGTGAAAGGCACGCAGGCGCGCCGCATCCGAGCTCACCAGGGTCGGCGAGGTGTACTGGCTGAACTGGCCGATGGTGAGCTTCTCGTTGTGGTCGCGGATCGCCCCCGGGCGGTTGAACACGCGCGCGCCCTGGCGCTCGGCCAGCTCCAGCAGGTAGGTGCCGTACACGTATTCCATGTCGAAGGGCGGGTCCTTGCGTTCGATGACGGCGTCGAAGCTTGATAGCTGCACGCTTTCCGGCCGGTCGGCGCGGTACCAGGCATCCGGCTCGCCGGTCAGGTGGATGCGGGTGACGATCGCCGTCACCACGCCCTCTTCCAGCACCATGTCGCGCTGCTCGAAGGCATAGATGGCGTGGCCGCGCTTCGCGGCTTCGCGCATCATGGCGAAAGTCGAATCCTTGTAGATCTTGAACGTGGAGAGCGGGTCGGCGAGGAAGGCGATCTTCATGGGGCAGGAAATAGAGGGGAATGCCCTGATTTTAGCCGGAAACGCGATTTCTCGCGGACGGGCCCTGCTTTGGAGGCCGATCGCGCACCGCCGCGGGGCAAGGCCCAGATTCCGAGTTGCAAGTTGTGCATGCACAGCCGGACGGTATGAGCCGCCTCAAGCCTTGCCGCTGCGCCCTGCGCGACCATGGCCCCATGGACGCACACACAGACAAACAGGCGGAACAGGACCGCATCAAGGACGTGTACCGGCGCTGGCACGGCGGCGCCGCACTCGATCGCTACGCCTGGCACCGGCCGGAAATCCTGCAGCAGGTGGCGGCGCGCTCGCGCGCCTTTGCCGCCCTCCTCTCCGAGACCGTCGGCGGCGACCTGTCCGGCCTGCGGGTGCTCGACGTCGGCTGCGGCACCGGCGGCTTCCTGCGCCAGCTGATCGACTGGGGCGCCGATCCCGCCAAGCTCACCGGCACCGAATTGCAGCAAGACCGTCTCGATCACGCCCGGCACTTCACCGCCGGCGGCGTCAGCTGGCGCCTCGGCACCCTCGACACCATGGGCCTGCACGGCTTCGACCTGGTGACCACGCAGACCGTGTTTTCCTCGATCCTCGACGCCGAACTGCGGCGCGAGCTGGCTGCGCAAATGTGGCGCACCCTGCGGCCGGGCGGCTGGGTGCTGGTATTCGATTTCCGCTACGATAATCCACGCAACCGGAACGTGCGCAAGGTCACGCGGGCCGAACTCGACGCCTTCTGGCCCGGCGAACGCAGCCGCTACCGTTCCCTGTTGCTGGCGCCGCCGATCCACCGGCTGCTGGCGCGGGCGCCCTGGATGGTGTCGGACATCCTGACCGCAGTGGCGCCGCCCTTGCGCTCGCACTTCATGTACATGGTGCAAAAAGGTGGCTGATCAATCACACGCACCGTAGGGTGTGCGGCTCTACCAGGCAGCATGACCGGCCCGCGGCATCGGCGCCGCACACGCGTTCACGAGGTTCCGGAATAGCCGTCCTGCCTGCTCGAAGGGAAGTTGAACGCGTGGGCGGCAGGCACGCTATCGGCTGGACGTATTCCCCGCACGAGCCGCCCACCCTACGATTCTTGACCGGCCCGGGCCTATGTGAGGCTGAGGTTCTTAATACACTTCCGGATTCGGATCGGTGCGCTCGAGTTCGAGCGAGGCCGCCAGCAGCCCCAGGCGCGCCACCACGCCGTACACGTAGAAGCGGTTCGGCGCCGCCGTGCCCGGCTTGGCCTTCAAATCCGGCACCGCGTGCTGCTGGGCGAAGGCCAGCGGCACGTACTGCGAGCCCGGTGCGTTCAGGTTCTGGTCGATGCCGCGCTCGGCGTGCACGCGGTAGAAACCGCCCACCACGTAGCGGTCGATCATGTAGACCACCGGCTCGGCCACGGCATCGTTGATGGACTCGAAGGTCGGCACGCCTTCCTGCACGATCATGTCGGTGACGGCCACGCCATCCTTAATCACCGTCATCTTGTTGCGCTGGGCACGGCTCAGGTCGCGCACCTCGCTGGCGTCCTTCACGGTCATGACGCCCATGCCGTAGGTGCCGGCGTCCGGCTTGACGATCACGAAGGGCTTCTGCTCCTTCATGCCGTATTCCTTGTACTTCTTCTTGATCTTCGAGAGCAGCGCCGAGACGGCATCGGCCAGCTCTTCGGTGCCGACATCCTGCTGCAGGTCGATCTCGCCGACCTTGCTGTGCAGCGGGTTCACCAGCCACGGGTCGATCTCGATCAGTTTGCCGAACTTCTTGGCAACTTCGTCGAAGGCCTTGAAGTGGTTGCTCTTGCGGCGCAGCGTCCAGCCCGCGTGCAGCGGCGGCAGCAGCGACTGCTCGTGGATGTTTTCCAGGATCGCGGGGATCCCGGCCGACAGATCGTTGTTCAGCAGGATGGTGCAGGGGTCGAAATCGGCCAGGCCGACGCGGCGGCCGTTGGGCGAGCGCACCAGCGGCTCGACCACCAGCATGTTTCCGTCCGGCAGCGCCAACGGGGTCGGCTGGGTGACGTCCGGCGACAGCGAGCCGAGGCGCACGTGCAGGCCGGTCTGGCGGAAGATCTGCATCAGGCGCGCCACGTTCTGCAGGTACATCGGATTGCGCGTGTGCGTTTCCGGGATCATCAAGAGGTTGCGCGCATCCGGGCAGTACTTGTCGATCGCGGCCATGGCGGCCTGCACCGTCAGCGGCAGCATCTCGGTGGACAGGTTGTTGAAGCCGCCCGGGAACAGGTTGGTATCGACCGGCGCCAGCTTGTAGCCGGCGTTGCGCAGGTCCACCGAACAATAGAACGGCGGCGTGTGCTCCTGCCACTCGAGGCGGAACCAGCGCTCGATGGCGGGCGTGGCTTCGAGAATTTTCTTTTCCAGGTCCAGGAGGGGACCGGTCAGGGCGGTGGCGAGGTGCGGAACCATGGTATGGACGTCCTAGTGATGGCTTATTCGAATTATATCGGTAGGCTCATATATGGACGAATATCCTTGTTTAAAGTCCACGTGCTTGCCGTAAACGCAAAAAACGGCGCCCGCAGGCGCCGTTGGGAGGAGCGGCGCCCGCGGGCGCCCTCCTTGACTGCTTACAGGTGGTAGGCCGACTCCCCGTGGCTGGTGATGTCCAGCCCTTCGCGCTCGGCATCGGCCGGCACGCGCAGGCCGATGAGCACGTCCACCAGCTTGAAGGCGACGAAGGCCACCAGCGCCGACCACACGATGGTAACGCCGACCGCCTCGGCCTGCACCAGCAGCTGCCCGGCGATCGAATAATCCGGCGACGCCTTGTTGGCGATGTAGTCCCACACGCCCTGCCCGCCCAGCTGCGGCGCGGCGAACACGCCGGTCAGCAGCGCGCCCAGGATGCCGCCCACGCCGTGCACGCCGAACACGTCGAGCGAGTCGTCGGCGCCCAGCAGGCGCTTCAGGCCGGTCACGCCCCACAGGCAGACCACGCCGGCCAGCAGGCCCATGACCAGGGCGCCCATCGGGCCGACGAAGCCAGCGCCCGGGGTGATCGCCACCAGGCCCGACACCGCGCCGGAGACCGCACCCAGCAGCGACGGTTTGCGCTTGAAAGCCCACTCGCCGAACATCCACGACACGGCGGCCGCAGCAGTGGCCAACAGGGTGTTGATGAAGGCCAGCGCGGCGACGTCGCCCGCTTCCAGGGCCGAGCCGGCGTTGAAGCCGAACCAGCCCACCCACAGCAGCGAGGCGCCGATCATGGTCATGGTCAGCGAATGCGGGGCCATCGACTCGCGGCCCAGGCCGATGCGCTTGCCGATGACGTAGGCGCCGACCAGGCCGGCCACCGCCGCGTTGATGTGCACCACGGTCCCGCCGGCGAAGTCGAGCGCGCCGTGCTGCCACAGGAAGCCGGCATTCGCGGTGACGGTGGCCAGGGTGGCGGCATCCTGGATCGCATCAGGGCCGGCCCAGAACCAGACCATGTGGGCCACCGGCAGGTAGCCGAAGGTGAACCACAGCACCATGAACAGCAGCACCGCCGAGAAGCGCACGCGCTCGGCGAAGGCGCCGACGATCAGGCCGCAGGTGATGGCGGCGAAGGTGCCCTGGAAGGCGACGAAGATGAATTCGGGGATCATCGTCTCCTTGCTGAAGGTGGCGGCCTGGCTGAAGCTGCCGGTCGCGGCATCGTAGATGCCGTTCAGGAAGACGCGGTCGAAGCCGCCGATGAATTGGCCGAGACCCGCGCTGCCCTGGGTGAAGGCCAGCGAATAGCCGTACAGGCACCACAGGACGATAATCAGAGAAAACACCATGAACACCTGCATCAGCACCGACAGCATGTTCTTGGCGCGCACCAGGCCGCCGTAGAACAGGGCCAGGCCGGGGATGCACATCATGATGACCAGCAGCGTGGCGACGAACATCCACGCGGTGTCGCCCTTGTTGACGGTGGGTGCGGCCAGGGCCGGCAGCGCCAGGCCGGTGGCAGCGAGTCCGGCGAGGACTTTGGTAACGGTATGCTTCATGCGCTTCCCCTTAGAGTGCGTCGTTGCCGGTCTCGCCGGTACGGATACGGATGACCTGGTTGAGGTCGGCCACGAAAATCTTGCCGTCACCGATCTTGCCGGTACGGGCCGCACCCGCGATGGCGTCGATGACCTGCTCGACCACGGCGTCGTCCACGGCGGCCTCGATCTTGATTTTTGGCAGGAAATCGACCACGTACTCGGCGCCGCGATACAGCTCGGTGTGCCCCTTCTGGCGGCCGAAACCCTTCACTTCGGTCACGGTCATGCCCTGCACGTTGATCTCCGACAGCGCTTCGCGGACTTCGTCCAGCTTGAAGGGCTTGATGATGGCGGTAATCATTTTCATGGTGTTGCCTCTTCGCGTTTAGATGCGTCTTAAAAGGTTTTGGACAGGCTCAGCACGGCTGCCGACTTGCCCAGGTTCTCGCCCGCGGGGCTGAGGTAGGCCTTGGTATTGCCCTTGATCCAGGCCAGCGACACGGTGGCCACGCCGAAGTCCTTGCTGAGGCCGACCTTGTAGTCGGTGTACGAGAGCGCGCCGTTGTTGTTCACTTCCTGGCGTCCCGCATGCAGGTTCAGGATGACGCCGTCGTAGACGTCGATGTCGGCGCCCAGGTCCAGGTAGCCGCTGCGCTTGCTGTTGGCGGTGCCGAACAGGTTGGTGGTCGAGTGCGAATACTTGACGTAGGCCGGACCTAGCCCTAAGCGCGCGTACAGTTCGAAGGTATTGGCGCGCGGGTTGAGTCCGTTCGACGGATACCAGTAGTACAGGCCGCCGACGTCATAGCTGAGGTTCTCGCTCAACTGGCCGCGCTTGCCGCCGTAGACGTCCCATTCGATGTCGCCGTCGCCGCCGAGGTCCTTGGTCCATTTGATGGTGGACAGCCAGGTTCCCACGTACAGGCCGGTCGGGCCGTGCACGTAGTCGACGCCGCCCTGCAGCGCCGGGTCCAGGCGTGTTTGCGACAGGCCGCGGTAACGGTAGTCGCTGGTGATGGCGGCGTTGTAGCTGATTTGGTGCTCAGGAGCAGCTTCCTGCGCGAAGGCAGGCATCGACGAGATGGCCAGGAGGGCCAGGCTGACTGCTGCTTTGATGTTGCGCTTCATGACATTCCCCTTATTTTCAACGGCTGAACCGTGGCGCATACCGTTGCGGTTTACAATCTTGTTTGCTACACGCCTGACAACTCTTTAGCAGGATGCGTGCCAGCCCAAAAAACGCGCCTGGGACGGCGGAAGCGGCTTGTTTTCTCAGCCATCCGCCCCATGTGCGATTCGAATAAGCCGGGAAACCCTGCGCGCGGCCCGTCGCCGCGACGCTGCGCACCAAAGCGGATAAGGACGCACCGTCGTGGTGCGGCGCGATCCACTGAAAGGAAATGGACATGAACAACTTCTTCAACGACATCCAGGGCAAGATCAACCAGGCGCTGGAGAGCACGCCGGCCAAGGACATCGAGCGCAACGTCAAGGCCATGATGACCCAGGGCTTCTCGAAGCTCGACCTCGTCACCCGTGAAGAGTTCGACATCCAGGCCCAGGTGCTGGCCAAGACCCGCGCCAAGCTCGAGGCGCTGGAACTGCGCGTGGCGGAACTGGAAGCGCGCCTGTCCGCGCAGGCGGGTGGCGGCGCCGCCGGCAGCAGCGCAGCCTCCCCGGCCTCGGCGGCTTCGGCCGCGGCGGCTGCCGCCGGCGAAGCGCTGCCCGGCGCCACCGATCCGGCCGCGCCGCACATCATCCTCGACAAGCCCTGACATGAGGGCGGCAGTCATGCTGGAGCACGGCGCGCCATGAATGCGGTCGAGCAGCCGGCAGGCAGCCTGGCGCCGCAGGAGGTCTCGCTCGACGT
Source organism: Massilia sp. X63 (assembly GCF_041023745.1). Lineage (NCBI taxonomy): Bacteria > Pseudomonadati > Pseudomonadota > Betaproteobacteria > Burkholderiales > Oxalobacteraceae > Massilia > Massilia sp. X63. The sequence continues at coordinate 419,743 of NZ_JBFTEF010000005.1, forward strand.
CTTGCGCGAGAAATACGCCAAGGGCGAAGAAAGCAGTCTGCTGGACGTGCGCCGGCGCGTGGCGCGCGCCCTGGCGGCGCTCGAGCCCGAACACGAACGCGCCGCACTCGAACGGGCCTTCCTGTGGGCCCAGGAACAGGGCTTCGTGCCCGCCGGGCGCATCAACTCGGCCGCCGGCCTGGGCCTGCAGGCCACCCTGATCAACTGCTTCGTCCAGCCGGTGGGCGATTCCATCTCCGGCCTGGAGGACGGCCTGCCCGGCATCTACACCGCCCTGCTCGAATCCGCCGAGACCATGCGCCGCGGCGGCGGCGTCGGCTACGACTTCAGCGCGATCCGCCCGCTGGGCAGCAAGGTCCACGGCACCCGCTCGCGCGCTTCCGGCCCGGTCTCGTACATGGAAGTGTTCGACGCCTCCTGCCGCACGGTCGAATCGGCCGGCGCGCGGCGCGGCGCCCAGATGGGCGTGCTGCGCATCGACCATCCCGACATCGAGCGCTTCATCGCCGCCAAGGACGAAGGCGGGCTCACCAACTTCAACATCTCGGTCGGCGTCACCGACGCCTTCATGCGCGCGGTGGAGAGCGACGCCATGTTCGCGCTGGTGCACGCCGCCGAACCGGGCGACGAGGAGGCCGGCGCCTACCGGCGCGAGGACGGCCTGTGGGTCTACCGGCAAGTATCGGCGCGCGCGCTGTGGGACAAGATCGTCGCCTCGACCTACGACCACGCCGAGCCGGGCGTGCTGTTCGTCGACCGCATGAACGAGGAAAACAACCTCTGGTACGCCGAAGAGCTGCGCGCCACCAATCCCTGCGGCGAGCAGCCCCTGCCCGCCTACGGCTGCTGCGACCTCGGCTCGATCAATCTCACCGCCTTCGTGGTCGATCCGTTCGGCGCCAATGCCTCCTTCGATTTCGAGCGCATGTGCGAGGTCGCCGCGATCGGGGTGCGCATGCTCGACCTGGTGCTCGACGCCACCGAATGGCCGCTGCCGCAGCAGGCCGCCGAGTCGCAGGCCAAGCGCCGCATCGGCCTGGGCTTCCTGGGCCTGGGCAGCGCCCTGGTCATGCTCGGCCTGCGCTACGATTCCGACGCCGGACGCGCCATGGCCGCGCGCATCGCCGAAACCCTGCGCGACGCCGCCTACGCCACCTCGGTCGAGCTGGCGTGCGAGAAAGGTCCCTTCCCGCTGTTCGATGCCGACCAGTACCTGGACAGCCGCTTCGTCGAACGCCTGCCCGAGTGGCTGCGCGAGGCGATCCGCAAGTTCGGCATCCGCAACTCGCACTTGCTGTCGATCGCCCCCACCGGCACCATTTCGCTGGCCTTCGCCGACAATGCCTCGAACGGCATCGAACCGGCCTATGCCTGGACCTACCAGCGCAAGAAGCGCATGGCGGACGGGTCGATGCGCAGCTACGAGGTCGAGGACCACGCCTGGCGCCTGTACCGGCAGATGGGTCATGACACCTCGGCGCTGCCGCCGCAATTCGTCACTGCGCTCGAGATGCGCGCGCTCGACCACCTGCGCATGGTGCAGGCGGTGCAGCCCTTCATCGACACCGCGATCTCGAAGACCGTCAACGTGCCGGAAGACTATCCCTTCGAGGACTTCCGCGACCTGTACAGCCAGGCCTGGCATGCGGGCCTGAAGGGGCTGGCGACCTACCGGCCGAACACGGTGCTGGGCAGCGTGCTGTCGACGGCGCCCGCTTTTCCGGCATCGGTCTCAGGATCGGCATCGGCGTCTTCGCCGACGCAGCCGGCGCTCGCCGACGACGACCCGCTGCGCAAGCGCTTCGACCGCCGCCCGCTGGGCGAGCTGGAATCGGTGACCTCCAAGATCGAATATTCGACCCAGGAAGGGCGCAAGACCGCCTACCTGACGGTGAGCTTCATCCGCGCCGACGGCGTCCACGAGGGCAAGCCGGTGACCGTGGAACGGCCCTTCGAATTCTTCATGCCCTCGAACCAGCGCACCGGCGGGCAGCAATGGATCACCGCCTCGATGCGCCTGCTGTCGATGGTGGCGCGCGCCGGCGGCCCGATCGCGCGGGCGCTGGCCGACATGCGTGACGTGGTGTGGGAAAAAGGTCCGGTGCGCTGCGGGCACCTGGCGCGCGAGGACGGTACCCAGGTGCCGGTGTATCACGACTCGGAAGTGGCGGCGATTGCCTTCATGCTGCAGCGCGTGCTGATCCGGCGCGGCTTCCTCGATGCCTGGGGCAACCAGGTGCCGGTGCCGCAGCTGGCGCGCAGCCTGGCGGAGCGTTGCCAGGCTGCGGCGCCGGAAGTCGAGCCCGAGCCGCCGATCGCTGCGGGCGCCCTGCCCGCCGTCAGCGGCGCCAAGTGCCCGGAATGCGGCGCGCGGGCACTGCGCAAGGTCGATGGCTGCACCCGCTGCGACGAATGCCACTACGTGGGGGAATGCGGCTGAGCGCTGCCCAGCCGCCGCGTGTGCCGGCCCGGGTTACGGGCGGCGTGCGAGCTCGTTCCGGCGCACCGTGTCCGGGTCCATGACGCTACGACCGCGCTCCGCATCGAGGAGGTCCGCTGCACGGTCGAGGCGGCCGCGGCGCTCCTTCTGCCACGCCTGCTGGGCGGCGATCGCCCGGTCGGCATCCGCCTGGAAGGCAGCGGCGAGTTGCGCGTGCACCGCGCTCACATGGCCGATCGCCGCCTCGCGTTCGGCCGGCGCCATGGCAGCGAACTGCTCGGCTGGGATGGTCTTGCCGACCGCCTCCGGCGCCAGGGCGCCCATCAGGTCGCGGCGGCAATCCTTCCATGCCTGGATCGCCTTGAGGGCCTTGCGCTCCGCCATCGAAGTACGCGGCACGGACGCCAGCTGCGGCGCCACGCAGCGCATGTCGACGCGCTCCGGCCCGGCATAGCCCGAGGTCCAGTAGGCGACCGCCTCGCGCGTCGCCCCGGCGGTATCCTGCTGCGCCGCGCTGCTGCTGCCGGCTGCCATCAGCGCCAGTATGCCGACCAGTTTCTTCATGATGCCTCCGTCGATGATGAGTGGATGTGGGGACAGCATATGCCGCCCTTGCCGTTCCGGCAAATGCAGGCCGCATGGAATCGATTCCCTGCCTTTCCGCACACCGCGGAAGGCAGCTGAGGCATACTGCGCAGGTTGCCAACCCAGCCGACTTCCCATGCCTTATATCGCACTCAAGCACCTGCACATCACCTTCGCCGCCCTGAGCGGCCTGCTGTTCCTGGTCCGCGGCATCTGGATGCTGCGCGCATCGCCGCTGCTGCAGCAGCGCTGGGTGAAGATCGTCCCCCACGTCATCGACACCCTGCTGCTGGCCAGCGCCATCGGCCTGGCTGTCTGGAGCCACCAGTACCCGGGGCCGATGCCCTGGCTGACGGCCAAGGTGGTGGCGCTGGTGGCCTACATCGTCCTCGGGACCATCGCACTCAAGCGTGGCCGCACGCGCCAGGCCCAGGTGCTGGCCTTCGCCGGCGCCCTGCTGTGCTTCGCCTACATCGTGGCCGTGGCGCTGACGAAAAACCCGCTGGTGCTGTTCTAGCCGCAAGGGTGCGCGAGGGCGAGGCGCACCGACTTTGCGCGGAGCGGCGATAATCGCAGCATTCCCTCCTTTCGCTTCACCTACACGAGCACAACATCACATGAACGATTTCGACAGCGTTCCGCTGGAATTCTTCCAGGATTACCCGGAACCGGGCGTCAATTTCATCGACGTCGGCTGCATTTTCGACCAGCCTGAATATTGGCGCCTGGCCATCGACACCTTGCACGCGAAGACCGATGAGCTGCACTTCGACTTCATCCTTGCCATGGACGCGCGCGGCTTCATGATCGCCGGGGCGCTGGCCCTGGAGCACAAGGTCGGCTTCGCCATGGCGCGCAAGGCGGGCAAATTGCCCGGCAAGTCGATCAGCATCGATTACAAGCGCGAATACGGCAGTGCGACCATCGAGATCCAGCCGGAACGGATCAAGGGCCAGCGCGTGCTGATCGTCGACGACGTGCTGGCCACCGGCGGCACCATCGAAGCGGCCGCCGCCCTGCTGCGCCAACTCGGAAAAGAAGTGGTCGGCGCGGCGGCCCTGTTCGATATCGCCTTCTTCAAGGACAAACGCGCGCTGACCATGCCGGTCGTGACCCTGCGCGACGTCTGAGGCTTGCGCCCGGCCTCAGTCGAGGCTGAGCTCCTTGCGGTTGTCGCTCGACACACGGTCGATCATCTTGTTGTAGGGATCGACCCCGACCTCGAAGGGCTGTTCCCTCACCGTGACCGTCACTACCGGATTGGCGCCCGCAAGCACGCGCTTTTCCAGCAACAGCACCCGTTCGTCCTTTTCCTTGGCGCCCGGCGCGCGCGCGAACACGCCGATCTCCACCGGCTCGTCGTAGGCGCGCGCGGTCTCCTTGCCGTGGCCGTCGGCTTCCATCTTGGCTAGGTGCAGCTTCATCGTCACGTCCCACTGCCCGTCGGCGCGCTTGACCGCCCTGGCATCGAGCACGCGGTTATCGTAGAAGACGATCTTCTCGAACAGGTCGGCGATCAGGGCGTGCTTGTCCTTCGGCGCCTCGGCGCGGATATAGGCCAGCAGCTCGCTTGAGGTCGTGAACGGCGACTCCTGGTAGCCCTTGTCCTGCAGGAAGCGCTTGAGCGCACGGTTCAGGGCTTCCTCGCCGATCTCGTCGCGCAGGCGGTAGAACACCAGGCTGCCCTTGCGGTAGTGGATATAGTTCTGGTTCTCGACGCGGTACAGGGGCAGTTCCTCGATCCGCTCGCTGCCGCGCGAACTGAGGTAGCGGTCGAGCTCATAGCGCAGGAAGCGGCGCATCTGCTGGCGGCCGTATTCCTTCTCCATCACCATCAGCGCCGAGTACTGCGACAGCGATTCGATCAGCATGCTGGCGCCCTGCACGTTGGCGGCGGTCACCTGGTGCCCCCACCACTGGTGCGCCATCTCGTGCGCCGTCACGTAGAACACGTAGTCGATGGCGTCCTTGTCGCGCAGGTCGGCGATGAAGCCGATCGATTCCGAGAACGGAATGGTGTTCGCGAACGACTGGGCGAAGCTCTGGTAGTTGGGGAACTCCAGGATGCGGACCTGCTTGTGCTGGTAGGGCGTGAAGTTGGCCGTGAAATAGTCCAGCGACTTCTGCGTGGCCGCGATCATCCGGTCGACGTTGTAGGCGTGCTTGCGGTCGTGGTAGACCTCGATCGGGATGCCCTTCCACTCGCCTTTCTTCACCTGCCAGTCGGCCGAGAGATAGGCGAAGAATGGCATCATCTTCTGGTCCATCTTGTACTGGAAGTAGTTGCGGCCCTTGTCCTTCCACGACTTCTGCAGGTAGCCCGGCGCCAGCGCGACCTGGTCGGCGCTGGTCGAGACGGTGGTCTCGAAGCTGATCCAGTCGGCTTCCGGCCCGAACATCGAGTTCCGGCGCGCCGCCTGGTCCTCGAGCTTGGCCATGCGTTCCGGCTCGCCCAGGCCGCGCTTGCGGCGCTCGTTGCGGTCCTGCAGTTCGATGCCCGTCTGGTAGCCGAGCTGCGGGAAGAAGGCGCGGTTGTTGAAGAACGTGCCGTTCAGGTTGATCACGTCGGCATCGCCGTCGTTCGAGAATCCGGGCCGGCGCACCTCGACGGTGAAGGCCAGCGGCAGGCGCGCCCCCGGCTGCAAGGGCTGCGCCAGCTTCAGGATGCTGAAACCGGCTTCCTTGTCGTCCATGGTCACCCGGTGCGCGGGCAGCGTGCTCCAGGTGGTCGCCACGTCCGGATTGACCTGCAGCGGCAGGCTGTCGACCGGCTGGCCGGTCCTGTTCTCCAGCACATAATTGCCCCGGATCGTCACCCGGCGCTCATCCGGGTAGATGTCGACCGCGGCGCGCACGTCGACTACCTTCGGGTGCGGCAGGTCCTTGTACTTGCGGTAGGCTTTCTCGTACTGCGCCTGCTTGTCCATCCGGACGTCGCCGGCTTCGTAGCGGGCCAGCGTGTTGGTGTTATAGAAGATCCAGCCGCCGACGCCGGCGAATGCCAGGCCGCACACGGCCAGCGCCGCACCTGACGGCCCCTTCAGGCGTCGCCCGGCCTCGCGCACCCGCTCGCGCCAGGCGAACGACAGGCCGCGCACCCAGAACGCCTGGGCCACGATGAGGGCGGCCAGGATGAACAGGCTCCAGTAGGCGGCAAACCAGCCCCACCCTGCCAGGAAGTGGCCGAAGCCGTTCATGTCCGAGTACGGCGTGCGCGGCAGGCCGCCCAGGTCGTACAGGTTGTGCTCGAAATGCATCACGCTGGCGACGACCTGGAACACGATCAGCAGGATCACGAGCAGGTAGCCGATGAACTTGTTGTTCGTCACCACCTGCAGCACCACCGCGAACAGTCCCAGCAGGATGAAGGGCAGCGCGCCGATCAGCGCGCCCTTCAGGTAGACCATCGGCTCGACCGGGGCGCCGCCCTTGACCAGCTGCACCACGATCGCCGTCAGCACCCCGATGACCATGAAGGCCAGCACCACGCCCACCAGGGCCAAGCTCTTCGCCACCAGGGGCGCCCAGTTCGGCATCGGCATGGCGTCGCTGACGTCGGCGATCCGGGCCTGCCGCTCCTTGAAGATCAGCTCGCCCGCATAGAAGGTCACGATGATGAGCAGCATGAAGGTGAAGCTGCCGTTCAGCATCTCGACCATCAGGTGGGTCCTCGGGTAGACGCTGGTGCCGAACATTTTGCCCATCTGGCTGGCGGCGCCCACGAAGTTGAGCACGCTAAACAGCAGCATGACCAGGAAGGGCACGCTGCGGAACACGGCGGCCGCGTCGAAGGCGAAGATGTGCCAGCACTGGAGCCAGCGGGTGGACGCGCGGAAGCGCGGTTCGATGCGCGGCAGCTTGAGCTGCGCCGGCGCCGGCGCGGCCTGGGGCAGTGCCTTGGCCTTGCCGAACAGGCGCTTGCCGGTACCGGCGCGCTGCGGCTTGAAGAGCAGCATGGTCAGGCCGAACAGCACCAGCGCGACCGCGCTCCACAGCAGGCGGTTGGCCAGCATGTAGCCGCCGACGTCCGGCAGGCCGGCGTTGCGTTCGGCGGCGGAGAAGTAGCGCGTCGCGCGCGACAGCGCGCGCCCGCCGAACGGATCGGACAGGACCGCGATCCATTCGTTGTCGATGTCGGAGGTGAAGTTGCCGGCAACGATCCACAGGACGATGAAGGCCAGCACCCCGACGTACACCAGCATGATCGAGCGCGTGGTCGCGGCCAGCAGCATCAGGAGCGCGCCGATCAGGAGCAGGTTGGGCAGCACCAGCACGCCCAGGCCCCACAGGTAGGCGCCGCCCGCGAAGGGGCCGACGCGCTGCGCATCGACCCAGGGCATCAGCGGCCCGAGCATCATGCCCGCGACGACGCCGGCGAAGATGACCAGGCAGGCCAGCAGGCCGGCGGCGAAGCGGCCGACCAGGTAGTCGCGCTTCTTCATCGGCGTCGCGAACAGCATGTCGGAGATGCCGACTTCGCTGTCGCGCAGCACGGTGCCGGCGATGAAGATGGTGACCACGAACATCGACATCAGGCTGAACACGCCGAGCATCTGGGCAACCACCACCGGCGCGTTGCGGTTGACGTTGCCGATGGCGCCGCCGACCTGGATCGCGTCGGTGGTGGTGGCGCCGAAGGCCAGGGCGCCGAAGATCAGCGCGCACACCCACAGCAAGGGCTGGCGCAGCTGGGTGGCCAGTTCGAACTTGAAGAATTCCCTCAACATGGCCGCTCCTCAGGCTGCGACCGTCGACGCCGCCGGGGCGGCGGCTGCCGCTGCCGGCGCCGGCGCAGCGCGGCTGGCATTGCGGATCTGCAGGAAGTACACGTCTTCCAGGTCCGGCTCGACGCTGACGAAGCCGTCGTCGGGCTGGGAATCGGCGAACACATTGATCTGCGGGCGTCCGCCCACCAGGCGGGTGGACAGCACGTTGAAGCGTTCCTGGTACTGCGCCAGCTCGTCCTGGCCGACGGTGCGGCGCCAGACGTGGTGCTTGAGCGTATCGATCGCCGCCTGCGGTTCGCCCTGCAGCAGCACCGTGCCTTTCGCGATCATCGCCATGCGCGGGCACAGGTCGGTCACGTCTTCGACGATGTGGGTGGACAGGATCACCACCACCTGCTCGCCGATCTTGGCCAGCAGGTTCAGGAAGCGGTTGCGCTCGTCCGGATCGAGGCCGGCGGTGGGCTCGTCGACGATCACCAGGCGCGGCGCGCCCAGCAGCGCCTGGGCGATGCCGAAACGCTGGCGCATGCCGCCCGAATAGGTGCCGAGGGCGCGCTTGCGCGCTTCCCACAGGTTGGTCTGCTGCAGCAGCGCTTCGACGGCTTCCTTGCGCTCGCCCTTGCCGGTCAATCCCTTGAGGACGGCGAAGTGGTTCAGCAGCCGTTCCGCGCTGACTTTTGGGTAGACGCCGAAATCCTGCGGCAGGTAGCCGAGCTGGCGGCGCAGCCCTTCCTTGTCCTTGAGGACGTCGAGGCCATTGAAATGGATGCTGCCGCTATCGGGATCCTGCAGCGTGGCGATGGTGCGCATCAGCGAGGACTTGCCGGCGCCGTTGGGGCCGAGCAGGCCGAACATGCCGTTCGGGATCTCGAGGCTGACGTCGTTGATGGCCTTGACGCCGTTGGCGTAAGTCTTGTTGAGCTGCTTGATCGATAACATGTTGTCTCTCCAGGTCCCATGGGTGATGCGCCGTGCCGCCTAGGCAGCCGGGCAAGTATTGTCGTGGAGATAATGTACAGATAACGAAAAGCAATGCCAGTCTTTTTTCGACAGAGCGCCGGAATCGGGGGATGAACGACGTTTTTTTGCCATGCTCATGCACATGGCATGCCTCGATGATGCAGGCTGCATGGCAAGCCGGCGGCGCCGGCGGAAAGTTCAGCGACGCCCGGCAGGGCCAAGCGCCGGCGCCAGCGCGATCACCGCCAGCAGGGACGCCAGCGGGATGGTGGAAATGTAGCCCAAATAATAAAAGCCCAATGCCCCGGCGATGCCCCCGGCAAGGAAGGACGCGATCAGGATCCCGTGGACGCGCAGCTTGTTGATGTTGGCCCGGACCGGGACGCGCTTGTCGTCCGGCCGCATGCGGTTCCAGTACAGCAGCTTGCCGATTTCGATCCCCAGGTCGGTCGTCAGCCCGGTGACGTGGGTCGTGCGTATCTCGGCGCGCGAAATCTTGGTGATCAGGGCATTCTGCAGCCCCATGGCGAAGCACAGCGTGATCACGGCCAGCGAGACGTCGACGAGCCGGTGCCTGTCGAGCGTGGGGCCGAAGGCGCCGAACACCAGGATCAGGCTGGCCTCGAGCAGGAGCGGCACCGCATACAGGTGATGGATGTCGCTGCGCCGCAGGTAGTTCACCAGCAGGGCCGTGACGGCCGCGCCGGTGACGAAGGCGATCCAGGAAATGGCCGCCACGCCCGCCAGCGCGAAATTGCGCAGCACGATCTGGTCCGCGAGCGCGGACACCATGCCGGTCATGTGCGAGGTGTACTGGCCGATCGCAAGGAAGCCGCCGGCGTTGAGGGCGCCCGCCACCAGCGTCAGGACGACGCCGATGTGCAGGTCCGCTTGCCCGGTGCGGGATTTGGCGGTCAGGCCTGACAGGTACTGTATCGGCATGGAGGACTCACTTCGGCGGCTGCGGCGCCTGCATCGGCAGGCATACGGCAACATCATACTCCGCGCGACTGCTCGCCCTCAAACCGCCGCCGGCCGATGCTTCTACCATGTGGCAAGCACGCGACCATGGAAAAGGAACGACATGAGCCTGGCAGTCCTGAGAAGCCGCGCCCTCGCCGGCATGGCGGCGCCCGCCGTCAGCGTCGAGGTCCACCTGGCCAACGGCCTGCCCGCCTTCACCATCGTCGGCCTGCCCGACGCGGAGGTGCGCGAAGCCAAGGACCGCGTGCGCGCGGCCCTGCAGAACTCGGGCTTCACCATCCCGCCGCGCCGCATCACGGTCAACCTTGCGCCGGCCGACCTGCCGAAGGAATCCGGCCGTTTCGACCTGGCGATCGCGCTCGGCATCCTGGCGGCCTCGCAACAGATCCCGGGCGAGCAGCTGGCGCGCTACGAGTTCGCCGGCGAGCTCTCGCTGTCGGGCGAGCTGCGGCCCGTCCGCGGTGCGCTGGCGATGGCCTTCGCCATGCACCGGCACGGCGACGGGGTGCAGCGCGCCTTCATCCTGCCGCGCGCAAATGCCGACGAAGCGGCGCTGGTGACCGACGCCGCCATCTACCCGGCCGACACCCTGCTCGAGGTGTGCGCCCACTTCGCGCACGCGTCCCACGGCGGCGCCGACGCGCGGCTGGCGCGTCACCGGGGCCAGGCGCTTGCGGCCAGCGCCGAGTATCCCGACTTCGCCGAGGTGAAAGGCCAGCACACGGCCAAGCGCGCGCTCGAGGTGGCGGCCGCCGGCACGCATTCGGTGCTCTTGATCGGCCCGCCGGGCGCGGGCAAGAGCATGCTGGCCTCGCGCTTTCCCGGCCTGCTGCCGCCGATGAGCGACGACGAGGCGCTGGAGTCGGCTGCGGTGCAGTCGATTGCGGGCAGCTTTTCGGCGCAGCGCTGGCGCCGCCGGCCCTTCCGCAGTCCCCATCATACGAGTTCCGGCGTGGCCCTGGTCGGCGGCGGCAACCTGCCGCGGCCCGGCGAGGTCTCGCTGGCGCATCACGGGGTGCTGTTCCTGGACGAGCTGCCGGAATTCGACCGCCGCGTGCTGGAGGTGCTGCGCGAACCGCTCGAATCGGGCCAGATCACGATCTCGCGCGCGGCCCACCAGGCCGACTTCCCGGCCCGTTTCCAGCTGGTGGCGGCAATGAATCCCTGCCCCTGCGGCTGGCTCGGCCACCCGTCCGGCAAGTGCCGCTGCACGCCGGAGGCGGCGCAGCGCTACCAGGGGCGCGTCTCCGGGCCCCTGCTCGACCGCATCGACATCCAGCTGACGGTGGCGGCCATGCCGCCGGACGGGATCGGCGCCCAGGCCGAGGGCGAGCCCAGCGCCGCGATCGCGGCCCGCGTGGCGCAGGCGCACGCGCTGCAGCTGGCGCGCCAGGGCAAGCCGAACCAGCGGCTGGCCCCGCGCGAGATCGACCGCCACTGCCGTCCCGACGCGGCCGGCGAACGCCTGCTGCGCGCCGCCATGCAGCAACTGCACTGGTCGGCGCGCGCCTACCACCGCGTGCTCAAGGTGGCGCGCACGGTGGCCGACCTGGAAGGGAACGAGCACGTGGCGGCAGAGCACATCGCGGAAGCGATCCAGTACCGGCGCGCGCTCCAGGAGCATTGAGCATCCGCGCCTGGGTTGTAGGCAGAGGGCAGCGCTCCTGCTACCATCGTGGCATGCACATCAAACAACTCATCCCCGCTTTTGTTGCGGCCGCCGCGCTGGCGGGCTGCTCGCCCACCTACAACTGGCGCGACTACACCAGCGGCGACGGCAGTTTCAAGGTGATGTTCCCGGCCAAGCCCTCGACCCACACCCGCAGCGTCGACCTGGGCGGCATCCGGGTCGACATGACGATGACCGCGGCCGAAGTGGAAGGCACGACCTTCGCCGTCGCTACCGCGGTGGCGCCGGACCCCGCGCTGGCCCGGGCCACCCTGCCCGCCATGCGCCAGGCCCTGCTGCGTAACATCGGCGCCGCCGACAGCGCCGCTGCCGATGGCGCGCCGGGCGGCGGCGCGACGCTCGAGGTCGACGCGGTCGGCAAGGGCAACGGCGGCCCGGTGCGCCTGGTGGGCCGCTTCGTGGCCAAGGGCGCCCGCATGTACCAGGTGATCGTGGTCGGCAAGCCCGGCGCCGTGCCGCCCGAGCAGACCGAGCAGTTCCTCAGCTCGTTCGCGCCGCAATGACGAGCGACGCCGTGCCGGCCCTGCGCACTTCCGGCCTGTCCAAGTCCTTCGGCCGCCCGGCAGTCGATGGGCTCGACCTGGAGGTGCGGCGCGGCGAACTGTATGCCCTGCTCGGCCCCAACGGCGCCGGCAAGACCACCACGCTGCGCATGGTGACCGGGCTGGTGGCGCCGGACGCCGGCCGCATCGAGGTGTTCGGCATCGACCTGGCGCAGGCGCCGCGCGAAGCCAAGCGCAGGCTGGCCTACCTGCCCGACGACCCCATGCTATACGGGAAGCTCAAGCCCACCGAATACCTGGAGTTCGTGTCCGGCCTGTGGGGCGTGGATGCGGGCGACGCCGAGCCGCGCGCCCGCGAACTGCTCGACTGGCTGGAACTGACCCCGCACGCGCACGAGCTCACCGAAGGTTTTTCGCGCGGGATGAAGCAGAAGCTGGCGCTGGCCGGCGCCCTGATCCACGATCCCGAACTGCTTATCCTCGACGAACCGCTGACCGGACTCGATGCCGCCGCGGCGCGCCAGGTCAAGGACCTGCTGCTCTCGCACGTGGCCAAGGGCGGCACCGTCATCCTCACCACCCACATCCTCGAAGTGGCCGAGCGCCTGGCGCAACGCATCGGGATCATCCGCCAGGGCCGCCTGATCGCGGAAGGCACGCTGGCCGAACTGCGCGAGCGCACCAGCGGCGCCAGCCTCGAGGACGTGTTCCTGCAGTTGACTGCGCCATCATGAAGGGCCGGCCCGGCAGCATCGGCTGGCTCCTGCGGCACGAGCTGCGGCTGCTCTGGTACGGCGCAGGCTCCGGCAAGCCGGGCAAGAGCGACAAGCCGCCGCGGCGACCCGGACTGGCCGGGCTGGCGACCGTCGCGCTGGCGTGGCTGGGGCTGCACCTCATCGCCTTCTTCGTGGTCCGGCGCACGGCCGGCATCGATGCAGGCGATCCGCGGGTGCTGGTGGCGGTGAGCGCGTTGCTGTTCGGCTGCATGAGCTTCATGCTGTCCACGGCGCTGCACACGAGCGTGCTGGCGCTGTTCGAACGGGGCGACCTCGACCTGCTGCTGTCGTCCCCGCTGCCCTCGCACAGCATCTTCACGGTGCGCCTGGCCACGGTTGCGGCCAGCACGGCCGCGCTCTACCTGTTCTTCCTGGCGCCGTTCGCGCATGCAGGCGCGCTGCTCGGCCACCTGCGCTGGCTGGCGGTCTGGCCGGTGGTGCTCGGCACCGCCACCCTGGTTGCCTGTGCCGCCATGCTGCTGACGCTCGGCCTGGTGCGGATCCTGGGCGCGCGCCGCACGCGCGTCGTCGCGCAGGTGCTCGGCGCCCTGGCCGGCGCTGCGATCTTCATCCTGTCGCAGCTGTTCATGCAGTTCTCGTCCTCGATGGAGGCGCGCGCGGCAGCGGCTTTCGCGCGCGCTTTCGCGTCCGATGGCCCGCTGGGCCTCCGCAGCCCGCTGTGGTGGCCGGGACGCGCGCTGCTGGGCGAGCCGCTGCCGCTGCTCGGCATCGTCGCGCTGGCGCTGGCTGCCTTCGTCTTCACGGCCGCACGGACGCACCGCTTCTTCGTCAGCGGCCTGCAGCAGGCCGCGTCATCGATCGTGGTGTCGCGCCGGCCGGCGGGCGGCGTGCGCTATCGCTTCGGACGCAGCCTGTTCGGGACCGTGCTGGCCAAAGAATGGCGGCTGATCCTGCGCGACCCGCACTTGATTTCGCAGGTGGCGCTGCAGCTGATCTATCTGCTGCCGCTGTGCTTCATCGTCTTCCGACGCAGCGAGGCGCAACTGCCCATGCTTGCGGTGGCGCTGACCTTGCTGTGCAGTTCCCTGACTGCCTCGCTGGCCTGGATCGTCGTGTCGGCCGAAGACGCCCCCGACCTGCTGCGCCTTGCGCCGGCGCCGGAGCACACGATCTTGCTGGCCAAGCTCGCTGCGGCAATCCTGCCGCCGCTCGCAATCGTATTCATCCCGATGACCTGGCTGGCGCTGCGCACGCCGGCGACCGGCCTGGCGGCCGTCTTCACGGTCGGCGGCGCGGTGTGCGCGGCTGCCCTCACTGCGCACTGGTGCGGGCGTCCGGCGGCACGCAGCGACTTCACGACGCGCGGCAAGGGCGATTTCCTGACCTCGATCCTCCAGATGCTCAACAGTCTCTCGTGGGGCGGCCTGGCCTGGTGCCTGGCTTCGCTGGCATCCAGCTGGTCGGACAAGACCGCGATCGGCGCCGCGTTCGCCGCTGCCGCCGTGTTGGCGGCGCTGGGGGCTTCCTGGCTCTTGCGCAGGCGGCGGAGTTAGGTCCTGAGAACCTGTCCCGGTACCGGTTCTAAGTGCGTGCGCGGGATGAAAGCATTTCCAACTCGTGTTATCGTTTAATCACTAACAAATCAATGGGCACAGCTATGTTGATTACATTCAAATGTAAATCGTATCCCGAAGTGTTGATGTACCAGGAGCACGCCAAGCGCATCCTGGATTTGCTGCACAAGGATACAGAACGCGGTGTCATTACCGCAGAAGAAGCACCGCGTGCGGTGGCCCTGCTCGAGGGCGAGATCGAAGAAAGTAAAAAGCACCAGATCTCCGAACAGGTCGAGCGTGACGTGCAGGCCCACCATGGCGAGACCGAGGACAACGAACACGAGAAGATCGAAGTCGTCACCTTCCCGACCCGTGCCTATCCGCTGCTGGAAATGCTGCGTTCGGCCCGCGACCAGCATACCGATGTGCTGTGGGGCGTATGAGCGACCAGCGCGCATGAGAAGCGGGGCGCCAGCCCCGCTTTTTTTACGCCTGCATGCATGCTTGCCGCAGCCAAGCGGCAGTCCTCCCGTCGCCCCGGCGCAGGCCAGGGCCCAATCCCGTCGAGCAGTGCTGAGGTTTGCCTGATCGGCGAACACAAATAGAAGCGTGCAAACGCAACAAAGCCCATCCAGGCCAAGGATGCGCAGTGCGCATCCGGGCGGCGGGCTTTGCTTTGTACAAAGCAAAAAACCCCACCAGGATCACCTGGTGGGGTTTTTCATATAACTAGCCTGACGATAACCTACTTTCACACTGGTTGCAGCACTATCATCGGCGCAAAGTCGTTTCACGGTCCTGTTCGGGATGGG